>NZ_JBVJIP010000010.1:0-264565 GCF_055586225.1 Actinoplanes sp. NPDC051388 | reverse complement strand
AAAACCGCGACCCGCTTTATCTCTCAACCCGTAGACCCACCCCCCCCCCCCCCCCCCCCCCCCCCCCCCCCCCCCCCCCCCCCCCCCTCCCCCCCCCCCCCCCCCCCCCCCCCCCCCCCCTCCCCCCCCCCCCCCCCCCCCCCCCCCCCCCCCCCCGAGGGCGCCCTGGAGGCGACCGAGGTGGCCGCGGTGGTGGCCAAGGGCATCGAATCGGACGGCTTCCTGATCCTGCCGCACCCCGAGGTGGCGGAGTATTACAAAATCAGGGCCACCGAGCCGGAGCGCTGGCTGGCCGGGATGAACAAGATTCAGCGAGGATTCGAGTGATCGCACCCCGAGGGCTGGATCTGGCCGCGCTGCGGACGTTCCTGGGTTCGGACCGCCCGCTGAGCGCCACCATGTTCCTCGGCGGGCGCTCCAATCTGACCTATGCGGTGACCGACGGCGAGAGCCGCTGGGTGCTGCGCCGGCCGCCACTGGGCCACGTCCTGCCCACCGCGCACGACATGAGCCGCGAGCACAAGGTGCTCGCGGCCCTGTCCGCGGCCGGCTTCCCTGCGCCCGCGCCGGTCCTGCTCTGCACCGACCCCGCGGTGATCGGCGCGCCGTTCTATCTGATGGAGCACGTCGACGGCCACATCTACCGCGACGTCGCCGAGCTCGAAGCGCTCGGGCCCGAGGCGATGCACGCCCTGGTGCTGTCGCTGGTGGACACCCTGGCCGACCTGCACGCACTCGACCCCGAGGCGATCGGGCTGGGCGATTTCGGTCGCCCGCAGGGCTTCAACGAGCGTCAGGTGCGCCGCTGGAAGAAGCAGCTGGACGCCTCCCACAGCCGCGACGTGCCCGGCATCCACGAACTGCACGCCCGCCTCGCGCTGGACGTGCCGGAGGGCGACGGCACGGTGGTGCACGGCGACTTCCGCCTCGACAACGTGCTGATCGGCGACGAGCTTCAGGTCAACGCGGTGCTCGACTGGGAGATGTCGACGCTCGGCGACCCGCTCAGCGACGTCGCCCTGATGCAGGTCTATGCGGGCCGCCCGCTGCTCATCAAGGACGGCATCCCGCGCCCGCCGATCTCCATCCCCGGCCACCCCACGCTGGGGGAGATCGCGACGCGTTATGCCGAACGCAGCAAGCGCGACGTGAGCGACCTGCACTGGTACGTGGCCTTCGCGGCGTTCAAGCTCGCCGTGATCCTCGAGGGCGTCCATTACCGCTATGTGCAAGGTCAAACCGTAGGGGCGGGGTTCGACACCGTCGGTGAGATGGTGGCGCCGCTGGTCGCCCAAGGTCATCAAGCTCTGAAGGGATGAGCGATGGACTTCGCGTTCGACGAGAAGACCGAGGACTACCGCAAGCGGCTGACCGCGTTCATGGAGGAGCTGGTCTATCCCGCCGAGCCGACGTACCACGCCGACGGCTGGGGGCCGCCGGCCGCGCTCGAGCCGCTCAAGGCCGAGGCCAAGGCGCGCGGCCTGTGGAACCTGTTCCTGCCCGGCGAGCACGGCGCCGGCCTCACCAACACGCAGTACGCGCCGCTCGCCGAGATCACCGGCCGCAGCCCGAGCATCGCGCCGCCCGCGCTGAACTGCGCCGCGCCGGACACCGGCAACATGGAGGTGCTCGCCGAGTTCGGCACCCCCGAGCAGCAGGAGAAGTGGCTGAAGCCGCTGCTGGCCGGCGAGATCCGGTCCGCGTTCGCGATGACCGAGCCGCAGGTCGCCTCCTCGGACGCCACCAACATCGGCACCCGGATCGAGCGCGACGGCGACGAATACGTGATCACCGGCCGCAAGTTCTACATCTCCGGCGCGATGAACCCGAACTGCAAGATCTTCATCGTGATGGGCAAGACCGACCCGTCGGCCGCGCGCCACGTGCAGCAGAGCCAGGTGCTGGTCCCCCGCGACACCCCGGGCCTGACGATCGAGCGCGGCATGACCGTGTTCGGCTATGACGATGGAGACCACGGCGGGCACGCCGAGGTCACCTTCGATGGGGTACGGGTCCCCGCCACGAACCTGATCGGTGAGGAGGGCGGCGGTTTCGCCATCTCGCAGGCGCGCCTCGGCCCGGGCCGGATCCACCACTGCATGCGGCTGATCGGCATGGGCGAGCGGGCCCTCGAGCTGATGTGCACGCGGGCGCTGTCCCGGGAGCCGTTCGGCAAGCCGCTCGCCGAGCAGGGCGTGATCCAGGACTGGATCGCCGAGTCGCGGGTGCGCATCGAGCAGGCCCGGCTGCTGGTGCTGAAGGCGGCCTGGCTGATGGACACGGTCGGCAACAAGGGCGCGCACACCGAGATCCAGGCAATCAAGATCGTCACTCCGCTGACCGTGGAGTGGATCATTGACAAGGCGATTCAGGCGCACGGCGCGGCCGGTGTGGGACAGGACACACCCCTCGCGCGGCTCTGGGCGTCAGCCCGTACGCTCCGATTGGCCGATGGCCCGGACGAAGTGCACAAGCGCTCGCTGGCCCGGCGGGAGCTCAATCGTTACCGGAGCACGAGATGACCACACCGACGCCGCGCATCGACGGGCGCACCGCCCGATCCGAGCGCACTCGCAACGCGATCGTGGACGCCCACGTGAGCCTCATTGCGGGCGGCGACATGCGGCCCACCGCGGACAAGATCGCCAAGCTGGCGGGCGTCTCGCTGCGCGCCCTGTGGAGTCACTTCGCGGACATGGAGGCGCTGTTCACCGCCAGCGCCCAGCGCATACTGGATCGCCGCGACGAGTCCTTCAAGCCGATCCCGGCCGACCTGCCGCTGACCGAGCGCATCGACCTCTATTGCGCCCAGCGAGCCAAGATGAACGACAAGATCGGCCCGGCGGCCCGCGCGTCGGCGCTGAAGGAGCCGTTCTCGCCCGCTCTGCAGCACTACCGCAAGCTGCACGTGGAGCGGGTCCGTGACGAGGTGAAAGTCCTGTTCGCCGGCGAGATCGGCGACGACACCGAGCTGCTGGACGCCCTGACCGCGATCAGCACCTGGAACACCTGGGACACGCTGCGCAAGCCGATGGAGATGTCGGCCGACACGGCCCGGACCACCCTGACCAGGACCGTGACGGCCCTCCTCAACAGCAAGCCCTGACCGGTCCGGCACTCGGGCGGGTGCACGATTCGATGCTTGGCCTGAGCGCGGCCGAGCCGATTACCACGACGGTCCGCCCCCGCCGGGGGCGGACCGCACCAAGAACCCTTAGAAGACCACGACCGAGCGGGCGCCCTCGCCGCGGGACATCCGGTCGAAGGCGGCCGGCACGTCCGCCAGCCCGATCCGGTCGGTGATCAGGTGGTCGACCGGAATGGTCCCGGCCAGCACGTCCTGCGCCAGCACCGGGATCTCCACATCCGGATCCGAGCTGCCATAGACCGACGACCGCAGCGTGCGCGCCGACGAGAAGATGTCCAGCGCGCTGAGCTCGACCTTGTCGTCGGCCCGGCCCATGCCGACCACCGTGACCTGCCCGCCCCGCCGGGTCGCCCGCCAGGCCGCCCGGATCGTGCTGGACCGGCCCACCGCCTCGAACGAATGGTCCGCCCCGCGCCCGGACGTGCGCGCCCGGACATCCTTGGACAGCGCATCCGAGGCCACCACGAAATCGGTCGCGCCGGCCGCCTCGGCCAGCGCCTTCTTCGACTCCGACACGTCCACCGCGATGACCGTCGCCGCACCGGCCGCCCGGGCCGCCGCCACCACCGAGAGGCCGACGCCGCCGAGCCCGATCACCAGCACCGAGTCGCCGGCCGCGACCCGGGCGGTGTTGCGCACCGCGCCGGTCCCGGTCAGCACCGCACACCCCAGCAGGGCGGCGGAGGACCAATCCAATTCCCCGGGTACGGGAATGACCGCGTTCTCCGGCACCACCACCTGCTCGGCGAACGCGCCCAGCCCCAACGTCACGTAGGCCGGCACGCCACCGAGCGTGGCGCCGTTCTCCAGCGCCGCGATCCCGGCCACGGTCGCGCACAGCCACGGCTCGCCGTGCGTGCAGAACCAGCACATCCGGCAGGCCGGCTGCCAGTTCAGCGCCACGTGATCGCCGACCTGGGCCCGGGTCACCTCGGGCCCGACCTCGACCACCTCGCCGGCCGCCTCGTGCCCGAGCACCAGCGGATAGGGCGGGCGCAGCGTCCCGTTCACCATGGACAGATCGGAGTGGCACACCCCGGCCGCCTTGACCTGGATCCGGACCTGGCCCGGACCCACCTCGGGCAGCTCCAGGTCCTCCAGCGCGGGACCGGCCCCGGCCTCGCGCACCACCACCGCGGACACTCGTGTGGTCATCGCTGAATCGCCTTCACCTGCTGAAACTCCTCGAGACCGAACGAGCCCAGCTCACGCCCGATGCCGGACTGCTTGTAGCCGCCGAACGGCGCGATCGGGTTGAACGCGCCGCCGTTGACGTCCACGGCGCCGGTCCGCAGTCGCCGGGCCACGCCCAGCGCGCGCTCCGGGCTGCCCCAGACGCCACCGGCCAGACCGTACTTGGAGTTGTTGGCGATGGCGACCGCGTGATCGTCGTCGTCGAACGGGATGATCGACAGCACCGGGCCGAAGATCTCCTCCTGGGCGAGCTCGCTGTCCGGATCGACGTCGGCGAAGACGGTGGGCGCGACGAAGTAGCCCCTGTCCGGCACCGGCGCGTCCAGCCCGCCGGCCACCAGCTTGGCGTCGGCCCGCTCGATGAAGCCCCGGACCCGGTCGCGCTGCGCGGCCGAGACCAGCGGGCCGAGCCGGGTGGCCGGGTCGAACGGGTCACCGGTCGCATAGCCGGCCGCGGTCGCGGCGGCCAGCGCCACCGCGTCGTCATAGATGCTGCGGTGCACCAGCATGCGGGTCCACGCCGTGCAGGTCTGCCCCGAGTTGAGGAACGCGTTGCCCACGCCCACCTTCACCGCCTTGGTCAGGTCGGCGTCCTCCAGGATCACGTTGGCGGACTTGCCGCCCAGCTCGAGCGCGACCTTGGCGATCCGGTCGGCGGCGGCGTGCGAGATCGCGCGGCCGGTGGCGGTCGAGCCGGTGAACGACACCATGTCGACGTCCGGGTGCCCGGCGATCGCCGCGCCCACCTCGGGGCCGGTGCCGGTGACCAGGTTGAGCACGCCCGGCGGCAGACCGGCCTCGTGCGCGGCGTCGAAGAGCAGACAGGCGGTCAGCGGGGTCAGCTCGCTGGGCTTGAGCACCACCGTGCAGCCGGCCGCGAGCGCCGCCGCGACCTTGGCGACGACCTGGTGCAGCGGGTAGTTCCACGGGGTGATCGCACCGACCACGCCGACCGGTTCGCGGACCACCAGCGAGTTCCCGATGGTCTGCTCGGGCACCGGTTGCAGCGCCACGTCCGCGTACCCCCGCAGGACCAGGAGGGGAAGACCGGCCTGGACCGACTGGGCGATCTTGAGCGGCGTGCCCAGCTCGAGTCCCACGGTCCGGGCGATGTCGGCGGCGCGCGCAGCCAGCGCGGTGTGCAGCCGGTCCAGCGCCACGCCGCGCTCGGCGATCGGCAGCGAGCCCCAGCCGTCGAAGGCGGCGCGTGCGGCGGCGACCGCGGCGTCGACGTCCGTCGCGGTGCCCTCCGGCACGTGCCCCAGCACCTCCTCGGTGGCCGGGTTCTGCACCTCGATCTTGCCGGCGCCGGCCGGCGAGACCCATTGGCCGCCGATGTAGAGGTGGTCGCGGACGGTGGGTGACGTCATCGTTCAGCCCCGTTCTGCAGGAGGGTTTCGAGGCCGGAGACCAGCGTCTCCAGGCCCAGGACGAACGCGCCCTCGTCCACCCGCTCGCGGTTCTCCGCGAGATGGTGGGCGCGGTGAAGGTGAGGGTACTTCTCGTAGAGCTCGGGATCCTCGGGGAAGCCGAGGGCGAACGACCCCAGGGCCGAGCCGGTGACCAGGTATCGGAGCAGGGCGCCGATGTGCGTGGCCCGGGACGGCGACCAGCCGGCGCCGATCAGCGCGCCGTAGACCGCGTCCGCCATCGCGAGCGACGCCGGGCGCCGGCCGGGACCCTGGGCGAGCACCGGCACGATGTTCGGGTGGGCGCTGAGCACGGCGTGGTAGGACTGCGCCCAGAGTCGCAGGGCCTTCGCCCAGTCGTTGCTGCCGAAGGCCGAGACGTCGACTTGGGCGATCACCGCGTCGGCCACCGCGTCCAGGATTTCCGCCTTCGTGCCGAAGTGGTGATAGAGCGAAGGCCCGGCCACGCCCAGCTCGGTGGCCAGCCGGCGGACCGAGACCGCCTCCAGCCCCTCCGCGTCCACCAGGGCCGCGGCCGCCTCGACGATCCGCCCATGGGTGAGCAGGACCTGTTTCGGACGCGCCATGCAAACTCCCGGGATTCAGCACTGGACGTGTGAAAACTTACACCGCTAGTTTATCTCCCATGGACTTCTCCTTGAGCGATGAGGAACGCGCGATCCGCGACACTGCCCGTCAGTTCATCGCGAAGGAGGTGATGCCTCTGGAGTCGGACGTGCTGCGGCGTGAGCGGGCCGGCCGGCCCGGGATCGAGCGCAGCGAGCTGGCCGAGCTCCGGCAGAAGGCCAAGAAGTTCGGCTACTGGGGGCTCGGCACGCCCGAGCAGTACGGCGGCATGGACCTCCCCGCCGTGATGCAGTCGCTGATCTGGACCGAGGTGGGCCGCACCTACGTGCCGTTCAGCTTCGGCGGCGAGGCCGACAACATCCTTTACTACGCGAACGAGGAGCAGAAGGCGGAGTTCCTCATCCCCACCATCGAGGGCGACCGCGTCTCCTGCTTCGCGATCACCGAGCCGGGCGCCGGGTCGGACGCGGCGAACATCAAGCTGAGCGCCCGCAAGGACGGCGACGACTGGATCCTGAACGGCGAGAAGACGTTCATCACGAACGGCAACGAGGCCGACTTCACCATCGTCGTCGCGGTCACCGACCGGGAGAAGGGCGTGCGCGGTGGCGGCACGACGGCCTTCCTCGTGGACCGCTCGATGGGCTGGCGCTCCGAGGCCATCGACACGATGGGCCCGGCCCGGCCGGCGTCGCTGATCTTCGACGACGTACGGGTGCCGGCGCGCAACATTCTCGGCGAGATCGGCCAGGGCTTCGAGCTGGGCATGAAGTGGATCGGCCGCGGCCGCTACCTGATCCCATCGGCCGCGATCGGCAGCGCCGAGCGGGCCCTGCAGATGGCGATCGACTACGCGAACACCCGCGAGACGTTCGGCCGCAAGATCGGCGACAACCAGGCGATCCAGTGGATGATCGCGGACTCCGAGACCGAGCTGGAGGCGGCCCGTTGGCTGATCCTCAAGGCGGCCTGGACGGTCGATCAGGGCATGGACTTCCGGCACTCGGCCTCGCATGCCAAGCTCTATGGAGCCGGCATGGTCAATCAGGTGATGGATCGCGTGATGCAGATCCACGGCGGCATGGGTTACACCCGCGAGCTGCCGATCGAGCGGTGGTACAGGGCCGTCCGGCTGATCCGCATCTATGAGGGCACCGACGAGATGCAGCGCCTGATCATCTCCAGGGACCTGCTCCGGGGCTACACCAAGATCGGGGGTCACCTCGCATGACGGTTCTCTCGCTCGCGACGATCCTGGCCGAGGCGGCGCGCAAACGGCCGGACAAGGTGGCGCTGATCGACCACACCGGCGCGCGACTGACCTATTCGGAGCTGTGGGCGCAGGCCCGGTCCTGGGCGGCTGGGCTGCGCGAGCTCGGCATCGGCCCGGGCGACACGGTCGCCCTGCAGATTCCCAACGTGATGGACTTCCCGCGGGCGTACTACGCGGCCCTCTCGATCGGCGCGGTCATCGTCCCGGTGCACCTGCTGCTGACGCCGGAGGAGATGGCGTACGTCCTGACCGACTCCGGCGCCAAGAAGCTGGTCACGCACTCGAGTCAGCTCGCCACCGCGGCCAAGGCGGCGGAGCTGGCCGGCATCCCGGTGATCACCGTGGGCCCGATGCCGGCCGACGTGCCGCAGGCCCCGCCGCGCCTGGAGGACGCCGCCGCGTCGGTCGAGCCGCTGTTCACATACGTGACGCGCGAGGCCGAGGACACCGCCGTCATCTTCTACACGAGCGGCACCACCGGCCAGCCCAAGGGCGCCCTGCTGACGCACCTCAACCTGGTGATGAACGCGACGGTGAACACGTTCGACGTGCACGACCCGCTCCCGGACGACATCTCCATGGGCTGCCTGCCGCTGTTCCACACCTATGGGCAGAGCGTCGCGATGAACGGCACGTTCCGGGCCGGCGGCACGCTCGTGCTGCTGCCGCGGTTCACCGGCGAGGCCGCGATCGAGCTGATGGTCCGCGAGGGCGCGACCATCTTCTTCGGCGTGCCGACCATGTTCATCGGGCTGCTCGAGGCGGCGCCGAAGGCAGAGCGCCTGCCCGATCTGCGGCTCTGCTTCTCCGGCGGCGCCTCGCTGCCGGTCGCGGTGCTGGAGAAGTTCACCGAGATCTTCCAGGCGCCGATCTACGAGGGCTACGGCCTGTCCGAGACCTCGCCGACGGCGACCACGAACCAGCCCGCGTTCGGCACCCGGCCGGGCACCATCGGCCACCCGATCTGGGGCGTCGAGGCGGAGATCGCCCGGGCCGAGGTCGACGAGCGCATCGAGTTCCTGCCGGCCGGTGAGCTCGGCGAGATCGTGATCCGCGGGCACTGTGTCTTCGCCGGCTACCACAACCGGCCGGAGGCGACCGCCGAGGCGGTGATCGACGGCTGGTTCCGCACCGGCGACCTGGGACGCAAGGACGAGACCGGCTTCATCACGATCGTCGACCGCAAAAAGGACCTGGTGATCCGCGGCGGGTTCAACGTCTATCCCCGCGAGGTCGAGGAGGCGCTGGCCCGGCACCCGTCGGTGGCGCAGGTCGCGGTGATCGGCATCGCTGACGCCACGTTCGGTGAGGAGATCTGCGCGGTCGTGGTTCCCACCGTTCAGCCGGACGAGGCGGGCGGTGTCACGGCGGACGAGCTGATCGAGTGGAGCAAGGAGAAGCTGGGCCGGCACAAATACCCGCGGCAGGTCCGCTTCGTCGAGTCGCTGCCGGTGGGCCCGAGCTTCAAGGTGCTCAAGCGCGAGCTACGCGCGACTTTCTCCGAGTAGCAGCCGGGGCAGCTCGGCGACGATGGGCTTGTCCGCCGGGAGCCACCGCACGCTGGTCAGCTCGTCCGGGCCGAGCCAGCGCATCGCGGTGTGCTCCAGCGCTCGCGGCACGTCGCCGCCGAGCAGCTCCACGGCAAAAACCCGCAGCACCGCCCGGCCGTGTGCGAGTGGCACGTCCGGGCCCACCCGGTCGCCCACCGCCACCCGCACGCCGAGCTCCTCGACGCACTCGCGGGCCAGCGCCTCGGCGTCGGTCTCGCCCGGCTCGACCTTGCCGCCGGGGAACTCCCAGCGCCCGGCCACCTCGGGCGGCGCCGAGCGCTCGCAGGCGAGCACGCGCCCATCCATGACTATCACTGCGGCCACAATCACCCTGGGTGACGACGAGGCGCTGACGCGGCGTTCCGGGCGCATGGGCCATGAGCGTGCCACAAAAAGTCACCGTTCAGGTTGCCCGAGGAGTCCCGATCGTCGGGAGAACACGGATATGTGGGCGTGGACATGATTGACGCGGCAGACAAGACTGTCACCACCGACCATGACGACACGGCGACAGTTTGGCCACAAGCCGGCAACGACGCCTGGGGGGTGCGGCGATGCGGAGCCGAAGGCAACGGGGGACGCGGTCCGACTATCTGACCGACGCCCTCGCCCTGTTGAAGGGCTGGACGCAGGACGGCGCAGAATTGCGAAGAGTCCTCGCCTGTGACGACAGCCAGCATGCCGCGCTGACCGAGAGAATCAAGGTCGCTGCGGACACACTACGCATACGCCCCGCAATCCGGCGCACAGAGGGTCACACGCAGATCCGTCTGCCGTCGGCCGAGCGCACCGGCGAGAGCGACGCGATCACCGACGGCCAGGTCACTCTGGCGGCCCGGATCGAAGACGCCTACAAGACGGTGGTGGGCGCGCAATAGTCTCGGATTCATGACGGATCCGATCTTCGACAACAAGGGTCAGCTCAAGCAGATCGAGAGCGGCCTGCTGGACGGCGAACAGATCATCGCGGTGTACGACGCGGTCGGCGTCGGCACCGGATACCTCGGGCTGACCACCCGCCGGGTGATCATCCAGGACAAGTCCTTCGCCGGGAAACGCTTCGCGATCACCAGCATCCCGTACTCCAAGATCAGCAGTGTCAGCGTGGTGAGCAACAAGAGCATCGCCGGCCAGTACTTCTCCACCGGCACGATCGCCATCCACGTCGGCACGCACATCTACGAGGTGGAGTTCCGCGGCTCGGACAAGACGCATCACGTGCACAACGTGATCCTGCACTACGCCTCTTAGGGCATTTGCCGGAAGTGGCTGGCGGCGCACCGGCCGCCACCAGCAGTGGCGGCTGCCCTGGTTCAGGTGGTCTGCGTGAGATCCCAGGCGTAGTAACGACCGGCCGGCTTCTCGTCCAGCCAGGTCACCGTCCAGCCGTTGTGGCCCTTCTCCGGCGGTTGCAGGGCGCCGAACCCGTGCTGCTCCTTCACGCTCGGCGGCTGATCGCCGGCCGGGAACGCGAAGGTCACCTGAAACCTGGTCAGCGCGGTGGAACCACCGTCCGCGGTCTGCAACCGGTCGTCCCACTTGAGCCAGTCCCAGCCGCGCTCCCGCAGCGGCCGCCACAACCCTCGGGGCCGATATTCGACCTCCCAGTCGGTCTCCCCGGTCATCGCCGGATCGAACACCAGCCAGGCCCGGAGGAGGCGGACCTGCTCCCGCAGCGGCAGATCGGTGATGGTGCCGCCACCGTTCTTCACCTCGGCCTTGAAGCTGAAGTCGTCGAGCCGGGCGACGACGTCCTCGTCCGGCACGATCGGCCGCATGGTGCGGTGCGTGACCACCGGCCGCGGCATGGTGCGGTGCTTTTCGAGGATGTGATCGCTCTCGTCGTCGCTGCCGATGGTCACGACGAGTTCGAGAGTCTCCGAGAACAACGGCATCTCGCGGTCGCTGATCCGTTCGATCGCCCGCAGGTAGTGCTGGTGTCCGGTCTTCTCCAGGGTCATCTTGTCGTTGAGATCCTGCACCTGAGTCTCCAGCTGACGGATCCGCGCCACGAAGTACAGATTCCAGAGGTGGATCACGAAGTAGAGCAGGCTCGCGATGCCGAGGCCCTGCAGAATCGCGCGACTGACCCCGGACGAGAAATCGGCCAGCTCGGCGATTCCCGACGCGATTCCGAGAATGAGGATCACGACGCGCAGCACGCTATTGAACATGTTCTTGAACTCTGGCGACAGCGGCACGGTCGAACTCACCCCCGTCGGTGTCTGCTACCAATCTTGCCGAAACGACTATTGGCGACAAATCCCCAGACAGGCTGACCCCATCCGGGTACGCCCGTTCGGCCAGGCACATGCCATTCGCCGCCGCGGAGGGTGGTTACCGTCCGGTAATAGTTGCGGGCTGTGAGCGCGCGGCAGGATGCTGGCTCGGGACTTCCACCGCGCTCGATCTCATCGACGACACCGGGAGCGATCAAAGTGCTTGCCGACCTGCAGAATCCGACGTCGGGACTGCCCCGGCCCCAGGCTTTGCGGCACAACTCCGCCGACGGCCCGGGTGGCGAAGGCGGCAACCGGATGGGCGCCGCGCCGGTCGCCCTGCTGGTCGCGTCGCTCGCGCTCTCCGCCGCCCTGGTGGTGTTCGCGACGGTCGCTCTGCACTACTGATTCAGGACCTCAGCGGTAGGTCGTCCCGCCCTCGCCACCACGCCGGTCGAAACGGAACGCCGCAGCAGTCCTGGAAATCATCGCAACTCCTTGGAGATCAATGCCGCTCGCGCCGAATCGCGAGGCGACTGCTCACTAAACCTTACGGTGGCACCGATTCACCAACTGCGAGACACCTGAAAGGGTGACTGGCGGACCTTGCCACTTTTGATTGTCGGGCAAAGGTGGCACGCACAGCACCGTTTCGGCGGTCTGCCGTCGGCCGTGCGCCCGATTCACCCCGGCTCGACCACCTCCGATTCGGCGGGCACACCACGCTCGACGAGGATCGGCGTCCCACCGCGCCGGGGCAGCACGCGGTAGTCGCGAAAGGACATCGGCAATCCCTTGGCGGTGAAACCGTCCGCCGCGTCCATCGCCTGGAGGTGCAGGTGGGGCTGGGTCGAGTTGCCGGAGTTGCCGCACTCGCCGACCTGCTGCCCGATCTCCACGGCATCGCCGGGCGCCACCCGGATCGATCCCGCCCGCAGGTGCGCCAGCACGACGAAGACGCCGCCCTCGATCTCGATGACCACGTGGTTGCCGGCCAGCGCGGCCGCGCCGGCCCGCGCCCGGGACGCCTGGGTGATCGCGTAGTGCAGCAGCGTGAACTGCGAGCGCCGGGCCTCGTGGTCCGGCGCGTCGTCGAGCACCGAGACCACCCGGCCGGCCGCGGGCGCGAGGATCGGCCGGCCGAACGCGACGAACCGGTCCGGCGGTTCGGTGGCCAGGAACGTGCGCCAGTCCCGCACGGCCGCGGTGCGCCGGCCGTCGACCGCGACGAAGTCGATGGCATAGGTGGTGGCGAAGTGGTGGGTGCCGTGGCTGGGCACGCGCCGCGCCGGGCTGTTCTGGACCAGCCAGGTGCCTCGGAACGGCAGCGCCAGGTCGACCATGGTCAGAGCACTCGGGTGGGCAGGACCGTCTCGGTGACGCCGCCGTCGGCGGTGCGCTTCAGCTCGTACCCGAGGGGTCCCTGTTTGTCGGCGACCACCTCCTCGAGGGTGGTCCCGCGATAGACCAGCCCGGCCCCGTCGTCGGTCGCGTAGCCGTCGCCCAGCGTGCCGTCGCCGATCAGCTCGTGCATCTTGGGCCGGCGCTGCTCCTCGGCGTCGTAGTGGACGCCGTTGCTGTAAGGCAGCCAGCCCAGGCCGTCGGTGAAGCCGCGCAGCTCGAGGCCGTAGCTGTCGGTGCTGCCGCCCTGATGCCAGCAGATCGACCCGGCCGAGACGCCGCCGAGCACGACGCCGGCCTGCCACGCCTCGTGCAGGATCTCGTCGAGGCCGTGCGCCCGCCAGACCGCGCAGAGGTTGGCGACGCTGCCGCCGCCGACCCAGATCACGTCCTGGGCGAGCAGGTGGGCGCGGATGTCGTCGATGTTGGGCATCGGGAAGAGCTGCAGGTGCGAGGCCACGAACTCGGTGCCGGCGAACGCCGCATAGGTCGCCCCGATCCGCCCCTCCGGATCTCCGGTGGCCTGGTTGAGCACGCAGATCTTCGGCGCCGCGGTGGCGTTGGCCAGCTGCGCGGCGAAGTAGTGGATGGGACCGGGCCGCATGTCCAGCAGCCCGTGCTTCCCGGGCCGGAACGAGGCGCTGGTGGCCAGAATCGTAGGAGCGTCAGCAGTCACGGCACCATTTCACCGCATCATCGCGGCGCACGCGTCGGCCGTGTCCAGAACGAGGTCGGCGGCCAGGTCGACGGCCAGCCCCAGGCGCAGCGGATCGGCACCCACCGCGCCGAACAGCGCATCCACCCGCGCGGCCATCCGGTCCGGCGCCCCGGGCAGGTTCGCCGCCCCGGCCACCGCGCCCTTCTCGTTGATCAGCCACTTGCCGGCCGCGCCGTGCAGAGCGTGCGCACACACCCCGACCAGCCGGAACAGGCACCCGGCGACGTATGCGGAATCCCCGCGATCGACGGCCTTGCGCGCCACGCCGACCAGGAAGTCCGCCTCCCACAGCCCGGCCACCAGCCGCTCCCGCAGCGCCGGTGGATAGACCCGCACGCGGCCTCGCAGGGCGGCGAGCTCACCGGTCGGATCGGCCAGGATCCGGGCCAGGGCGAGTTCCCCCGGGTACGCGAAGTCCGGCACGCCCAGCGGATGGCCGGCCTGGGTGTGGAACACGTAGCGCCCCTGCTCGGCGTCGGCCCAGGTGCCCTCCACCCGGCCGACGTCGCGATAGAGCAGATCCACCGCGGCGCCGTCCACCTCGAGCCAGGCGCCGCCGTCGACCCACGGTCCCCATTCGCCGAGCTCGGTGACCTGCGCGGACGGCCCACCGACGTCCCGCGCGATCTCGCCGAGGCCGGCCAGATCGAGCGGCCGTCGATAGTAGATCCCCAGGTCGTAGTCCGAGTCCGGCCGGTGGTCGCCGCGCGCCCGGCTGCCACCGAGCACCACGCCGACGACGCCGTCCAGCCGGGCGATCCGGCTCCCGAGTTCTTCCAGCCATTGCTCCGCAGCCGCCACGCCTCACATGGTGCCTCAGCAGAGGAGGCCGGGCTCGAGTTCGAGGCTGTCGAGCATGGCGAGGTCCTCGTCGAGCAGGTTCACCGAGCCACCCAGCGGCAGCGAACCACTCTCGGTCGCCGGATCCAGGTCCTGCGCACAACCCGCGGCCCGGCCGACCGGCGCGCATCCGTTCCCGGGCCGGCAGTCCCGCTGCCCACGCCGCGTGCCGAAGGCCACCACGCGATGCTGCGGCTGCCGGGTGACCGTGCTGTCCACCAGGCGGCGCTCGGTCGGCCGGCCGTCGGTGAGCGTGACCACGTACCGCAGGATCTCCTCGCCCGGCGCACCCTGCGCCTGGATCCGCTTGCGACCGCGCGGCAGCGCCGGGTCGCGCACCAGCCGGGTCCGGAACGGGATCATCCGCTTCTCGGTCTCCGGCCGCGTCGTGATCACCGGCGGCGCCGGTTCCGCGGGCTTGGCGTCGATCACCCGCGGCGCCGCGACCTGCGGTTCCTGCTCCACCGGCTCCTTGCGAGGGGTACGCGTGGCAGTCCGATCCGCCTCCCCGGCATCCGGCCGGAGCTCCTCCTCGACGGCGGGCTGCGCGCCCAGCCCGGCATCGGCGGCCGGCGGCCGTGGCACCGCCGCCCCGGCGGCAGCATCCGTCGGCGGCGCCGCGGCGATCACCTGCCGGTCGCTTCCCACAGCCGTCACGATCCGCGTGTCGTCCTCGGTGAGCGCCGCGACCGCCGCGGTCCCGCCCCCGATCACCACCAGCACGGCACTGGCCCCGGCCGCCATCCGAACCCCGAACGGCAGCCGAGCCCACCAAGACTTTCGTGGCATTTCAAGCAATTGCTGCCAAGAGTCACTAGTTGTCTGGTTTTGCACCTGAGCATTGTGCAGCCTCACCGCCCGGACGCAAGCAGCGATCCGGTCCCCCGAAAGGCCGACCGCCATCCGCGTTACCAACGCCCGACCCGTCCGTTGCGCCGGGCCCCCACCCCGATCAGGTGGTGAGCCACCACGGGCTGGAATAGGCGACACCCCAGTCGTTGCAGGGGTGCCCGGCCGGCCCGGGCGAGGGATTCACCTGCGTCGGGTCGGAGATCCGCAACGTCACCCATGATCCGTCCACCGCGTCCAGCGGCACGGTGAACGTCGTGGTCCGGCCCGCCTCGGTGGCGATCACGTCGGCCACATCGGGCGCCCGGGTGCCGGGCCGCAACACCTGGATGTGCAACGGCTTGCCGACCCAGTCCGGCCCGCGATCGAGATCGACCGAGAAGGTCACGTCGCCGGCGGCGAACGGCAGGCTTCCGCCCATCCGCACGCCGGCCGCGGTCGCGTCCAGCCGCAGCCCGCTGACCCGGGTGGCGAAGAACCGCCGCGCCCGCATCGCCTCGAACACGCCGTTGCGGGTGTTCTCGGCGACCCAGAGCCCGGTGCGCCCCTTGCCCTCCGGGAAACCCCAGTCGGTGCCGTGCTCGTCGGTGACTCCGGTCAGCCCGGTGCGCCATCCCGCGTTCAGGCAGGCGTTGAGCGGCGAACTCTGCCCCGGCCACCCGTCGAAGAGGTAGTCGTCGGTGCGGTTGAACATCTCCATGCCGACCATCTGCTCACGCAGCCGCCCGTCGTACGAGAAGTCGTTGAACCTCAGCACCTCGCGCCCCGGATGGTTGAACCCGCCGATCCCCGCGGTGCCGCCGATCCAGTCGAACAGCCGTCCCATGCTGCTCGCCCGCCCGAGATCGGTGAAGTCGCCGGTTCCCCAGACGTTGACGTGCCCGAGCAGCGGGTGCGACCACTCGAAGCCGCGGATGGCGGTGTAGACGCCCGGTTCGTCGGCCGCGTCGGCGAGCTGCGCGGTGCGGTTCCACTCGGAGCGGCTCAGCCCCTCGATCCCGAACAGCGTGGCGTGATCGGTGAGCGCGGCCACGTCGAGCCCGGCGTCCCGCATGGACGCGAAGGCCAGCGCGGGGTCACCGTCGCCGTCCGACATCAGGGTGTGATTGTGCAGGTCGGCATGGACGAGTGTGGTGCCCTGACTGATCGCCGAGGCGCGTGCGGCTCCGGGCGCGGTGCCGCCGGCGGTGGCGGTCGACCTCGCCCGGACGCTGCCCGGCGCGGCCGCCACCATCAGCAGTCCGCCACCGGCCCCGGCGAGAATGGAGCGACGACTCACGTGTTCGGTCATCCGTGCAGCATCTCAACCGATAGACGACAGTGCATGTCCATAGCGTCAGCCGCCGGGGCAGGACGTTCCGCCGCCGCTGCGTTCCACGCACCCGCCGGGCTCGGGAGACTCGGCCGGAGTGGATTGGCGCCGGCCGCGCGGTGTCAAGGACGTAGGATCTTCGTCATGGCGGCCAAGCCCCTCACCAGCGAAGAAGAGGCGGTCGTGCGTGCCCTCGGCCGATTGATGGTCGTTCTCCCCCGCGCACTCGACGCCGACCTCGAGCGTGGCGAGCGAATGTCGATGAGCGAATACGCCGCCCTGCGACACCTCTCCGAGGCCGCGGGCCGCCGGTTGCGGATGAGCGAGCTCGCCGCCGCCTGTGACATGTCGCTGAGTGGCATGACCCGGCTGGCCGGCAAGCTCGAGTCGCTGGGACATCTGCAGCGGCTGCGCTGCGAGTCGGACGCCCGTGGCCTGGTGGCCGTGCTCACCGACAGGGGACTCGCCCGCCTGGAGGCCGCCTGGCCGACCCACCTGGCCAGCGTGCGCCACCGGGTCCTCGACCACCTGGGCGATCTCGACATGTGCACGCTGGCCAGGGCCCTGGAAGCGATGTCCTGCACCAGGGACCGCTGCGAAAGCTAGCTCTTGCCGAGGTCGAACTCGTTGCCCTCGGGGTCGGTGAAGGTGATCCACTCGGTGCCGTACTCGTCGTGCTCGGACAGCTTGGTGGCGCCCAGCCCGATCAGGCGGTCGGCCTCGGCCCGCCAGTCCGGCCCGTGCAGGTCGAGGTGCACGCGGTTCTTGGCCTGCTTGCCCTCCGGCACCTTGAGGAACATCAGCGCGGGCGTCTCGTGGCGGGATTTGAGCCCGATGGTCGCGAAATAGGAACTCGCACCCTCGTCGACCGGGCGCGACAGCACCTGCGACCAGAAGCCGGCCAGCTGATCGGGGTGCTCGGAGTCGAAGGTGATGTGACCGATGGAGAGCATGACGAACCTTTCGGGATTCAGGAGTGGACCGGCCAGAGGATCTCGGTGCGCAGCTGCGCCGCGTCCGCGGTGTCGGCCGGAGTGACCAGGTAGTTCTCCCGGATCGGCGCCTCCGCACCGATCCCGGCCTTCAGCACGTGCTGCCCGAGCAGGCCGTAGGTCAGGTCGAGCTCGTCGAACGGCCCGGCGTGCAGGGCCACCGCGAACCGGCCGCCCGGGATCGTGGCGAGCCGGATCCGGTCGTCCCGGGCCGCCGCCTCGGCCGGGCGTCCGGTGTTCACCGGCACATATGCCGTCACCTCGCCGTGGCTGTTCTCGAACCAGCCCGGGGCGTAGAGCGCGGCGCCCGGCCCGGCGGGAATCGCGTCGAGCCGCCCGATCGCCTGGTAGAGCCGCGGAAACACCGTCGCGCAGAACTCGTCGATGCCGTCGCGCTCGAGGTCCGCCGTGGTGGCGACGACCGTGCGGTCGGGCTCGTTGCGGAAGAACACCGGCGTGGACGACGGCCCGCCCGCCATCAACGACCGCAGTGACGCCACCGCGGTCGCCGTCTCGGTCAGCTCGCGATGCAGCCGGTCGAGGTGCGCGGCGATGCCGGCGTCGCGCCCGCTCGGATCGGCGAGCAGCACCGACCGGATCTCGGCCGGCGGCATCCGCACGTCGCGCAGCCGGCGCACGAGATGGGCGGCGGCCACCTGCTCCGGCGCATAACGCCGGTAACCGGTGACCGGGTCCACCTCGGCGGGCACGAGCACGCCGACGTCGTGATAGTGGTGCAGGGTCTTGACCGGCAGGTGGGTGAGCCGGCTGAACTCACCGATGGTGATCGAGGCGGGCATGGAAGAACTCTGCACCCTCCGGCAACCGGAGGGTCAAGGCGCCACGACGAAGTCGAATTGACTCGAATGCTTACTGTGCGGGGATGTCCTACGTCCGAGCCATCGCGTCGACCGTCGGCCAGGGCGCGCTGACCGCCGTCTGGATCGCCGCCGGAGAGCTGCCGCCGGGCAAGCGCCGCGCTCTCCGAGCCGCCTCGGCCGGCGCCATCGTCGTGGTCGGCCTGGTCAGCACCACCAGGGGAGATCGCAGCGTGAGCTGGGTGCCGGGCGAGGGCCCCGAGGTCGTCGGCGGCCGGCCCGACAGCGCCGACCAGGACGACAGTTCGCAACCGATGGACGGCCGCCGGATCGCCATGGTGGTCGGCGCCGGCCTGCTGAGCGTGGGCACCGTGATCGGCCGCCGCCAGCTGGAGAAGCGCTGGCTGGCCCGGCTGGAGCGGAAGGGTCACGCGCACCCGCACCGCGGCCTCGCCATCCGGATGGCGGCGCTCACCATCGCCGCCGGCCTGCCCGGCCGCCTGCTGTCCGCCCACGAGGCCAAGGACGCGCAGCGGAAGAAAACGCTTTGACCTGAACCAAGGTCGAGGTCATAGCGTGCGCGCATGACCGCGACCGGCATCCTGTCCAGGCCATACCTGTTGACCACGGCCGGCACCTGGAGCCTGATCTTCCTGGCCGGCTTCGAGTCCCTCGCGGTCACCACGATCATGCCGGTGGTCGCCGCCGATCTGGACGGCCGCGCGCTCTATTCGCTGGCCTTCTCGGCGACGCTCGCGGCGAGCGTGATCAGCATGGTCGTCTCCGGCTCCTGGGCGGATCGGGTCGGCCCGGCCCGCCCCCTGCTCACGTCGATCGCCCTGTTCGCGCTGGGTCTGACCGTCGCCGGTCTCGCGCCCGCGATGTCCGTGCTGGTGCTCGGCCGTTTCCTGCAGGGCCTCGGCGCCGGCGGCATCACGGTGGCGCTCTACGTGCTGGTGGCGAAGGCCTATCCGGCCCACCTGCACATCCGGATCTTCGCGGCGACGGCCTCCGCGTGGGTCGTGCCCTCGCTGATCGGGCCGTTCGCCGCCGGTGTGGTCGCCGAGTCGCTGAGCTGGCACTGGGTGTTTCTCGGCGTGGTCGCCCTGGTCGCGGTGGCCACCGCGATGATCCTGCCGGCCCTGCGCGGGCTCGATCACGAGAGCACCGGCGGGATCGAACCGGGACGGATGGTCGCCGCGGCGGTGCTGGCGGTCGCGGTGGTGGCGCTCAGCTATCTGGTCGAACTGGACCTGCGCCTGGCCTGGACGCTCGTGCCGATCGCCCTGCTGTCGATCGGTCTGGCCGCGCGGGGCCTGATCCCGCCGGGCACCTATCGCGCGCGGCCCGGCCTGCCCGCGGCCGTCCTGCTCGGCGGCACGGCCGGTGCGGTGTTCTTCGGCACCGAGGTCTACCTGCCGCTGCTGCTGCACGATGGCTACGGCCTGCCCGCCTGGCTCTCCGGCATCACGCTGACCGCGGCCGCGATCTCGTGGGCGGCGGCCGCGGCGATGCGCGCCCGGCTGGGCGATCGGCTGGCCCCCACAACCGCTCTGCGTACGGGTGGAGCGCTGCTCGCCACCGGCGCCGGCACCGAGCTGCTGACCGCCGCGCTGCACCTGCACCCGGCGATCGCCGCGCTCGGCTGGTTCCTCGCCGGGGCCGGGATGGGCACGCTCTATCCGCAGGTGAGCACGCTCGTCCTCGCGTACTCGGAAGAAGGTCGTGCGGGTTTCAACACGTCGGCCAAGAGCATCACCGATGCGGTCGGTGGAAGCACCGCCCTGGCTCTCACCGGACTGCTCTTCCAGACGGTGGCGAGGACGCCCTTCGTGGCCGTCCTCGCCTTCACCAGCGTCGTCTCGGTGGCCGTCGTGCTGCTCGCCGGGCGCGCCGGCCGGCCGGATCAGGCCAGGGAGACCGCCATGAGCTCCAGCTGATCCATCTGAGTCTGCATGCCGCCCTCCATGCCGGACTCGATCACCGCGTCACGGTCGGTCTGGTCCACGTATTCGCAGAGCATCTCCATGAACGTGCGCCCGTCCTTCTCGGTGAAGGTGAGGGTGACCAGGCCGGCGTGCCCGTCCGGGTCCGGGATGCCCTCGTACGCCTCGGTGTTGACCAGCAGCTCGGGCGCCTCGATCTTGCGGTATTCCCCGTGGAAGGCCACCTCGAAGCCGGGGCCGGCCTCCATCACGTATCGCCAGGAGCCGCCGACCCGCAGGTCGATGTCGACGCTGCGCATCGTGCCCTTGTCACCGGCCCACCAGCGCTTGACCAGCTCGGGCGTGGTGTAGGCCTTCCACACCAGCGCCCGCGGCGCGTTGAACTCACGGGTGATCAGGATCTGGTTGTCGGCCGGCAGGGTCACCTTTGCCGTGCCGCTAGTCGTCGTTGCCATCGTCTTCCTCCTTGAGCTCGTCGAGCACTGCGTCCATCAGGTCGAACCGCTTGTTCATGGCCTGCTCGTACTTGGCCAGCCACTCGTGGATCGGTTTCAGCGGTCCGGCATTCACTCGATACATCCGCTGCCGCCCTTCGTCGCGGACTCGCACGAGATCCACCTCCCGGAGCACCCGCAGATGTTTGGAGACCTGCGGCTGGGCCAGGCCGAGGAGGTCGACGAGATCGTTGACCGGCATCTCGCGCTGGGCGAGAAGGTCGAGGATCTGTCGCCGCCGGGGCTCGGCCACCGCGTTGAACGCGTCGGTGGTGGTTGCTGCTCGTGCCATGCCTGAATCATATACCCATAAGGGAATACGTCAAGGCCTTGCTGCCACGCAGGCTGCGGCGAGGTCGTCGTGGACGTGCAGGCCGGGGCGGATCAGGGCGAGCTGGTGGACGATGTCGAAGCGGCGGGCGTACGCCGGATGGGCGCCGACCGTGAGCGGCTTGTCCGTGGTCGCCCAGCGACCGAGCTCGAAGAGCGAGATGGGTTGCATCGTCTCGAACGAGAACCAGAAGAGGATGGCGTCGGCCCGCGCCAGATGGTCGAACTCCCACCGGATCTGCCGCTCGCCCTCGACGTCGTCGCCCATCGGGAAGTCGTCGCGACGCGGGTTGAAGATGACCGGCCAGGACGGGCTCAGCAGTTCGATCGCGACCGCCTGCCAGTCGGCGACCCGGGTGATGCCGCCGGCCAGGAAGATGCCCGGCCCGGACAGCGAGGCGGAGCGCTCCGGCGCGGTCAGGACGGTCACCACTGGGCCCGGCGCAGGATCTCGGCCAGAGCCTCGGGGTCGGCTACCGCCTCGGCAGGATCGTCGGGCCACCCCTCGATCTGCTCGGTGGCCCAGTCCGCCCAGCGGGCCACCATCGCATAGAAGTCGGTGAAGAACGCGCCGGCCAGCATCCCCTGGGCCGCCCGATGCTGGTACGGACCCTGGCCGGCGGCATATTCGGCGGCCGCGGTCAGGTTCTCGACGTTGGCCCGCTCAGCCCAGGCACGGGCGGCGGCGACCGTGCGCAGGGCGTCCGCGCGGGTCGCGTTCTCCGCGAAGCTGAGCTTCACCAGCTGCTCGAACTCCAGCACCGGCCCGTCGCCCGGCTCCGCCAGCCAGCGGGCGAGCGCCACCCGGCCCTCGGGCGAGATGGCATAGACCGTGCGGGGGCGCTTGCCGACCTGCTCCGCGGTGGCCGTGGCCAGGCCGAGCGCGACCAGCTTCTTGGGCTCCTCGTAGAGCTTGCTCTGGGCGCGCGGCCACATCCGGCTCAGGCTGCGGTTCATCTGCTGGGTCAGCTCATAGGTGCTCCACGAGCGCACGGCGAGCAGGCCCAGGATCGCGTACGACGTCGTGGTCGTTGACATTTACTCCCCTTGGGACGATGCTGGATACTCCCAACGAGAGTATCGGAGTATTGCGGTGACGAGTAGGACGACGGCGATCGACCCGACCAACGAGGCGCAGGCCGGCGCCTGGGACGGACCCGAGGGCGGCTATTGGGCGGCCAACGCGGAGCGCTTCGATCGTTCACTGGAGCGCTATCACCCGGCCTTCATGGCGGCCGCGGCGATCCAGCCCGGCGATCGGGTGCTGGACATCGGCTGCGGCACCGGGCAGGTGGCCCGCGACGCGGCCCGGCTGGCGCACCGCGGCTCCGCCCTCGGCCTCGACCTCTCCGGCGAGATGATCGAGGTGGCGCGTGGGCTGGCCGCCGGCCAGGACAACGCCCGTTTCATCCAGGCCGACGCGCAGGTCCACCCGTTCGACGAGGGCGCCTTCGACGTGGCCCTCAGCCGCACCGGCACGATGTTCTTCGGCGACCCCGCGGCGGCGTTCGCCAACATCGCGCGGGCGCTGCGGCCCGGCGGCCGTCTCGTGCTGCTGACCTGGCAAGCCGCCGCCCGCAACGAGTGGATCGGCGCCTTCAGCCGGGCGCTGGCCGACAGTGAGCCGCCGGCCGCGGCCGCGCCCTTCTCGCAGAGCGACCCCGACGCGGTGCGCGCGCTACTGGAGGGCGCCGGCTTCTCCGGGGTACGCCTCACCGAGATCGCCGAGCCGATGGTCTACGGCCGCGACGCCGAGGAGGCGCAGGAGTTCGTGCTCGGCCTGCTCGGCTGGATGCTCGCGGGCCCCGACCGGGTGCCTGCTCTGCACCAGGTGATGCGGGACCACGAAGGCCCCGACGGCGTGACCTTCGCGTCCGCCGCCTGGCTGATCACCGCCCGCATCCCGTGAGCACGGGCCTGGTGCTGCTGCCCGGCCTGGCCGGGCAGCAGGGCGAGTTCGCCGCCCAGGTCGCCCACTTCGGCCGGGATCGCCGGGTGCTCGCGCTGGACCCGTTCGTGGACGGGGATCTGAGCGTCGCCGGCCAGGCGGATCGGGTCGTCGAGCTGGCCCGGCGCGCGAACCTGGGCGAGTTCGTCCTGCTCGGGCACAGCGCCGCCGGCATGGTGGCGCTGGCCCTGGCGGGACAGCCTCCGGACGGGCTGGCCGGCATCGTGGTGCTGGACAGCCCGGTCCAACTGCCCGCAGCCGTGCGGGCGGCGGCGGCCCGCCTCCCACTGTGGTTGTTGCGACGCTTCTTCAGTGCCACCTTCACCGAGCACGACCCCGCGCCCTGGCGCGCCGAGGTGCTCGACCGCCTGGCCGCGACCCCGCCACCGGCCGCGCGCAGCATGTCCCGCAACACGTTCACCTTCGACGGCGCGGCCGCCCTGGCCGCGGTGCGCGTTCCCACCCTGGTGATCCGGGCCAACATCCCGCTGCGACTAGACCGCCTGCCGCCAGGCATCCACAGCGCCGACCTGAGCGGCGCCGGCCATTGGCCACACGTGCACGCCCCGGCCCGCCTGAACGCGATCCTGGACGACTTCCTGGCCGCGACCAGCCAGGCCGGCGTCAGACCTTGAAGCGGAACTCGACCGGATGACGTCATCGTGCAACGTCAGGACGGCAAAAGCAGCAGGTCAGGCAGTCAACTCTCAAATGCTACGGTTCACGACATGACTGCGGTGCCCGAGTGGATGCGGCCGCCTCGCCTTGAGGGTTGGTTTGCCGACGACCTCGACCATCTCCCCGAGGCCCCCCGTCACACCGAGCTGATCGATGGAGCGCTCGTCTTCATGATGTCCCCCCAGCGGGCTTGGCACGGCCGGGCTGTCTCTGCTTTGTTGTTCGCTCTTTCTGAGCAGGCGCCGACGAGCGTCGAGGTCGAGCGGGAGATGACAATCCGGCTTGACGAACGGAACCGTCCGGAACCTGACCTCCTCGCCACGAGGGCGCCCTACTACGACCCAGATCGCACCTTTTACACGCCTGACCAGGTGCTATTGGTCATCGAGGTGGTCTCGCCGGAATCAGCGCACCGTGATCGGACTGTCAAGCTACGAAAGTACGCGGAGGCCGGAATTGCGAACTACTGGCGCGTCGAGGACGAGAACGGATCGCCGGTGGTCCACGCCTATGAGCTCGACGAACCGACGCGGTCGTACGTGCCGACCGGAATCCATCGACACGAGCTGAGCACGACGACACCGTTCGCGGTCGAGCTCGATCTGGATGGGCTGGTGCCTGGACGCAAGAGCTGATCGGGGCGCCGATCTTCGCCACAGGTTGAACCGGAACATCACTACACGTTGAAGCGGAACTCGACGACGTCGCCGTCCTTCATCGGGTAGTCCTTGCCCTCCATGCGGACCTTGCCGGCGGCCTTGGCCGCTGCCATGGAGCCGGCCGCCATCAGGTCGTCGTAGCTGACGATCTCGGCCTTGATGAAGCCGCGCTGGAAGTCGGTGTGGATCACGCCCGCCGCCTCTGGCGCCGTCGCGTCCTTCGGGATCACCCAGGCCCGCGACTCCTTCGGACCCGCCGTCAGGTACGTCTGCAGCCCCAGCGTCTCGAAGCCCACCCGGATCAGCTGGTTCAGCCCCGGCTCGGTCTGGCCGGTCGACTCGAGCAGCTCCTGCGCCTCGTCGGCGGGCAGGTCGATCAGCTCCGACTCGATCTTCGCGTCCATGAACACCGCGTCGGCCGGCGCCACCAGGGCGCGCAGCTCGTCCAGGAACGCGGCGTTGTTCAGCTCCGCCTCGTCGACGTTGAACACGTACAGGAAAGGCTTGGTGGTGAGCAGGTGCAGCTCGCTCAGCAGGCCCACGTCGATGCCGGCGCCGGCGGCGCCCTGATGCAGCGTGACACCGTCGTTGAGCAGCTTGAACGCGGCCTCGGCGGCGGCCACCGTCGCGGCCTTGTCCTTCTTGAGCTTGGCTTCCTTCTGCAGCCGGGGCAGCGCCTTCTCCACGGTCTGCAGGTCGGCCAGGATCAGCTCGGTGTTGATCGTCTCGATGTCGTCGGCGGGCGAGACCTTGCCGTCCACATGCAGCACGTTCGGATCGGAGAACGCGCGCACCACCTGGCAGATCGCCGAGGCGTCCCGGATGTTCGCCAGGAACGCGTTGCCTCGGCCCTGCCCCTTGGACGCGCCGCGGACCAGGCCGGCGATGTCGACGAACGACACCGGCGCGGGGATCGTCTTCTCGCTGGAGAACATCTCCGCCAGCTTCGTCAGACGCTCGTCGGGCAGCCCGACCACGCCGACGTTGGGCTCGATGGTCGCGAACGGGTAGTTCGCGGCGAGCACGTCGTTCTTGGTCAGGGCGTTGAAGAGGGTGCTCTTGCCGACGTTGGGCAGGCCGACGATGCCGATGGTGAGACTCACGTCGAGTAAGTCTACGTGGCGGCGTGCCGGCTATGCGTCGCGCAGGGAGCCCAGCGCGATGAACCGCTCCGGTTCCGGATCGGCGAGGAAGTCGAGGATCATCCGGGTCACCACGCGCGGTCGCTGCAACGGCGCGCCGTGGCCGGTGCCGGGCACGACGGCGAACTGCCCGCGCGGCAGCGCCGCCACCAGCCGCCGGTTCCAGTCGATCTTGACGCCGTCGTCGTCGCCCTGCATGACCAGCACCGGCGACCGGATCGTGGCGAGCTGCTCGATCGGCATCTCGAGCGGGTTGCGCCACATCGTGACGATCTTCTCGAACACCACGTCGAAGTGCTCGGGCCCGTCCGGCGACGTCTTCCCAAATGCCTCCCGGAAGTAGCCGGCCAGCTCGGGATCGTGCGGCAGCGCGCGCTCCGCCTCGGTCTCGGCGGCGACCGCGAGCGGCTGGCCGATCCAGACCGAGCTGCGCACCACCTCGGGCATGTGCAGCGCCAGGTAGGCCGCGACATATGCCCCGTCGCTCCAGCCCACCACGTGCGCCGGGCCCTGGGCGAGCGTGGTGATCAGCGCCGCGGTCTCCTCGGCCATGACCTGTGTCGTATATGGCCCCGGCACATCCGGCGACCGCCCGTGGCCGCGGCGCTCGGGCACGAACACGTGGTAGTCCTCGGCCAGCCCCGGCACCTGGCCACCCCAGTCGTGTGCCCCGCCGAAGCCGCCGTGCAGCAGGAAGACCGGCTCCCCGCTGCCGTGCTCCTCGACATAGACCCGCTGCCCGGGAAGATCGACGTAGCCACCCATGCGCACAGTTCTACCACCCGACGCCCATGTCCGAATCCCGCCAGCGGCTGGCCCTCTCAAAGGCGCAGACTCGGTGTCATGGAGTTGGACTTCGATCGGTGCTACCGGGCCGTGGACAGCCGTGACCAGCGGTTCGACGGCTGGTTCTACACCTGCGTCCGGACCACCGGCATCTACTGCCGCCCGTCCTGCCCGGCCGTCACGCCGAAGCGGGAGAACGTCGAGTTCCACCCCAGCGCGGCCGCGGCGCAACGAGCCGGCTTCCGGGCCTGCCGCCGCTGCCGGCCGGACGCCGCGCCCGGGTCGCCGGAGTGGGACGTGCGAGCCGACCTGGTGGGCCGCGCGATGCGGCTGATCGGCGACGGCGTGGTCGACCGTGAGGGCGTGCCCGGGCTGGCGAGCCGGCTCGGATACACCGAACGGCACCTGCACCGCATGCTCTCCGCCGAGCTGGGCGCCGGACCGCTGGCACTCGCCCGCGCGCAGCGAGCGCAGACCGCCCGGATCCTGATCGAGACCACCGACCTCGGGCTCGCGGAGATCGCGTTCGCGGCGGGTTTCGGCAGCGTGCGGCAATTCAACGACACCATTCTCGACGTGTACGCCCGCCCGCCCGGCCAGCTCCGCGAACGCCGGCCCAAGGCGACCACTGAAGCCGGCACGATCACGCTGCGACTCGCCTTCCGTGCGCCCCTGCACGCTCCGGCGCTGCTCGAATTCCTGGCCATGCGCGCGTTGCCGGGTGTGGAAGAGGTGTCGGCCGATACGTACCGAAGGGGTCTGCGCCTGCCGCACGGGAGCGCGACCGTGACGCTGCGGCCGGACCGGCGCTGGGTCTCCGCCTCGCTGCGGCTGACCGACGTGCGTGATCTGGCGCCCGCCGTGGCCCGCTGCCGGCGGCTCTTCGACCTGGACGCGGACCCGATCGCCGTCGACGGCACGCTGGGCGAAGACCCCGCGCTGAGCGCGTTGGTCGAAGCCGAGCCCGGGGTACGGGTGCCACGCGCGGTCGACGGCTTCGAGATGGCGTTGCGCGCGATCGTGGGCCAGCAGGTGAGCGTGGCGTCGGCGCGGACCACGTTGACCCGCCTGATCGCACTCACTTCGCCGGCGACCGATTCTGCGCCCTTCGGGCCCTCCCCCTCCCCCACCGCCACCTCACTGTCGCCGGGCTCGCCGCTGACCGGATTTCCCGATGCGGCGGCCATCGCCGCCCTCCCGGACGACGCCTTCCGCATGCCGGCCGCCCGCCGCGCCACCATCCGCGCGCTCGCCGACGCGGTCGCCGACGGCAAGCTCGACCTGGAACCGGGCGCCGACCGCGACGAATCGGTGGCCCGCCTCCAGGAACTGCCCGGCATCGGCGCCTGGACCGCCGGTTACATCGCGATGCGCGCGATCGGCGACCCCGACGTCTTCCTGCCCACCGACCTGGCTGTCCGGCGGGGCGCGAAGGCGCTCGGTCTGCCCGAGTCGCCCGCCGCCCTCCAGCGCCATGCCGAACGCTGGCGGCCCTGGCGAGCTTACGCACTGATCCGGATCTGGCGCGGTTATCCACAGCAGACGGTTGTCCACAGCCCGTCCACCGCCGGCCGCCCGGACAAGGCACCCTGACTTCCACTCGCGACGAAGGAGAACACGATGTTGAGCTATGCGACGATGGCCACCCCCGCCGGCGCGTTCACCACGATGGTCGACGATGACGGCGCGGTCCTCGCCTCCGGTTTCACCACCGAGGCCGCCGAGCTGATCGCGCTGATCCACCCGTCGTTGATCGACGACGCGCGGCCGATGCCGGACGTGGGCGACGTGACCCGGGCGGTGATGTCCTATCTGGATGGTGATCTCGCGGCGATCGACCGGGTGCCGGTGCGGCAGCGCAGCGGCGGCGACTTCATCGGGCACGCCTGGCAGGTCATGCGCGACCTCAAGCCGGGTTCGCCGGTGACCTACACGGGCTTCGCCGAGCTGGCCGGCCGCCCGATCGCGGTGCGCGCCGCGGCCATGGCGTGCGCGCGCAACGCGGCGGCCCTGTTCGTGCCGTGTCACCGGGTGTTGCGGCTGGACGGGTCGCTCGGCGGCTACCGCTGGGGTCTGCCGGTGAAACGCTGGCTCTTGGACTTCGAAGGGAGCGACGGCGAGTGAGAGCACCCGAAGAGAGCGACGCCGAGTGAGCACTCGAAGAGAGCGACGGCGGGTGAGCACTCGAAGAGAGCGACGGCGAGTGAGCACTTGCGCGCGGCGATCACGATCTGAGGTGTGAGAGGTCTCCTGCTGATCGTGATCGCCGGCGTTGTGATCGCGGGCGGCATCCGCCTGGCCCGCCTCCGGGGCGATCCGCACGCCCGCGCGCTGAGCCTGGCGGTGGGTGGCGAGACCGTCTATGTCGCGGTGATGCTGGGCTTCCTGGCCTATCACGCGGACTGGTTGCCGTGGCTGCGGGTGATCGCGTTCGGCGGGATGATCGCGATCGGCGCGCTGCTGCTGCGGGTCGTGCTCATCGCCACGTCGATGGGCACGCCGGACGCCGGGCGGCGGCTGCGGCCGTCGAAGGGTCTCGCGGCCTGCTATGTCGCCGGGCTCACCCTGATCATCGTGCTGCCGGTGGTGCTGGCCGAGCCGGCGCCGCCGCCACCGACCTCGGTGGAGGCGGCGGCGACGACGTTCGGCGGGCAGATCAACGCTGTGCTGCGCGAGGCCGAGACCTCGCTGGTGGTGAAGGATGGCGAGCCGTTGCCGGCGGACGCGCGGGTGGACCGCGGCGAGGCGGTGCCGGTGGAGCAGTACCGGGTCGACGAGCGACGGTTGTCGCTGGTCGTGGCCCACCACCCGCAGTGTGTGCCGCGCGCCGTGGTGCTGACGCATAACGGGGAGCGCGCGGCGGTGGTCGTGGTGGCGGCCCCGGCGCCCAATGCCGACAAGCTGTTCTCCGAGCCGCCGGCGCAGGCTGCCGGGCGGTGCATGCCGGACGGGCCGTTCACCTGGCGCACCGTGGTGAACGTGCGAGTCACCAGCGCAGTCACCGGCGTCACGGATGCGGGCGCGGGCGGGCCTGCGACGCCAGTGCTTTGAGCACCGGCGCGAGGCGCTGGCCCAGCACGCGGTAGCCCTCGGCGGACGGGTGCAGGCCGTCGTGCAGCAGGTGGGCGTCCGCGTGGCCGAGGATCGACGGCCCGTCGACGAGGTGCAGGTCGGGGTCTCCCCGGCGTTGGCGGGTGGTGGTCGCGGCGACCACCTCGTCCCGGATCTCGGCGAGCGTGAGACCGGCCGGGTTCGTGGTGTGCTCGCGGCCCGGGCTGACGACCGGCGAGACGACCACGATCGGCGTCTCCGGGTGACCTTCGCGGATGGTGTGGATCGCGCCGGAGACCTGGCCGGCGAAGGTGCGCCGGTTGAAGCTGCCCTGCCCGTGCACGTTGACACCCAGGCAGAGCGAGATCACCTCGGCCGGGCTGTCGCGGATCGCCCGGATCGCCACCGGGTCGAGGTGGCACTGCCCGCCGAAGCCGAGGCACCGCAGCTGCCAGCCGTTGGCCCGGGCGACCAGCGCCGGCCACGTCTCGGTGGGGCCGGCGGCGGCGCTGCACTGGGTGATCGAGCTGCCATAGGTGATCCACCGCGGGCCGGTGGCCGGCGGGGCCGCGGTGACCGGCGCGTCCAGCCGCAGCGGTCCGAATCTGGCACGCCGAGTTGTGGCAGCCACACCTCGACCAGCGCGTCCCGCCCGGGCAGCGGGACTCTGCCGTCCAGGCCGCGATAGGCGAGTTCGCCGTCCACCAGCACGTCCAGCGGCGCCCGCACCGGATCGCACTCCAAATCGATCTCCAGCCGGGTCGCGGCGGTGCGGAACGCCACGTGCACACCGGCCGGCATGCGCGCGGTGCGGACCAGGTCGGGCGCGTGCGCGGTGGCGAGGTCGTCCGGCGGCAGCCGCCAGGCCGTCCAGCGGTCGCCGTCCCGGACCAGTTCGGCCGCACCGGTCCAGCGGAGCGCCGGATGATCAGGTTCCACGCTCAAGGACATGACAGGACCCTAAATCTCCTGGTACGCCCGGCGCCCACGGCCATACCCTGAGGCCCATGACGGAAGAGCCCGCACGCGGTCGGATGCCGGACCGCCCCACGCTCGATGGACTCGAGGATCGCTGGGGCGCGCACTGGGAGGAAACCGGCACGTTCCGGTTCGACCGGGTAGGCACGACGCGGTCGCAGGTGTTCTCGATCGACACCCCGCCACCGACCGTCTCCGGCGAGCTGCACATGGGCCACGTCTTCTCCTTCACGCACACCGACCTGATCGCCCGGTTCCAGCGGATGCGCGGCAAGACGGTCTTCTATCCGATGGGCTGGGACGACAACGGCCTGCCCACCGAGCGCCGGGTGCAGAACGTCTACGGCGTGCGGTGCGATCCGGCTCTGCCCTTCGACCCGTCCTTCGAGCCGCCGGCCAAGCCGGCGAAGCCTCCCATCGCCATCTCCCGGCGCAATTTCGTCGAGTTGTGCGGGCGGATGACGGTCGAGGACGAGAAGGTCTTCGAGGCGCTCTGGCGGCGGCTCGGGCTGTCCGTCGACTGGGGACAGACCTACACGACGATCGGCCGCCGGGCGCAGGCCGTGTCGCAGCGCATGTTCCTGGACAACCTGGCGCGCGGGGAGGCGTATACGGCCGAGGCGCCGACGCTGTGGGACGTCGGGTTCCGCACCGCGGTGGCGCAGGCCGAGTTGGAGGATCGCGAGCGGCCCGGCGCCTATCACCGGCTGCGCTTCCACGGCCCGGCCGGACCGGTCGAGGTGGACACCACCCGGCCGGAGCTGCTGCCGGCCTGCGTCGCGCTGGTCCACCATCCCTCCGACGAGCGATTCGCCGGGCTGACCTCGGTCCGCACCCCATTCTTCGACGTCGAGGTGCCGGTCCGCGCGCATCCGATGGCCGAGCCGGACAAGGGCACCGGCATCGCCATGGTCTGCACCTTCGGCGACCTGACCGACGTCGTCTGGTGGCGCGACCTCGGCCTGCCGGCCCGCGTGGTCATCGGCCGGGACGGGCGCTTCCTGCCGGACCGGCCCGACGGGGTCGCGGAGGCGGCCTATCAGCCGTTCGCCGGGCTGACCGTCAACGCCGCGCGCCGGGAGATCGTGCGGATCCTCACCGAGACCGGCGACCTGCTGGGTGAGCCGCGCCCGATCATGCACCCGGTCAAGTTCTACGAGAACGGCGACTCGCCGCTGGAGATCGTCGCCAGCCGGCAGTGGTTCATCCGCAACGGCGGTCGCGACGACTCGCTGCGGGCGGCCTTCCTGGATCGCGGGCGAGAGCTGCGCTGGATCCCGGACCACATGAAACACCGTTACGAGCACTGGGTGAACGGGCTGACCGGCGACTGGCTGATCAGCCGGCAGCGCTTCTTCGGCGTGCCCATCCCGATCTGGTACCGGCTCGACAACGCTGGCGAGCCGGACCACTCCGAGCTTCTCATGCCGGATCAATCCGCACTGCCGGTCGACCCTTCTTCGGAGTGTCCGCCGGGCTTCGACGAGTCCCGGCGCGATCAGCCGGGCGGCTTCACCGCCGATCCGGACGTGATGGACACCTGGGCCACCTCGTCGCTCACGCCGCAGATCATCGGCGGCTGGGGGTCCGACGACGAGTTGTTCGGCATGGTGTTCCCGATGGATCTGCGCCCGCAGGCGCACGAGATCATCCGCACCTGGTTGTTCGCCACGATCGTCCGGGCGCACCTGGCGCACGATGTGCTGCCGTGGAAGACCGCGGTGCTCTCCGGCTGGATCCTCGACCCGGACCGCAAGAAGATGTCCAAGTCCAAGGGCAACGTGGTCACGCCGATGGACCTGCTGGTGCAAAATGGCTCGGACGCGGTGCGCTACTGGGCGGCGAACGGCCGGCCGGGCACCGATCTGTCCTTCGACCCGGCGCAGATCAAGGTGGGGCGGCGGCTGTCCACCAAGCTGCTGAACGCGTCCCGGTTCGCGCTCGGGCTGGGCGCGGCCGACGCGCTGCGGCAGCCGGTCACCGAGCCGCTGGACCGGGCGATGCTGGCCCGGCTGGCCGCGGTGACCGACACGGCCACCGTGGCGTTCGACGCCTATCAGCACACCGACGCGTTGCAGGCCACCGAGACGTTCTTCTGGACGTTCTGCGACGACTACATCGAGCTGGTCAAGGACCGGGCCTACGCCCAGGGCCCGGCCGGCGACTCGGCCCGGGCCGCGCTGGCCGCCGGGTTGTCCGTGCAGTTGCGGCTGTTCGCGCCGTTTCTGCCGTTCGTGACCGAGGAGGTCTGGTCGTGGTGGCGGTACGGCTCGGTGCACCGTTCGACCTGGCCGACGAAGTATGAGCTCGGCCGGGTCGCGCCGGAGGGCGACGCGACCCTGCTCGACCTGGCCGGCGACGCGCTGCGGCAGGTCCGCCGGGCCAAGTCGGACCGCAAGCTGTCGATGAAGGCGGACGTGCCGCTGGCCGAGGCGCTCGGTCCGGCGGCGCTGCTGGACCGGCTCGGCCTGATCGAGGGCGACCTGAAGGCGGCCGGCCGGATCGCCAAGCTGGACCGGTTGCCGGACCGCACGCCCACGCTGGTGATCGCCTGCGCTTTCTGAGCTTTTCAACCACCATGGGTGGCATGTCTATCCAGCCCGAGGAGGTGGCGGCGCCGGCGGACGACGCGGTGCTGTTCCGGTCGTCGCCGGCCCGCACGTTCCTGGCCATGGTGGGTGTGATCGTGCTGGCCTATGTGATCGTGTCGCCCCTGGTCGGCCTGCTGATCGACACGGACGACACGTGGTGGCTCACGCTGTTGCAGGCGGTCGTGGTCGGGGTGCTGGTGGCGGGCGCGTTCGCCTTCTCCGCGCGCTCGTCGCTGAGCACCTGGGTGCGGGTCTCCGCGGCCGGCCTCGAGCTGGCCGCCCAGGGCAGCGATCCGGTCTGGCTGGCCTGGGCGGACATCGAACACGTCGTGGTGCGCCGGGTAGGCGCCCGCACCCTGCTCGAGGTCACCCCGGTCGACCTCGACCGGGTCCATCCGGTGGAGAACGCCGGGCCGGGTGGGCCGCCGATGGCGGAGACCGATTCGGGTACGGCGTTCAGCGCCGACCTGACCCAGCTGTGGCCGGGCCCCCGGGCGTTGCGGCGGGAGCTGGCCCGCCGCATGCATCCCGAGCTCTAGAAGTCGCCCCCGAAATCGCCGCCGCCGAAGTCGCCGCCATCGAAGCCACCCGCGTCGCTGCCGCCCGCATCGCCGCCGCCCGCGTCCTGGAACCCGTCGCCGTAGCCCATGTCGCCGAAGCCCGGCGAGAGCAGCGCGTCGAAGATCAGCATGCCGCCCAGCACCCCGACGCCGGCGCCCAGCGCGGTGCGCCAGATCGGCTGCGAATACCAGCCGGCCGGCACCGGGCGACCCTGCACCCGCCCGCCCGGGTAGTAGTACGGCGTCTCGGCGCCCGGCTGCGGCCCGGCCTTGTAGTGCTGGCCCTGCACGTCCACCTCGCGCTCGCGGGTGAGCGCCCCGGCGCCCTGCGCGGCGGCGAGCGGCGGCAGATCCGGGCCGGCGTCGAGGCCCATCGCGACGCGGGCGGCGCGCACATAGGACAGGCCCTCCAGCGCGGACTCGCGGGCCAGCTCGAACTGTCGGGGCGTCTTCGCCTGCTGCAACTGGCCGCCGGCCGCGTTGTAGCGCTCGCCCGCGTCGGCCAGCGCCTGCCGGGCGGCGGGGTCGTCGCTGTGCAGGTTCAGCACCTGGCCGCCGAGGCGCTCGTACCACCTCTGGGCCTCGGCTCGGGCGTCGTCGAGGCGGTTCTGCTCCCGCCCGGCCGCGCCACGCCGCCAGACCAACACCAGTCCGATCACGATCAGAAGCACGATGAGCAGCAGAAACACCTTCATGTCTCCAAGGTACCCGCGCGGAAACCGTCGTACCCGTCTGGCACAGTGCGTTACGTGACATTCTCGACGCTGGCTGTGGTGGTGATCTGCCTGGCGGTGGGCGCGGTGCTGGGCTGGTTGGCCGCCCGGCTGCGGGCCGCGGCCGACATCGCCCGGCTGGAGGCGACGCTGCAGGCCGGCAAGGACGGCGAGGCACGGCTCGAGCAGTCGATGCGGGCTTTGTCTTATGAGGCGACCGCGCAGTCGCAGGAGGCGGTGTCCCGGGCGGTGGCGCCGCTGCACGACGCCCTGCGGCACTACGAGCAGCGCATCGGTGAGCTCGAGCACGAGCGCGTGGATGCCTATGCGGAGTTGCGCGAGCAGGTGCGGGCGATGGGCGCGGTCTCCGGCGAGCTGCGCACCGAGACCCGCCAGCTGGTGGCCGCGCTGCGGGCGCCGCAGGTGCGCGGGCGCTGGGGCGAGCATCAGCTGCGCCGCATCGTGGAGGCGGCCGGGCTGCTCGACCATTGCGACTTCGCCGAGCAGGTCACCGCGGCGACCGACGAGCAGGGGGTGCGCCCCGACCTGGTGGTCCGCCTGCACGGCGGCCGGGTGCTGGTGGTCGATGCCAAGGCGCCGTTCGATGCCTATCTGTCGGCGATGGAGTCCCGCGACGAGAAGTCCCGCGACGGCCACCTCGACCAGCACGCCCGCCACCTGCGCATGCACGTCGACCAGCTGGCGGCGAAGGCATATTGGACCGCGTTCGAGTCCACTCCCGACTTCGTGGTGCTGTTCGTGCCGGCCGATCCCTTCCTGGACGCGGCGCTGCAGCGGGACCCGACGCTGATGGAGCACGCGTTCCGGCGCAACGTGGTGCTCGCCACCCCGGCCACGCTGGTGGCGCTGCTGCGCACGGTGGCCTATTCGTGGCGGCAGGAGGCGCTGGCGCGTAATGCGGTGGCGGTGCACGGGCTGGCCCGCGAGCTCTACGGCCGGCTGTCCACTCTGGGCGATCACGTCGGCAAGCTCGGTGCGGCGCTCGGCGGGGCGGTGACGGCATACAACAAGGCGGTCGGATCCCTCGAGTCCCGCGTGCTGGTGAGCGCCCGCAAGCTCGCCGAGATGGGCGTGTCCGACCGCGATCTCGAGACCCCGGCGCAGGTGGAGATCACCCCGCGCCAGCCGCAGGCTCCCGAGCTGGTCGACCAGCCGTGACGGCCGACACCTGAAGGCCCGGCGCGCGAGCTCAGCGCCGACACAGAAACCCTGTGATAGAACGCCGACATGCGCATCCTCTTCGTCTCTGTCCCGCTGCAGGGACACCTCCTCCCGCTGGTCCCGCTGGCGCGGGCATGCCGGGAGGCGGGGCACGAGGTGCACGTGGCGAGCGGCGGCTTTCCGGTCGACACGGCCGGTCTGACGACGCATGACGTCGGCCGCGGGTTCAGCCTGCCGCGCAGCGCGATGCGGGTCGCGCTGGGCCGCCCGGCGATCGCGTGGGCGGAGATGCACGGGCGCGCCGGGCTGGGCATGGTCGGCGAGCTGTTCGGCCGGGCCAACCTGGCGATGGTCGAGGCGCTGACCGCGGTGGCCGGCGAGATCCGCCCGGACCTGATCGTCTACGAGTCGCTGAGCGAGGCCGGGGCGGTGCTGGCCGGCCGGATCGACGTGCCGTCGGTGCTGCAGGAAAACACGCTGTGGTCCGCGGCCGACCTCTTCACCGCGGTGACCACGAGCTCGGCGATGCGGGCGCGCACCATCCCGGCGCCGGAGCTGATCATCACGGCGACGCCGCCGAGCCTGGCTGCCCTGCGCCCGGATCCGTCCGCCGCCGGCCGCCGGGGCCCGTCGCAGCCGCCGCGCCCGGGCGCTGGCGCCCTCGCGAACGCGGTGGTGCGGCCGATGCGGGCGGTGCCGTTCTCCGGCGGCGGCGAGGTGCCGAGCTGGCTGCTCGCCGCGGGCGAGAGGCCGCGGGTGCTGGTGAGCCGCAGCACGATCAAGGGTCCGAACGACGGCGACCCCGGGCCGGCCGTGGTGGCCGCGGCGGCCTCGGTGGACGCCGAGTTCGTGCTGGTGCGGCCCGCCACGTCCGGCCGCGAGCTGCCACCCAACGTGCGCGCCGTCGATCGGATCCCGCTGGATCAGGCGCTTCCGTTCGCGGCGGCGTTCGTGCACCACAGCGGCGCGGGCAGCGTGCTGGGCGGGCTCGCCGCGGGCGTACCCCAATTGGTCGCCCCCGGAGCCGGCGACCGCAGGCACAACGCCGAGCTGCTCGCCCAGCGTGGCGCGGGCCTGGCCGTCGAGGCCAGGGCCATCACCGCGGCCGACCTCACCCGGCTGCTCACCGACGCGGCCCTGCGCGCCGCCGCCGGCGAGGTCAAAGCCGAGATCGCCGCGATGCCGCCGCCCGAGGCACTGGTCGGCGAGCTGGAGAAGCTGGTCAGCGGTTAGCGGCCGCGGCGGCCTTCATGTCGCGGCGCAGCTCCTGCGGCAGCGAGAAGGTGAGCCGCTCCTCGGCTGTCGTGTATTCCGTCACCTCGCCGAAGCCGCGCTCGGCCAGGTGGGCGAGCACCTCCATGACCAGGTCCTCGGGGACGCTGGCGCCGGAGCTCACGCCGACCGTCGTCGCGCCCTCGAGCCATTCGTCCTGAATCTCGGACGCGAAGTCCACCAGGTGACCGGCCCGCGCGCCGGCGTCGAGCGCGACCTCGACCAGGCGCACCGAGTTGGACGAGTTCGTCGAGCCGACCACGATCACCACGTCGCAGTCCGGCGCGATCTCCTTGACCACGTGCTGGCGATTTTGCGTGGCATAACAGATGTCGTCGCTGGGCGGGGACATCAGCAGCGGCAGCTTGGTCTTCAGCCGCGCGACCGTCTCCATCGTCTCGTCGACCGACAGCGTGGTCTGCGACAACCACACCACCTTGGCGGGGTCGCGCACGGTCACCTGGTCGACGCCGTCCGGGCCGTCGACGAGCTGGATGTGCGCGGGCGCCTCGCCGGCCGTGCCGACGACCTCTTCGTGCCCCTCGTGCCCGATGAGCAGGATGTCGTAGTCGTCGGCCGCATACCTTTTCGCCTCGTGATGCACCTTCGTCACCAGCGGGCAGGTCGCGTCGATCGCCTTGAGATTGCGCGCCCTGGCCTGCTCGTGCACCTCGGGCGCCACCCCGTGCGCGGAGAACACCACGGTCGAGCCCTCGGGCACCTCTTCGTTCTCCTCGACGAAGATCGCCCCGGCCGCCTCGAGCGTGCTCACCACATGCTTGTTGTGCACGATCTGCTTGCGCACATAAACCGGGGCGCCATAGAGCTTCAGCGCCTCCTCGACCGTCTGCACGGCCCGGTCGACGCCGGCGCAATAGCCCCGGGGCTTGGCCAGCAACACGCGCTTACGAGATTCGCTCACCCGGCCATGGTACGCAGGTCCCGCCGGTCGAGCCCGCCCTCAGGCGCCGTCCCTGACCTGCGGTTGCTCCTGCTCAGCCACGGCACGCCGCTCAGCGTGAGTTGCGCCACCGGCAAGTGCGGCCGGAGCGTCGACGGGAGGCCGCGGGCCGGCCGCGCGGCGCATCAGGGCGACGACCACGAGCAGGAGCAGGCCCGCGTACCCCCAGAAGAGCAGGTCGGCCAGCAGGTGCTGGCTGTCGACATGCCAGCGCGCGGCCGCACCGGCGCCGTCGTCGCGGGCCACGAAAGTGAACGGCCAGCCGTGCCGCACGTCGAAGGCCGGCATGCAGCAGACCGTGTTGTTCACCGGATAACCGCTGATCAGCAGGCCGCCGACCGCCACCAGGCCGCCGACGGCATAGCCCGGCACGCCCGGGCCGCGGCCCAGCCAGGAGACCGCGAGCAGCACCAGACCGCCGACGAAGAGCATCGAGTGGAACAGGACGTACGCCATGTCCGGCTCGCCGGTCGTGCGATCCACCTCGACCAGCAGGTTCAGCACGCCGATCACCACGCAGAACCAGCCGACGATCAGCCGCAGGGCGGTGAAGAAGGAACCCCAGAGGCCGGGCGCCTCCTCGTCGAACTCGTCGTCGTCCTCGTCCACCTCGGCGTTTCCCACGCTGCTCACGGCCCGAGTATCCCGCCGGGAACCCGCCGTATGGGGCGAAACGGACTTACCGCCGCCGGCGCAGCCCGGTGATCAGAGCAACGACCACGATTCCGGCGTACGCCCACACCAGCACGTTCACCAGCAGCGTCGAAACGTCCCAGTGCCAAGCGGCGGCGTCGGCCAGCCGCTGGGCGGTCGCCGGGTCGTCGGCCACCCCACCACGGCTGAGCCACTGGAACGGGAAGCCACGCTGCTCGACGGCGGCATACATGCAACACACCTCGGCGGTGCCGGACAGCAGCCCGGCGGCGCTCCCGGCCAGCCCGACGACCACGGCGGTGAGCCAGGTGAGCTTGACCGGCAGGCTGATCCGATGCGGCATGAGCAGGATCAACCCGCCGGCCGCCAGCACCACCCCGACGCCGAGGTCGACCACCGGCTGCGGCCCGTGCAGGTTGAGCAACATCCAGGTCAGGCCGCCGACCAGGCTGAACGCGCCCAGCACCCCGGCCCAGAACCGACCGGCCCGGCGCTCGTCGACCGCGGGTTCGGGCTCCGCCAGGTCCTGATCTTCGTCCGCCGCGTCAGCCATCGAACGAGTATGCCGCAGCCGCTCTGTCACACCACTTCCGTACGCTGTCGTGGTGACCCAGCCGGACGCCAAACCCCCCGAGCCGCGGAGCTCCGCCGACGAGCCGTGGCCGGTGCGCGTGGTGAGTCAGAAGCTCGGCGCCTGGGTGGCCAAGCTCGGCTGGGTCTGGGTCGACGGCCAGGTCGCCCAGATCAGCCGCCGTCCCGGGTCGACGGTGGTGTTCCTGACGCTGCGTGATCCGTCCGCCGACCTCAGCCTCACCGTGACCGCGCATCGCGACGTGCTCGACACCGGCGCGCCCGAGCTGTCCGAGGGCGCCCGCGTCACGCTGCACGCCAAGCCGGAGTTCTATCCGGCCCGCGGCACGCTCAGCCTGCGCGCCGACGAGATCCGCCAGGTCGGGCTCGGCGAGCTGCTGGCCCGGCTGGAAAAGCTGAAAAAGCTGCTCGGCGCCGAGGGCCTGTTCGCCCGCGAGCGCAAGCGCCGGCTGCCGTTCCTGCCGCAGCGCATCGGCCTGATCACCGGCCGCGCCTCGGCCGCCGAGCGCGACGTGCTGATGAACACGCGCCGGCGCTGGCCGGCCGTCGACTTCCGGGTGATCAACGTGCCGGTCCAGGGCCCGACCGCGGTGCCGCAGATCATCGACGCGCTCAAGGTGCTCGACAACGACGACACGATCGACGTCATCGTGGTGGCCCGCGGCGGCGGCAGCGTCGAGGACCTGCTGCCGTTCTCCGACGAGGCGCTCTGCCGGGCGGTGTTCGCGGCGCGCACCCCGGTGGTCAGCGCGATCGGCCACGAGACCGACGCGCCGCTGATCGATTATGTGGCCGACGCCCGCGCCTCCACCCCCACCGACGCGGCCAAGCGCATCGTCCCCGACCTGGCCGAGGAGCTGCAGCTGATCGAGTCGGCCCGCCGCCGCCTCGACCGCGCGGTGCGCACCCTGCTCGACCGCGAGCGGCACCGCCTCGAGTCGTGGCGCTCACGGCCGTCGCTGGCCCGGCCCGAGCTGCTGATCGACCAGCGCGCCACCGACGTGACCGCGCTGCGCGACCGCGCCGTCCGCAGCCTCGAGCACCGCCTCCGCCGCGCCGACGACGACCTGGGCCACACCGTCGCCCGGCTGCGCGCGCTGTCGCCGAAATCCACCCTCCAGCGGGGTTATGCGATCGTGCAGCGCGCCGACGGCCACGTGGTCCGCGCGGCCGACGAGGTCAAGACCGACGACCGACTACGGGTTCGCCTCTCCGAGGGCGAGTTGCAAGTGACGGTGGGAGAGCACGAGTGACCGACGACAAGCAGTTGAGTTACGAGCAGGCCCGCACCGAGCTGGCCGGCGTCGTCGAGCGGCTGGAGACCGGCGGCAGCTCCCTCGAGGAGTCCCTGGCCCTCTGGGAGCGCGGCGAAAAGCTGGCCGACGTCTGCGAGCGCTGGCTCGAAGGCGCCCGGGCCCGCATCGACGCGGCCCGCGCGGCCCGGGCCGAGGAATAGACCTCAGGAGAGCGCGGCGGCGAGCGCCCGCAGGTTCTTCTCGTCGGTGTTGCCGACCACGATGATCGTGCGGGTCTGGTCGGTCAGCACCAGCGCGGTCTCGTTGGGCCGCGTCAGATAGCTGCGCCACGCCACCTCGCCGTCCCGGAAGGTGCCGCGGGGGGTGGCGTCCTTGCCCAGCTCGACCGGGAGCAGCTGGTCGGCCGGCACGTTGCTCTCCACCACGAGCGCGGCGTCGTCGTCCGGCGCCACATAACCCAGCCGCAGCGACGCGCCCTCCGGCGCCCGGCGGAACGTGGCGGACGTGACGTGCCAGTCGTCGCCGAGGCCGGCCGGCACCGCCACCGGGAAGACCGCGGCCGTCTGTGCCTCCCGGATGGTGTCCGCCGGATCGACGGTGACCGGCGCGTCGCCGCTGAGCACCACCCGATAAAAGGTCAGCAGCAGCGCGATCGGAATCAGCAGGATCGCCAGCGACATCACCATGTCCCGCGGCGAGCGGCCCTCGCGCCGCCCGAGGCGCACCGGCTTGGCCGCCGCCTCGGCATCACTCTGCTCGCCCTCGACCACCACGGGGGCGGGCTCGGCAGGGACTGGCCTGGCTTCGGGTTCCACGTCAACCATTGTTAACCATGTCGCGCGCACGGGACTTTGCGGCTCGGATCGTGTGAGGATCGGGACATCCACACCCGCAGAGTCGCGAGGAGGCCTTCTCATGCCCGGTGCCCGCGTACCGCAGGATCTCGACCGCAACATCGCCCTCGATCTGGTTCGCGTGACCGAGGCCGCGGCCATGGCCGCGGGCCGCTGGGTCGGCCGCGGTGACAAGGAGGGCGGGGACGGCGCCGCGGTCGACGCGATGCGCAAGCTGATCAACTCGATCCAGATGCGCGGCGTGGTGGTGATCGGCGAGGGCGAGAAGGACAACGCGCCGATGCTGTTCAACGGCGAGGAGGTCGGCGACGGCACCGGGCCGGAGGTGGACGTCGCGGTCGACCCGGTGGACGGCACCACGCTGATGAGCAAGGGCATGCCGGGCGCGGTCGCGGTGCTGGCGGTGGCCGAGCGGGGCGCGATGTTCGACCCGAGCGCCGTCTTCTACATGGAGAAGATCGCCGTCGGCCCGGACTGCGCGGACGTCGTCGACATCAACGCGGGCGCGACCGAAAATCTGCGCCGGATCGCCAAGGCCAAGAAGTCGAACATCTCCGACGTCACCGTCTGCATCCTCGACCGGCCCCGGCACGCCGCGCTGGTCAAGGAGGTGCGCGACGCGGGCGCGAACATCCGCTTCATCTCCGACGGCGACATCGCCGGGGCCATCTCCGCGGCCCGGGGCGAGTCGGACGTGGACGTGCTGATGGGCATCGGCGGCACTCCGGAGGGCATCACCGCGGCCTGCGCGCTCAAATGCCTGGGCGGCATGATCCAGGCGAAGCTGTGGCCGCTGGACGACTCCGAGCGCGAGAAGGCGATCGCCGGCGGCCACGACCTCGACCGCGTGCTGACCACCGACGACCTGGTCACCGGCGACAACTGCTTCTTCGTGGCCACCGGCGTAACCTCGGGCGACCTGCTCAAGGGCGTGCGCTACCGAGCCGGCGGCGCACACACCCAGTCGATCGTGATGCGCTCCAAGAGCGGCACCATCCGGGTCATCGACTCCTGGCACCGCCTCGAGAAGCTCGCCCTCTACTCCGCCGTCGACTTCGACGGCCACCTCCCCACGGTCTCCGCCACCCCACTCACCGAACCCGAAATCCCCTGACGTCGCCATTTGCTCCAGAATGCGGGCCCTCCGCTAACCCAAGATCCATGACTTTGCCCAGGTCCGTCGGCGTGCAGACCGTCGCTCCCGCGGAGGTCGGTTCGCTGACGCTCGGCCTCCATCTGCGTGCGTGGTCACCCTCCGCGCTGCGCGCAACCCCTCAGGGCTGACGCCCGCGAGGCCGCGGGCACCCCAGCCGGCAGAAGCGCGCCCGCCCGAACCCACAGTGGTAGCCCAGCCGTGCATCCGGGCAGCGGATGCACGCGCGGGCTACCACTTTTCGGGGATTCCTCAGGAGCGCCACTCCGCGTAGGGCATTGGGGAAGTCGTGGCGCTTGAATCGTGGGGGTGGATTTGGCGGGCGGAGATGGCGGCGATCGCCAGCCCGGCCAGGCACGCCACCGCGGTCGCGGTGAGCCGGGCCCAGGGCGGGAGCGGGAGGAGCCAGGGGACGCCGCCGACGGCGCCGGTCAGCATGCCGGTCGTCCAGAGGCGCAGGGCCCAGGACAGGCGGTCCGGGCCCTTGGCGACGACGCCGACCGTGCCGCCGATCGCGACGGCCAGCGCGCAGACCACCACGACCAGCGGGCTCAGCAGCAGGAACGGATAGAAGATGAAGGTGTCCGGGGCCAGGGCCCGGAAGTCCAGCAGTAGCAGCAGCGCCGAGCCGGCGAGCAGCAGCGGCGGCGCCAGCCACCACGCGCTGATGCGGTTGTTGCCGCGGGTGGCCGCCATCGCCGCGCCGGACGACAGCACCAGACCGATCAGCAGGCTGACCACGATCGCCACCGCGCCGGCGAAGAACGCGCGGTCCTCGCCGCGGGTCTCGCCGATGGCCGGCACGGTCGTGCCGTCCGGCGGGAAACCGATCCGCGTCCACCCACCCGCGGCGTCACGCATCGCGAAACCGTCCCGCCGGTTCGCCGTCAGCACGACGTGGCCGCCGCCGGGCAGGTCGTGCACGGCGACCGCCACGCTCACCAGGTCGGCGTCCACATCGTCCAGTCCGTAGTAGTGCCGGGCCAGCTTGCGGCGGTCGTCCTCGGCGACCCGCCAGTCGGACGCCCAGGTGGCGCCGCCGTCCGCGCTGCGCTCCACCCCGAGCGCGCCCGGCACGACGCGATAGCAGGCCTTCGGGTCGGAAACCGAGCACGACTTCGAGACCGGTTCGGCCCGCGGCGGCGCAGGAGGCGCGGAAACCGAGGGCGACGGCGCCGGGCTGCCGTAGACCGGCGCGGACGGATCGATCGGGCGCTCCGCATCGGCCCCGCGGACCCAGGTCGCGCCGTCGTCGACGCTGGTCACCCAGTACTCGTTGTAGGACTGGTAGACCAGGTAGATCGTGGACGGCGTGGACACCACCCTGGTCGCCATGGTCGGTTCTGCCGGCGCGCTGGTCGCGGCCACGCCGAGCAGCGCCATCGGGAGCAGCACCCCCATGCGCAGCGCGCGCACCCACCGGGAGGCGACCGGCCGGGCCGCCGCCGACCGGCACGCCCACCACGCCACGGCGAGGAACGGCAACGCGATGAGGTCGGTCAGGTCGGCGCGGATCACCGACGGCCCGTTCACCAGGCTCCAGGCCGCGGACGCCTGCTCCGCCGCGTACCCGGAGGATTTGACCAGGGTGAAGCCCACCGCGATGGACCACAACGCGGCGGCGGGCCGCCGCACGACGAGGGCGAGCAGCGGTGGCGCCAGCACCAGGCCGGCCGCGTCGCTGAGCTTCCCGGTGACGAAGCCCGGGTGCAGGTCTTTGAGGATGTGGTCGTTGACCACCAGGATCAGCAGTGCGATGACGGTCGCTGGATGGCCGAGCCACGCGATCGCGGTCTTCCCCCGTGTATTCACTCCGATCACGATCCGTGGCACGGGTCACACCACGATCGCGAGGAAGTCTCGGATGGCCGCCCAGCGGTGGAACTCAGGCGCCGTAGAGCGGCGGGCCACCGCCCAGCAGCGGCTGCGTCTCGGTGCGGGGCTTCCGGCGGCGGAACAGGATCGCGGCGATGGCGCCGGCGAGCAGGCCGAGCAGGTGGCCCTGCCAGGAGATCGGCTGGTCGGTCGGCACGATGTTGTAGAGCTGGTACCAGTAGAGGAGGCCGATGAACGCGGCCACGCCCAGGTTCCACCAGCTGCGCTCGACGAAGCCGCGGGCCACCAGCAGGCCGAGATAGCCGAAGATCACGCCGCTGGCGCCGACCACGACGCTGTTCGGGTTGCCGATGAACCAGACGCCCAGCCCGCTGATCAGCATGATCAGGGCGGTCGACCAGATGAACCGCTTGGCGCCGCCGGCCAGCGCGAACGTGCCGACCAGGATGAGCGGCACCGCGTTGCCATAGAGGTGGTCCCACCCGGCGTGCAGGAACGGGCTGAACAGCACCCCGTCGAGCCCCTCGACGTGGTGCGGGATGATGCCGCCGGCCAGGTCGAGCCGGCCGCGCGCGCCGATGTCGAGCACCTCGATCAGGAACAGCACCGGGATGACCGCGCACATCGTCACGAAGGCCCGGCCCAGTGACGCATAGAACGGAACGGTGCCGAACCTGGTCACCGCCACGTCGTCCGCAGAGCGGTCCCACCCGATAGCCATGAATCCCATGGTGGCAGGCGCACGCACGTCAGGCCACCGGGGAACCTGGCAGTCAGCTGAGCTTGCCGGTGGCCGCCTTGATCGCCTTGCGGAAGGTGCCCACCTGTGTGTAGACGCCGGGGTAGCCGTCCCGGGCGCAGCCGAGCCCCCAGCTCACGATGCCGACCTGCACCCACGACCCGCCGCTGCGGGCCACCATCGGCCCGCCGGAGTCGCCCTGGCAGGTGTCGACGCCGGTGCGCCCGGCGCAGAGCGACTCGTCGGCGACGAGCTTCACCCCCACCTTCTTGTACGCCTTGGCACAAACCGCATCCGGCACCGCGGGCACCGTCGCATAGCGGAGCTTGCGCTGCTGGTCCTCGGCGGTCTCGCTGGTCTGCCCCCAGCCCAGCACGGTGAACGTGCCCTTGGCGGGGTTGCCGCCGGTGAGGTCGAGGGTGGGCAGGTCGAGCGCGCGGTCCAATTTGATCAGCGCCCAGTCGTCGCCGCGGGTCTCCTTGACGAAGCCGGCGGCCCGGATCACCGACACCGAGCGGGCGGTCACCGCATGGGACGACTTGAGATCCGTCACACCCGCGACGACCTTGATGCCGGTCTCCGGTCCGGAGCCACGCACGCAGTGCCCGGCGGTGAGCACCACCCGCGGGGCCGTCAGCGCGCCGCCACAGCCCATCGAGAGCCGCACCATCCAGGGGAACCTCCCGTCCGGCGCGAGCTCGCCACCGACCACGTCACGGGCGGGGGCGACGGCCCCGGCCGGCGCGGCGCCGATCAGCGTCAGAACGAGGACAAGGATGGAAACGGCTTTCCGGACCATGCGGACATTTGATCACTACCACACGAAAAGAGACGGGTACGCGCCGGAGCGCGTGCCCGTCTCTTCCGACGTTCCGGCTAGTACCAGCCCACACTCTGCGAATGCGACCAGGCCTTGCACGGCGAGCCGTAGCGGCCCTCGATGTAGCCGAGACCCCACTTGATCTGGGTCGCCGGGTTGGTCTTCCAGTCACTCGCGACCGAGGCCATCTTCTTGCCCGGCAGCGCCTGGGGGATGCCGTAGGCGCCGGAACTGGTGTTCGCCGCCTTGGTCCGCCAGTTGCTCTCCTTGTTCCACAGCTTGTTCAAGCAGGGGAATTGGTCGATCTTGAAGCCGGCGTCGAGCATCAGCGCGCAGCCGGTCTCCCGGTTGCCGGTGAACTCGTTGCAGGAGGCCGGGATCGGACCGGTGAACGGCACTTCCGCGCCACTCGAACCGGAGGTCGACGACTCCTTGGCCTGCTGCTCCTTGGCCTTCTTGTCGGCGACCTTCTTGGCGATCGCCTTCTTCTCCAGCGCGCGCGCCCGGCCGGCGGCGGCCTTGGCCTCGGCGGCAGCCTTGGCGGCCGCGTCGTCCTCGGCCTGACGCTGCCACGCGCGGGCGGCGGCGTGCTGGCTTTGACGTTCCTTCAGCAGCTGCATCTCGTCCGAGTCCGCCTGGACGACGAGTTGCGTTTCGGCACTCCGCTGCTGGACTGCCCGGCCTTGTCCGAGGTAGACCCCGCCGACGATGCCCAGAACGAGCAATCCGACCGAGGTGGCGCGAACTCCGACCCGGCTCCAGAGCCGATTCACGAAGCGTTCCCTTCGTTGGGGGCAATGACGCGACACGGAGAGTCACCGAAGAATTACTCCGATGGCGGACCGTGCCGCGAGCACCGCGACCCCTGGTGGGCCGTCGCCTCGATCAGCTTCGATCGAGGCGGTGGCCACCACATCGATCTCGATCGGGTGGGCCACGCGATGGCGCTCGCCGAACACCATGGCGCAACGTGAAGTCGATGTGAAACGACGGCACGCTGTTGTGAACTAGCTCACATGGCCTTTCGCATCAAAACCGGTCAGATTCACCCTCCCGGGGAGCCACTACAGGGGGATCTCCTCGAGCAGATCGGTGACCACCTCGGCGATCGGCGAACGCTCCGAACGGGTCAGGGTCACGTGCGCGAAGATCGGGTGCCCCTTGAGCGCCTCGATGACGGCGGTCACACCGTCGTGCCGGCCGACCCGCAGGTTGTCCCGCTGCGCCACGTCATGGGTGAGCACAACGCGTGACCCTTGACCGATCCGGGACAGCACGGTCAGGAGCACGTTGCGCTCCAGCGACTGGGCCTCGTCCACGATCACGAACGCGTCGTGCAGGCTGCGGCCGCGGATGTGGGTCAGCGGCAGCACCTCGAGCATGCCGCGGCCCATCACCTCGTCCATCACGTTGGCGTGCACCACCGAGCCCAGGGTGTCGAAGACCGCCTGCGCCCACGGCGACATCTTCTCGGCCTCGCTGCCCGGCAGATAGCCGAGCTCCTGGCCGCCGACCGCATAGAGCGGGCGGAACACGACCACCTTCTTGTGGCGGTTGCGCTCCATCGTCGCCTCGAGGCCCGCGCACAACGCCAGCGCGGACTTGCCGGTGCCCGCCCGGCCGCCCAGCGACACGATGCCGATCGTCTCGTCCATCAGGATGTCGAGGGCCACCCGCTGCTCCGCCGAGCGGCCACGGAGGCCGAACGCGTCGCGGTCCCCGCGTACGAGTTTGACGGTCTTGTCGGGGTTGACCCTGCCGAGTGCCGATCCCTTGGACGAGTGGATGACCAGACCGGTGTGGCAGGGGAGGTTGTCCGCCTCCTCGAGCTCGAGCTCCTCACCCGCATAGAGTCGGCTCACGTCGTCCTCGGCGAGCTTGAGGTCGGCCATGCCGGTCCAGGTGGGGTCGCTGGCCTGGCCGTGCCGGTATTCGTCGGCGGTGAGACCGACCGCGGCCGCCTTCACCCGCAGCGGCATGTCCTTGCTGACCAGCGTGACGTCGCGGCCCTCGGCGGCCAGACCCAGCGCCACGGAGAGGATCCGGGTGTCGTTGGAGTCGTTGCGGAAGCCGTGCGGCAGCGCGCTCTGGTCGGCGTGGTTGAGCTCGACCCGGACGGTGCCGCCCTCGTCGTTGCAGAGCACCGGCTGGTCCAGGCGGCCGTGCTTGATGCGCAACTCGTCGAGCATGCGCAGCGACTGCCGGGCGAACCAGCCCAGTTCCGGGTGGTGACGCTTGTCCTCCAGTTCGGAGATCACCACGAGAGGCACCACCACCTCGTGGTCGGTGAACCGGCAGAACGCTGCCGGGTCGGACAGCAGGACCGATGTGTCCAGCACAAAAACCCGCCCTCGGGGGGCGGGTTCCTGGTCTGCGTGCCGATCGCGGGCCCTGCGGCGGGCCGGCGTGGCCGAGGTGCTGGAGACGTTGGCGGCCGGGCTATTTGTGGCCCCGGCGTCATTACGGCGAGATGTCACAGGCCTGCTCCAGCGGGCGTGCAACCCGGTCCGCCCGCGGTCCGCCACCTCCGGCGCCCATCTCATGCACGGGGTCGGGATGCGGGCCCCGTGGCGCTCTCTGTCGCAGGTCCGGGCGGCCGTCTGGCGAGGGTTGACCCCTTGCCATGGCTCAAACGCTAGCGGTCATCCGCCCCGGCGGCTAGTGGAAAGCCTTACGCCGCGCCGTCCGGCGAACGCGGAGAACTTCGCGTACCGAAGTTGCCGCCCGATGCGGGTAGTCTGAGGGTCGTGGCAGAAGCGCGACCGATCCATCCGCCTACTCCCGCCGATGCCTGGCGCTTCACCGCTGAGCGCGCCAGGGACACCACCTTCTTCTTCGACTTCGACGGTGTCCTGTCTCCCGTCACGGACGACCCCGACGCCTCCCAGCCGGTTCCGGCCGTGCTGGGCGTGCTCGACGAGCTGGCCGGTGTCGTCAGCCGGGTGGCGATCGTCTCCGCGCGTCCGGTGAGCTTCCTGCGCTCGCGGTTCGAGTCGCTGGCCCGCGTCGACCTCTACGGGCTCTATGGGCTGGAGGTGTGGCACGACGGCGAGGTGGTCACCGAGCCGGCCGCACTGCCCTGGGTGCCGACCATGGCCGAGCTCGCCGAGCGGGCCCGGGCCGAGCTGCCGGACACCATCCTGGTGGAATACAAGAGGCTCTCGGTGGCCCTGCACTACCGCACCGCGCCGCAGCTCAACGAGACGGTGCGCAGCTGGGCGCACGAGCACGCCGAGCGGGTCGGCCTGCGCACCCAGGGCGGCCGCATGGTGGTCGAGCTGAAGCCGCCGGTCGACCAGGACAAGGGCATGGTGATCAGCGAGGGCGTCAAGTCGGCCGGCTGCGCGTGGTACTTCGGCGACGACATGAGCGACATCAAGGCGTTCGACGCGCTGCGGGCCCGCGAGGCGGTGGATCCGCACTTCTTCGGCATGTGCGTGGCGGTGGCCAACCCGGAGACCGGCGCCGAGGTGTCCAGCGCCGCCGACCTGACCCTGGAGTCACCGACCGAGGTCGCCGAGTTCTTGGCCGACGGGCTGCGGAGCTTCTAGGCGCCGTAGCGGCGCTGGCGGTTGCCATAGGACCGCAGCGCCCGCAGGAAGTCGATGCGCCGGAAGTCGGGCCAGTTGGCGTCGTGGAAATAGAACTCCGAGTGCGCCGACTGCCACAGCAGGAAACCGGAGAGCCGCTGCTCGCCGCTGGTGCGGATGACCAGGTCGGGATCGGGCTGCCCGCGGGTGTAGAGGTGCTCGGCGATGTGCTCGACGTCGAGCACCTCGGCCAGTTCCTCGAGCGTGCCGCCGGTGGCCGCGTGCTCGTGCAGCAGCGACCGCACCGCATCGGTGATCTCGCGCCGGCCGCCGTAACCCACCGCCAGGTTGACCTCGACGCCGCCGACCCGCTCCTGGGTGCGCTCCTGCGCGGCCTTCATCGCCGCCGCGGTGGTGGCGGGCAACACGTCGAGCGCGCCGACCAGGCGCAGCGGCCAGGGGTTGCCCTCCTCGGCGAGCTCGGTCGCCAGGTCCTCGATGATCCGCAGCAGCGGGTCGAGCTCGGCGGCCGGCCGCTGCAGGTTGTCGGTGGCCAGCAGATAGAGCGTGACGTGCTTGATGCCGGCCTGGTCACACCAGGCGAGCAGCTCCTTGATGCGGGCCGCGCCGACCCGATGGCCGTCGTTGGGGTCGACATAACCCATCTCGCGGGCCCAGCGACGGTTGCCGTCGCACATGACACCGACATGTTGCGGCACCGGCTTGCCGGCAAGTTTTCCGGCGAGCCGTCGCTCGTAGAACGAGTAGACCAGCGACCGCAGATTCATCGCCCCAAAGACTATCCATCTCGCGCCAGCGCTCAAGTCCGGCGGCACACTTCGCGGCCGATCCGGCCGATCGTGCGAAAGTCGAATGTTCCGTCACCCAGCCCCAGGTCGGTCATTCGGTCGAAGACCGCCTGATCCCGATCGGCCGCCCGGACCGCCGCGTCGACCATCGCGGGGCGCCGGGTGAGAAACGTCGCGAAGCCCGAGTGCCGCAGGTGCCGGCCGAGCCGGGCGCGCAGGGCCCGGCGATAGGTCGCCGCCGGATCGGCGCCGGCCGCGGCCGCGCCGGCCAGCGCTCCGGAGAGCACGGCATAGAAGATCCCCTCGCCGGTCAGCGGGTTGATCAGCGAGAGGGCGTCGCCGGCGAGCAGCACCCGGCCGTGCGCCGGCGGCGGCCGGTGGGTGGACAACGGCAGGTGGTGGGCACGCAGGCGCACCGGTCCGGTCACCCCGAGCATCCGGTCCATCCGCCCCACCAGGTACGCCCGGCTGAGCGCCACCCCGCGAAGGACCTCCCCATACCCCACGTTCGCCGTCCCGTCCCCGATCGGGAAGGACCACGCGTACGCCGGCCACCGCGCCGTCGTGGTGACGATGACCTGCTCGTCCCCGGCCGCCGGCGCATAGCCCCGGATCGCGATCGCCAGGTGCCCGGACGGGTTGGGCCGATGCCCGCACAGCCGCCGGACCGTCGAGCCGGCCCCGTCCGCCCCGATCACCACGCCGGCCGAGCGCAACGGTTCCTCGTCCAGCGACCGCACCGCCTGGCGGCGCATCCGCACGCCCTGCTCGAGCGCCGCCGCCACCAGCCGCGCGTCGAACACCCGCCGCGGCACGGTGTGCGCGGCCCGGGGCAGCGCCCGGGCCACCGCGGCGCCGCCCGGCGCGACCAGCCGCAGCCGCCCGATCGGCGGGTAACCGTCGGTCACCCCGGTCACGCCGAGTCCGGCCAGCACGTCCACCGCCTCCGCCGCGATCCCGTCGCCGCACGGCTTGTCCCGGGGAAACCCGGCCCGGTCCAGCAGCAGCACCTCGGCGCCGGCACGGCGGGCGGCGATCGCGGCCGCGGCGCCGGCCGGGCCCGCGCCGACCACGACTACGTCGAAGCGGCTCATCGGGCCATCGTGGGCCGCCGGGCCCAACCCCGCAAGGTTCCGATTACCGCCCTTTTGCCCGGTGCTCTGACCGATAGTGGTGACATGAATCAGGTCACCCGCTGGTTCGCGGACCTCCGCGTTGGCGCCAAGATCATCCTCGCGTTGACCGTCGCGCTCGTCGCCGGCGCGGTCGCCGCCACGCTCGGGCTGGTCAGCCTGGACCAGGCGGACACCAGTGCGACGGGCATCTACCGCGACAACCTGATGTCGTCGGTGGCATTGACGGAGACCCAGGGCGCCTTCGACGACGAGCTCCTGTCGCTGGCCCTGTCCACCATCGCGGCGACCCCCGCCGAGACGACCGCGAAACACACCGCGGCACTGGCCTCGGCGGACCTGGTCACCAGCGGGATCGCGGCCTATCGCGAGCTCGGCGTGGCGGCCGCCCAGGAGGATCCGCTGGCCCGCCTTCAGCAGGGGCTGACCGACTTCGGCCGGATTCGTGACGATCAGCTGATCCCGGCCGCCACGGCGAGCGACGACGTGGCGTTCTCGCGGACGTTCAACGGCGACGCGGCGGCGCCGGTGGCAGCGGTCAACCAGGCGTTCGAAGACCTGGAGGCGTTCGAGTCGGAAGGGGCGGCACAGACGGCCGAAGCCAACACGGCCGGCTATCACCGCAGCCGGACGCTGGTGCTGACCTGCCTGGCGGTGGGTTTCCTGATCGCGGTGGCGCTGGGCTGGGCCACGATCCGGGCGATCGTGCGGCCGCTGGGCCAGGTCAACGCGACGCTGGCCCGGCTGGCCGACGGCGACCTCACCGGCTCGGTGGCGGTGCGGTCCAGGGACGAGGTGGGCACCATGGCCGGTTCGCTGAACCGGGCCACCGGCAGCATGCGCGGCACGGTGCAGGCGCTCGGCACCGCGTCGCAGTCGCTCTCCACCGCGGCGAGCCAGCTCTCCACGTCGAGCACCCAGATCGCCGGCGGCGCGGCTCGGGCCAGCGACCAGGCCACCCGCATCGCGACCGCCGCCGAGGAGATCCGCCGCAACGTCGACATGGTGTCGGCCGGCGCGGAGGAGATGGGCGCGTCGATCCGGGAGATCGCCCAGAACGCGAACCTGGCCGCCGAGGTCGCCGGGCGGGCGGTGGAGATGGCCCAGACCACCAACCTGACGGTCACCAAGCTCGGCGAGTCGTCGGCGGAGATCGGCAACGTGATCAAGCTGATCACCTCGATCGCCGAGCAGACCAACCTGCTGGCGTTGAACGCGACGATCGAGGCGGCCCGGGCGGGCGACGCGGGCAAGGGCTTCGCGGTGGTCGCGTCCGAGGTGAAGGATCTGGCGCAGGAGACCGCACGGGCGACCGAGGACATCGGCGCCCGGGTCACCGCGATCCAGGCGGACACCGGCACCGCGATCACCGCGATCGGCGAGATCGACGAGGTGATCATGCAGATCAGCGACTATCAGACGACGATCGCGGCGGCGGTCGAGGAGCAGACCGCCACCACCGGCGAGATGAACCGCGGCGTGGGTGAGGCCGCGCACAGCGTCGGCGACATCGCCACCGGCATCGACACACTGGCCACCACGACCCGGGTGACCACCGAGAGCGTCGCCGACACCCAGCACGCGGCCGAGGAACTGGCCCGGATGTCGACCGAGCTACAGACGCTGGTCGGCACCTTCCGCGTGTGAGCTGCCGCGCCACAGCGCATAGAAGGTGAGCAGCACGGCCGCGAGCAGTGGCGCGCCGTCGCGGATCAGGCCGTCGACGCCGAGCAGCAGCCAGCACAGCGGCAGGTCGATGATCAGCACGCCGAGGCCGATCCAGATCAGCCCGGTGCGGGCGAACCGTTTGCCGCGCAACAGGAAGAACGTGCACAGCAGCACGGCATAGCTGGCTGCGATGCCGGCCGCGAACCAGAAGATCACGGCCAGCGTGAACTCCGGCTTGTCGCCGAGCTCGCCGACCGAGATCAGGGCCGGCACCAGGATCAGCGGGCTGAAGGTGAAGGCCGCCACCCGCGCGGTGATCAGCCAGCCGGTCGTCGCCGGCCGGCGCGGCGCGCTCTCCTGCCAGCTCACGCCCTCGCGGCTGACCACCAGCTTGTTCGCGTGCCGCACCAGGTGCCCGGTGACCGCCGGATGCCGATAGAGCAGCACGACGGCCACCAGGCAGAGCACGGTGAGCACGGCGAAGCCGATCAGTCCGGGCAGCGGCGGCGTGCCGGTCCGCGGCACCACGAGCCGGCCCACCGCGAAGATCGTCGTGACGGCGAGGATCAGCCCGAGCGGCCGGGCGCCGGCCCGTCCCCGATTCACATGCCAGATCAAGATCAGCCAACCGAGGGTACGCAGCAGCGCCCAGCCGGTGCGGACGGCCAGCCCGAACCCGTGCTCCGGCGCGTACCGATAGTTGAGGACCTCGACCACGACGGTCGCCGCCGCCGTGGCGACGAGCAGGCCCTTGAGCACCCGCACCGCCGCCGGCCGGCGCACCCCCGCATCGATCACCACCCGCCTCCGATACCCATCCGAGGCGGGTGGCGAACCGTCAGTCGGCGCCCAGGCGCGAGCGCAGGGCGTCCAACTCGGACCACAGGACCGTCGGCAGCTTGTCGCCGAACTTCTCGAACCACTCGGTGACCTGCGGCAACTCGGCCTCCCACTCGGCCCGGTCGACGGTCAGCGCGGCCTCGATGTCGGCGAGCGGCGTCGGCAGGCCGGTCAGGTCGAGCGCCGACGCCGGCGGCACGTGGCCGATCGGTGTCTCCACCGCCTCGCCGCGACCCTCCAGGCGCTCGACGACCCACTTGAGCACGCGGGAGTTCTCGCCGAAGCCGGGCCACAGGAACCGGCCGTCGTCGCCGCGCCGGAACCAGTTGACATAGAAGACCTTGGGCAGCTTGGCCTCGTCGCCGCTGGCCGACTTGGCCATGTCCAGCCAGTGCTGGAAGTAGTCGCCCGCGTGGTAGCCGATGAACGGCAGCATCGCCATCGGGTCGCGCCGCACCACGCCGACCTTGCCGACCGCCGCGGCGGTGGTCTCGGACGACAGGGTGGCGCCCAGATAGACCCCGTGGGTCCAGTCGCGTGCCTCGGTGACCAGCGGGATCGTGGTCTTGCGGCGGCCGCCGAACAGGATCGCGTCGATCGGCACGCCGCGCGGGTCCTCGTATTCCGGAGCCAGGATCGGGCACTGCTCGATCGGCGTGCAGAAGCGGCTGTTCGGGTGGCTGGACGGGCTCTCCGAGTCGGGCGTCCAGTCGTCGCCGCGCCAGTCGGTCAGGTGCGCCGGCGGTTCGCCCATGCCCTCCCACCAGATGTCCCCGTCGTCGGTGAGCGCCACGTTGGTGAAGACCGAGTTGCCGCGGGCGAGCGTACGCATCGCATTGGGGTTGGTGTGGAAGTCGGTGCCCGGCGCCACGCCGAAGAGGCCGAACTCGGGGTTGGTGGCCCACAGCCGGCCGTCGTCACCGAACCGCATCCAGGCGATGTCGTCGCCGACCGTCTCCACCTTCCAGCCCGGCAGGGTCGGCTCGAGCATCGCCAGGTTGGTCTTGCCGCAGGCCGAGGGGAACGCGCCGGCGATGTACTTGACCACTCCCTCGGGCGAGGTCAGTTTCATGATCAGCATGTGCTCGGCGAGCCAGCCCTCGTCCCGGGCGGCCACGCTGGCGATGCGCAACGCGTAGCACTTCTTGCCGAGCAGCGAGTTGCCGCCGTAGCCCGAGCCGAACGACCAGATCTCGCGGGTCTCCGGGAAGTGCGAGATGTACTTCGTCTCGTTGCACGGCCACGGCACGTCCTCGTCCTGCGGCCCGAGCGGGGCGCCGACCGAGTGCAGAGCCGGCACGAACGGCGCGTCGTCGCCCATCGCCTCGAGCACCGCGGTGCCCATCCGGGTCATGATCCGCATCGAGGCCACCACATAGGGACTGTCGGTGAGCTCGACGCCGAACATCGGGTTCGGCGCGTCCAGCGGGCCCATGCAGAAGGGCACCACGTACATCGTGCGGCCGCGCATGCATCCGGTGTAGAGCTCCGACATGGTCGCCTTCATCTCGTCCGGCGCCATCCAGTTGTTGGTGGGGCCGGCGCCGGCCGGATCGGCCGAGCAGATGAAGGTGCGCTCCTCGACCCGGGCCACGTCGCCGGGGTCGGTGCGCGCCCAGAAGGAGTTCGGTCGCTTCGCCGGATCGAGCCGGACCAGCGCACCGGACTCGACCAGCTCGTCGGTGAGCCGGGTCCATTCCGCATCCGAGCCGTCGCACCACACCACTCGATCAGGGGTGGTTCGCGCGGCTACCTCGTCGATCCAGCTCAAGAGTCGTTTGTGGGCGGTCGGGGCATCGTGCACGGTTGATCTCCCTCGGTCGGCTTTGACCAATGACGGAGCAGGCCGGAGGTCCGGCCTGAGTCGTTGGAGTCACGTCAGCCTAAGCCGAATCCACGTTCAGTTCATCGGTGGCTCCTGTGGAGAACCGCACAATCCTCGGCGTTGGTGCTCGTTGACGACCGATCCTTCGCCCAAAGCTGCAACTCCGCGCAGGATCGCTTTTTCGGGCACACCGCCGGGGCCGTCCGGCCGCCTTTCACAAAACGGACTAAACACCCTAAGCTGGAGTTAATCGGCTCAGGGGGCAGGAATGACGACTTCCGACACCGAACTGCTCACGGCCGTCCGGGCCGGTGACACGGCGGCGTACGGCGTTCTCTATCAGCGCCACCGTGCCTCGGCCCGCCAACTGGCCTTCGCTCTGGCCCGGGACCCCGCCGAGGCCGACGACCTGGTGGCGGAGACCTTCGCACGGGTGCTCGCCACCCTCCGTGCCGGCCGTGGCCCGCTGGCCGCGTTCCGTGCCTATCTGCACACCACGCTGCGGCATGTCTGCTATCACCGGGCCCGCCGCGACCGCCGCCTCGAGTTCACCGACGACCTGAGCCGTTACGACCCCGGCGAGCCGTTCCTGGATCCGACCCTGGAGCGGCTGGAGCGCACCTATGCCGCCCAGGCCTTCCACCAACTGCCGGCCCGCTGGCGGGACGTGCTGTGGATGACCGAGATCGAGGGCGCCGGCCCGGCCGAGATCGCCCCCCGGCTGGGCCTGACGCCGAACGCGGTGGCCGTGCTCGCGCACCGCGCCCGCGAGGGCCTGCGCCGTCTCTATCTGCAGCAGCACGTGGCGCCGGCCGACCACCCGGACTGCCGGTGGACCGGCGAGCGGCTCGGCGGGCACGTCCGCGGCCGGCTCGCACCGCGTGACCGCGCCCGGGTGCGCGCACACCTCGGATGCTGTGCGGGCTGCCGGTCAAAGGTCGCGGAACTGGCAGACATGGACGTTGTTCACTACCGTCCGTATCGCCAACGTGACCATGCAGCGCCGACGTGTTAAGACTCGCTCACGAAAACAGCGGGGCGTGAGGGCCGAAGGTACTGTCGTAGCCGTGTCCGACACCTCCCCGACTCTGCGCGCGCGGCTCGCCGCGCTGGTTCGCGAAGTGGGCAAGTTCGGCACCGTGGGCGGCATCGCCTTTCTGATCGACCTCGCCGTCTTCAACGTGCTGTTGCAGACCGGCACCGAGAGCCGCGTCGCCAAGACCATCTCGATGCTGATCGCCACCACGGTCGCCTTCCTGGGCAACCGGTTCTGGACCTGGCGGCGCAGCAGGCACACGCACATGGCCCGGCAATACACCCTGTTCTTCGTGATCAACGGCGTCGGCCTGGGCATCAGCCTGGCCTGCCTGACGATCAGCCACGACCTGCTCGGCGACATCTGGCCGGCCTTGCAGACGCCACTGGCGGACAACATCTCGGGGCAGCTCATCGGCACCGGGCTGGGCACTCTGTTCCGCTTCTGGTCGTACCGCAGGTTCGTGTTTCCCGCCGACGACGTCGGGGATCCCGGATCCCCGGCCTCGTCGCCGCCGTCCGATCAGGCGGCCGTCCCGCGGATGTGACGCTGCTGTCACCCACCCCTTCGTGCGCAGCGTCCCTTCCCTCTTCCCCTTAAGGTTGTCGAATGCCTTCAGCCCGCTCGCTGGCGCTCCGCCTGCGACGTCTCGCTCCCGAAGCTTTCGCGTTCGGTGTGATCGGTGCCGCGAACACCGCTCTCTATCTGGCGATCACCTACGTTGCGCTGCCGATCGGCGCGGTCAAGGCGACCGTCATCGCCACCGTCGTGACGACCACGCTGGCATATTTCGCGAACCGTTACTGGACCTACCGGCACCACACCAAGACGGCGCTGCGACGGGAATACACCCTGTTCTTCGGCTTCAACCTGGTCGGCATGGTGATCCAGAGCGGCTCGGTGGCGATCGCGAAATACGGCGTCGGGCTCAACGAGGCCGACCACCGCTGGACGATCATGGGCGTGACGCTGTTCGCCGCCGGGGTCGCCACGATCTTCCGGTTCTGGGCCTACCGCACCTTCGTCTTCCTCAAGCCGCCGGTGGACGGGCACGAGGCCGCGATGGCGGAGCTCGACGTGGCGGCCGGCCTGGCCGAGCTGAGCACCCACGAGGACCGCGACGACTTCGACGCCGAGGTGGCCGCGCTCGAGGCCACAGAGCGCGCCCCGCGGACCTAGCCCCGCTTCAGGAGACGCCGGATGCCGCGCTGTGGCGGCACCTCCGGCTCGTCCTCTTCCTCGTCGTCATCCTCGGGGCGCAGCTCGCGGTCCGTCTCGATGAGCTCATAGAGCAGCGTCTGGCGCTCCTGCACGTGCGGCACCGCGGACAGCACCACCGCCTGGTCGCCGATCGAGTCGATGGTCAGCGTGCCGCAGCCGAAGATCCGGTCCAGCAGCGACTGGCTCATCGCGTGGTCGTTGATGCGGTTGAGCGGCACGTCCCGCCGCTCCCGCGCGACCACGCCATGCTGCACCAGCACCCGCTCGTCGGTGAACACATAGTGCGTGCAGCGCCAGACGAGCAGCGGCCCGACGCCCCGGATCAGCGCGAACAGCCCCGCGGCGACGCCGACCGCACCGACGCCGATGCGACCGCCGTCGTTGTCCGGCAGCATCACCCAGGCGACGATCGTCACGGCCAGGCTGAAGAGCAGCACCAGCACCGGGCGCACGGCAGCCTTGGCATGCGGGTGCAGATGGAGGACGACCTCCTCCTCCGCGGTCAGGACGTCGTCCGGGAAAGCCACGCGATCAGCGTACGTGCCGCACGTCACCCGCCGAGACCCTGTGCAGCTCACCGTCAGCCGATCGGATCACCAACCGGCCGTCCGCGTCCACGTCGACGGCCTCGCCGGTAAGGTCCGCGCCCACCGGCAGCTCGACCCGCACCTGCCGCCCGATCGTCGACGACCCCTGCTGATAGGCGCCCAGCAGCCCACACATCTCGGCGTCCCCGACCGCGTCCCGCCAGCCCGCATACCACTGCGCCAGCCCGCGCAGCAGCGCCTTGAGCAGCGGCTCGCGATCGGTGCTCTTGGCGCCGGCGATCTGCAGCGACGTGGCGTTCACCGGCGGCAGCTCGTCCACCCGGGTGGTGACGTTGAGCCCGATGCCCAGCACGACGGCGTCCCCGGTCATCTCGGCCAGGATGCCCGCGCACTTGGCGTCCTGCACGAGCAGGTCGTTGGGCCACTTCAGGGTGGCGTCCAGCTCGGTGATCCGATGCACGGCCTCGCGCAGCGCGACGCCGGCCAGCAGCGGAAGCCACCCCCAATGCTTGCTGGGCACGTCGACCGGCCGCAGCAGCACGCTCACGGTGAGGCCGGCCCGCGGCGGCGAGACCCAGTGCCGGTCGCGGCGGCCCCGGCCGGAGGTCTGCTGCTCGGCGACCACGATCAGGCCCTCCGGCTCACCGGAGCGGGCCGCGGCGGCGACGTCGGCGTTGGTGGAGCCGGTTTCGGCCCGCAGGTCGAGCCGGCGCCAGAGCCCGCCGGGGGCGATCAGGGCGCGTTCGAGATTGCGCTGACCGAGCGGCGGACGCTCCAGATCTCCATAGGGCGAAGCGGGCATCAGCCCAGCCTACGACCCGCGTCGGCGTCCTCCGGCCCCCGGCCCGCACGGTTCCCGACCTCGCCCCCGCGGCCCCCTCTGCCGCCGCAGCCTCCGCCGTCCTGGCATCCCGGGCCGCCCTGCCCTGCCCTGGCATCCTGGCCCGCCCTGCACCCTGGCCCGCCCTGCACCCTGGCCCGCCCTGCACCCTGGCCCGCCCTGCACCCTGGCCCGCCCTCTTGATGGCGTCGTCAGTCGTGGTCGGCTGCGTGCCGGCTGCGGTAGACGTTGCTGCGATCGGCCGGGGCCGGCCGCGGCCGTGGGCGGGGCCGGTTCCGTGGCGGCGTCTCGGAGTCGTTCACGGCGGGCAGGGTCTGGGTATCCGGCGTGGGAACCCGCCGCCGCATCGCCGACCGTCGGCGCGGCTCCTTCTCCGCGCCGCTGCGGCCCTGCACATTGCGCGACGCCCAGCTTCGCGGCAACTCGATGCGCTCGGAAGGCTGAGCCGGCGGCCACTGCGGCACCACCGACGTCGCCTCTTCGACGGGCTCGAGATCAAACCCGGACTGCGGAGGGTACGCAGGCACCGGCGGCAACCGCTCAACCGGCACCGGCCAGCCATAGCTCGCGTCCGGAATCGGCGTCCAGTACTCACCGGCCGCCGGCTCCTCGTCGTATTCCGGCCGCACCCAGCCGGCGACCCGATCGCCCTCCCGGGCCCGGAACGGCCGAGGAGCCGCCTCGATCTCTTCCGCGGCCAGACCGAGGCTGGCCAGCGTGCCGGTCTGCGGCTCGTCATCCTCCGCCGCATCGCCGGCAAAGGCCGTGACCACGGCGAGCGGCTCGCCCTCATCCACCCCGGCCGCCGCGGGTGTTGCGTATAGGTGCGCAGAGCTGTCCGGCTCCGGGGACAACGCCGCGCCCTCGAGCGCATCCGCATCCGGTGATGCGTGTTCGGGCTCAGAGCCGGCCACATCGTCGTCATCTGCAACAGCCGGGGCGGCGGCCAGCGACTCGCGGCGGCGGCGTGCCCGGATCTGGGCCGGCACGCTGAAGTCGGCTCGCCGCCCGGGTCGGCGGCGCTCCCGGCGATCGCCCCCGCCACCCAGCAGGACCTGCCGGAACCCGATCAGCACGGCCAGCCCACCGGCGATCAGCGCGAGGCCCGCCGCGGTCATCCAGTTGGTCACGGGGGTTTCAACGAATGGGGCATTAAGTGCGAAACGCTACCGTCACATCGTCCCGGAACCGCGGATACGATCACCCGGTGACCCTCCAGCAGGATGCGCCCGGCACGGGCGAAGAGCGGATCGACGTGCACACCACGGCCGGCAAGCTCGCCGACCTCGAGCGGCGCACCGACGAGGCGGTGCACGCGGGCTCGGCACGCGCCGTCGAGAAGCAGCACGCCCGGGGCAAGAAGACCGCCCGGGAGCGGATCGACCTGCTGCTCGACGAGGGGTCCTTCGTGGAGCTCGACGGGCTGGCCCGGCACCGGTCCACCGCGTTCGGGCTGGAGAAGAACCGGCCCTACGGCGACGGCGTGGTGACCGGGCACGGCACCGTCGACGGCCGGCAGGTGTGCGTGTTCTCGCAGGACTTCACGGTGTTCGGCGGATCGCTGGGCGAGGTCTTCGGCGAGAAGATCGTGAAGGTGCTCGACCTGGCCATGAAGATCGGCTGCCCGATCATCGGCATCAACGACTCCGGCGGCGCACGCATCCAGGAGGGGGTGGTCGCCCTCGGGCTCTATGCCGACATCTTCTTCCGAAACGTACGGGCCAGCGGCGTCATCCCGCAGATCTCGCTGATCATGGGCCCGTGCGCGGGCGGCGCGGTCTACTCCCCGGCGATCACCGACTTCACCGTGATGGTCGACCAGACGTCGCACATGTTCATCACCGGCCCCGACGTGATCCGCACGGTGACCGGCGAGGACGTGGAGATGGAGGAGCTCGGCGGCGCGCGCACGCACAACAGCCGCAGCGGCAACGCGCACTACCTGGCGACCGACGAGGACGACGCCATCGACTACGTGCGGGCGCTGCTGTCCTATCTGCCCAGCAACAACCTGGACGAGCCGGTGGTGTTCGAGGAGACGGCCGTGCTGGAGCCGGACCTCGCGCTGGACACGCTGATCCCCGACTCGGCCAACCAGCCCTACGACATCAAGACCGTGATCGAGACGGTGGTCGAGGACTTCCTCGAGGTGCAGCCGCTCTATGCGCAGAACATCGTGGTCGGCTTCGGCCGGGTCGAGGGGCGGCCGGTCGGCATCGTCGCGAACCAGCCGATGAGCCTGGCCGGCACGCTGGACATCGCGGCGTCCGAGAAGGCGGCGCGGTTCGTGCGCACCTGCGACGCGTTCAACCTGCCGGTGCTGACCTTCGTGGACGTGCCCGGTTTCCTGCCCGGCACCGGCCAGGAGTGGGACGGGATCATCCGCCGTGGCGCGAAACTGATCTATGCGTACGCCGAGGCGACCGTCCCCAAGGTCACCGTGATCACCCGGAAGGCGTACGGCGGCGCCTATGACGTGATGGGCTCGAAGCATCTCGGCGCGGACATGAACTTCGCGTGGCCGACCGCGCAGATCGCCGTGATGGGTGCGCAGGGCGCCGTGAACATCCTCTACCGCGGCGAGCTGGCCGCCGCCGAGGATCCGGCCGCCGCGCGCACCGAGCTGGTCAAGGAGTACGAGGACACGCTCGCCAACCCCTACATCGCGGCCGAGCGGGGCTATGTGGACGCGGTCATCGCACCGTCCGAGACCCGGGCCCAGGTGACCCGGGCGTTGCGCACGTTGCGGACGAAGCGGGAAACCCTGCCGCCCAAGAAACACGGCAACATCCCACTGTGACCGGTCAATATCAACCGGTCCGATCGGGCTAGTGACATGTTGTGCACACATCGGCACTCTGGAGCGCATGACTTCCAGTTCGGTGTCCTTGATCACCGCCATCCTGGTGGGCATCGCGGTGTTCGGCCTGGGATACGTGTACAACAGTTTCCGCGCCGCGCGAGTCGTGCTGAAGGGCGCGAAGGACGGCGTGCCCAAGGCGCGCACCCTCTACTGGGCCAACCTCGGCAAACTGATCCGATGGATCCTGATCGCGGCCGGCATCCTGTTCGTGCTGATCACCTGGACCGCACGGGACGTGCAGGGCAGGGCCGAGCCGGCGCCGTCACCGACCTCGTCAACCGGTCGCTGACACTTCCGGCAGCCACTGTCCGGCCAGCATGAAAGCGCCGATCACCAGCACCGCGACCGTGACGAGATAAAAGAACGAAACCCAGGCGATCGCGGGTACGTGGGTGAGACGCGCCAGCTGGTCCGCGTCGGACTCGGGCATCCGCCCCCGGCGGCGCAACTTCTGCAGCTCTCCGACCGGGCGCACGCCACCGATCAGCAGGAACCACACCCCGACGTACGCGAAAGCGGCCTGCACGTCCGGGGACCCGCGCCAGGAGATGCCGAACACGATCGCGCCGGTGACCAGCAGCGAGACCACACCGAACGCGTTTCGGATGTTGATCAGCATCAGCAGCAGGAGCACGATCGCCAGCCAGAGCAGCAGCGTGATCCGGTTGCCGCCGAGGATCCACGCGCCCGCCAGGCCGACCAGCGACGGCGCGATGTAGCCCGCCATCAGCGTGAAGATCATGCCCGGACCGGTCGGCCGGCCGGCCGACAGCGTCAGCCCCGACGTGTCGAACTCGAGCCGGATGCCGCGCAGGCGACGACCGGTGAGCAGGGCGGCGAGCGCGTGACCGCCCTCGTGGGCGATCGTCACGGCATTGCGCGCCACCCGCCAGATCGGCCGCACCGCCACCGCCAGCAGCGCGATCGCCACGGTGACCAGCACGAGCAGGGGCGGCGGGTCGGGCTGGGCCCCGAGGAGCTGGTCCCAGATGCTGCTCACGTTGTCGATCGACACAGCGAGGGAGCGTAGTCGATCAGCCTAAGACTCTTCTGAACGCGGTCAGGCCCGGCGGCGGCCGGCCTTCGCGGGCTCGCGGCGGTTGATCATCCGCATCCCGGCGAATGCGCCGGTCACGATCACCAGACCGGCGACGACCAGAGCCATCGTCAGCGGACCGGCAGCCGCGGCGAGCAGGGCCACGTCAATCACGGCGACGAGCATCCACAATGCGATCGTGGGCCTACTGCCATGTCGTCGGCGATTCATGGTGCACCTCCATCCGTGTGGATGTCTGGTACCCCACTCATTCGCGACTCACGCATGGTGTGCCGGATTATGCGGGTTTGAACCCCTTGTAGATGGCCTCTAGGGCAGATTTGTTGGCATTCCAGTCCTCCGGCGACGTGTACCAGGAGATCCCATATGCCTTCTTCGCGCTGACGACGAAGCCGCGCTTCTGGGCGTGCTGGTCGTTGCCCGACGTGGTCCGGTAGAGGAACTCCCAGTCGGCAGCCCTCAGGTAGTAGCCGCTGACCGCGTCGATCCGGATCCGCTCGTAGTTCTGGTAGACCTTGCCGCGGCGCTCCTTCTCCTGCTTCTCCCAGTCCTTCACCGGATCGGGCTGCGGATCCGGCCGCTGGTCGATGATCAGCAGGCGGCCGCTGCCGGCGTTGTCCTTGAAGTAGACCTCCGAGCCGGTGCGCCTGGACACCGAGAAGCCCTTGGGCAACGGCACCGAGAAGCCGGTCTCCTTGTCCTTGTAGAGCGTCCAACCGGCCGGTAGCGGGTTCGCCGGGGGCGCCGCGCTGGTCTTCGGCGGCGCGCTGCTGGGCTGGGTCGTCGGGGCGGTGCTCGGGGCCGCGCTGGGCGGCTGGCTGGCGGCGCCGGTCGGCGGCGCGACCACGTTGCCGGACGGCACCACACCTGGCTGACCGTTGCCCTTGTCGTCATCGTCACCGCCGGCGAACGCCACCGGGATCAGGATGCCGAGCAGCAGCACGACGGCGGCCAGGATGGCGACGCCGATCACGGTCTGGCGACGGGTCAGCGTGACGCCGAAGACGGTGAGCCCCCGCGAGCGGGTCACCGGGGCGGCCGTCATCGGCTGCCAGGCCGGACGGTTCGACCGCGGAAAAGAAGGAGTCTGACTGGTACGCGCGGCAGGCACGCCGATGACCGCGGTGCCGGCGGCGGTCTCGCCGTCCGCCGGTTGAGCGCCCTTGGGGTCGGTGGCGGCGAGGGACGCCGTGGTGGCCTTGGTCTCTGCCTTGGTCTCGGCCTTCGCCGGCTTGGTGGTCGCCGGTTTGCGTGTCGCCGGGAGGGAGATGGCGGCCTGGGCGGCGGCCTTCTCCTCCTTGGCGGTGGTGGCGTCGATGGCGGCTGCCACGTCGGCGGCGGCCATCTTGGCGTTGGTGTCGGAGAGCTTCGGTTCCGCCTTGGCCTCGGTCTTGTGCGCTTCGGCCTGTTCGGACGGCTCGGTCGTGGGCGCTTCCTGGGCTTCGGCCGGAGGCGCGGCTGCCTTTGCCGCGGTGGCGCGGGTGCGGGTCTTCTTGCGGGCGGACTTGCTCGTGCCCGAGGCCGGCCTTTTGGGGGTGCCACTGGACGTGGCGTCGGCCGGTTGCGCCTCGGCGTCGATGGACGGGGGTGCGGTGGCTCCGGCCGGGGTGGTGGTGTCGTCGTCGGTGAGCGGGCCGCCGGCTGTGGACGCGGTGCCGGGGGCGGCCGTTTCGGTGGCGGGTGCCTCGGGGTCGGCAGGGGCTGCCGCGGCCTCGGGCTGAGGTGCCGGGGTGGTCGTTGCGGCGGCTGCGTTCGACTCAGCCGCTGCGGGAGCCGTCTTGGACGCGGCAGTTGGGTTCGGCGCGGCGGCTGCGCTCGGCGCGGCGGCCGCATTCGACTCGGCGGCTGCATTCGGCCAGGCGGGTGTGTTCGACCCGGCCAGTGTGTTCGACCCGGCCGGCGCGTCCGACCCGGCGGGTGTATTCGACCCGGCCGGTGCGCCCGACCCGGCGGGTGCGTTCGACCCGGCCAGTGTGTTCGACCCCGCCGGTGCATCCGATCCGGCGGCTGCATTCGGCCAGGCGGGTGCGTTCGACCCGGCCAGTGTGTTCGACCCCGCCGGCGCGTCCGACCCGGCGGGTGTATTCGACCCGGCCGGTGCGCCCGACCAGGCGGGTGCGCCCGACCCGGCGGGTGCGTTCGGCCCGGCGGGTGCGTTCGGCCCGGCGGGTGCGTTCGGCCCGGCGGGTGCGTTCGGCCCGGCGGGTGCGTTCGGCCCGGCGGCTGTGGGAGCTTCGTTTGTCTCGGCTGCTGGCGCTGTTTCGGCCCGGGTTGCTTCGGACTCGGCCTCGACCGTGGGAGTGGTGGCGGCTGGCGATTCGGCTGTGGCTTCGAGCTTTGCCTCGGTGCCGGCCTTGGGCTTCGCTGCGGCTGCGGTCTGGGCCTGAGCGTTGGCCTGGGCGTCAGCCTCGGCCTGAGCGTTGGCCTGGGCGCCAGCCTCGGCCTGAGCGTTGGCCTGGGCGCCAGCGTCAGCCTGGGCGCCAACTCTGGCCTGAGCCTCGACTCCGCCCTGAGCGCCGACTCCGCGATCGCGATGAGCGTCGACTCCGCTCTGAGCGTCATCCCGGGACTGAGCGCCGGCTTCAGCCTGGGCGCCAACTCCGGACTGAGCCTCGACCCCGGACTGACTGCCGACCCCGGACTGACTGCCGACCCCGGACTGAGCGTCAACCCCGGACTGAGCCTCGACTTCAGCCGGGGCGCCAACCCCGGACTGACTGCCGACTCCGCTCTGAGCGTCAACCCCGGACTGAGCCTCGACTCCGGACTGAGTGCCAACCCCGGACTGAGCGCCAACCCCGGACTGAGCGCCAACCCCGGACTGACTGCCGACCCCGGACTGAGCGGCAGCCCCTGACTGAGCGCCGACTCCGGCAGGGGCCTCGGCGTCGGCGTCAGCAGCGACTCCGGCAGTGCCTGCGGCGGGCGCTGTGGTGGCGGCCGGGGTTGTTGGTTCGGATTCCTTTGTCGGGGTGGTCCTGGCTTCGGAATCCGTTGCCGGGGCTGCGGTTGCCTTCGGCTGGACTCTGGTGGGGGGTGCCGTTGCCTGGGGTGACTGGGAGGGGACGACCTGGGTCTTGGTGGCTTTGTCCGGTGCGGGCGGGGCGGGAGCCGGCTGGGACTCGGGGGCCGGGGTGGACCTGCCCGGGCGCTTGATCACCGAGGTGCGGCGGGCCTCCTGGGCGGCCAGGTAGGCGTCCGCGGCGGCGGCCAGGCGGCGCTCGGCTTCGGCCTCCGTTTCCGCGGGAGCCGGCTTTGCCACGGGCTGGGCCGCGGCCCGGGCTCGGGCGGACACCTCGGAGGCGGGGATCGCCCCGTAGGCGCCCCGAGTGCCCTTTGCCAGCGCGCCGTTTGCGCTCGACGACCCGGAACCCGGTGCCACCGGTGGGCCGTCCGGCCCCGATGTTTCTGGTTTCGCTCCGGAGCGCGTACCGGAAGAAGGGTTTTCGATCTTGGTGGGGTTGTCCTGCGTGGCTGGGCGGCCGACCGAGGCCTTGCCGGGCGCGAAGACCGGCCGGCCACTCGGCGTCTCGCCCTGCGGACGCGTGACCGGCGGGCGCGGGCCGGGAACGACCGGCGCGGAGCCCGCGGCGCCCGACGCACCCGGCACGACCGGCGGGGTCGACGGCGGCGCGGGACGCTCGCGGCCGACACCCGGGCGACGCATGGTCGGGCTCATCGGGAAGGTCAGGCGCGACCGGCGGCCGGTGGCCCGCAGCAGCAGGCGCTCGGCCTCCTCGGCGTTGATCCGGTGCGCCGGGTCCTTGCGCAGCAGGCCGTTGAGCACCGGCTTGAGCGGGCCGGCGTTGCGGGCCGGCGGCGGATTCTCGGTGGCCAGCGCGGCCAGCGTGGCGATCGCGGACGGCCGCGCGAACGGCGACGAGCCCTCGACCGCGGCATAGAGCGTGGCGCCCAGCGACCACAGGTCGGCGCCCGGCCCCGCGGTGCCGTCGCGTGCGCGCTCGGGTGCGATGTAGGCCGGCGAGCCGAGCACCAGGCCGGTGCGCGTCACATCCGGGTTGCCGGGCAACGTGGCCAGGCCGAAGTCGGTGAGCACGACCCGGCCGTCCTCGCCGATCAGCACGTTGCCGGGCTTGACGTCGCGGTGCACGACCCCGTTGCGGTGGGCGGCCCGCAGCGCGTTGAGCACCCCCAGGCCGATCTCCGCGGCACGCACGGCAGGGTAGGGCCCGTCGTTGGCCAACCGGTCCTGCAGCGAGCTGGAGGGCACGTACTCCATCACGATCCACGGGTCGGCGTCGGTGCGCAGCACGTCGAAGACGCGGACCACATTGATGTTGTTGAGCCGGGCGATCGCGCGCGCCTCGCGCAGCGAACGCTCCCGCATCTCCTGCCGCTCCTCGTGGGTCAGCCCCGGAGGCGGCACGAGCTCCTTGATGGCGACCTCGCGGTGCAGGACCACGTCGGTCGCCCGCCAGACACGACCCATCCCGCCCTGACCGAGCGGCGCGACAAGCCGGTAACGGTCAGCGACTACGAGCGGGGGGGAAGTAGACATCACGCAGAAAATACCCGGTCATGTCGAGGCACAGCTAATTGACCAACGCAGTGTGGGACGCGTGTCACCGTGGGCAGCCCGGATTGCCGTACGCTCGGTCGATGGATGCGGAACCCCTGGTCAGCGTCGTCCGCGGCACACCGACCGCCGAAGAGCTCGCTGCCTTGGTCGCGGTGGTCGCCGGGCGGACCGCTCAGGGATTCGTGCAGGCCGATTCACGTACGCCCTGGTCGACCTGGGCGAGTAGCGCGCGGCCGGCGCACCGTCCCAGATCCTGGCGATCTTCCGGCCTTCCCGGGGTTATCCACAGGGCACGCTGAAGGGGTCGAATCGACTCGCTGTGACCGACTACTCTCACGGTGGATTCGCGAGGCATCGAAGGATGTCGGTGGATCACCGATGGCGGGTCGGTTCTTCGGGGAGGTTTCGGGGCGATGATTCCAGAGGAAGATCGCGGCCCAGAGTGGCTGCGTGACTACGGGTCGACGAACTTCGGCAACATCGAGGCCGACCTCAGGGCCATGGAGGAGTTCGCCACCAGGCTGCGGTCCGACCTGCTCGACAACTACGTGCCCCATCTCACCGGCGTGACCGAGGCGATGCTGACCAAGCTGCCCCCGCCGGCCGCCACGTTCAACGAGCTGGTCGGGTTCATGTCCGAGCACCAGCTCGCCCAGGACGCCACCCACACGAACGTGTACAACTTCGCCAACGGCACCAACCGCTTCGCCACCGCCGCGCAGACCATCAGTCAGGAATATGAGGGCAGCGACGCGTTCTCCCGAGCCCGGGTGGCAGACGTCCAGCAGGCGTTCAAGACCGCGGAGGCACCGGAGGGTTCGAGCAATGCTTAGCGCGGACGCCGGAGGCGGCGGTGGCACCGACTGGCAGAGCATGTCGATGATCGACATGTGGCTGACGGTGGGTAACCAGGAAACCACCGAGCACTGGACCATGCTGACCGGCTGGCGAAAGTCCTACGAGCTGACGCTGCAGCACCTGTCCGCGGTGCGGAGCTACCGCGACAACCTGATGGCGGCCTGGCCACCGGACCGAAGCGAGGCCTCGGCGGCCTATGTGCAGCGCCTCAACGACCTGATCACCAACCTTGAGCGCACCTATGACGCCGCGGTGGCAAACCACAGCGCATTCAGCAGCGCGACGCTGGCGCTGAGCGCCACGAGGCGCGACCTCGAGGGGATCGTGAACGAATACCAGACGAACGAAGGCCTGATCGCCACCTATCAGGAAGAGAAGGCCAAGCAGACCCAGATCGTGGTGGGCAAGGGCACGGCGGCCATCCCGGTGAAGAATCCGGTCGCGAACGGCCGTCAGGCAGAGTTGCTGGCCCAGGCCCGAAAGCTGATGAGCGGCCTGAGCTCAGAGCTGGTAACGGCCCGATCCCAGCTCCGCCAACCGGCCACCTACAACTCGGGGTTTCGCGGTGACTACGAAAGCGATCCAGCAAATCAGTATCAAGCGCCTCCCATTCCGCCACCGGTGCCTTTCTATCCGGATGGATCTGATTCATCCTCCGGCGGCGGAACTTCTGGTGGCCGCTTGGCAGGACAGCCCACTGGGGCGCCATCTCCCTCCGGAACCGGCACAGGAGTCGGCAAGTTGCCGGGTCTCGTGCTTGGTGGAACCCAGCCGCCGGTACTAGCGCCGCCATCCGCTCCCCCGATTAATCCTCCAACTTTCGGAGGGCCGACGACCCCCATTGGGCCGGTGGCACCGATCGCACCGGGAGTGATCGGCGGCTCGCCTCCTCGGCCGTCGCAAGTCGGGACAGGTAAGCCGATCGGATCGCCTTCGGCGGGAGTGCGCGGACAAATATCGGGTGGTGTGATCGGAGCCCGGCCCGGCCTCGGCACCGGTCAAACCGGAGTGGGCAGGCCGCCCTCAACCGTCAACCCGGTTGGCGGTGTCATCTCACCGAACGCGCAGGGAAGGCCGGGAGCGACTGGCGGGCGCCCCCCTATGCAACCATTCGGAACGGTTGGGAACCGTCCTTCTGACGTCGAAGAAAGCGCGACAGCCACAAAGAAGTGGGATCCCGATAACCCATGGGCGACGGCCCAAGGCGTGAGCCCCGTCCTCCTTCCACCTGACGAGCCGAAAGTGGACCCTGGACCCGCGATCGGGCTGTCATAGTGCCGCCTTTCAGACTCCGAGCCCTCGCCCTTCTTTCACTTTTTGTCCTAACTTCGTCACTAACACCCAGTCCGGCTCTTGCGGACTCCTTCCGCGATAAGCAGTGGTATCTGAAATCTCTCGACATCCCGAAGGTCCACGCGATCACTAAAGGATCAGGTGTTTCGATTGCTGTCATTGACTCTGGGATAGCACGGCATCCAGACCTCGTAAGGAACCTGGAGCCCGGAGTCAATCTCGCATCGAGCGGGTCTCCGGTCGGGCAGTCGGACGAAGACGGGCATGGCACTGCGATGGCCGGACTGATCGTTGGCCACGGCAGGACATCGCGCGACGGCGTGCTGGGAATGGCGCCGGAAGCCAAGGCGATCCCGGTCAAAATATCAAGAGGCAATGATGGCCCGGGAAATAAAGTAAGTCCAGGAATCGAATGGGCGGCACAGAATGGCGCACGCGTAATTAATGTTTCCCTGGGGACCGGCCCCACCGCTGCGCTCGATGAAGCAATCAAAGCAGCAAAGCTAAACGACGTGGTGGTCGTAGCTGCGGCAGGGAACCGACCAGCAGATATTCAGATCGGGTATCCCGCATCCATGCCGGGAGTCCTCGCTGTCGGAGCGACTGACCGATCCGGGAAGCACGCATCGTTCTCCCTCGAAGGTGAGGCTATCCAGATCTGCGCTCCGGGCGTTGAAATAGAAACAACTGGCCGAAATAGCGACTACGTCGTAGGACGCGGCACCTCGGAAGCAGCCGCAATTGTTTCCGGCGCGGCAGCGCTCGTTCGGTCCAAGTTTCCCGATTTGACCGCGTCCCAGGTTGTCAGCCGGCTGACCGAAACCGCCACAGACATTGGGCCTCCTGGGCGGGACAAAGAGTGTGGCTTTGGGGTTCTTAACATTGTTAAGGCCCTGACTGCTGATGTGCCGCCCCTGGAAGGGACCGAGGAAACTGCCTCACCGGCTCCCGACTCCGCCCCCACCCCAGAAGACACCGGCACCGCCGCCGAGCCCTCTCCTGACGAAGGTCTCAACACAGTTGCAGTTGTTGCCGGCACCGTCGGTGGAGTGGTTCTGCTGGGAGCCCTGGTCGCCTTCCTGCTCGTGCGGCGGCGCCGCACCTGAGCCCCCTCCGCAAAAGCCCTTTAGGAGACACACAGCTCAGACGTCGGCTCGCGACTCCACCTGCTTGTAGCGTGCATGACTGTGCTGACCGACATCTCGTACCGTCTGGTTCTCGCCTCCGCCAGCCCGGCCCGCCGCGCTCTGCTCGAGGCCGCCGGCATTGATGCCGACGTGCTGGTCAGCGGGGTCGACGAGTCTGTTGTCGAGGCCGAGGACGCCTACACGCTCAGTCTTGCCCTGGCTCGGATGAAAGCTCGCACCGTCGCCGCTCGGATGCAGGCCGATCCGGGAGTGCTCGTGCTCGGGTGTGATTCCGTGCTCGCGTTCGAGGGTGAGATTCTCGGGAAGCCGGCCGACGCCGGTGATGCGGTCAAGCGGTGGCAGGCGATGCGCGGGCGGTCCGGTGTGCTGCACACCGGGCACCACCTGACCGACCTCGTCACCGGGCGCCAGGCCGAGGACGTGGGCACCACCGTCGTGCACTTCGCCGATCTGACCGACGCCGAGATCGACGCCTATGTGGCCACCGAGGAACCTTTGCACGTGGCCGGCTCGTTCACCATCGACGGTCGTGGTGGGGCCTTTGTGGAGCGCATCGAAGGCGATCCCGGTAACGTCGTCGGTCTGTCGCTGCCGCTGTTGCGTCGCCTGCTCGGCGAGCTCAACGTCTCCATCACCCAGCTGTGGAGAGATTGATGACCTACAAGCCGCTCCAACTCACCCCGGAACTGCACGAATATCTGCTCGCGCACAGCACCCCGGCCGATGAGGTGACCGCCGACCTGATCGTCGAGACGCGGCGCAATCTGCCCGACTCCGCGGGCATGCAGGTCGCCCCCGAGCAGGCCACCTTTCTGCAGATCCTGGCGAGCGTCACCGGCGCGCAGCGGGCCGTCGAGATCGGCACGTTCACCGGTCTGTCCTCGCTGGCCATCGCCCGCGGCATGGGCGAGAAGGGCCGGCTCACCTGTTTCGACATCTCGACCGAGTTCACCGACGTGGCCCGCCGTTACTGGGCACGGGCCGGCGTGGACGATCGCATCGAGCTGCGCATCGGGCCGGCCGTCGAGCTGATCACCGAGCTGCCCGCGGAGCCGCACCTCGACCTGGTCTTCATCGATGCGGACAAGCAGAACTACGCGAACTACTGGAACGAGCTCGTCCCCCGGGTGCGCCCTGGCGGCCTGATCCTGGTCGACAACGTGCTCTGGTACGGCCGCGTCCTCGACCCGCAGAACGAGCGCGACCACGGTGTCGTGGACTTCAACACCGTGGCCGCGAACGACCCGCGCGTCGAGCTCGTCATCGTCCCGATCGGCGACGGCGTGACGATGGCCCGCAAGCTGAGTTAGCGCACGCTGCGGGCGAACAGCCGCGCCGCCCAGAACACCGCCAGCACGGCCAGCACCGCCATGATGGTCAGGCCCTGCCACACGTCCGGCGAGCCCAGATCACCGTTGAACAGCGCCCTCGTGCCGTCCACCGCCCATGAGAACGGGTTCCAGTTGGCGATGCCCTGCAGCCAGCCCGGCGCATAGGTCAGCGGCAGCAGAATGCCAGACAGCAGCAGCACCGGCTGGGCCACCGTGTTCATCAGCGGCGCCAGCGCGTCCTCGCTTTTCACGGCCAACGCAACGCCATAGCTCACTGCCGACGTCATTAGCGATATGAGCGCGAGCATCAAGAAGGCCAACAGCAGGTTCCCGATGAACACCCGCAGGTCGAAGAGCAACGCCAGCAAGGTGATGATCACCGCCTGGGAGAGCAGCGAGACGACGTCGCGCAACGAGCGGCCGAGCAGCAGGGCGAGCCGGCTGACCGGGGTGACGCGGGATCGCTCGATCACGCCGGCGCGCAACTCGGCGATCAGACCGAAGCCCTGAAACAGGCCGCCGAAGATGGCCAGCAGCACGAGCAGGCCGGGCACGAAGATCTTGTAGGCCTCGGCGTTCGTGCTGACCCCCAGCGCCGGCTTGAGCAGCGGCGCGAAGAGCAGCAGGTACATCACCGGCTGGAAGACCCCGACCAGGATCCAGACCGGGTTGCGCAGCAGCATCTGCAACTGACGCTCGAAGATCAGATAGGTGTCTCGGACCAGTTTCACAGCTCAGCTCTCCCGCAGCGATCGGCCGGTTTTGGTGAGGAACACGTCGTCGAGGCTCGGCCGGTGCAGCTCGATCGTGCCGAGCTCGACCGACGCGCCGTCGAGCGCGCGGAGGATCAACGGGATGGCGGTGGCGCCGTCGTCGACATAGAGCCGCACGTTGTCGTGGTGCGTTTCGAGCTTGGTGACGAACGGCTGGGCATCGAGAATCTCGGCGGCGGCGGCAACCGACGTCGTGCCGACCCGGACGACGTCGCCGGAGATGTCGCGCTTGAGGGAAGCTGGTGAACCAGAGGCGACGATCTCGCCGTGATCCATGATGGAGATGCGGTCGCACAGCGCATCCGCCTCGTCCAGGTAGTGCGTGGTGATGAAGACGGTCATGCCCTCGTCGCGCAGCCGCCGCACCTCGTCCCACATGTGGGCACGACTCTGCGGGTCGAGGCCGGTGGTGGGCTCGTCCAGGAAGACGACCTTGGGCTCGTGGATGATGCCGAGCGCGATGTCGACCCGGCGCCGCTGACCACCCGAATAGGTCTTGCACTTGCGGTCGGCGTATTCCGAGAGCTGGAAGCTGTCCAGCACGGCGGCGGCCCGGGCCAGCGCCGCCGCCTTGCCGACCCCGTAGAGACGGGACTGCAGGACCAGCTCTTCACGGGCCGTCGACTCCTCCCAGGTGCTGCCGCCCTGTGCCACGTACCCGATGCGCCGACGCACCTCGCCGGGGTCGCGCCGCAGGTCGGCGCCCGCGATGGTCGCGCTGCCGCCGTCCGGCTCGATCAGCGTGGCCAATATCCGCAGCGTGGTGGTCTTGCCGGCCCCGTTCGGGCCGAGGAAGCCGAAGATCTCGCCCTCGGCCACATCCAGGTCGACGCCGCGCACGGCCTCGACAACCTTTTTCTCGCGGCCCTGCCGGGTCGTGAAGGACTTGGTGAGCCCTCTCGTTTCGATCATGATCAATCCCCTCGTGACGACACGAGGAGGCTAGTCCACTAAAGTTGGACTAGTCAAACTTGATTAGTGCGGCCTTATTTGTGCCATCCGTTCGGCGCTTCCGGGGCGCCCTCGGCCGCCATGAAGTCCGGCCCGATATAGGGAGTGCCGTCCTCGATCAGCTTGGCGATGCGCTCGCACCAGCGGATCTCCGCCTCCGAGCGCTCGATGGTCAGCTCCCACATCCAGCTCACGAAGACCGGCTTGTTCTTCATCCAGCCGGACGACGCCGAGGCCTTGAGCTGCTCGACGCCGGCCTGCAGCTGGACCGCCCGGTTGCGCAGCGCCGCCGCGGCCTCGTCGCGCGGCAGAGCCGGCAGGAAACAGAACGAGGCCATGAACGGGTCCGGCGGCGTCGCGAGGGTCCACCAGTTGCTCCGCAACAGGCTGTCGAACTCGTGCACGCCCTTGGCGGTGATCTCGTAGGTGGTCCGGGCCGGCCGCGCGCCCACCTGCTCGGTCGCCACCTCACGCAGCAGCCCTTCCTGCGACAGCTTGCGCAGGGCGTGATAGATCGAGCCGGGCTGCACGTTGGCCCACTTGTCGGCGTCCCAGCTCAGCAGCTCACGGCGGACGTCATATCCGTGCACCGGCTGCATCCACTGCACCAGGCCCAGGATCATCATGCGGGTCGCGGACATGCCGACGAGTTTAATAGACAAGTTTGACCAAAGGTTATCCACAGGGTCCGAGCGCTTGTGAGCCCGGCTCATCTAGGCTCGTCCCGTGCGCAAGGTATTGATCGCCAACCGTGCGGAGATCGCCGTCCGGGTCATCCGAGCCTGCCGCGACGCCGGCCTGAGCAGCGTCGCCGTCTATGCGGAGAGTGACCGCGACGCGCCCCACGCCAGGCTCGCCGACGAGGCGTTCTCGCTGCAGGGCGAGACCGCGGCCGACACCTATCTGCGCATCGACAAGCTGCTCGACGTCGCGAGCCGCAGCGGGGCCGACGCCGTGCACCCGGGTTATGGCTTCCTGTCGGAAAACGCCGACTTCGCGCAGGCGGTGATCGACGCGGGGTTGATCTGGATCGGCCCGTCCCCGCAGTCGATCCGCGACCTGGGCGACAAGGTCACCGCCCGGCACATCGCCCAGCGCGCCGGCGCGCCACTGGTGCCCGGCACCGCCGAGCCGGTGGCCGGCGCGGACGAGATCGTGGCGTTCGCCGAGGAGCACGGGCTGCCGGTGGCGATCAAGGCGGCGTTCGGCGGCGGCGGCCGGGGGCTCAAGGTGGCCCGCACGATCGAGGAGATCCCGGCGCTGTTCGAGTCGGCGACCCGCGAGGCGGTGGCGGCGTTCGGTCGTGGCGAGTGCTTCGTCGAGCGTTATCTGGACCGGCCACGCCACGTCGAAGCGCAGGTTCTGGCCGACACGCACGGCACCGTGGTGGTGGTCGGCACCCGCGACTGTTCGCTGCAGCGCCGGCATCAGAAGCTGGTCGAGGAGGCGCCCGCGCCGTTCCTCACCGACGAGCAGCGCGCGCAGATCCACGAGAGCGCCAAGGCGATCTGCCGGGAGGCGGGTTATCACGGCGCCGGCACGGTGGAATACCTGGTCGGGCAGGACGGCACGATCTCGTTTCTCGAGGTCAACACGCGGCTGCAGGTCGAGCACCCGGTCAGCGAGGAGACCGCCGGCATCGACCTGGTCCGCGGGCAGTTCCGCATCGCGTCCGGCGAGCACCTGGAGATCAGCGACGACCCGGTGCCGCGCGGCCACTCGATCGAGTTCCGCATCAACGGCGAGGATCCGGGCCGCAACTTCCTGCCCGCGCCCGGCACGGTGACCGCCCTGACCTGGCCGTCCGGGCCCGGCGTGCGGGTCGATGCCGGCGTGGAGCGTGGCAACGTGATCGGCGGCAACTTCGACTCCCTGCTCGCCAAGATCATCGTGACCGGTGCGACCCGCGAGGAGGCCATCGAGCGCGCCCGCCGGGTGCTGGACGAGACGGTGGTCGAGGGCATCGCGACGGTGCTGCCCTTCCACCGGGCCGTGGTCCGCGATCCGGCCTTCGCCACCGACTTCACCGTCCACACCCGCTGGATCGAGACCGAGTGGAGCGGCGTCGAGCCCTTCGCGGCCACGGCCGCAGAGCCGGCGGCCGCGCCCGAGCGGGAGACCATCGTGGTCGAGGTCGGCGGCAAGCGCCTGGAGGTCTCCCTCCCAAAAACCCACTTCTCAGATACGCGCACACCACAGTCCCGTCCGTCAGCGCGCCGGGCAGGCGGTGGTCAGGCGTCGTCCTCCGCTGCCGGGCCGGGTGGGCTGACCGCGCCCATGCAGGGCACGATCGTCAAGGTCGCCGTCCAGGACGGCGACGAGGTCGCCCAGGGCGACGTCATCGTCGTGGTCGAGGCGATGAAGATGGAGCAGCCGCTGACCGCGCACCGAGCCGGCACGGTCTCCGGCCTGACCGTCGAGGTCGGCGCGACCATCACGGCCGGCACCACCATCTGCCAGATCGACGAGGCTTAACTCTCGCCGCGGAGCTGCGCGAGCACTCGGCGGGCCGCCTCTTCGGCCGTCGGGCCCGCGTCGGGGAGCGCGCCGCTCAGCCACAGCGTCGCGAAGCCGTGCGCCAGCGCCCACCCTGCCAGACCGGTCTCCCGCACGCCGCCCGGATCGCCCGGGGACAGTTCCTCGGCGCCGGCATAGAGCTGGGCACCGGTCCGGTCGCGCGCCTCCGCCACCGCGGGGTCGTCCGCGTGATAGAGCTCCGGCCGGAACATCACCTCGAAATGCGCCCGGTTGTCCACCGCGAACCGCACATAGGAGACTCCGGCCTCCAGGAAGCTGTCCGCCGACGCCAGGTAGACCGCGAGCCGCTGATATCCCTCGACGGCGAGCGCGGTGAGCAGCCCGGCCTTGTCGCCGAAGTGGTGCGTCGGCGCGGCGTGCGACACCCCGGCACGCCGGGCCAGGTCACGCAGGCTGAGACCGGCCACCCCGGACTCCTCGATCGCCCCGGCCGCCGCGACCAGCAGCGCCCGGCGCAGGTCACCGTGGTGGTAGGGCTTGGCGGAGGCAGACGAGGTCACCGGTTCAACGTAGCCGGGTGATGGTCACCTCTACGCCCTGGCCGGTGCTCTTCGGACCGGCATAGACGCCCTTGAGCGGGGGCACGTCGCCGTACTCCCGGCCGCGGCCGACCACCACGTGCCGCTCGCCGACCGCCACGCCGTTGGTCGGGTCGAACGCCGTCCACCGGCCGACCCACCACTCCACCCAGGCGTGGCTCTGGCCGACCACGCTCTCCCCGATGCCGGCCGACGGCTTTGGGTGCAGGTAGCCGGAGACGTACCGGGCGGGCAGGCCCATCTGCCGCAGCATGCCGACGGTCAGGTGGCTGATGTCCTGGCAGACGCCCTTGCGCTGGGCCCAGGCATGCAACGCGTCGGTCTGCACGCCGGTCGCGCCGGTCTGATAAGTCACCTCACCCCGCACGAACTCGCAGGTGGCGAGGGCGGCCGCGTGCGGGGTGGCGTGCGCGGCCTTGATGTCGGCGACGATGCCGTCGAGCTCGTCGTCCAGGGTGGTGCGATTGGTCGGCAGCAGCAGCTCGTACCAGCGGTCGATGCCGAGCGCCATGTCCGCCCAGGACGCCCCGGAGCCCGTCTCGATCAGGTCGCCGGGCGGCAGCGTCTCCACCGTGGAGGTCGCGGTGACGGTCAGCGCCTCGTGCTTGGCGTGCACGTCGAACGCGGTCACCACGGTGCCCCAGTAGTCCTCGTAGCGGTAGGTCCGGGCCGGCGGCCACACCTCGACCCGCGCGTCCAGCACCGCCTGCCGGGAGCCGTTGCGCGGCCACATGCGCGCCTCGTTGTAGGACGACGACACCGGCCCGGCGTAGTCGAAACCGCTCTTGTGCTGCACCTTCAGTCGCCAGCTGTCCACCTCAGGCCACCGCTCCTCGCACCCAGTTGACCGCCGTGGTCTGGCGGAAGTAGCGCCGCGACACCGCGTCGTTGACCTGCTTGCAGGTGCGTTCCAGGCTGCTCAGCACCGGCCCGAGGTCGTCGATCAGCTCGTCCGCGCCGCGGAACTCCAGGTTGGTGCGGGCCCGGCCGACGATGCGCTGCGCGTCGGTGGCGACGCCGGCCCGGCCCGGGTCGGGCTCGAGGTCGGTGAGGCAGCCTTCGGCGGTGGAGAGCGCGGCGAAGACCGAGCGCGGGAAGAGACGGTCCAGCAGCAGGAACTCGGCCGCGTGCCGATCGTCCAGCGACCCACGGTACGTCCGCAGGAACGTCTCCCAGGCCCCCGACGACCGCAGCAGCGTCAGCCAGGACGGAATGCTCCCACCGGCCCGCTCGTGCGTGCGCAGCAACCGCGCGGTCATGTCCACCCGCTCGACGCTGCGCCCGAGCACCAGGAAGAGCCAGCCCTCGTCGCGGCTCATGGTCGCGTCGGTCAGCCCGCCCATCATCGCGCAGCGCTCCCGCACCCAGCGGAAGAACGCGTGCACCCCCTGCTGCTCGACCCGCCGCCGGGCGTTCGGCAGCCCGTGCCAGGTGGCGTTGAGGCACTCCCACATCTCGGAGGAGACGGTCTCGCGGGCGCCGCGGGCGTTCTCCCGGGCCGCGGCCAGCGAGCCGACCACCGAGCTGGCGTTCCGGTCGTCGAGCCCGAGCAGGTTCACCACCTGGGCGGAGGTGACCGCGCCATCGTCGGAGGGCTTGCCCATCACCGCGAGCAGCGACCGGCAGGCCGAGTCCTCCTGGGTCCACGGGTCGGCGAGCATGCGCTGCAGGTGCACGTCGAGGATCCGGGAGGTGTCCTCGGCCCGCTCCACATAGCGCCCGATCCAGTAGAGCGACTCGGCGATGCGGCTCAGCATGTAGCCTCTCCAAGGCTCGGGATCTCCGCGCCGTCCGAAGGACCAGGCGCCGGCAGCAGGCACTGCTGCTGTTGCTGCTGCTGTTCCTCCCCGGCCACCGCGCCGGGGCCCAGGTCGGGGCTGGTGGCGGCGGGCAGCGGGGCCGGATCGGCGGGCAGATGCGGCAGCTCGTACGGAAGAAGGTCGTCCGACCCGGCCAGCACCCAGGTGTCCTTGGACCCGCCGCCCTGGCTGGAGTTGACCACGAGAGCGCCCTCGGGCAACGCGACCCGGGTCAGGCCGCCGGGCAGCACCCAGATGTTGTCCCCGTCGTTCACCGCGAACGGCCGCAGATCCACGTGCCGCCCGCGCAGCCGGTTCCCGATCAGCGTCGGCACCATGGACAGCTTCACCTCGCGCTGCGCGATCCAGCCGCGCGGGTTCGCCACGGCGAGCGCCCGGGCGGCGTCCAGCTCCTGCTCGGTGGCCTGCGATCCGATCACGATGCCCGCGCCGCCGGCCCCGTCCACCGGCTTGAGCACCAGCTCGGACAGCCGCGGCAGCACCTCCTCGAGCACCCCGGGCTCGTCCAGCCGATAGGTATCCACGTTCGGCAGCAGCGGCTCCTCGTTCAGGTAGTACCGGATCAGATCCGGCACGTACGTGTAGAGCAGCTTGTCGTCCGCGACCCCGTTGCCCACCGCGTTGGCGATCGTCACCCGCCCGGCCCGCGCCGCGTTGAGCAGCCCGGCCACCCCGATCACCGAGTCGGCCCGGAAGTGCACCGGGTCGAGGAAGTCGTCGTCGATGCGGCGGTAGATGACGTCCACCCGCTGCTCGCCGGCCGTGGTGCGCATCGCCACGTCGTTGCCCACGCAGACCAGGTCACGGCCCTCGACCAGCTCGACGCCCATCTCGCGGGCGATCAACGCGTGCTCGAAATAGGCCGAGTTGTAGACCCCCGGGCTGAGCACCACCACGGTCGGCTCGTTCACCCCGATCGGCGCGGCCGCCCGCAGCGCCCGCAGCAGCATCGCCGGGTAGCCCTCCACCGGCAGGATCCGGGTGGCGGCGAACACCTCGGGGAGCACCTGGGCCATCGCCCGGCGGTTCTCCATCACATAGCTGACCCCGGACGGGATCCGCACGTTGTCCTCGAGCACCCGGAAGGTGCCCTGCTCATCGCGGATCAGGTCGACCCCGGCGACGTGGATGCGCACGCCGTTGGGCGGGTTGATGCCGGCCGCCGCGCGCAGGAAGTGCGCGCTGGTCGCGATGATCCGGCGAGGCACCACGCCGTCGGCGAGCACCTGCCCGGCGCCGTAGACGTCGGCCAGAAACGCCTCCAGCGCCCTGATCCGCTGGGCCACGCCGCGCTCGACCGCACGCCACTCGGCCGCCGCGATGATCCTCGGCACGATGTCCAGCGGAAAGGGACGCTCGACCCCTTTGAGGGCGAACGTGATCCCCTGGTCGAGGAAGGCACGCGCCAGCACCTCGGCCCGCACACCCAGCTCGGCGCTCGACAGCGGCTGCAGCGTCGCGTGCAGCGCCTCGTAGCTCTCTCGGGGCATGCCCAGCTCGGCGAACATCTCGTCCCAGCCGGGGCCGAGGCGGTACTCCTCGAATAGATCCGCCATGGTGTGAATCTACGCAGAAGTCGTTGCGCACGGGTAACAAGCGTCACCACTGTGACCTTGAGAAAGACCATGCAAAAAGATTGCGAGAAAGGGCCGTCGGCACGGGACCCGCCGACGGCCCACCGGCCGCCCGATGGAACGGCCACCTTCACGGTACGCCGACCCTCCGTAATCCGGCTGCCGAGCCGACCGAGGTGCGCGACACTGAGGGGAAACGCTCGCCGAACACCTAGATCGCACCGTCCAGCACGTAGCGTGTCGGGCATCACCGTTACGCGCGCCCGTTGGAGGCGCATCCTGAACTCAGCCCTTTCACAGGGGCCGCCACGCAGAATGTCGTGAGCCCATTCAGCCCGCGAGGTGCCGCACCCGATGACCGACCTGTTGACCGCGATGGCAACTCCGGCTTGGGCATACCTTGCTCTCTTCGGATTCCTCGCCGTCGACGCGATGGTTCCGGTGGTGCCGATCCAGGCGATCATGATCACCACGGGCGCACTCACCGTGTACGGCGGCCTCGAACTCCCCCTGGTGATCGCTGTGGGTGCGCTCGGCATGTTCACCGGTGACGCCGTCGCGTTCGTGCTGGGCCGCACGTCGGGGAACGTCGGCAACCACTGGCTGACCTCGCGGCTGACCGCGCTGCGTAACCGGTTCGGGCCGAAGCACGACGACGGCGAGCACACCGAGTCCAAGACCAGGCGCGCCGCCGAGCGGTTCACCCGAGGCCTGCGCAAACCCGGCCCGCTGGTGCTGCTGCTCTGCCGTTTCGTGCCCGGCGGGCGGATGGCGGCCGGTTACCACGCCGGCCGGTCCGGTTACCCGATCAAGCTGTTCACCGCCTATGACGGCGGCGCCGCGCTGGCCTGGGCCACCTATGGCGGGCTGGTCGGCCACATCGGCGGCACCGCGGTGACCCAGTCGGCGTGGCGGCTCTTCGCGATCGCCGCCACCGCCGCGGTGATCTTCGGCACCTCGGGCTGGATCCTGGCCCTCTTCGGCGGGCGCAACAACAACGAGGCCGAGGAAGCCGAAGCGCCGAACGAGGCCCAGGAGACCACCGACGAGGCTACTGAAGCTCGTGCTGCATCAACTGCCGTGCCGCCTCAGCAATCGAACCAGACAGCGACGGGTAGATCGTGATCGTGTGGGCCAGCTGGTCCACGGTCAGGTTGTTCTCGATCGCCATGGTGATGGGCAGGATCAGCTCGCTCGCCTTCGGCGCCACCACCACGCCGCCGACGATCTGACCGGTCGCCGGGCGGCAGAAGAGCTTCACGAAGCCGTCCCGCAGCCCGGCCATCTTGGCCCGGGCATTGCCGGTGAGCGGCAGCATCACCTGGCGGGCCGGCACCTTGCCGGCGTCCACGTCGTTCTGCGAGACCCCGACGGTGGCCAGCTCGGGGTCGGTGAACACGTTCGCCGAGACGGTCCGCAGCCGCAGGGGCGCCACCGCCTCGCCCATCGCGTGCCAGATCGCGATCCGGCCCTGCATGGCGGCCACGCTGGCCAGCGGCAGCACGCCGGTGCAGTCGCCGGCCGCATAGATGCCCGGCACGTTGGTGCGCGACACCCGGTCGACGGTCACGTAGCCGCCCTGGGCCACGTCCACCCCGTATTCGCGCAGGCCCAGTTCGGCCGTGTTCGGCACCGCGCCGACCGCCATCAGCGCGTGCGAGCCCTCGACCACCCGGCCGTCGGAGAGCGTGACCTGCACGCCCTCACCGGTGTTGGTCACCGACTCGGCCCGCGACTGGTTGAGGATGGTCATGCCACGCTCACGGAAGACCCGCTCGATCGCCATCGCGGCGTCCGCGTCCTCGTGCGGCATCACCCGCTCGCGGCTGGACACCAGCGTCACCGGCACGCCCATCGCCAGATAGGCGCTGGCGAACTCGGCGCCGGTCACACCCGACCCGATCACGATCAGGTGCTCGGGCAGCTCGGTCAGGTCGTACACCTGCCGCCAGTCCAGGATCCGCTCGCCGTCCGGGACGGCGGTGGGCAGCACCCGCGGGGTGGCGCCGGTGGCCAGCAGCACGGTGGCGGCGTCCACCGCGTAGGCCTCGCCACCCTCGGGGGTGATCAGCACCTGGTGGGTGTGGCCGAGGGTGTCCTCACCCATCCGCGCCCGGCCGGTCACCACGTCCACCCCGGCCTTGATCAGCTTGGCCTGGATGTCGCCGGACTGGGCCAGCGCCAGCTTCTTCACCCGGTCGTTGACCGCCACCGCGTCCACCTCGACGCCGGCCAGGCCCGCGCTGCGGATCCCGAAGCGCTCGTTGGCCCGGTAGCCGGTCACCACCTCTGAGCTGGCGATGAAGGTCTTGGAGGGGACGCAGTCGGAGAGCACGCAGGCGCCGCCGGCCCCATCGGCCTCGACGAGGGTCACGTCCGCATCGAGTTGGGCGGCGACCAGTGCCGCTTCGTACCCGCCGGGTCCACCGCCGATGATCACAATCCGGGTCACAGGGCTCAAACCTCCATAAAAAGCGTGCTGTGCGTGTCAACACGCACCCCTCATATTCTCCCTCACCCGCGACTGCGGTTATCGTCATCGCCGTGCGTCATTACGCCGCGTATGGCTCAAACCTGGATCCGGCCCGCATGCGGGCCTACTGTCCGCACTCGCCCATGGTCGGCGTGGGGTGGATAGAAGGCTGGCGGCTGACCTTCGCCGGCGAGGGCGACATGGGCTGGGAGGGGGCGGTCACCACGATCGTCGAGTCGCCCGGCGACCGGGTCTTCGTGTCGCTCTACGACGTGCATCCGTGGGATGCGGCGCAACTCGACGAGGTCGAGGGCGTGACGGCGGGGGCATACCAAAAGCTCACCGTGCGTGTTGTCTCGCTCGAGGGTGAGTTCAGCGCGTGGGTCTACGTCTTCGACGGCTACGAGGGCGGCATGCCCACGGCCTGGTATCTCTCCGAGATCGCGAACGCGGCGGAGAAGGCCGGCGCGCCCGACGATTACGTCAACGAGCTGCGCCAGCGCCCCACCCACACCGCGAAGCCCGACGTCTAAGCAGCCGTCCGCACGGTGCGCTGATAGATGTTCGCCTCGTACATCGCGTGCATGCCCACCGCGAGATAGAGCCGCACCGCCTGGGTCGGGTTCTCCATGTCCACGCCGAGACCCGCCCGGCTCCGGCCCTTCCCGGCATAGATGGCGAAGGCGCGGCGCAGGAGCGCCTCACCCACACCCCTTTTCCGGTACGCCCGGAGCACGCCCAGGTAGCGCACGAAGCCCTCGTCGTCCTCCGCCCCGCCGTCGGTGGACTGCAGCGCCCCGACGATCCGGCCGTCCACCTCGCCGACCAGCCATTCGTCCCAGGACACCGACGACTCCGCCGCCACCCGCGCACGCCACGTCTCGAAATCGGTGGACCGGTGATCGGAGTCCTTGAAAGCCTCCTCGATGACCGTGTGGAACGCCCGCAGCTCGTCCTCGTCGGCCGCGTTCACCGGCCGGATCGTGACCCCGGCCGGTGGCTCGGGCGGGACCGGCGAGACACCCTCGAGCGACATGGCCATCCGGGCGTTCAGCTTGATGAACTCGAACCCGGCATCGGTCAGCGCCGCGATCCACGGCTTCTCGGTCGGGATCGCCCCGGCCCGCACGGTGTAGGGATCGATGCCGAAGCGCGCCCCCCGCTCGGCGGCCCGCTCCAGCAACAGCGCGAGCAGTGGCCGCTGAGCCGGCACGCCGCGCTCGGGCCATACGTAAACCTCGATGAACTCCCGCTCTCCGGCGGTGGTGTTGTCCGGATAAGCCCAGCCCACGATGTCGCCGTCGGCGTCCAGCGCGACCCAGCAGTCGACCGACATGTCGGTGTTCGGCGCGGTCAGCGCCTCCCGGACCTCCTCGGCCGTGAAATCCGGTTCGCCCACCGCCGCGATGTCACTGGCATGCACCAGCTTGAGCAGCTCGGGAACGTCATCGATGGTGGGTCGCCGGATGCTCCAACCGGCCGGAAGCTCGCTCACCCTGGCATCCGACCACAATCGCGGACGGCTCGGAAGCGGTTTTACCGGGTCAGGCGCGTGCTCAGCGACTCGAGCAGCCCGCACAGCTCGACCCGCTCCTCCCGGCCCAGGCTGCCGTACGCCTGACCGGCCAGCGCGTCGGCCACCGACTCCGCCCACATGAGACGGCGGACGATCGGGCCGGCCGGCGGATAGGGCGGCTGCCAGCCGAACGCGACCGCGCCGGTCTCGCCCTCCGGCCCGGCGATGATCGCCTCCAGCGGGGTCAGCCCGCTGGCCCGGATCGCCACCACCTGCACGCCCATCCGGTGCTCGTGCAACAGATGCAGCTGCACCGCGGCCAGCGCGCCGGGCGCGGTGTCCGGCACCGGCATCGCCCGCCACGCGGCGAACAGCGGCAACCCGGCGGCGTCCACGGCGGACACCACGCGACGCGACAGCTCGAGCAGCCGGCCCACTCGCGGGAAGCCGCCGACCTGGTCGGCGCCCCAGCGGCAGAGCTCGTGCAGGTGCCAGGTGGCGACCTCCATCGGCTCCGAGGTCTTCGCGGTGGCCTCCCAGCCGTCGGTCACCGCCTCGGGCGCGATGAACCCGATCGCCGCGGTCACCGTCTCCGGCCGCACGTCGCCGAGCGCGCCGGCCCGAGCCGACACGTGGTAGGCCCACCCGGACAGCCCGAGCAGCCGGGCCCGGCGCAGCGTCTGGGGCGATTCGGCGAAAGCGCCCACGAGCTTGGCGAGTCCCGGTTTGGCGTTGGCGGCGGCCTGTTCGGGGGTCACCAGGCGATTCTGCTCTCCCGGCTCGAATCTGAAAAACCGCACTGTCCGAATATGAAAATGCCCTGTCAGTCGGCGAGGGTCGCGTCCAGGTCCTCGATGGCCGCTTCGGCGTCACCGACCCGGCGCCGCGCGGCCGCCGCCTCGCGTTCCGCCGCACGTCGGGCCAGCTTTCGCCGGCCCACCTCGGCCTGCGCCTCGGTGCGCCGGCGTTCCAGTTCGGCCAGTTCGTTGTCGATGTCCTCGACGGCATGACCTGCGTCACGTTCCGCGGACTCCGCCCTGTCCAGTTGATCGTCAGCGCGCTTCTCGGCGGACTGCGCGGCGGTCAGCTCCCGCTTCAGCTCGCGACGGCGCTCGGCGGCCTCCCGGCGGCGCTTCTCCGCGGCCGCCCGCTCGCGTGCGGTCGGCCGGTCCGGGGCGCCGTCCTCGACCTCGTCCTCGTCCTCGTCGGCCTCGGGCTCGTCGTCGACCGCGGTGTCGTCGCCGCTGATCAGCCGCAGGCGGGGCCGGGGCACCTCGCCGAAGCCCGCGTACGTCGCCGCGCGCACCAGCCGCCCGCTGCGCACCTGCTCGGCGACCTCGGGCTCGGACATGGCCGCGGTCAGGGTCGCCTCGACCTCGTTCAGCGGCAGCTTGCCGGCCAGCCCGCGGTCCTCCTTGACGGCTAGTTTGCGTGCCTCGTTGACCAGTGCGGAGACGATCTGGCGGCGTTGCGTGGACAGCTCCCGCAGGTCGTCACCCTGCAGCGTGCGCTGGGCCACGCGCAGCGCCTCGGCCAGCTCGACCAGCTGGTCGATCAGCTCCGGCTTGCGCTGGGCGAGCAGGTTGACCAGCCAGGCCGCCACGGTGGGTTTGCGCAGGGCGGTCAGCTGCTTCACGGCCTCCTTGTCGCCGGCCTTCTTGGCGTCGGCGATCGCGGCGGACCGGGCCGCCACGAAACCGTCCGGCGGCGCCTCGTACATCCGCCGGATGATCAGATCGGTTGCGGCGGGCATCAGTCGATCGTGGTGCCCGGCGCGACGCGCGCGAAACTGGTGCCGGACAGCCGCTCGAGATGGCCGGCATAGACACCCGCGCCGGTTTCGGTGACCAGCGCGTCATGCAGGGCGAAGGCGCGCGCCGGGGCCACCGTACGGGTGAAGTCGATCGACTCGGAGAGCTTGGCCCACGGGGCGTTGAGCGGGACGAACAAGGTCTCCACCGCGGCGCCCTCGGGCGCCACGAACGAGTCGCCCGGGTGATAAAGGTTGGCCGAGCCGTCCGAGATCAGAAAACCGAGGTTGGCGATCTGCGGGATGTCGGCATGGATGATCGCGTGCCGTCCGCCGAATGCCCGGACGGTGAACCCGGCGGCGGTGAATTCCGCACCCGATTCCACCGCGGTCACCTGCGCCCCGGTCTCGGCCAGTTTCGCCACCACATCCGGATGGGTGACCACCCGCAGGTCCGGATTTTCCGCCACCGCCGCGGTGAGCGCGTCCAGATCGATGTGGTCGAAGTGCTCGTGGGTGACCAGCACGGCATCCGCGCCGGTCAGAGCCTCCCGCTCACTGAACGCGCCCGGGTCGACGACCAGCACGCCGTCGCCCTCGATGCGCAGACAGGAATGCGTGTACTTGGTGACGCGCACGATATCCCTCCGTCGCCGAATCGTGACTCCCCAACCCCGAGTCTGCCGGAACCGAAGGTCGCGCGCCGCGCGTCTGACCGGGGCATGCCGAAACGGGGTTCGGGAGGAAGCAATGCGTATCACACGAATGATCGGGGCCGCTCTGGTGGCCGGAGTCTTCTTATTGTCCGGTTGCGGTTCCGGCGACGACAGCACCCAGAGCTCGTCCGCGGCCGAGCCCGCGATGGGCCAGGACGCCGGCGGCGCGCCGGGCGCCGGGGCGCTCAACGAACAGGCCGCGCCGGACGCGGCACAGGGCAAGAACGAGCCGGCCCAGGCGCCCGACCTCAGCATCGACCAGCGCTCGATCATCTACACCGGCTCGATCACCGTGCGCGTCAAGGACGTCGGGGCGGCGGCCGCCCAGGCCACCGGTTACGCGACCGGCGCCGGCGGGTTCATCGGGGCGGACAACCGCAACAGCGGCGCCGGCGGCAGCGATCACGCGTCGCTGACCCTGCGGGTGCCGGCCGCCAAGTTCGGCGCCGTGGTGGATCAGCTCGCCGGGCTGGGCGAGCCGTCCGAGCGCACCATCAACACCGAGGACGTCACCGAGCAGACCGTCGACCTGGACGCGCGCATCGTCGTGCAGCAGGCCCGGGTGGACAGCGGCCGCAAGCTGCTGGCCCGCGCCAACTCCCTGGAAGACCTGGTGATGCTCGAACGGGAGGTGGCGACCCGGGAGTCCGATCTGGCCTCTCTGCAGGCCAAGAAGCGGCGGCTCGCCGACCTGACCGCACTGTCCACGATCACCGCCGTGCTGCTCGGGCCGACCGCGCAGACTCCGGCTGGTGACGACGACCCGGCGCCGGGCTTCCTGGCCGGCCTGCGCGGCGGCTGGGACGCCCTGGTCGCGTCGCTGTCGGTGCTGGTCACCGTGCTGGGCGCGGTGCTGCCGTGGCTGATCGCCCTCGGCCTGCCGGTGTGGGCGGTGCTGTGGATCTATCGCCGCTACCGGCCGAAGCGCCCCGCCGCCCTCGCGCCCGCCGCCCTCGCGCCCGCCGAGAAGGACTAGAAAGCGCCGGTGGAGAGCGCTGCCAGGGCGGTGTGCACCATGACCCGCACGCCGTAACCGATGCAGCGCTCGTCCACATCGAAGTTGCTCTGGTGCAGGTCGTATCGGACGTCGCTGCCCGGGGTGCCGGTGCCGAGCCGGATCATCGCGCCCGGCACGTGCTCCAGATAGAACGAGAAGTCCTCGCCACCCATGCTGATCTCGGCCTCCACGACGCGGTCGGCGCCCAGCGCGGCGCCGGCCGCACCGGCCACCACGGCCGAGGCCATCCGGTCGTTGATCACCGGCGGCACGCCGCGGGTGTATTTCACGTCCACCTCGGCGCCGGTGGCCGCGACCACGTCCCGGACCAGCCGGGTGACCAGCTCGGGGGCGTCGCGCCAGGCGTCGCGGTTGAGGATCCGGACGGTCCCGCGCAGCACGCCGGTCGCCGGGATCGCGTTGAACGCCTCGCCGGCGTGCACCGCGCCCCACACCATCGACACGCCGGCCCGCGGGTCGGTGCGCCGGTCGAGCAGCGCCGGCACGTCCACGATCACCCGGCCCAGCGCGTGCACCAGGTCGGCGGTCAGATGCGGGCGGGCGGTGTGGCCGCCGGGGCCGTGCAGGGTGACCTCGACCGTGTCGGCCGCCGCGGTGAACGGCCCGGACCGCACCCCGACCAGCCCGGCCGGCAGCTGCGGGTAGCAGTGCAGCGCATAGATCGCGGCGACGTCGCGCAGCGCGCCGGCGGCGATCGCCTCGGGAGCGCCGGACGGCACCGTCTCCTCGGCCGGCTGGAAGATCAGCCGCACCCGGCCCGGCAGCTCGCCCTGCTTGTCCAGCTGGGCCAGCGCGAGCCCGAGGCCGAGCAGCACGGTGGTGTGCACGTCGTGGCCGCAGGCGTGCGCCACGTTGTCCACGGTGGAGCGGTAGGGCACGTCCTTCGTGTCCGGCAGCGGCAGCGCGTCCAAGTCGGCGCGAAAGGCGATCACCCGGTCGCCGCGGCCGACGTCGCAGATCACACCGTTGCCCTTGGGCAGCAGCTCCGGCTCGAGGCCGGCCGCGGTCAGCTCCTTGAGCATGCGGGCGGCCGTCTCGAACTCGTGGTGGGACGGCTCGGGGTGCGCGTGGAGGTGCCGGCGGATCGCCACGAGCTCGGCGCCACGAGCCGCCAGCCAGCGGTCGAGCTGGCCGGGCAGTGGGTCCGCGCCGGGCGGCGGGCCGGGGAAAGTTGCCACGTCGATGCCCTCCGGCACCCTCAAAGCACTGGTCACGTCGTTTTCACTGTCACTTTCGATCATCACGGCTCGGCGAGCCTAGACCGTTCAACGCTATTGGATCGTGGAGGTTACCCCGGCTCAGAACCGCTCGACCGGGCGGTAGACGCCCCAGACCCCACGCAGCGTGTGGCAGACCTCTCCGACGGTGGCACGCAGTCGCAACGCCTCGCGCATGAAGGGCAGCACGTTCTCCGTACCCTGGGCCGCCTTTGCCAGGTCGGCCAGCGCGGCCTCGACCGCCACGCCGTCCCGCTCGCCGCGCAGCGTGGCCAGGCGGGCCACCTGGCCCGCCTCGATGGCCGGATCCGCGCGCAACGCCTGATATTTCTCCTCGCCGTCGGTCGCGAAGCGGTTCACCCCGACCACGACCCGGTCGCCGCCGTCGATCTCGTTCGCGATCCGATAGGCCGAGGTCTCGATCTCGTGCTTCTGGAAGCCCTGCTCGATCGCGTCCACCGCGGAGCCGAACGAGAACACCCGCTCGATCAACTCGGTGGCGATCCGCTCCACCTCGTCGGTCATCGCCTCGATCGCATAGGACCCGGCGAACGGGTCGACGGTGCCGGTCAGCCCGCTCTCGTAGGCGAGCACCTGCTGGGTCCGCAGCGCCAGCCGCGCGGACTTCTCGGTGGGCAGCGCGAGGGCCTCGTCATAGGCGTTGGTGTGCAGCGACTGGGTGCCGCCGGCCACCGCGCCGAGCGCCTGGATCGCCACCCGGATCAGGTTGACCTCGGGCTGCTGGGCGGTGAGCTGCACGCCCGCGGTCTGGGTGTGGAAGCGCAGCATCATCGACTTCGGGTCCTTGGCGCCGAAGTCGTCGCGCATGATCCGGGCCCACATGCGCCGGGCGGCCCGGAACTTGGCGATCTCCTCGAGCAGGGTGGTGCGGGCCACGAAGAAGAACGACAGGCGGGGGGCGAAGTCGTCGACCGCCAGGCCGGCGTCGATCGCGGCGCGCACATATTCGATGCCGTTGGCCAGGGTGAACGCGATCTCCTGCGCGGGCGTCGCGCCGGCCTCGGCCATGTGGTAGCCGGAGATCGAGATGGTGTTCCACTTCGGAATCTCGGTGCGGCAGTACGCGAACGTGTCCGCCACCAGCCGCAGCGACGGCTTGGGCGGAAAGATGTAAGTGCCCCGGGCGATGTACTCCTTGAGGATGTCGTTCTGGATGGTGCCGCTCAGCGCGCTTGCCGGCACCCCGTGCTCCTCGGCGACCAGCTGATAGAGCAGCAGGAGCACCGAACCGGGCGCGTTGATCGTCATGGACGTGGACACCTGGTCCAGCGGGATGCCGTCGAAGAGGCGGCGCATGTCGTCGATCGAGTCGATCGCCACGCCGACCTTACCGACCTCACCGTGCGCGATCGGGTCGTCCGAGTCGTACCCCATCTGGGTCGGCAGGTCGAACGCCACCGAGAGACCCATCGTCCCGGCGGCCAGCAGCTGGTGATAGCGGGCGTTGGACTCGGCCGCCGTGCCAAATCCGGCATATTGCCGCATAGTCCACGGGCGCTTGGTGTACATGGTCGGGTAGACGCCTCGGGTGTAGGGGAACTCACCCGGCGCCCCGGCCGCTGCGTCGGAGCCGCTCAGCGACGCGGCGTCGTATACCGGTTTGATCGGGAAACCCGATTCTGCATCCACGTTTCCGATCCTAAGTCCGCACGGTGTGCGACGGCTTGCGCACCCTTCGCTGTGTGGCCTTATCGAAAGCGACACCGACTTTCCGAAAAGGGGTCGGAAGCGGCAAGATAACGGGGTTCGGTCCCCCGGCCCCTACATCCCCTCGGTGGCATCTCTGTGACTCAGATTCCGACGTGGAGCAGTGGCAACATGGCTCCTCCCAGCGGACGCGCAGCTCCAGGCACGCTCATCGGTGGGCGATACACCCTGCGGGCAGCGGTCGGCCACGGGGGCATGGGCACGGTCTGGCGGGCGGCCGACACCCTCCTGCGACGAGACGTCGCGATCAAGGAGGTCATCCTCCCGCCCGGGCTGGCGCCGAGCGACCGCGACTCGATGTACGAGCGCACCATGCGCGAGGCCCGTGCCGCCGCCGCGCTGCAGCACCCGGCGGTCGTGCAGGTCTACGACGTGGTGCACGAGAACGGCCGCCCGTGGATCGTGATGGAGCTGCTGGACGCCCGCAGCCTGGCCGACATGATCATCGAGGACGGCCCGGTCGCGCCGCGGGTGGTCGCCAAGATCGGCATCGCGCTGCTGGGCGCGCTCGAGGTCGCCCACGCGCACGGCGTGCTGCACCGCGACGTGAAGCCGGCGAACGTGCTGATCTGCTCCGACGGCCGCTGCGTGCTGACCGACTTCGGGGTCGCCCGGATGCCCACCGACGTGCAGCTCACCACGCCCGGCATGGTGCTCGGCTCGCCGCACTTCATCTCGCCCGAGCGGGCCATGGGCCACGAGTTCGGCCCGCCCAGCGACCTGTTCTCGCTGGGCGTGACGCTCTACACGGCGGTCGAGGGCCGGCCGCCGTTCGACAAGGGCGACCCGATCGAGACGATGCACGCCGTGGTCGAGGACCCGCCGACCCCGACGGTCCGGGCCCTGTCGCTCGACACCGTGCTGATGGGCCTGCTGGAAAAGGACCCGGCCCGCCGCTTCGACGTGCAGACCGCGCGCACCATGCTCCGGCAGCAGCTGGCCGGGCCGCTGGCCAGCAAGTCGCCGCCGCACATGATGACCGACCCCTATTCGGTGGTGCCCAGCCAGCGCCCGCCGGCCGCGGAGACCCAGCAGATCCCGCCGGCGCCGCGCCCGAGCGGGCAGATCGGCGGGCGGGCCATGCTCGCGCCCGGCGAGTCGCTCAGCGGCCACCTGGCCAAGATCAAGCAGGGCAAGCGCCGCGCCCCGGGCCAGACCGAGACCATGGCCGGCGTCCCGGCCGCCGGCTCGGACACCACCGCCGTGGTCCCGCCGCGCGCGGCCTGGGACGGCAACCGCGCCGCCCACGAGCCCTGGGGCGGCGGCACCGTGGTGCAGTCGCCGGCGGCGAAGCGGCGCGCGATGGTCAACAACGCGGCCGGCGCGGTGCGCGACACCACGGCGCGGGCGGTCACCACGGTCAAGGGCTGGTCGCGTAACCAGCAGTTGATCGCGGGCGGCGGCGCGCTGGCCGTGGTCGTGGTGCTGGTGCTGGTCTTCGCGCTCTCCGGCGGGGACGACCCGGCCACACCGGCGCCGGCGGCCGGCCCGAGCGAGGCGCCGGTGGCCGCCGCGTTCCCGACCCAGGAGTACAAAGAACGCGGCATCAACGTGAACGTGCCGAAGGGCTGGAGCAAGAAGGCCTCCGGTGTCTGGGTGGACTACGTCGACCCCGACGACAAGCTGCGCAAGGTCCGCATCCTGGTGGAGAACTCCAGGTCGACGCCGGAGAAGTTCCTGGGCGTTGCGGAGAGCACCCTCAAGAACCGCTCGACCAGCTGCCCGAAGCCGTACGACCGGGTCGACCTCAAGCCGATGTCGATCGCCGGGCGCGACGGCGCGGTGCTGGAGTACACCTGCGGCACCGGCCCCGACGCGCGGCACGGCCTGTGGGGTGCGGTGATCGAAAACGGCAAGGCGTACTCGTTCTACCTGACCACCAAGGAGTCCCGGTTCGCCGACAGCAAGGCGATCTTCGACGAGATGGCCTCGTCTTACGCCCTGGAGAAAGCCTGATCACCTCCGGCGTGATATTCACGGGGGATGACTGACGACCTCCGCGCCGCGGGCGAAGCCTGGCTCGCCGACGATCCCGACCCGGCCGCCCGCGCGGAGCTCCAGGCACTGCTCGACGGGCTGCCCGGCACGGCCGATGAACTGCGTGATCGGTTCGCCGGCCCGCTGACCTTCGGCACCGCCGGGCTGCGCGGCCAGCTCCGGGCCGGCCCGAACGGCATGAACCTCGCGGTGGTCACCAGGGCGGCGGCAGGCTTGGTCGGCTGGCTCGAGGCCACCGGTGGGCAAGGTCCGTTGATCATCGGGTACGACGCCCGGCACGGTTCGAAGGCCTTCGCCGAGCGCACCGCCGAGGTGGCGACCGGCGCCGGGCGGGCAGCCCGGCTGCTGCCCGGGCCGCTGCCGACGCCGGTGCTGGCCCATGCGGTGCGGGCCCTCGACGCGGTCGCCGGCGTGATGGTCACCGCCAGCCACAACCCGCCGCAGGACAACGGCTACAAGGTCTATCTGGGCTCGCAGCTGGGCGGACTGTCCGGCGCCGGCGCGCAGATCGTGCCGCCGGCCGACGCCGAGATCGAGGCCGCCATCCAGGCCGTCGGCCCCCTCACCGACATCAAGCTGGGCCCGCCCGGCGAGGTGCTCGACCAGTCGATCGTCAACGGATATGTCGACAGCGCCGTCGCGAGCACGTCGTGGTCTCCGGTTGACCGGCGGGACCTGACGGTGGCGTACACGCCGTTGCACGGTGTCGGCGGCGACGTCCTGGTGAGCGCCTTCGAGCGGGCCGGCTTCCGCGCCCCGAGCGTGGTGCGCGAGCAGGCCGCACCCGACCCGGACTTCCCGACAGTGCCCTTCCCGAACCCTGAGGAGAAGGGCGCGATGGACCTCCTCCTGGCGCACGCCACGCTGATCGACGCCGACCTGGCGATCGCCAACGATCCGGACGCCGACCGCTGCGCCGTGGCGGTGCGCCGCCCCGGCGGCTGGCGCGCCCTCACCGGCGACCAGCTGGGCGCCCTGCTGGCCGACCACCTGATCAGCCGCGGCGTGACCGGCACCTATGCCACGACCATCGTCTCCTCGACCATGCTGCGGGCCGTCTGCGCCGCCCGGGGTGTGCCCTACGGCGAGACGCTGACCGGCTTCAAGTGGATCGTCCGGGCCGCCGAGGACCTGGCGTTCGGCTACGAGGAGGCGCTCGGCTACTGCGTGGCCCCCGCGATGGTCCGCGACAAGGACGGCATCACCGCGGCCCTGGTGCTGGCCGACCTGGCGGCGTCCCTGCGGATGACCGGCCGCACCATCGCCGACCGCCTGGACGATCTGGACGTCGAGTTCGGCATCCACAAGACCGACCAGCTCTCGGCCCGCGTCGACGACCTCACCAAGATCACCGCAGCGATGTCCCGGGTCCGGGCGAACCCGCCGGAAGAGCTCCTGGGAATGCCGGTCACCTTCGAGGACCTGCTCCCGGAGAACGACATCCTCCGCCTGACCACCCTGCGTGCCCGGGTGGTGATCCGCCCGTCCGGCACCGAGCCCAAGCTCAAGGCCTACCTGGAGGTGGTCCACCCCACCACCCACGAGACCCTCGCCGAGGACCGCGCAACGGCAGACCAGTCCATGGCCACCCTCCGAGCCGAGACAGCCACCGCCCTGGGCCTGGCCTGACGGAAAGGCCGCGCCAAGCGTGACCAGGTCGGTAATCTCCGGACAATGGCTGCTATCTTGCTCTGCCCGGTGTGCGGTTGGGCCGACGACGTATCCATGGAACGGGTCGGCGATCTGATCCGCTACACGTGCGCGGGACGGCATCCCGACGGGCACGAGTTCATCTGGGAGATGACGCCGGAGCGGGCCGCGGGCGGCGGAGCCGTTGGACCGGGCGGCGATGGAGTGACCGCGGACCTCTTCGACCCGATGCTGGAGTGCGTCATCCCCGGCGAGCCGTTCGTGGAATACGGAATCGTCGAACACCGCCTGTCCCAGAGATATCCCGACCTCTACCGCGCACACATCGCCGAGCGCGGCCACGTCATGCTGGCACCGAGCCGCGTGACCGCCTCGAACTCACGCTTCGGCCCCACCCTCGTCCGCCTGGCGGCGAGCGGCCTGGTCGTCCGAATCTTCGAACGAGCAACCGGCGCCTGGTCTCCCAACGGAAAGACCACCTACTGGGCACGCCCCGGCACGCCGGCCAACCAGACCCGCACGTGGGCCGACTATTGCCAGGAAATCGGCCGCCCAGCCGGCTGGACCGACGAGGACCGCGCCGCAGCCTCCACCTGACACCGCCCGCCGCAAGGCCAAAATCCACCCTGGCGTCACGGCCTCCAGCCGTCACGGCCTCCAGGCGTCGTGGCGGGCGCGGCGGCGTGGGGTCGTGGCGTCCAGCCGTCGCAGCCTCCAGGCGTCGTGGCGGGCGCGGCGGCGTGGCGTCCAGCCGTCGCAGCCTCCAGGCGTCGTGGCGGGCGTGGCGGCGTGGCGTCCAGCCGTCGCAGCCTCCAGGCGTCGTGGCGGGCGTGGCGGCGTGGGGTCGTGGCGTCCAGCCGTCGTGGCGGGCGTGGGGTCGTGGCGTCCAGCCGTCGTGGCGGGCGTGGGGTCGTGGCGTCCAGGCGTCGTGGCGTCCAAGCCCAAGCGTCACGGCGTCACGGCGTTCAAGCGGCGCGGCGTCCAAGCGGCGCGGCGGCGCGGCCTCGAGCCCGCCGAACCAATGCCCTGCCCAGGTCAAGCCAGCCCAGCCGAGGCCAGCACCGCGTGGCTCAGCAGCCCGCGACGTCCTGATTCACCGATGAATCGGAAGGCCTGACTCAGGACGTCGCGGGCTGCTGGGACGCAGGGGTTTGCCTCGTGGTGAGTCTTCCGTGAATCAGGTCTATAGCGCCCGCAGAAGGTCACCCCCGAGGCCGCAGGTGCCGCGCAGCCGCCGGGGGTGCCGCGCAGAGCCGCGCGGCCGCCGCAGAGCCGCGTAGCGGCCGAATACCGCAGCCGCCGCAGAGCCGTGTAGCGGCTGAAATGCCGCGAAGCCGCCACGGTGCCGCGTGGCCGCCGGAATGCCGCGTGGCCGCCGGAATGCCGCGTGGCCGCCAGAGTGGCGCGCAGCGGCCAGGGGTGCCGCGCAGCGGCGGGGGTGAGTGGGCACGGGCGTCGCCGTGCGGGTGCATTGGGTTGGACGCGCAGCGGCCTTGATGTGCCCGTGCGGTCCTCGGCGGGAGCGGCGGTCCGCACCCACCACCCGGCTACGACATCGAAGTTCTATGCCTGCTTGGGGGCGCCCAACGCCGCGGAGATCGCCCGGCCCAGTGTGGCGACGACCAGCGCCACCGACGGGCGGACGATCGAGTCCTCCAGGTTTGCGGTGCCGCTGAAGCCCGCGCCGTTGGCGATCTCCTCGAGCCGGCGGTGGGCCTCCGCCGCCTCCGACGGGGGCAGGCGCAGCGCCGGCTCCATGCGGGTCGCGGTCAGCAGGGTGGCCAGGGCGGCTGTGCGCTCGTCCGGCGCCTCGTGGGTGATCAGTGCCTCGGCCAGGCGCTTGCGGATCTCGGCCTCCACCGCCGGGTCCGTGGTCGGGTAGCGGTGCACGTGGATGACGCCCATCTGGGTCTCGTCCACGTCGCGCACGACGCCGCGGGCGACCAGGTCGGCCAGGACGCGGGCGCGGAGGCCGTGGCGCAGGCGCTGCAACCACTGGGCCGGCGTGTGCGGGTCGTCCGCGGCCGCCTTGGCCAGCACCGCGTCGGCGATCGACTCGCCGATCGGAGTGGGGTCGTTGACCTTGAGGAACCCGTCGACATACGCGATCCGGCCGGCCAGCGCGAGGTCGATCATGACGGCCGCAGACATGGCGAGGTCGAGTCCGATCCGGGACCCGGTGGCCTTGCCGGTCTGGTCGTCGTACGCGAGGAGGAGAAGTTCCTCAGCGAGCGCGATGGAGGTCATGCCTCTGAACCATAGTGGCCGCAGTCACCAATGAAAGCCCCGAGGTCAGCGGCCGGCATCGAGCAACCAGTCCACAAGCCGGGCGGCGGCGCGCCCGTCACCCGTATGGGCGTGCGTCTCGGCGAAGCGCTTGGCGGCCGGTTCGTGCTCGGCAGCAACGGTCTCCAGGTCGCGCAGCGCCGCCACCACCTCGTCCGTGGTGCGCAGCAACGGGCCCGGCGCGGCTGTCGCCAAGTCGACATTCAGCCCGGGCGACGCTTCGAACTCCTCGAGGTCCGGCACATAGAGCAACACCGGCCGGCCGGTCACCGCGTGGTCGGCGAGGATGCCCGAATAGTCGGTGATCAGCACGTCCGCGGCCAGCAGCAGGTCGGCCATGCTCGGGTAGTCCGAGACGTCCAGCACCGCGGGCGCCAGACCCATCACGTCGTCGGCCAGGCCGGGGTGGCGGCGCACCAGCAATTCCTGGCCGGGTGCCAGGGCGGCCGCCACCCTGGGCAGGTCGAGCAGGCGGCCGGGGTCACTCCAGCCGCGCTTGCGCAGGTCCATCGGGCGGCGGGTGGGCGCATAGAGCACCAGGCGGGTGTCCGCGGGCAGTTCCAGCCGGCGCACCACCTCGGCCCGCGCGGCCTCGGCGTCCTTACCGTGCAGCGCGTCGGCCGACGGGCGGCCGAACTCGAGCACCTGGCCGTTGAACTTGAGCTCCCCGCGCAGCAGCGCGGAGGCCGAGTTGTCCGGCGAGGCCAGCGCCGTCCAGCTCTTCGCGTCGGACTGGATCTGCTTGATCAGGTCCTTGCCGAGCGGGTGGGACCGGGCGCGGGTGCCGATCCGGGCGATCGGCCAGCCACCGCCGAGCCGCAGCACGGTCTGGCCGGACTTCGGCTTGAACCAGAGCGGCAGGTCGTCGTTCGCCACGATCCAGCGGCTGGTGGCCAGGGCTTCGTACCAGGCCTCGCTGTGCAGGGCGACGCGCTCGGCGCCGGGCGGCACCAGCTGGCCCTGCTCGGAGGTCCACAGCGCGGGCGGCGCGTCCGGCCGGCGGACCAGCTCGGCGAGCACCGCGGCCGGGTCGTCCAGGAAGCGGCGGCCGGGCGCGGCGTCGAAGAGCACCACGTCGCGCAGCGGGCCCCAGCCACGGGTGCGCAGCGACTCGTCGGCGACCGGCTCTGGGTCGACGGTCAACGCGGCCCGCTCGATGGTGATGCGCCGCAGCACGCAGCGCACGCCGCCGGACTCGCCGGTGGCCGGCAGGGCGTGCAGCGCGGCCGTGGTGAACGCCAGCGGCACGATCGTGTCGTGGTGCCGCCCGGCGCTGTGGAACGAGAGGTCCCAGGTGCCCGCCACCAGCGGCAGCGGCCCGGCCAGCGTGGGCACGGCGGCCGGATCGACCACCACGGTCCACGCGCCGTCCGTGGTGCGCAGCGGCAGCCGCAGGTCGCGGCGGCGGCCGCGCAGCCGCAGCATCAGGTTGCCGTCCAGCGGGCGCGGGCTGTCCCCGGTGAGCACCAGGGCGCCGTCCGCGCGCCACTGGACCGAGGTCACCACCGGGCCGGTCGGGCGGGTGGCCAGCAGCGCCAGTCCGGCGACCGTCGCGGCGGTGAACACCTCGTCGGTGCCGACCACCGTGCGGGTCTGCGCGTAGTCGTCGCCGGCCGCCAGGTGCGCGGGCTTGTCCTTGATGATCAGGTCCAGCGAGAACTGCTGCGCGTAGAGGCCGGTGGCGTGGTTGTCCGAGTGGTCGTCGAGGGCCAGGCCGACCAGTGGGATCCGGGCGACGAAGCCCCGGTCCGCGGTGACCTCGACCGGCACCGAGCGGGCCGGCACCTGCTTGCCGCGGCGCAGCTCGAGCCGCACCGGGCCGGACGGCTTGCCGCGCAACTTGCCCCGCAGCACCAGGTCGTCGCCGTCACGGTGGCTCGCGGTCAGCCAGCCGGCCGCCTTGAGCACCTGCAGCCGCAGCCGGCCGCGCTTGGTGGCCGACGGGGTCACCCAGATGCCGTCGTCGACCCGGTGCCGGCCCAGCGTGGCGGCCAGCTCGGGGGCGAGGCGCAGGCCGTCGCGGCGCAGCTTGACGCCGCGGGTGGCGGCCACCGCGACGGTCCAGCGGCCGTTCTTCCACTGCCCGCCGGACTTCAGCGACTGCGGGTCGACGGCCACGGTGAAGCCGCCGGCGTCGCGCGGACGGCTGCGCAGCGGCACCTTGCGCCCGCCGTCGTCGGGTGACAGCCAGAGCATGCGCAGTGACGGCCACGGCCGGGGCACCGAGCCGCCCGGCACATAGGCCCAGCCGGTCAGCTCGAGCTTGCCGTCACGCCAGGTCACGTCCTGCACGCCGGACTCCAGCTCGGGCGGCGGCGCGGGCTTGGCCGGCCGGAAGCTGCGGTCGATGTTCTCCAGCAGCTCGTCGACCCGGCGCTCGCGGATCAGCTCCCACTGCCGGCGCACCTTGACCGGCTGCCGCTCGATCGCGCCCGGGTCGACATCGTCCAGGTAGGCGGTGGCCAGGTCCATGAAGGTGAGCCGGAACTCCTCGGAGGCGGCCGGCAGGAACTTCAGGTAGCTGCTCAGCTTGTCCCAGATCGCCTGCTCTTCATAGACCTGCCGGAGCTCGTGGTGGCCGGACTCGGTGAGCATCTTGCGCACCAGGTTGACCGAGTAGAACCGGTCGACCAGGTTGCGCAGGTCGTTGTCGGACTGGGTGATCGAGCGGACCGCGCCCTCGCGCACCCGCCAGAAGTAGATCGTCTCGTTGACCACCGCGACGCTCTTGGCCCGGGCGTGCGCGGGCACGCAGACCGGCACGTCCTCGAAGAGCCGGCCGGGCGGGAACTGGAAGCCGTGCCGGTCCCAGAACACCCGGCGGAACAGCTTGTTCCAGATGGTGCGGTCGCGCAGCAGCTTGGGCTCGACCGACACGTGCGCGTGCAGATCGGTGGTGGAGATCGCCTCGTTGTGCGGGTAACCCCGGTGATGCCCGCGCGAGGTGAACCGGTGCACGCCGCCGCTGGCGAAGTCGGCGCCGCCGGCCAGTGCCTGCAGCAACGTCTCATAGGCGTGCGCGGCCAGCACGTCGTCACTGTCCACAAAGGCCAGGAACTCACCGGTGGCGTGCGGGATGCCGGCGTTGCGGGCGGCGCTCAGCCCGGCGTTCTCCTGCCGGATCAGCCGGAACCGATCGTCCGCCGCGACGAACTCCTCGGCGATCGCCACGCTGCCGTCCGTCGCACCGTCGTCGACCATGATGACCTCGATCTCGCGGTGCGTCTGCCCGCGGATCGAGTCGAGACAGTCCCGCAGGAAAGCCTCGACGTTGTAGATCGGCACGATCACACTGACGAGCCCTGGAACGAGCTCAGGCATCGATGGGTACCTTCCGGTCATCGGTGGGTGACTTCTCGCCGAGGAAGACCCGGCGGACGACTCTCTCGGCCGCGTGGCCGTCCTCGAGCGAACAGAAACGCCGGCGGAACCGGGCCCGGGCCGCCGCCGCGGTCTCATCGGCGATCGCGCCACTGCGGAACGCCGCGAGCAACTCCTCATATGACCGCGCGAACACCCCGGGGTGCTCGGTGGCCAGGTCGAACGTGACGCCCCGGACGGCTTTGTAGATCTCCCAGTCCGGCGCGAAGATGACCAGCGGCTTGTCCAGCACCGCGTAGTCGAACATCACCGAGGAGTAGTCGGTGATCAGCACGTCGGCGGCCAGATAGAGCGTCTCGACCGACGGGAACGAGGACACGTCGGTGACCCTCGGGTGCCGCGGCGGGAAGCCGATGCCGCCGTAGAAGTAGTGGCCGCGCAGCAGCACCCGGGTGTCCGGGCCGAGCGCCTCGGCCAGCGCGTCCACGTCCAGCACCGGGGTGAAGGCGGCGTGCCACTCGCGGTGCGTCGGCGCATAGACCACCACCCGCTCACCGGGCTCGATGCCGAGCTCCGCGCGGGCCGCCGCCACGTCGGCCGGGGTGGCCAGGGCGAGCCGGTCGTTGCGCGGATATCCGGTCTCCAGCGTCTCCCCCGGCACCGGGAACTGGCGGTCCCAGAGCAACGTGTTGTGCCGGTTGGCGGTGATGCTGAAGTCCCATTTCTCGATGTTCCGGCGCAGCCGATTGGCGTCGTATCCGACCGTGGAGGCGGGGAACTTCGGCTGGTCCAGGCCCATCGTCTTGAGCGGCGTGCCGTGATGCGTCTGCACCTGCAGCTGGCCCGGGCGCTTGACCACGTCGGGCGGGAAGGTGGCGTTGTTGACCAGCCACTTGGCCCGCGCGACGGTGCGCCAATAGGCACGGCTTCCGGCGATCACGAACGGCACGCCCCTGGGCAGGTCTTTCTGCTTGCCGGGCTTGACCACCCAGACGCCACGCACATTAGGCGCGAGTTCCTTGGCCTTCTCGTAGATCGCCGCCGGATTGCACGCATAACCGCGGTACCAATACGCCGCGTAGACCGCCAGATGTTCATCGATCGGCCGGCGCAATTGCATCGCGTAATAGGACTTCATCAGGCGTTTGCGCAACCCCGCACGGACTCGCGCCGGGGTGCGGCGCAGCGCGCCGAGCGCGCCTTTCACCCGCCGCTTCGCCTGATGCACCGGGTACGCGGGCAGCGCCGGCCCGTGGTGCTCGGCACTGAGCGCGCCGACCCGCTCATAGAAGGCCCGCCGCTCCCCGGCCGGCACCCGCCGCCCGTCGTGCAGGATGCGCAGCAGGGCGCCGACCGCCGCACCGGGCTTGGCCGCGCCCTCGGCGAGCACCGCCGCCCACTGGTCGACGGCCTCCACGTGGCGCTTCGAGCGGGTGCCGCGGATCGAGCCCCGGCGGTCCAGCCGGTGGATCACGCAGACCGCGTCGAGCTTGGTCACCTTGTCCACCCGGGCCAGCACCAACCGGGTGAAGCTGACGTCCTCGTACCACCCCGGGCGGAACCGGATGCCGCCGGCCAGCAGCCACTCACGGCGGATGACCAGCGCGGAGATCGGGGCGGCGGACGGCGTCCACGGCTTGACCGACCGGTTCCAGCGCTCCTGCGCCAGGCCGACCTGCAGCACGTCGGCACCCGTCTCGGCCAGCTCGCGGAGCACCGCGTCGAGGGCGCCGGGCACCAGCCGGTCGTCACCGTCGACGAACCAGACGTAGTCGCCGGTCGCCGCGTCGAGACCTGTGTTGCGCGCCGGGCCCGGACCCGCGTTGCGCTCCAGGTGCACCACCGAGAGGCGTGGATCGGCCGCCGCACGCTCGTCCAGAACCTCGCCGCTGTGGTCGGGTGACGCGTCGTCGACCCCGATCACCTCGGCGTCCGCGGTCTGGTCGCGCAGGATCGAATCCAGGCACTCCGAGAGGTAGCCCTGGACGCCGTACGCGGGCACGACGACGCTCATCGTTTTCGCCATTTACCTGCGTGAACCGTCCGTGCTGAAGCCGTCAGGGAAGGCGAAAGCGTAACACCGACCAACGAACCGATGACTTCCCGGTTACTGTGTCCCCCGCCTCACGGGTCGGTTACGCGCGCACGCGCGAGGCTTGCCACACTGCCCGCATGGATTTCTTCGTGCACCCCACGGCGGACGTCGAGGACGGCGCTGAGGTCGGGTCCGGGACCAAGGTCTGGCACCTCGCGCACATCCGTTCCTCGGCCACGGTCGGTGCGGATTGTGTGATCGGGCGCAACGTTTATGTCGATGCGAACGCGGTGGTCGGCAGCCGCGTGAAGATTCAAAACAATGTTTCCGTATATCAGGGTGTGACGATCGAGGACGACGTGTTCGTCGGGCCCTGCGCGGTCTTCACCAACGACCTGCGGCCGCGCGCGCACAACGCGGATTGGAAGATCACTCCGACGCTGGTGCGGCACGGCGCGTCGATCGGCGCGAACGCCACGCTGATCTGCGGCATCGAGGTCGGCGAGCACGCGATGATCGCGGCCGGCTCGGTGGTGACCAAGGACGTGCAGCCCTACCAGCTGGTGGCGGGCAATCCGGCCCGGCCTCGCGGCTGGGTCAACGAGGCCGGGGAGATCGTGTCGCGGAGCTGACTGGCTCCGCTTCGCTCCGCGGCGATCGCCTTGTAACCGGTGATCGCAGCAGTTACGTGGCGACGACTAGTTACCCGCCGATGACGATGCGGCGGATTCCGGGCAGCCGGTCCGGGTCCGTCGTGCGGCGGCCGTCAACCAGCACCTTGACGCCGGGCAGGTCGTCGCTGGTCAGGGTGCGATATTCGGCGTGGTCGGCCTGCAGGATCGCGGCACCGAGGTGCTCGCCGCGATGCGCCGGCAGGTCATGCGCCTCGAGTTCGGCGACGGAGTACATCGGGTCCGAGACATACGGTGTCGCGCCGCGCTTGCGCAGCTCGTCGACCGTGCCGAAGACGCCGGAGAAGGCGGTCTCCTTGACTCCGCCGCGATAGGACGCGCCGAGCACCAGCACGCCCACCCCGGTCAGGTCGCCGAGCGCCGCCGCCAGCAGGTCGACCGCGTAGGCCGGCATCGCGGCGTTCGCCTCGCGGGCCGACCGGACCACCGTCGCCGCCGGGTCGTTCCACAGGTAGAGCCGCGGGTAGACCGGGATGCAGTGCCCGCCGACCGCGATCCCGGGCCGGTGGATGTGGCTGTACGGCTGCGTGTTGCAGGCGTCGATGACCAGGTTGACGTCCACGTCGATGGTGTCCGCGTAACGCGCGAACTGGTTGGCCAGCCCGATGTTGACGTCGCGATAGGTGGTCTCGGCCAGCTTCGCCAGCTCCGCCGCCTCGGCCGAGCCCAGGTCCCAGACGCCGTTCGGCCGGTCGAGGTCGGGCCGGTCGTCGAAGTCGAGGACGGCCTCGTAGAACTCGACGCCGCGCCGGGCCGATCCGGCGTCCACGCCACCCACCAGCTTCGGATATTTCCGCAGGTCGGCGAAGACCCGTCCGGTGAGCACCCGCTCGGGGCTGAAGACCAGCTGGAAGTCGCGCCCGGCGACCAGCCCGGAGCCCTCCTCGAGCAGCGGCGCCCAGCGGCTGCGGGTGGTGCCGACCGGCAGCGTGGTCTCATAGCTGACCAGCGTGCCGGGGCGCAGGCCGCGGGCGATGTCCCGGGTGGCCGACTCCATCCAGGCGAAGTCCGGCACCCCGGCGCCGTCCACGAAGAGCGGCACCACCACCACGACGGCGTCCGACTCGGCGACCGCGGCCGCGGTGTCCGTGGTGGCGGTCAGCAGCCCGGCGCCGACCACCTCCTTCAGCTTCACGTCCAGGTCGGCTTCGCCGGGGAAGGGCGCGATGCCGTCGTGCACGCTGCGGACGGTCGGCTCGGACACGTCCGCGCCGAGCACGGTGTGCCCCTTGGACGCGAACTGAACGGCGAGCGGCAGCCCGATCTTGCCCAGGGCGACGACACAGATCTTCATGCGGGGGTCATTCCTCCTTGGCGGCGGTCACCGGATTCGCAACCGGCGCAGCACGGCGCCGGCCAACCGGCGGGGTGTGATGGGGGTGACCGCGATGCGCAACTGATCATCGCGGCCGGTGTCGGTGCCCACCGACCACAGGCGCAGACCCCGCCGGTGCAGGACACGGCGCACCGGGTCGGGGCCCGGCCGGGTCACCGGCAGGTTGTGGAACTCACCGCCGACGGTGCGGGTGAACCGCACCTTGCGGCGGCACTGTTGCGGGCGGTCGGCCAGCAGGTCGTCGAGCACGAACTGGGCGCGCACGTCGCCCGCCGGGCCGATCTCGGTGCGCGCGGCCGGATGGTCGCCGGCGAACGCGCGCGGCGGCGGCTCGTCGGTGCGGTGCAGGTCGCCGAGCAGGCTCTGCCAGCGAATCTCCACGGTCCGCTGCCCGGTGTCGGTGCATCCCCATCGGACGGTGGCCGAGGTGGCCTGGTGCGGCGCCGGCGCGAACTTGGCGGTGCCGTCGAACCAGTCGTCCGGGAAACCCAGCCGCGCGTCCCGGAAACCCGGGTACGCCAGGTAGTGCCGCCCGTCGTCGACCAGCACCGGCTCCAGCCGATGCGCCTGGTGATGCCGGATCACCGCGAGCAGGTCGTCCAGCGTGCCGAACTGGGCGACGCTGATCAGCACTCGCTTGTGCACCTCGATGCGCCGGCGGATGTCCTCGGTCAGATAGGCCTCGGCGAGTTTGCGCACGCCGTCCTGCACCCGGCGCTGCTCGTCGCGGCCGGCGGCCAGGAACCGCTCGCCGAGCAGCTTGGCCACCTCCCAGGAGAAGTGCCGGTGGATCACCCGGGCGTGCGCGGCCCGGTCGTCGAGCAGGTCGGCGGTCCGGTCCATGATCACCGCGGCGTCGTCTGCGAAGTCGTGCAGCGCGGTGTTGTAGGTGATGTTGCTGGAGTCGTCGCGGCGTACCGCGTAATAGAACTTGTAGTCCGAGCGCACCGCGACCCGGCGGGCGTGCACGATCGCCCGCAGCGTGAACGGCTGGTCGCTGCCGGACCGCAACTCCTCCGGGTAGCGGATGTCGTGCTCGGCCAGCAACGACCGCCGGAACAGCTTGGTGTTGGACAGCGCCATCGGCAGCGCCGAGTTGGTCAGTGTGATGTCGTCGCGGTCGCCGGGGTCGTAGACGCACTGGTTGACCACCCGGCCGCCGGCGCCGACCAGCCGCCCGAGCACGATGTCCGCGTCCAGCCGGTCGGCCGCCGCGACCAGGCGGGACAGCGCCTGCGGGCCGAGCCGGTCGTCGGCGCCGACGAAGAACACGTACCGGCCGGTGGCCATCGCCAGGGCGCGGTTGCTCGGGCCGGCCGGGCCGCCCGAGTTCTCCTGGTGCACCACCCGCAGCGTGCCGGGGTGCTTCGCCTGCCAGCGGTCGAGCTCGGCGCCGCTGCCGTCGGTGGAGCCGTCGTCGACGGCGATCACCTCGAGCCGGTCCCGGCCGATGGTCTGGCCGAACACCGAGGCCAGACAGCCGCGCAGGTAGGGCATCGTGTTGTAGACGGCGACGATCACCGTCACGTCCGGCACGCCCGGTGCGCTCGAACTCACGCGCCGCACGTCGCCATGTCGCGTTCCGCCCTGTCTCATCCCATGCCACCAGCCGAGGAATCGTATGGCAGCCGGGTCCACGATCAGTGCTGGTTAGCTGCCTTCCAGGTGAACGTTCGGCTGCCTCTCGGGGTTGCTCCTCAGCGGCCGGATTCACCAACCTGAGCTGACTCGGCCGGCAGGGTCTGGTCGGTGCCGACGGTGATCGACGGGTGCTTGCGGGCCAGCCCCCAGCCGATCGTCACGCCGGGCACGCCGAGCACGACGACCCGCTTGGTGCGCGTCAGATCGAGCCGCGGCAGCACCCGCTTGCGGGTGATCCGCCACAGGATCCGCGGCCGCACCACGGCGTAGTACGGGCCGTAGAGCCGCTTGTGGAACAGGTCCGCGGCGGCCTTGTGCCCGCGCTGGGCGGTGATCGCCAGCGCCTCCGGCAGCGGCGACGACAGGCTCCGGGTGCGCGCCCGCAGGAAACCCAGCGCCCACCGCGGGAACGTCGTGACCAGCCCCTGCTCGAGGCGCCGGGGCAGCCGCCTGTTCTCGGCGGCGCCGATGCCGTGCATCCGGATGCCCTCGTCGGCGGCGAATCCGGGCCAGCTCTCCGGCTCCAGCGTGATCAGGTCCACGCCGTAGCCGCGGGTGCGGGCCTCGGTGACGAACCGCCGGGTGGCCCGGCTGCCCGGCGGGTTGATCGCCACCACCGCGATGCGCTCCGCATCGGCCCCCGGCACCGGCGGCAGCTCGAGCGCCTCCTCCGCGGCCGTCACCACCGGCGCCTCGGCCAGCACCTCGCGGTAGACCTCCCGCAGCTGGGCGCCGACCGCTTCGCGGCCGTATTTGGCCCGGAGCGTCTGGCGCGCGGCGGTCAGGTCCAGGCCGTTCCACCCCTCCACCAGCCTGCGGTACGCGGCCACGATCGCACCGGGATCGTCGGTCACCTCGAACAACTGCCCCGCGACGTGGTCCAGCCCGTGAAGCGTCTCGGCCGGCCCCTGGCTGCGCGCGGCAAGCACCGGCGTCTCCGTGGCGATCGCCTCGACCAGGGTCATCCCGAAGGTCTCCGACGTGCTCGCGTGGGTCAGCACGTCGTGCTCGTGCATCAGCGCCGCCACCTGCTCGGGCCGCACCGGCGGCCGCTGGGTCACCCGGTCACCGAGGCCGAGCTCGGCGATCCGGTTGCGCAGCGGCTTCTCCAGCGCGCCGTTGCCGACCAGCGTGAGGGTCACCCGCGGATCCTCCGCGGCCACCTTCGCAAAGGCTTCGAGCAGCGTACGCACGCCCTTGTGCTCGAGCATCCGCCCGACATAGAGCCAGCGCAGCGGCGCGGCCGGCGGCTCGGGGCGCACCGCGAACCGGTCGAAGTCCACCGGGTTGGGCACGATCCGCAGCTTGCCCTCGTGCTGCGGGAACCGCTCGACGATCTGGTCCCGCAGCGCCCGGCCGACGCACAGCACCCGGTTGGCCCGATCGAGCACGGCGCCGTATTCGCGGCGCGCCGCCGGATGCGCGAAGACCTGCTCCAGGAACGTGGCGTGCTCGGTGACAACCAGCCGGGCGTCGTCGCGGCACAGCGCCGCGGCCACCACCCCGGCGTAGTGCCCGGTGTGCGCGTGCACCAGCGGAGCCTCGATCCGCCCGGTGGGCAGCACCGCCCGCAGGCGCTCGGCCTGCGCCCGGGCCCAGAGCGCGTAGTTGCCGTTGGTCGCCTGCGGCACCACCACCCGGGTCAGCTCGCCCTCGGGCACGTCCAGCACGGTCACGCCCGGTTGCCGGTCGAGCTCGCGTTCGACGGTGACGCCGATCAGCTTGCCGGTGACGCCCTTCGGCGAGTGGAACCAGTTCTCCGTGTGCAGCGTCGCCACCCGGCCCACTCCGTCGCCGACGGCCAGCGTGGTGGCCTGCACAAAGGCTCCGGCGAACGGGTCGTTGGGCGACGGATACCAGGGCGTGACGACGGCGATGTCCGCGGCGGCGGGCGAGCGGTCCGGCTCGGTGGTGACGTCGGTGCGCACCTCCAGCCCGGGAAACCGGCGGCGGGCCGCCTCGGCGATCGGCATCGCCTCCGGGTCGACGGCGATCAGCAGGCTCGCGCCGGCCAGGGCGCCGGCCCGGCCGAACAGCAGCCGGCGGGCCGCCCGGATCGCGTCGCGCGGGTCGGCCGAACCCACCTCGCGGATGGTCACATCCACCGGTCTGTCCGATTCTGACCATGCGACAGCGGTCCACTCGGGGCGCTTCGCGACGACCAGCAGCACCGGCCGCCCGGTGGCCGCGACGGCGGCGGCGAGGGTCCGCGCGGCACGCATCCGGCGCGCGCCCAGCGCAACGTGAACGACCGGGGAAGGGGAGGTGCTCAACGGAACTCCTTAGCGTGAACGATGGCGCAACCGGCCCGATGAGGCTCGCCAAGCAGGTCGGCGGCTAAGAGTATGGTGCCGGTTTCATCGTCGAAACGGGACTGGCGGAATGTCTCCCAGAACCCGGCACACCCCCGGTGTGCTGCGGCGGAGACCTCCCGGAAATTGTCACCGAGGCAAGGAGCAACTCTGTGAAGGTCTTGAGTGTCGTGGGCGCCCGCCCGCAGCTCGTCAAGCTGGCGCCGATCGCGGCCGCCTTCGCCGGCACCGAGCACGAGCACGTCATCGTGCACACGGGCCAGCACTACGACGCGGACCTGTCGGACGTGTTCTTCACCGGCCTCGGCATCCCGGACCCGGACGTGCACCTGGGTGTCGGGTCGGGCAGCCACGGCGTGCAGACCGGTGCGGTGTTGTCCGCTATCGACCCGGTGCTGGAGCGCGCGCGGCCGGACTGGGTGCTGGTCTACGGCGACACCAACTCGACGCTGGCCGGGGCGGTGTCCGCGGTCAAGCAGCACTTCAAGGTGGCGCACCTGGAGGCCGGGCTGCGCTCGTTCAACCGGCGGATGCCCGAGGAGCACAACCGGGTGCTCACCGACCACGCCGCGGACCTGCTGCTCGCCCCCACCGAGGAGGCCATGCGGCACCTCGCGAGCGAGGGCCTGGCCGGGCGCTCGGTGCTGGTCGGCGACGTGATGGTCGACGTCTGCCTGCGGGTGCGCGAAGACGTGCTGGCCGGCCGGCACGTCCACCCGGAACTGCCCGGCGGCATCGAGGCCGGCGAGCCCTATCTGCTGGCGACCCTGCACCGGGCGGAGAACACCGACGACCCCGAGCGGCTGTCCGCGCTGCTGGACGCGCTGGCCGGGCTGCCGGTGCCGGTGGCGCTATTGGCCCACCCGCGGCTGGTGGCGCGCGCCGAGAAGTTCGGGCTCAAGCTCAACCAGGGCGCGCTGCACTCCGGGCGTTCGCTGCCGTACGCCGGGATGGTCGCCGCCGTGCTCGGCTCGACCGGCGTGGTGACCGACTCGGGGGGTCTGCAGAAGGAGGCCTACCTGCTGGGCCGCCCGTGCACGACGTTGCGCCCGGAAACGGAATGGCCGGAGACGCTCGCGAATGGGTGGAACAATCTGGTTCCGGAGCCTTGGTCGCTCGGTGCCGATTGGCCGACCTTGGCGACCCGTCCCGCACCGGCCGCCGAGCGCGGGTCTCCATACGGCGACGGTCGCGCGGCCCAGCGGGTCGTGCGAGAGCTGAGCACATCGAGCTGACGAGGATCATCCGTGACCAACCACCCCTCATCGGTCGCGGTCGTAACGCCCTGGTACCCGACCGCGGAACACCCCTTCCGCGGAGCGTTTGTGCAGGCCATGGTGGACGCCACCGGGCCCGGCACAGACATGTCCGTCTACCACTGCGACGAGTGGGGACACCGGCAGCCGGCGGGGCCGATCGACGCCGCATACCAGAAACTCGTGCGCCGGGTGCACCGCCCGCCGCACTTCGTGCCGACCGTCGGCGGCGCCCGGGCGACCTATGTCCCGGTGCCGCTGCCGGTCGGCCCGAGCTATGCCCTGGTCGCGCGCAAGCACGCCGAAGTGCTCGGCACAGTGCTGGACGGCCGGCCGCTGGACGCCGACGTGGTGCACGCGCACGTCGGCCTGCAGGGCGGCTGGGGCGCGCTGTCGAACGTCCGGTCGGACACCCCGGTCTACGTCACCGAGCACGCCACCTTCCTGGACAAGGTGCTCGAACAGCCCGACGCCCGCGAGATGTACGACGAGCTGCTGCACCGGGTGGCCGGCTTCTTCGCGGTCGGCGAGGCGGTCAGCCGGCCGCTGATCGACGTGTTCCCGCACCACAAGGACCACATCGCGGTGCTGCCCAACCCGATCTCCTTCGACCACCCGCGGCCGGCCCCGGTCACCGGCCTGCGCCGCTGGCTCTACGTGGGCAGCCTGTCCCCGCGCAAGGGGGTGACCTGGTTGCTGGAGGCGTTCGCCCGGTGCCGCGCCGAGGACGAGTCGTTGACCCTGACCTTCGTCGGCGACGGGCAGTTGCGGTCCGACCTGGCGAAACAGGCGGCCGCGCTGGGCGTGACCGGCGCGGTCACGTTCGCCGGGATGCTCGCGCCGGACCGCGCGCTCGAGCTGATGCGTGAGCACGACCTGCTGGTGCACCCGAGCCGGTTCGAGACCTTCGGGATGACCGTCGTGGAGGCCTCCGCGGCGGGCATGCCGGTGCTGGTCACCCGCTGCGGCGGCCCCGAGGAGACGCTGGCCGGCATCGAGTCGGACGCCGGCGAGCTGGTCGAGGTCGAGGAGGCGAGCGACGCGCTGGTGGCCGGCTACCGGCGGCTGCGCGACCGCTTCCCGGCCGGGCTCGACCTGGCCCGGTCCCGCCGCGAACTGGACACCCGCTACGGCTACGCCGCCACCGCCCGGGCGCATCATCGAGTGTGGTTCGGAGACGGTCATGACTGAGCACGTGCTGTTCCTCGCCGAGGGCGGCACCCGCAAGCGCGCGGCCGTCGCCGACGCCGAGCGGGTGCTGGCCGCGGGTGGCCGCGCCACCCTGGTGATCCGGCAGGTCTCGAAGTGGCGCGACGAGCGGGTCTCCGATCGGATCCGGGTGATCGACCTGCACGAGCTGGAGAAGGGCGAACGCTGGATGCCGGTGGAGTGGCTGCTGCTGGTGCGGCTGCCGCGCTTCGCCTTCCGGATCGTCGGGGTGGGCCCGGTCAAGGGCGTCGCCGACCGCGCGTCGCGGGCCTGGCGCAACCGGGTCGCGAACCCGCTGCACGCGCGGGTGTTCCTGCCGCTGATCCGGCGTCGCGAGCGGTCGCGGCCCGAGTCGCTGCTGGAGCGCGGCCTCGGCGCGGACACTTCCGTCGACCTGCTGGTCATCACCGATCCGGCCTCGATGCCGACCGCCGCCGAATTCCTGGAGGGCCACGACGTGCCGCGTGTCGCCTACGATCTGGACCACGCCGCTCCGGCGGCCGCGATGGGAGTGCGATGACCGCCCGCCGTCCGCGCGTGCTCTACCTGTCTTTCTACTTCCCGCCGTCCCGGGCCAGCGGTGTCTACCGCGCCCGGGCCACCGCCAACCACCTGGTCGAGGACGGCTGGGACGTGACCGTGTTCGCGGCGCCGCTGTCGTTCCTCTACGACGCGATCGGCTCGGTGGACGAGAAGCTGGCCGAGACCATCGATCCGCGGGTACGGATCGAGCGCCCGAGCCTCAACCAGTTCGTCTGGGCGCAGGACATCCGCCGGTTCAGCCGGTTCCGCCGCCAGGTCCCGATGCTGGCGCTGGCTCTATACAACAAGACCCACTCGCTGTTTCCCGAGCACTACCACAGCTGGGGTCTCGCCTCGGTGGCCAAGGCGCTGCGCCTGCACGCTCGCCGCAAATTCGACGTGGTGGTGGCGACCGGCAACCCGTTCGCGGCGTTCGCGGCGGCCTACCTGTTCCACCGGCTGACCGGCGTGCCCTACGTGGTGGACTACCGCGACGCCTGGACGCTGGACCTGTTCGCCGACAAGCCGCTCTATCCGGACGGGCACGTGGCGTGGGGCTGGGAGCGGCGGGTGCTGCGCCGCGCCTCGGCGGTGATCTTCGTCAACGAGGCGCTACGGCAATGGCATGCGGAGCGCTACCCGGCCGACGCCGCGAAGATGATGATCGTCCCCAACGGCTGGGACTCCGACGTGCTCGAGGAGGGCGTCCCGCCGCATCGGACCACAAGACCACTGCGTTTCTCGTACGTGGGCACGGTGACGCCGGCGCAGCCGGTGCAGGAGATGGTCGAGGCGTTCACGGCGGCGCGCGCCCATCCGTCGCTCGCCGGCGCGACCCTGAACATCCACGGTCACCTGGGCTTCTTCCGCGGCGGGCACCTGCGGCTGATGCAGATGCTCGGCATCGACGGGGACAACCGGGTCGGCGGCGAGGACACCGGCATCTTCTATCGCGGCCCGGTGTCCAAGACCGAGGTCGCGCACACGTACGCGGAGAGCGACGTGCTCGTCTTCCTGGCCGGCGGCGCGAAGTACGTCACCTCCGGCAAGATCTTCGAGTACATGGCGAACGGCAAGCCGATCGTCTCGGTGCACGCGCCGGGCATCGCCGCGTCCGAGGTGCTGGCCGGCTATCCACTGTGGTTCAACGCGGACAGCCTCGACCCGATCGACGTGGCCCAGGCCATGATCGCCGCCGGCAAGGCCGCCGAGGATCTGACGCCGGAGACCCGGGCGGCCGCGATCGCGCACGCCGAGCAGTTCACCCGGGACCGGGTGCTGATCCCGTTCCAGCAGAAGCTGCGTTCCCTGGTCAGCTAGCGGTAGTTTGTCGCCTTCGTAACCTTCTTGCGCTCTGCGGCGTTGCACCGGCTGGCGCCGGGTCGAGTGCTTGGAGTGCTGGTGGTTCGTGCGGTGTGTCCGCCGGCCGCGGGTTCACGCAAGTCACCCGTCCGGTCTGCCCCTCACCCGTGACCTCCCCGATGGGATGGAGATCCTTTACCTCGTGTCGCAACGGCAGATCAGTGCGTTCTGGCTTCGCCGGAGCTTCTTCCGGCTTGGTGGTCAGGCGACGGATCCTGCGCGGCACCGGTCGGGCCGCGTTGCGGGTGGCGGACTACCGGATGCTCGGCTCGCGCAGCGGGGTCGATCGACGAGCGGTGTACGTCAGCCGACGAAGCAGTTGCTCGGCCGGTCCGCGCCATCCAGCCCGGCGCATCTGCTCGGCCAGTAGCACGGTTGTCAGCCAGGTGCCGATTGCCAGCGCTGATGCTCCGGCGTCGCCGAGCCGCCCGCCCAGTCCAAGGGTGAACGGTGCGAAGAGCGCCACGAATGCGACGGATTGGAGCAGATAGCAGGTGAGCGACCGCTGCCCGCAGGCGGCGAGCGCGGTGGTCACCCGTCCTGGCGCGTCGGCGAAGCGGTGCGCGATGAGGCCGGCCAATGCGGCGTAGGCGAGCCCGCCGGCGATGCCGGTCACGCTGTGCACCGCATATGCCAGCACTGCGGCACCCGTCGTCCAATCCGTCCAGAGCCGTGAGTCGATCAGTGCTAGCGGGGCACCGCCGAGGATCGTGATGGTGATTCCGGCCGTTGCGACCCGTGCCAGCAGGACTCGATGCCGGCCCGGTTCGTCGAGTAGCCGGCGCCGGGCCGCCCAGATGCCGAGCAGGAACGGGGTGACGATGTCCAGGGCCAGCATCGGTCCGAGTCCGGCCCAGACTGCCAACCGCTGGCCGACCGCCTCGATCGGTGACTCGACGCTGGTGGGCAGCGGCGGCGACCCCTCAGTGATGAGGGCCCAGGCCGGCACCATGGCAAGCGCGGCGAACACCACGATCCACAAGCCGGCTACCCAGAGCAGCACCCGGTCGCGGGCCCGCACCATGCCAACGAGGATCAGTGCCAGCAGCCCGTAGGTGACCAGGATGTCGCCGAAGAACAACAGCAGCGCGTGGGCGAAACCGAACGCGATCAGCCAGCGGCCGCGGCGGCGCAATAGGCGGCGCACGTCCGGCCATCCGGCTCCGGCCGCGAGTTGCCTGTTGGCTAGCTGGACCAGTCCGTAACCGAAGAGCGCGGCGAACATCGGCAGCGCGCGGGCGTCGACCATCAGCACCTGAAAGCCGGCGACGACCCGGTCGATCGGGCCGCCGGTCAGGTCGTAGCCGCGAAAGCCGGTGGGGTGGCCGTAGAGGTACATGTGTGCGTGGGCCAACGCAATGAGCAGCAGCATCGCCCCGCGAGCAAGGTCGGGGGCGAGCGATCTGGCGGGCAGGCTGACTGCGGTGCCGAGCGGACCGGCGGCGGGCTCGTTGACAAGCTTGGACACCTGACACCCCATTTTCGGAGTTGGACCTTGATTGAGGCGCGGCAGAATGGCCGGGGGCCGGCGGCACACCCGGTCGATTAGCTACGCAAGCGTATCTAACCTTGCGCACTTAAGCTACGCAAGCGTTTCTTAGACTGGAGCCGTCTTGGACGAGAAGCCACAGGTTCTGACACCGCGACGCTCGCGGCGACGGGGAGACGACCTGGTCCAGGCCGTCTACGCCGCAGTGCTCGCCGAGGTGGCCGAGCTGGGGGTCGGCGGGCTCACCATGGAGGGCATAGCCAAGCGCGCGGCGACCGCGAAAACGTCGTTGTACCGGCGCTGGCCGTCGCCGCGAGAGCTGTTGCTGGACGCGCTGTACGAGGCGCATCCCCAGGAGCTGCCGTCGCCGGGCGCCGACGACCTGCGCGGCGACTTGATCCAAGCGCTGGAGCAGCTCGTCGGTTGGATGGTCGCACCGGCCGGGATTGCCGTCATGGCCGTCATGGCCGAACGGCAACGCCATCCGGACCTGGTCGAGGCGCTGTACGACCGTGTCTTCGACGCCCGTGGCGGCACCTTCACCTACACGGTGCTGCGCCATTACGCCGCGCAGGGACAGATCGACCCTGACCTGATAACGCCGGTGGTACGCGACATCGGGGAGGCCCTGGTGTTCAAGCACGTCACGGACGCCGACGACCTGCCGGATGACGAGAAGCTCGCCGCGATTGTCGATCAGGCGATCCTGCCGGCGATCGGCATTCTGCCCGCCCGCAAACAACGGTCGCAGACGTCGGACAGCGCCTCCAGGTAACCCGGACAAATAGACGTCGAGGACCACTCGGCTGAAGAAATGCTGTTCCACGTCTGGTCGGCAAAGGGTTGCGATACCCCGGATGCTGGCAGGGCTCCGAATGGCGCGGCCGGCGAGAAACTCGGCTCAGCCGGCGAGAAAGTCGGCGAACGCCTGCGCGGTCTGCCGGCCGTCGTGGGTGGTGCGGGCGAAGAGCGACGACTGCAGGCCGATCTTGACGGTGCGCGACGGGTCGTCGAGCAGCGACTCGATCGCCTCGCCGAGGGTCTCCGGGGTGGCGTTCACGATCGGCGGCTCCACCCCGGCCACCGCGTGCACCCGCTGGTCGAGATAGCCGACCACCGGGCGGCCGGCCGCCATCGCCTCCACCGCGCAGGTGCCATAGCTGCCCACCGCGAACTGGTCGACCACGAGGTCGCAGGACTGCACCAGTTCGCGCATCCGGGTCCAGCTGACCCGTTCGGCCAGGACCAGCTCGATGGCGCCCCGGTCGTGCAGGGACCGCAGGGTGGGCAGGATCCGCTCGGTGCCCTTGGTCCAGCGCTGCGACGGCGCGTGCAGCACCCGGGGACGCACCCGTTCCATGATCGGGTTGTCGGTGGCCCAGGCGTCCACGTCCACCACGACCGGCGCCCAGGTGGCGGTGGGCAGGTCGTCGAGCAGGTCCGGGGTGGTGACGAAGAGCGGCAGCCCGGCGGCCTCGGCGATCCTGCGGTTGCGGTCGGCGCGGGCCGTATAACGCGCCACGATGCCGTCCGGCGCGTCGTGGAAGAGCGAGTGCTCGTGCCGCTTCAGATGCCGGCCGGGATGCCGGATCTCGCTGCCGTGGGCCAGCAGCGCCACCGCGATCCCGGCCCGGCGCAGTGCCGGCAGGTCGCCCTCGATCGTTTCGCCGTTGAGGTGGCCGAGCACCGGCAGGAAGGCGTCCACGATCAGGTGGGTGCAGCGTCCGAGGATCCGCCCGGCCTGTTCCAGCTGCACGGCGACCTCGTCCTGCCGCTCGGTAGGCAGATAGACGTCGGCGGGGAAGAGCAGGGTCTCGTGGTTGTGCCGCATGGTGACCTCGGCCGAGACGTCCGGGAAGTCCCGGCAGATGGCCTGCGCGAAGGTGGCCAGCTGACCGGCGTAGTTGGCCGGGCCCAGTCCGAGCCGCACCCGGGTGGACGGGGTGAGCGGACGCCACCGGCCCAGCGCGCCGGGCTCGGTGCGCACCGGTCGGGGCCCGCTCGTCTCGTGCACCGACCAGCTCAGGTCCGGGGCCGGCGCGGCCGGCACGCGTGGGGCGATCCGGGCGTACAGATCGGTCAGTGCTTCGGCCTGCGCCTCCCAGCAGAGCTCGGCCAGCAGCGGTTCGACGATGTGCGCGCGCAGCTCGGCGCGGCCGGCCAGCGCCGTGCGGACCGCCGCGGCGAAGGTCACCGGGTCGTCCGGCTCGAACACCTCGCCGACGCCGTGCCGCCGGATGAACCGGCCGAGCGTCAGCACGTCGCTGGCCACCACCGGCACCCGCGCGTGCAGGTATTCGGCGAGCTTGGTGGGCAGCGAGATCTCGTAGTTCAGGGTGCGCTGCGAGCAGATCAGGCCGAGGTCCGCGGTGGACAGGTAGTCGGGCACCGCGTGCTGCGGCACATAGGGCACCACGTGCACCCGGTCCGCGACGCCGAGCTCGCCCGCCCGCTCCAGCAGGCGCTGCCGCTCCGGGGTGTCCCGCCCGGACACGATGGCCAGGTGCACGCCGGGCAGGCCGGGCAGCGCGGTGACCGCCGTGCCCAGCCCGCGCTCGGGCGCCAGCCAGCCGGAATACACCAGCAGCGGCACGTCGTCGGCGAGCCCGCAGTTCGCCCGCACCGACGGCATCGGATCGGTCGCGCCGACCGCCGAGCGGATCGGGGTGTTCCGCACCACCAGCGGTGTCTCCGGCAGCCGGTAGTCCCGGCGCAGCAGGTCGGCGATCTCCGGGGAGACGGTCACCACCGCGTCCGCCCGCTTGATGAACTTCTTCTCGACGGTGCGATAGGCCCGGCTCTCGGCCGGCTTCCACGAGTCGATGCCGGGCACGTACTCGTGCGCGTCGTAGAGCCAGGCCACCCGCTCGCCACGCGCGCGCATCCGGGCCACGCTCAGCGCCGCCGTGTGGATCATGGTGATGTCGTTGGCGTGGATCAGATCCGGCCGCAGTTCCTCGATGACCGGCCCGAACACCAGGTCCAGGTCGACCAGCGGCGGCCAGTCCCGGCGCCAGTTCCCGGTCGGCCGGCCGGTGCGGCTCTGCTCCCAGCCGAAGGCCCGCAGCCGCAGCCGGTGCACCGCCCGGCGGCCGCGGACCACCACGCCCAGCGCCTTGCCCAGCGGCCTGCCGACCGCCGCGGCGGGACCGTCGATGGTGCGCAGGGTCCCGATCCGGGCCGTGGTCCGGCGCACCCAGGCCTGGTGCGCCGCACGGACGCCGGCCAGGTCCTCCCGGTTGGCGATGCCGGTCCGGGTGAGCAGCCGGCGCACCGGGTGGCCCTTGCTGCGCGCCGCGAAGTTCGCCGTCATCGGCAGCCGGACCACCCGCACGGCGCCCATCATCGACTCGTCCCGGCGGCCCTTGCGGCCACCGGCGCCGAGCAGGGTCACCCGCCATCCGGCCCGGGCCGCGGTGATCGCCACCTTCTGCACACGGGAGTCGCCCGTGATGCCGTTGGCGACGATCACCAGCAGGTGCGGCGCCGTGCCCGGGGTGTTCACATCGGAGCCTTTCGCGCTCGGGGATGCCGAACGCCGAGGCGGCTCTACCTCGTGTGCACCGCCACGGTGGCACCGTCGACAGCCGACTGAAGCACGGCCTCAGCAACTTCAACGGTACGCATTCCCTGACGTAACGTGACGATATCGTTCTCTTTGCCCTCGACCGCGTCACGGAAGCGCTCGTGCTCCACCAGCAGCGGTTCCCGCTTCGGGATCGCGTACCGGATCATGTCGCCCTCCGCGACCCCGCGGAAAGCGCGCAGCGCCTCCCACTCCGTGCTCATCGCCGCGTTGGCATAGAAGGTGAGGTCGGCGGTGAGCGTGTCGGCGACGAAGCTGCCCCGCTCGCCGGTGATCACGGTGGACCGCTCCTTGAACGGGCTGAGCCAGTTCACCAGGTGGTTCGCCACCAGGCCGTCGGTCAGCGAGGCGACCGCCGAGACCATGTCCTCGTGCGGGCGGCCGCTGCGCGAGACCGTGCGCGCCGCGACGTCCAGGTAGTCCCGCCCGGTCACCCACGCGGTCAGGTCGATGTCGTGCGTGGCCAGGTCCATCACCACGCCGACGTCGGCGATCCGGCCCGGGAACGGGCCCTGCCGCCGGGTCACCACCTGATAGATGTCGCCCAGCTCGCCGGCCTCCAGGCGGGTCCGCAGGCTCTGCAGCGACGGGTTGTAGCGCTCGATGTGGCCCACCGCGCCGACCAGCCCGGCCGCCTCGAAGGCCTCGGCCAGCTTGGTCGCGGCCGGCACCGACGGGGCCAGTGGCTTCTCGATCAGCGCGTGCACGCCGGCCGCGGCCAGCCGCAGGCCGATCTCCTCGTGCAGCGCGGTCGGGCAGGCCACCACGGCATAGTCCAGCCGCTTGCCGAGCAGCAGGTCCAGGTTCGGCACCACCGGGATGCCGGCCGGGCCGACCGCGTTCGGCGCCGGGTCCATGATGCCGACCAGTTCCACGCCGTCGAGCAGGTTCAGCACCCGCGCGTGGTTGCGCCCCATCGCGCCCAGGCCGATCAGACCGGCGCGCAGCCCCCCGCTCATGCCCGGGCCGCCACGGTGTTGACGCCCTCGACGATGCGGTCGAGCTGCGCCTGGGTGAGGCTCGGGAAGATCGGCAGCGAGACCACCTCGGCCGCGGCCTTGTCGGTCTCCGGCAGCTTCCAGTCGCCGACGTTGCCGTCCTTGTCCAGGAACGGCTTGAGCCGGTGGATCGGGGTCGGGTAGTAGACCGCGTTGCCGATGCCCAGCTCCTTGAGCCCGGCCTGGAACGCGTCCCGATCGCCGGGCACCCGGACCGTGTACTGGTGATAGACGTGCTCGGCGCCCGGCGCGACCGGCGGGACGGTGACCCCGGTCAGGTTGGCGTCCAGGAAGGCGGCGTTCGAGCGGCGCTGGTCGGTCCAGCCCCCGAGCCGGCCGAGCTGCACCCGGCCGATCGCCGCGGCCACGTCGGTGAGCCGCATGTTCGCGCCCACGATCTCGTTCTGGTAGCGCTGCTCCATGCCCTGGTTGCGCAGCAGCCGCAGGGTGCGGGCCACCTCCGCGTCCGGCGTGCTGATCATGCCGCCCTCGAGCGAGTGCATGTTCTTGGTCGGATAGAAGCTGAAGCAGCCGGCCACGCCGAAGGCGCCGACCGGAGTGCCGTCCAGCGTGGCGGCGTGCGCCTGCGCGGCGTCCTCGACGATGGCCAGGCCGTGCCGGTCGGCCAGCGGCACCAGGCGGTCCATCGCGGCCGGGTGGCCATAGAGGTGCACCGGCATGATCGCGACGGTGCGCGGCGTGATCGCGGCGGCGACCGCGTCCGGGTCCAGGCAGAACGAGCCGGGCTCGATGTCCGCGAAGATCGGGGTCGCGCCGACCAGACGGACCGCGTTCGCCGTGGCGGCGAACGAGAAGGACGGCACGATCACCTCGTCGCCCGGGCCGAAGCCGAGCCCGAGCAGGGTCAGCTGCAGGGCGGACGTGCCGGAGTTGACGGCCACGCAGTGCCGGTCGCCGACCAGCGCGCCGAACTCCTGCTCGAACGCGGCCACCTCCGGCCCCTGCACGACCATGCCGCTGCGCAGCACCCGGACGGCGGCCTCGATCTCGGCTTCGCCGATCACGGGACGGGCGGATGGAATGGCGTCCTCGGGCCCGGACATGGGCGTCCTCCTGGGAATAGCAATGGATCGATTTCGAGCAGGTAAACCCCGTCCATGGCGAGGCGGCGCGGACAGTACCCCATCAAGGTGACGTCATCGCCTATCGTCATTCCGGTGCAAGCCGTACTCGCAACCCTCGGTTATCTGTTGTCGCCGGATCGACGGAGCGTGTTGTTGATCCAACGCAACGCCCGTCCGGACGACATCCACTTCGGCTACTACAACGGGCTGGGCGGCAAAGTGGAGACGGACGAGGACGTGGCTTCCGGGATGCGCCGGGAGGTCCGCGAGGAGGCCGGTCTGGAGTGCGGCGAACTCGACTTCGCGGGGACTATCTCCTGGCCAGGCTTCGGTCGGGACGGCGCGAACTGGTTCGGATTCCTGTTCCGGATCCCGTCCTGGACGGGGACCGCGAAGGTATCGAACGAGGAGGGCAGCCTGCATTGGATGCCGGTCGCGGACGTGCTGGCGGGCCGGCTCCCGATGTGGGAGTCCGACCGTCACTTCCTGCCTCTGGTGTTCGCCGCGGAGCCGCGGCCGTTTCACGGAGTGATGCCGTTCCGGGCCGGCCGGGCCATTTCCTGGTCCTACACCGCCCTGTAGTCAGCGGCGGTTTCCATAGAATTCAACAAATCAAAATCTGGGCATGCCGCCGAACTGTCGATCGCCGGCGTCGCCGAGTCCCGGAACGATGTACTTCTTCTCATTCAGGCCGTCGTCGATGGACGCGGTGATCAGCCTCAATGGCAGGCCCGAATCGGCCAGCGCGGCGACCCCCTCGGGGGCGGCCAGCACGCAGCAGACGATGACGTCGGTGCAACCCCGGTCGACCAGCAGCCGGCAGCAGTGCAGCAGCGAACCGCCGGTGGCGAGCATCGGGTCGAGCACCAGCACCGGCAGCCCGTTCAGGTCGCCGGGCAGCGACTCCATGTATGCCCTGGGCTCGTACGTCTGCTCGTCGCGGGCCAGGCCGACGAAGCCCATCGACGACTCCGGCAGCAGGGCCAGCGCGGCGTCGGCCATGCCCAGCCCGGCGCGCAGCACCGGCACGATCAGCGGTGGGTTGCCCAGGCGGGTGCCCTCGGTCGGCCCGACCGGCGTGGTGATCGGGAACTTCTCGACCGCGAAGGAGCGCGCCGCCTCGTACACCAGCATCGTGGTGAGCTCGTGGAGCGCGGCGCGGAAGGCGCCGCTGTCGCTCTCCGCGTCGCGCATCGCGGTGAGTCTCGACTGAGCCAGCGGGTGATCAACCACCAGTACGTCCACGGCGATCAACCTACCGTGCCGCCGTCGACGCCTAGAATCGTTCTCATGACTTCCACCCTGCTCCCGGCCGCGACGTTACGGTCCGTTCTGCATGGATTGCCGGGGGTCGACAAGGTCGGCGTCGAGGCCCGGGCGGCCACGCTCGGCACCCGTTCGATCAAGACCACCAGCAAGGCCGCCGCGATCGACCTCGCCATCCGGATGGTCGACCTGACCACGCTCGAGGGCGCGGACACCCCGGGCAAGGTGCGCGCGCTGGCCGCCAAGGCGCTGCGCCCCGACCCGGCCGACGCCACCTGCCCGCCGGTCGCCGCGGTCTGTGTCTATCCGGCGATGGTCCCGCACGCGGCCGCGGTGCTGGCCGGCTCCGGCGTCCACCTGGCCAGCGTGGCCACCGCCTTCCCGTCCGGGCAGGCGCCGCTCGACGTCAAGCTGGCCGACACCCGCGACGCGGTTCGGGCCGGCGCCGACGAGATCGACATGGTGATCAGCCGCGGCGAGTTCCTGTCCGGCCACTACCAGGCCGTCTTCGACGAGATCGTCGCGGTCAAGGAGGCGTCCGGCGAGGCGCACCTCAAGGTGATCCTGGAGACCGGCGAGCTGGGCACCTACGACAACGTCCGGCGGGCGTCCTGGCTGGCGATGCTGGCCGGCGCCGACTTCATCAAGACGTCCACCGGCAAGGTGCCGGTGGCGGCCACGCTGCCGGTGACGCTGATCATGCTCGAGGCGGTGCGCGACTTCCGGGCCCGCACCGGTCGGCAGATCGGGGTCAAGCCGGCCGGCGGCATCCGCACCACGAAGGACGCGATCAAATACCTGGTCATGGTCGCGGAGACGGCCGGCGACGACTGGCTCAGCCCGGACTGGTTCCGGTTCGGCGCCTCCTCGCTGCTCAACGACCTGCTGATGCAGCGCACCAAGCTGACCACCGGCCACTACGCCGGTCCCGACTACTTCACGCTGGACTGATACGCGATGTCCTTCCTTGACTACGCTCCCGCCCCCGAGTCCCGTTCGATCGTCGACCTGGCCCCGTCCTACGGCCTGTTCATCGACGGCGAGTTCACCCCCGGCAAGGACACCTTCAAGTCGGTCAACCCGGCCACCGAAGAGGTCCTGACCGAGGTCGCCACCGCCAGTCCCGAGGACGTCGATCGGGCCGTCGCGGCCGCCCGCCGCGCCTTCAAGGGCTGGGCCAAGCTGCCCGGCAGCGAGCGGGCCAAATACCTCTTCCGGATCGCCCGGATCATCCAGGAGCGGTCCCGCGAGCTCGCCGTGCTCGAGTCGCTGGACAACGGCAAGCCGATCCGGGAGTCCCGCGACGTCGACCTCCCGCTGGTCGCCGCGCACTTCTTCTACTACGCGGGCTGGGCCGACAAGCTGGCCTATGCGGGCTTCGGCCCCAAGCCGCGCCCGCTCGGCGTGGCCGGCCAGGTGATCCCGTGGAACTTCCCGCTGCTGATGCTGGCCTGGAAGATCGCGCCCGCGCTGGCCACCGGCAACACGGTGGTGCTCAAGCCGGCCGAGACCACGCCGCTGTCCGCGCTGTTCTTCGCCGACGTCTGCCGCCAGGCCGAGTTGCCGCCGGGCGTGGTGAACATCGTCACCGGCGCCGGCGACACCGGGCGCTACCTGGTCGAACACCCGGATGTGAACAAGGTCGCCTTCACCGGCTCCACCGAGGTGGGCCGGCAGATCGCCCGCTCGGTGGCGGGCAGCGGCAAGCGCCTCACCCTCGAACTGGGCGGCAAGGCGGCGAACATCGTGTTCGACGACGCCCCGATCGACCAGGCCGTCGAGGGCATCGTGAACGGCATCTTCTTCAATCAGGGCCACGTCTGCTGCGCCGGGTCGCGGCTGCTGGTCCAGGAGTCCATCTCCGAAGAACTGCTCGATTCGCTGAAGCGGCGGATGGCCACGCTGCGGGTCGGCGATCCGCTGGACAAGAACACCGACGTCGGCGCGATCAACTCGGCCGCCCAGCTGGCCCGCATCACCGAGCTCTCCGACGCGGGCGCGGCCGAGGGCGCCGAGCGCTGGTCGGCGCCGTGCGAGCTGCCCAGCCAGGGCTTCTGGTTCGCGCCGACGATCTTCACCGGGGTCACCCAGGCACACCGGATCGCCCGCGAGGAGATCTTCGGGCCGGTGCTGTCGGTGCTCACCTTCCGCACCCCGGCCGAGGCGATCGAAAAGGCCAACAACACGCCGTACGGGTTGTCCGCCGGCATCTGGACCGACAAGGGCTCGCGGATCCTCGCGGTGGCCGACCAGCTCCGGGCCGGCGTGGTCTGGGCCAACACGTTCAACAAGTTCGACCCGGCTTCGCCGTTCGGCGGTTACAAGGAGTCCGGGTACGGCCGCGAGGGTGGCCGGCACGGTCTGGAGGCCTACCTTGTCTGAGTCATCGCGCCTCGCCGTGCGAAAGACGTACAAGCTGTACATCGGCGGGAAGTTCCCGCGCAGCGAGTCAGGACGGACCCAAGTGGTGGACGGCGACAACGTGGCCCTCGCCTCCCGCAAGGACGCCCGCGACGCGGTGGTCGCCGCTCGCAAGGCGCAGCCCGGGTGGGCCGGAGCGACCGCGTACAACAGGGGTCAGATCCTCTATCGCGCGGCCGAGATGCTGGAGAGCCGCCGCTCGTCGTTCCCGGCCGCGGGCGATCTGGACGCCGCGATCGACCGCCTGGTCTGGTACGCGGGCTGGGCCGACAAGCTGGCCCAGGTGACCGGGGGCGCCAATCCGGTCTCCGGGCCGTTCTTCAACATCTCCGCGCCCGAGCCCACCGGCGTGGTCGGCGTGATCGCCCCGGCGTCGCTGCTCGGCCTGGTCAGCGTCATCGCACCGGCCATCGTCACCGGCAACACCGTGGTGGTGGTCAGCACCGGCCCGCAGACCGCGATCACGTTCGCCGAGGTGCTGGCGACCTCCGATCTGCCCGGCGGGGTGGTGAACATTCTCACCGGCAAGCCGGCCGAGATCGCGCCCTGGCTGGCGTCGCACGACGACGTGAACGGACTCGACCTCACCGCCGTGTCCGAGCCGGAGCTCGCCGCCGACCTGGAAAGAGCGGCGGCGGGCACGCTCAAGCGGGTGTTGCGCCCCTCGTCCGGAACGCCGGATTTCGCCGACGATCCCGGACTGCGGCCGATGACCGCATTTCTGGAGACCAAGACCGTCTGGCACCCCAAGGGCTTTTGAGCCCGGACGCACCCTCTAGGGTGTGTGCTCGGAGTCACCCGCCCAGCCAGCTAGAGATCACCCGGAGGTCACCGTGGCCACCCAGTCCGACGAGTCCGAGGCCGAGGCCACTGCCGGCCTGTCCGGACGTGAGCTCTGGGACGAGGTCCGCATCTCCCCCGTGGAGATCGCCATGCCCGGCGGCGTGGGGCTGACGCTGCGGGCATACCGGAAGTCGTCCGAGCTGACCCCGACCGAGATCGACGTCGACGACGAGGACCCCTTCGACGCGCGTGAGCGCCTGGCCGCCGAGGCGCGGGACAGCGAAGAGGAAGAGGTCATCGTCGACCCGGAGTTCCAGGCCCTGCTGGCCGAGGACGACGACAAGGACGAGGTCAAGGGCAAGAAGGACGCCGACGCCGACGAGCCGGACCCGGAGGACTTCGCGGACGAGGCCGAGGACGAGCCGGAGGACGAGGAGGTGCCCGTCTTCCTCAGTCACCGTGGACGGTTGCTCACCTTCAAGACCCCCGAATCGCTGGTCTCCTTCATTCGTTCGGGTGCTCCGCACGATATGGCCCAATTGGACAGCTGGCCGACGGTCGCGGAGCGGGTAGAGTCGTCCGACGTCGACCCGCAGGCGGACGATCGCTACGAGCTGGATCTCGTGGTGGAAAACCTGCGCGGCGGGCATGACACGTGGGACCTGCCGTTGCTGATCGCGGCCGGCGAGGTCGCACGTGATCTGGGTCACGCACTCCGGCTCAAGCCGGTGATCTTGGCATTGGCGCCGGGTTCGCCGCTGGACGACCTGGACGAGTCGCTTCGCAAGGCCGAGAGCGGCGGCATGGGTGGCTATTTCGGCCGCCGCCGATTGAAGAAAATCGGGGCACAACAGGCAAGTCTCGGATGGCGCTCCATTATCGGCAAGATCTCTGCCGCTGTGGACTGGCGCGACTGACCCCTCACCAGGGACCATCAGTGATTGGCACACGACAGCTCCCGGGGAGGAGGACGACGCCGTGGCGCTCGTGCGCGTGTACTGCGGTCTGGCGTCGGCTGATGAATCGGTGCGTGCGGGTGCTTCCGCACAGCTGACCATCGCCGTGGTGGACGACGCGGGGCGGCTGCTCGGTGTCCATGAGATCAGCGACGACCCGTCGGGCTATGCCCAGCTGGGGACGCTGCTCGTGGAACGCACCACCGGGTTCAGCGATGCCGCGGTTGCCGCGGACAGCGACGACCACATGGTCACGTCGCTCCTCACCGCCGCGGGACGTCCCCTGGTCGTGACCGATGACGACGCCACCGATGATTTCGCCGAGCGCTTCGCCGACGATGACTCCGTCGAGGAGATGAACGCGCCGCCCGCGGCCCGTCGTGCCGTGGGCCTGGCCCGGGCGTTGCAGGCCGGCGCCATCGCCGCCGCCACCGTGCCGGCCCCTCGCGAGCTGACCAGTTACAAGCCCGTCCTGGCCGCCCACGTGGCGATGCTGGGCGGACGGCACAGTGCCGCGATCGCGCTGCGCGAGGTGCTGCGCGAGCTCTATCCGGCGGCGCTGCGGGCCTATCCGGACCCGGCGCACCCGCTGGCCATGGCGGTGCTGGACGCGCTGCCCGAGCCCGGCCGGCTGACCGGCCGCGGCAGTGACCCCGAGCAGATCGCCGTCGACGTGGTGGCCGAGCTGACCCGTGCCGGCGCCGGCACCGAGGACCAGGTCGCCGCCGCGGTGACCGCGCTGGTCGTGGCGATAGGCGAATCCCCGCGCCGTGGTGGCGTGAACAAATCGCTGGCCCCCTCCGCGGCCGACACCGTCCGTCAGGCGATCGGGGCGGTCCGCTGCTCCGACAACGCCTGCGAGGCGTTGATCGGCACCCTCGCGGCCCGGGTCACCCCACCCGCCTCCGCCGGTCGTCGTGCGGCCGGTTCACGCCGCGCGCCCGAGCCGGTGGCCGCGGCACCGCAGACCCGGCCCGGCGACACGGCCACCCGGATGACCCGGCCCGGCGACACCGCCACCCGGATCACCCGGCCCGGCGACACCGCCACCCGGATCACCCGGCCCGGCGACACCGGCACCCGCATCGGCCGTCGGGGCCGCCCCGAGCCGGCCGCCGGCAACAGTCCCGCCACGCCGCGCCCGATGACCTCGCCCGCGGTGGCGCCCGACCCGATCGCGCCGCCGCCGATGGCTCCGGCGCCGTTGTCGCCGCACCCGTCGAACACCCCGATCGCGCCGGCGGCCAGCTTGCCGTCGCGCAACGGCCTCGGCGACCTCCCGTCGCGCAACGGCGATCTCCCGTCGCGCACCGGCTTCGGCGATCTGCCTTCCCGCAACGGTGGCGGCGGGCTCGGTGACCTGCCTTCCCGCAACGGTGGCGGCGGGCTCGGTGACCTGCCTTCCCGCAACGGTGGCGGCGGGCTCGGTGACCTGCCCTCGCGCAACGGTGGTGGGCTCGGCGAGCTGCCGACGCGCACCCGTGACCTCGGGGATCGCCCGTCCCGCACCGGCCAGATTCCGGGCAGCCAGATCCCAGGCGGCCAGATTCCAGGCGGCCAGACGCCGGGCAATCGGCCGGTCTCCGTGCCTCCGCCGCCGCCCGGGATGACGCCGATCGTGCCGGGCGCCCGCCCGGTGTCGCCGGCCGACTCGGGTCGGGAGTTCCGCCCGACGATCACCGACGCCGCGATGACCAAGGCACGTGCCGAGCGGCAGCGCTCGGTCATCCCGCCGCGGCCCAGCACGCGCCCGCAGTCCCCCGCGGCGAACGGTGCGACCGACTACTCGCTGCCGATGCCCACCCAGCGCCCGGCCGAGGACGCTCCGGCGCCCGGCTCCCGCGCCAACTGGCCGCTGCTCAACACCAGCGACGACGCCGCGGTCCAATCTCCGGCGGCTTCGGCCGGCGACGGCCGGGTGCGCCCGCCGTGGCAGGACATGCCCAAGGAGCCCCCGGCGCTGCGCCTGGTCGAGTCGCTGAGCGGCCTGGAGAACATCGCGGCCGACGTCACCGCCGTGACCGAGCCCCCGCCGCTGCGCCTGGTCGACGGCCCCGGCGGCCGTCCGGGCAGCGGCGGCACCGGCCGGATGGCCCGGCGCACCACGCTGACCGCGCTCGACCGCAGCACGCAGCCCCCGGTGCCGGCCGAGGGCGACGGCGACCTGCTGATCTTCGCGGCCGCCCGCTCGGCCTGGTTCACCGGCCAGAACGAGTCGGCCGACCTCGACTGGACCAACCCGAACGACACGGGCTGGCAGGCAGCCGAAAAGGCGGCAACGCCGTCGGTGGCCGCGCAGACGTCGGCGGGCCTGCCCAAGCGGGTCCCGCAGGCAAACCTGGTGCCCGGCTCACCGCTGCGCGACGAGCGCCCGCTGCGCATCGTCCGCGACGCGGCCAGCATCGCCGCACACACCACGGGCTACTTCCGCGGTTGGCGGCGAGGCCAGGAGATCGGCGGTTACGCGATCGGCGGCCGCCCGGGCCGCGAGTCAGCCGGCGGCTGGGACTTCAGCCGAGACGGCCAGCCCGCGGACGACTACCGCAACAGCGCCAACTACCGCACCTGATCGCCCTGAACCCACCGGAGACGGCCCGCCGGCCGTTTCTGGTGGGTCGCGGCCTATGGATGGCGGGGGCCGGCCGGCAGCTGGACCGTCGACAAGCCCGCAGACGCCAATCGCAAAGGCGCCGGCAACAGCAGCTTGACCCGGGCCGCGGCCCGAGGCCGCCAAGGACGGCCGAGTGTCGGTTCCCGCTGAGAGTCGAGACCCAAGACGACCTTGGCAGGCGACGAAGCGGAACAGCCACCCGGCCAGCGGCTTGAACCCAGCTGGGACGGTCGGCCCAGAACGGCTGCCGCGACAGCTCCAGCAGCCGTGTGTCTAGGCCCACCCAGCGGCTCGAGGCCGCCGAAAACGGCCGAGCCAAGGCTCGAGGCCGCCGAAAACGGCCGAGCCAAGGCTCGAGGCCGCCGAAAACGGCCGAACCAAGGCTCACATGCCGAGAATCAGGACGACCGTGGCAGGCGATAAGACGGAAAACCACCGGCGAGCGGCCTGGACTCAACCAGGACGGTCAGCTCAGAACGGCTGCCGCAATCAGCTCCAGCAGCCGTCTCTAGGCCACCCAGCGGCTGAGCCGCCGAAAACGGGAGAGCCAGGGCTCAAGCCGGAGTCAAGACCACCGTGGCAGGCAATCAAACGAAACAGCCACCGGTCAGCGGCCTGGACTCGACCGGTGCGGTCAGCCAGAACGGCAGCCGCAACAGTTCTGGCAGCCGCCTCCGGGCCCCCTGCAGCGGCCTGAGGCCGCCCAGAGCGCCCGAACGGCGGCTTCTGGTGGGTCGGGGGCTCGCCAGCGCTGCCCGGGGCTGTCGTCAAGCGATGAGCCCAAACAGATCGGCCGGCGCTGGACCATCGCATGGGCGGGCATCATCGTGCTCATCGGCGCCTTTCGGTCGGGACGGTCAGCCGACGACGACCATCGCGGCGGCCCGCTGAGTGCCTAGCCCCGCTTTGGCCGAGTCGCCGTCACAGGATGGCTGCCGCCTCTGGGCCCAAGCAGCGACCCCGAAGCCGCCAATAACAGCCGAACGGCGGCTCGGGTCCGTCTCAACGCGGCGGCGCTGCACCGGCGGGCAGTCAGGCAATGAGCCGAAACAGGCCGGCCGGCACCGGCGCTTCGACCGGGATGGTCCACCCGCAGACGACCACCGCAACCGCCCGCCAATGGGCGACGCCGCTCGGCCGGTTGCCGTCAGGCGGTGAAGTGGAAGAGGCTGCCGGGGGTGAGTGGCCTCGGCCGGCCGTGGAATTGGTGCACGCCCACCGAGAAGAGCACGTCCTCGGGCGCGTCGAAGCCGACCTCCTCGAACCCGGCTTCGGCGAACCACCCCCGGATCGCCGGCGTCAGATCCGGGGCGCGGCGGGTGCGGGTCCAGACCACGGTGGCGTCTTCGGCGCAGAGCTGCGGCAACGCGGCGATCGTCCGCCGCACGTCCGCGTCGCTGATGTTGCCGAAGACACCGGCCATCAGCACCAGGTCCGCGGGGACCGCGCCCGCATAGGAGGCCGGGTCGCCGGCGTCGGCACAGTGGACGGTCAGGCCGGAGAGCCCGGCGGCGGTGATGTGCTCGCGGGCCGCGGCGATGTTTCGCTCGTCGTATTCGATGAGGCGGCCGCTGACCCGGCCGGCGTCGGCGCGGGACTCCAGTACGCCGATCAGGTCGTGGCCCTGCCCGGCGCAGGCGCTGACGACCCGGAGTTCGCGGTCGGGCCGGCCGTCGAGCCACTCGTCGATGCGGGCGCGGACGATGCGCAGGCGCCGCGACAGCGCCGAGGTCTCATCCGCGTAGGGCGAATGCCAGTCCACCCAATCCTTGCCGGTCACCACCGGATGCTGTCACACCGGGCGGGCGCGGAGCTGGTCCTCGTGCAGGGTCACCAGGGCGATCGTCCGGCCGTCGGCGTCGGTGATCTCCACCTCGTAGGCGACGTCCGGCTTGGTGAAAACGTGGACGATCGTGCCGGTCGCCCCGGCTGCGACACCCTCTTCCGGCAGGTCCGTGGTCACGGTGACGACGTCTAGCAGCTTCATGTGCATCCTCACGGGAAGGAGATGGTCACCAGTCTGGGGTTGCTGGAGCCGACGTCGACGATCCACGCGGTGCGGACCGTGATCTGTCCGTTGGGGCCGTTCAGCGGGACGTCGACGTTCCAGCGCTGACCGTACTGGTCCTCCCGGCCGATCTGCGGTGTGCCGTTGGCGGCGCCCTCGCGGATCTGCTCCTCGACCTCCGCCGCGTTCTCCGGCCCGAGACCGGTCGCAGAGTTGATCACGCGGTACTTGTTGCCGCCGACCGGGTGGTCGGGGTTCAGGGCGTACCCGCCGATCTTGTTGGGGTCGATCTCCGGGTCGGTGAAGTCGGGCGGGTCCACCGGGACCGGGACCTGACCGCCCGGGCCGGGCTCCTCCTCGGGCGCGGGTGATCCGGTCGGGCCGGGCTGCTCGCCGGCGCTGTCGGCGTTGATCAGCGGGCCCAGCGGCTCGCCGGCCGGCCCGATGCCCGGCCCAGCACCGGGCAGACCGGGGGTGCCGCCCGGGAAACCCGGCCCACCGCCGGGGAAGCCCGGCCCGCTGCCGGGCAGACCGGGAATGCCGGCGCCCGGCACCTGCACCAGCGGGCCGCCACCGGTCTGCCCCACCAGCGGACCCTGGTCGATCACCGTCGTCGGGTCCTCTTCGCCCAGCAGGCCGCCGAGCGTTCCGCCGGGCGTGCCCACGTTGATCGGCAGCTCGGTGGGCAGCAGGCCGAGACCGCCGATCTCCCGCACGCAGCCGCCGATCCGGTCGTTCACCATGGTGATCACGGCGGTCCGGATGTTGGTCGCGTCACTCTCACGCAGGCCGGTCGGCAGATTGCGGGCGGTGACGAAGCCGGGGATGTTCAGGTCGATGATCCGGCCGATGTCGATCTTGCAGCCGCGCACCGAGGCGGCGAACGCGTCGATCCGGTCGGCCAGCATCTCCATGCTGTCGGCCGTGGCCATGACGTTGACCAGCGTGCCCTGCGCGCGCTCATTGGTGGCCTCGCCGGCCGGGTCGGGCCACAGGCCGCCCAGCGTGGTCAGGTCGAACGTGCCGCCGTTGGTGAACTGCCGCGCCCCGGATCGCCAATCCCGGGACAGCATCTCGAGGCGGTCCTCGTCCGTCTCCGGCCACCCGGTGACGTTGCGCACCTCGGCCCAGAGACCGCCCTCGTTGGACGGTTCAGGAACGGGCATCGCCGTCCCCCCTTCCCAGCGCGACACGATTGCTGGGATCAGGGTGGCGGCAGCCCATGCCGCCGGACGTCGCTTGACCGGTTGCGGTCAACGGAGGCGGGCGGACACACGAAAGGCCCCACCCGGCTCAGGCCGGGCGGGGCGTTTCGGCGTTATGTCAGGCCGGGGCGACCGCGCGCGAGCGGCGCATCGTCAAGACGTACTCGACCAGGGAGATCAAGACGTTCTTGGTCGACTCGCGGTTGCGCGCGTCGCAGCTGACGACCGGAACCTCGCTCGAGATGGCGAGGGCGTCACGGACGTCCTGCGCGTTGTGGTATTGCATCCCGTCGAAGCAGTTTATGGCCACCAGGTATGGCAGCCGGCGGTGCTCGAAGAAGTCGATCGCGGCGAAGCAGTCCGCCAACCGGCGGGTGTCCACCATCACGACCGCACCGATCGCGCCCCGCACCAGCTCGTCCCACATGAACCAGAAACGCGTCTGGCCCGGCGTTCCGAACAGATAGAGGATGAGGTCTCGGTCGATGCTGATCCGGCCGAAGTCCATCGCCACCGTGGTCGTCGTCTTGCCCGGCACCTGCCGGTTGTCGTCGACGCCCACACCGGCCGAAGTCATGATCGCTTCGGTGGTCAGCGGGGTGATCTCGGAGACGGACCCCACCAGCGTCGTCTTACCGACGCCGAACCCACCAGCGATGACGATCTTCGCCGATGTGACGCGCCCGGCGGTCGGGCGGCGCGACATGTCAGAGCCTGCGAAGTCCACTCAGCACCCTTTCCAGCAGTTCCGTGCCCACCGCATCGGTCTCGTCGTCCAGCGACGTCGGCTCGTACACCGCGACCAGGCCGTCTGAGGCCATGTCGGCGACCAGCACTCGGGCCACGCCAAGCGGCAGTTGCATGCGTGCGGCGATCTCAGCCAGCGACTGAACTCGGCCGCCGTCACACATCGCCGCGATGTACTGATGCTCGCTTCCACCGCCTGCACGGCCCGTCCCGGTCGAACGACCTCGGACGGTGGTTTCCACGAGCGCTTCGAGCGCTATCTCGAGCTTGGGCCGGGTCCGGCCGCGGGTAACGGCGTACGGCCTCACCAGCGCACCGGTTGGTTCATCACGTTCGGGCATCGTCACCGCTCACCTCCACCCCTTGCTCGACCCGGTCAAGTGTCTCTTGTAATTCATGATCTGGACAACCGCCGACCTGTTTCGGCGGCGTGCCCGTTCAGCCGAGCACTCCGGCTGTGGACCTCGGCGCCGGCGTCAGCGCTTCGCCCACCCGGTCGACCAGCAGGGCCATCTCGTAGCCCACCTGCCCGACGTCACAACTGCGTGCGGCCAGGACCGCGAACGACGAGCCATCCGAGATCGACATCAGGAAAAGGAACCCGTTGTCCATCTCGACGACCGTCTGCAGCACCGCACCGCCCTCGAAACACCGGGCCGCGCCCTGCGTGAGGCTGACCAGGCCGGAGGCGATCGCCGCCAGCTGGTCCGCCCGGTCCCGCGGGAGATCCCGCGAGGCCGCCAGGAGCAGACCGTCGGCTGAAACCGCGATCGCGTGAGCGACCCCGGGAACGCGATCGGCGAAGTTGGCCAGGAGCCAACCGAGATCCTGCGTAGATGTCATGCCTCATGCTCCTTGCCAGCCTGGGAAGACTGTTGCCCGCCCGAAGTCTCCTCCGGGTTGGTCGACTGTTCCTTGGTGCGGCCGCGCTGGACGCCGCGGTGGTATGCGGACAACAGACCGCGAACCGCCTCGGGAGTCCGGCGCTGTGTGGAGTTCTCTGCCCGGTCGACACCACCGGGCACGAGCTGTGCCATCGGCTTGCGCTTGGGCAGACCGGCGGTGGTGGTCGCATCGACCGGTGTCTCGGCCGCCGCCCGGGCCGCCTGCCAGCCCTCGTCGGCAGCGGTCTGCCACGGGCTGTTCGGCGCCCCGCTCATCGCGGGGGCGTTCGCACCAACCGTAGCCGGGTCGAGGTCGCGGGACTCGGGCGAGGCGGCCTGCTGCGGCACCCCGGCGGTGCGGCTGGCCGGCTCGCCGGTCGGGAACCGCTGCGAGATCGCGCCGTCGTCGCCGTTGGGCGCCGGTGCCGGGGTCGGCGTGGGCTGCTTGGCCGTGGTGAACCAGGCCGACTCGAGCTCCCGGAAGATCGGCAGCTCCATGGTCTCGTCGGCGTACTGGTTCTGCCCGTCGCCGGCCCGCTGCCGGGCCTGCGCCGCGGCGATCTGCGCGGCCGCGGTGGCCTGCGCCTCGGCGGCCTGCTTGGTCGCCGCCTGGTGGGCCGCGGCGGCGCGCTCGGCGTCGTTTTGCGGCGCCGAGCCGGGCCCCGGAGGCGCGGACTGCGGGTTGATCGGCCGGTCCACGGTCGGGTTGCTGCCGGTGCGGTCCGGACGGTAACGCGGCAGCTCCGCGGTCATGTCCAGCGCGGCGGCCAGGCTCTCCGGCACGTGCGGCGCGTCCCGGTCGGGTGCGACCGGCGGCCAGGCCGGCGGCGCCGCGGCGCCGTTGGTCGGGACCGGCGGATATTGGTCCTGCTGCGCGGGGCGATCGTACGGCGAGGCCGGCGGCGCCGAGGTCGGAGGCAGCGGAGGCGCGGAGACCGGCGGCACGAACCCACCGCGGCCCTGGCTCTCCGGGTTGGCGGGCAGCTGACGCGGGATCGTCGGGCCGAAGCCGTTCATGGTGTCGGCTTCGCGGTAGTTCTCGCCGTTGCGACGCTGCGGCAGGTTGTCGCCACCGGAGAAGCCCTGCGGGCCCTGCGGCGCCGGGCGCTGCGGCGGGTCGGGCAGCGGCGGGATGACCTCGTTGCTGCGCGGCCCATGGAAGCCGTTGCTCCCGTTGCTGCCGTTGTTCCCGTTCGAGCCGTTGGTGTAGCCACCGCTGGTCGGGGCGCCGGTCAGGTCGGACCAGGCCGGCACGGAACGGCCGCCGGTGCCGAGCATGCCACCGGCGGGCATCGGCGGGTTCGGGTCGAACGGGCGTCCGCCCTGGTATCCGTTGCCACCGCGGCCGCTCTCGAGCGCCAGCGGCTCGGCGAAGGCCGGACGGGACTGGGTCTGCGCGGGGTCGCCACCGAAGGAGACCGGCGAGGGCGAGCTGCCCGGCAGGCGTCCCGGCGTGCCGGGCCCGGTGACCAGCACCGCGATCGGCAGGCCGACCTCGGCGACGGTGCCGCGCTCGGCGCCGGCCGGCCGGAGCTCGACCTTGACGGCGTGCCGGTTGGCCAGCCGGGCGACCACTACGAGGCCCATCATCCGGGAGACCGCCACGTCCACCATGGGTGGGTTGGCGAGTCGCTCGTTGAGGTCGCGCAGCTGCTCGTGGCTGATGCCGATGCCGCGGTCCTCGACCGACAGGATCGCGCCGTCGCCGAGGCGGCGGGCCTCGACCAGCACCGTCGAGTTGGGCGGGGAGAACGCGGTCGCGTTGTCGAAGAGTTCGGCGACCAGGTGGACCATGTCGTTGACCGCGTGCGCGGACACCTCGATGTCGCGGTCCACCATGCCGAACTCGATGCGCGTGTAGTGCTCGACCTCGGACTGCGCGGCGCGGAGCACGTCGATCAGGGCGGCCGGTTCGCGCTGCACGCGGGTGGAGTCGGCGCCGGCGAGAACCAGGAGGTTTTCGTCGTTGCGGCGCATCCGGGTGGCCAGGTGGTCGAGCTGGAAGAGCTCGGCCAGCCGGTCCGGGTCCTCCTCGCCGCGCTCCAGCCGGTCGAGGTGACCGATCAGCCGGTCGACCAGGATCTGCGAGCGGCGGGCCAGGTTGACGAACATGGTCGCGACGGAGGACCGCAGGGCGGCCTGCTCGGCGGCGGTGCGGACGGCTTCCAGGTGGACCGCGTTGAACGCCTCGGTCACCTGCCCGAACTCGTCCCGGCTGCGCACCGGCAGCGGTTCGGCGACCTGATCGGCGATCTGGGCCGGGGTGAGCGAACTGGACAATGACGGGTCACGCAGCCGGTTGACCGCGTGCGGCAGGCCGAACTGGGCCACCGAGAGTGCGCCCTGACGCAGTTCGCGCAGCGACCGCGCCATCGAGCGGGCGACCAGCCAGGCGAACAGAATGGCCAGCAGCAGCATGCCGAGCAGCGCGCTGGTCTCGATGAACACCCGGCGCTGCACACCGTCGCGCAGATCGGTCGCCGAGGACACGATGTCCGCGTCGAACGCGGTCTCGACCTGACGGAAGAGCTTGTTGTAGCCCACCATCGCGGATTCCCACTGCTGCTGGTCGAACGGGATCTGCTTGGTGTTCTCGCCCTGCAGCGCGGCCAGTGGCACGGTCAGGTTGGTGGCCTCGGTGAGCGCCGGGCCGGCCACCGTGCGCTTGAAGAGCTGCTGCTCCTCGCCGGTGCCGGACTGGCCCAGGTTTTGCAGCGCGATGGTGTAACCGGTGACCGTGAGGTCGAACTCGCGGCGCAGCGGGACGGTGAACTCCTTCTCGTCCACCACCTTGAGGCCGACGTCACGCTGCTGCGCGATGTAGTCCTTGGCGCGCGCCACCGCGGCGGCCGCACGCATGTGGTCGCTCAGCTCGGTGTCGGCGGCCAGCTGTGCGGAGGCGTCACGCATGGTCAGCAGGTCGGTGATGATCAGGCCGTAGGTCTTCTCGACGTCGGCGGTGTCGCGAGCGCCGTTGGCCACCTGGCTGCGCACCGCGGGCAGCTCGCCGAGGTTGTTGTCGAGGCGGGCGAGCAGCGTGGTCATGTTGTCCGGGACCTCGTCCAGGGCCGCCTTCTGCTGCGCATAGGGCACCTTGGCGGCGTCCACCGCGGGGTGCTCGGTGCCGTAGAGCTTGACCGCGTTCGCCTTCTCGGCGGAGCCGGCCGCGGCACGCGAGATCATGACGCCGTAGGCCCGCTCGTTTTGCAGGTGATCGACCAGGCCACCAGCGGCCTGGGACAGCACTGCGAGGGTGCGGGCGCGCTCGGCGTTGCTCGCCTCTTCGATGTGGTCGACCAGGCCGCTCACGCCGACGATGATCGTCGCGAGCGTGGGGACCAACATGATCAGGCCGAGTTTCGACCAGATCGGAAGATCGCGCAGCCGTCCGGCCGGCCGGCGGAGACGCGACATGACCGCGTTCGCCGGCTTGGGGCGCTTGCTCACGTCACCGTCCTCCTGATTCGGGCCCGTCGTCGACTCGACCGGACCCCGCACACGGCCACCACACGGGGTCGGGCCCCCGAGATTCCATCACGACGAGTGTCAAAGAGAAAGAGCAGCCGGACCCGGACCACTTGTGTGATGCGATGTTGCTCCTCAGGAGTTGGACATCGCGGGTCCGTCGTCACTGCACGTGCATCTAAGCGTCTCTTAAAGTCACTCCGGACGACCGGTCATACGCGGGGGGTTTCGCACACCGGTCGTGCTCGATCCACTCGGATCGTGGCAGGACAGACGATTGCGCGGTCATCGGCGGACGGCAAGGTGAGATGCCGTATTTCGCAGCTTTTGTAGACACCAATGTGGCCGAACGGTTGATGCCCCTGGCCGAATCGGACAGTTTCGCGGGCCGAAAGTACGTCCGATTCGGTCATGGGGCAAAAATCAGGACAACAGCTTCGCGTACGCGGGCTTGATCACATCGGTGATGATGGCGAGTCGCTCGTCGTACGGGATGAAGGCGCTCTTCATCGCATTGATCGTGAGCCACTGCAGTTGCGCCCAGCCCCACCCGAACGCCTCCACGAGCAGCGTCATCTCGCGGGACATCGAGGTGCCGCTCATCAACCGGTTGTCGGTGTTCACGGTGACCCGGAAGCGCAGGTCGTGCAGCAGTCCGATGGGGTGCTCGGCGATCGACGGCGCGGCGCCGGTCTGCACGTTCGACGACGGGCACAACTCCAGCGGGATGCGCTTGTCCCGGACATAGGCGGCCAGGCGGCCCAGCAGCGGGTCGGTACTCGTACCCGAGATGTCGTCGACGATGCGCACCCCGTGGCCGAGCCGGTCCGCACCGCACCATTGCAGCGCCTGCCAGATCGACGGCAGGCCGAAGGCCTCGCCGGCGTGGATGGTGAAGTGGAAGTTCTCCCGCTGCAGGTACTCGAACGCGTCCAGGTGCCGGGTGGGCGGAAAGCCCGCCTCGGCGCCGGCGATGTCGAAGCCGACCACCCCGGTGTCGCGGAACTGCACGGCGAGCTCGGCGATCTCCTGCGACCGGGCGGCGTGCCGCATCGCGGTCAGCAGCGTGCCCACCCGGATGTGCTGTCCCAGCGCAGCGGCCTCGGCGCAGCCCTCCCGGAACCCCGCGTGCACCGCCTCCACCACCTGCTCGAGGGACAGCCCGCCCTCCAGGTGCTGCTCCGGGGCATAACGCACCTCGGCATAGACCACGCCGTCCGCGGCCAGGTCGAGCGCGCACTCGCGGGCGACCCGGTGCAGCGCGGCCTCGGTCTGCATCACCGCGACGGTGTGCGCGAAGGTCTCCAGGTAGCGTTCCAGCGACCCGGAGTCGGCGGCGGCGGTGAACCAGCGGCCGAGCGCCTCCGGATCGGTTTCGGGCAGCGTGTGCCCGACGTCCGCGGCGAGTTCCACGATGGTCGCGGGGCGCAGGCCGCCGTCCAGGTGGTCGTGCAGCAGAGCCTTGGGAGCCTTGACGATGTCGGCTGATGAGATGGCGACCATCAGGTGACTTTATGCCTGGTTTCAAAATCCATGGTGAACACGGGACTCAGGAGGCGAATTTGGAACTGGGCATGGGGAGACACCTTTGATCGACGGCGCATTGCCGTTCCTTCGCTGCCCGGTGTGCACGGACCCGCTCGGGCTCGGTGCGCCGCGCACGCTGCGTTGTCCTCGCGGTCACCACTTCGACATCGCCAAGCAGGGGTACGCCACGCTGACCCGCGGCCGGATGCCGCACACCGGCGACTCGGTCCCGATGATCGAGGCCCGCGCCGAATTCCTCGCCGCCGGCCACTACCGCTTCATCGCCGACGCCCTCGCCACCTCGGCCCCGGCGGCCGACGGCCTGATCCTGGACGCGGGCGCCGGGACGGGCTGGTACCTCGCCGGGCTGCTCGACGACCGGCCGGATGCGGTGGGCCTCGCGGTGGACGTATCCAAACCCGCCCTGCGCCGCGCCGCCCGGGCCCACCCCCGGGCCGCCGCCGTGCTCGCCGACCTGTGGCAGCGCCTGCCGATCGCGGACGGCGCCGCCGACCTGATCCTGAACGTCTTCGCGCCGCGCAACGCCGCCGAGTTCCACCGCGTGCTGCGGCCCGGCGGCGCGCTGCTCGTGGTCACCCCCGCAGCCGACCACCTGCACGAGTTGATCGCCGCGCACGGCCTGCTCACCGTGGACCGGGACAAGGCCGGCCGAACCGTGGACAAGCTCAGCGCGGGATTCGCCGCCGAGCACTCCACCACCCACCGGCGGCGGCTGACGCTGACCGGCGCGGAGGTGCGCACCCTGATCGGCATGACGCCGAGCGCCCGGCACGTCGATCCCGGCGCGGTGACGGATCAGGTGGTGACCGCCGCCGTCGACGTCACCCTGTTCAGACGCTCAGATCGACTTCTTCCCACTCCGGCGGACGATCGTGATAGGGCCCGGTGAACACCACCGCCCACTCCAGCGCCCAGCGCCGCTGCCCGATCGCGTTCGCGTTGATCTCCCCCGGCGGCCGCACCCCGGTCTTCTCCGCCTCCTGGAAGGCCCAGTCCAGGCAGTAGTAGAGGTCGAGCAGCACGGCCGCCTCCACCGGGTCCCGCGGCGACATCAGCGACCGCGATCGCCAGCTGCCGAAGCTCTCCCCGGAGGGCAGGTCCGGCATCTGCTGCATCAGGCGGTCCTCGGGCGGTGCCGTCGGATCCAGGTGCCGGGCGAGGCCGAGCAGCCAGGCCAGCGCGAAGACCGCGTCGTGGTGCAGCACGAACGAGCGGTGGTCGCCCTTCGCCCCGATCACGAACTGCCACTCCGGCGGGGTGACCACCTCGACCAGGTGCGAGCCGAGCAGCCAGTGCATGGCCGCCTCGGTCGGCATCCCGAAGCAGCGGGCCACCACCACGTGCAGGATCGCCGCGCGCGCCTCGATATCCGCGGTGGCGCGCAGTTCCACGGCGTCGCCCGCCTCCCACACCAGCGGGAAGCTCGGTGGCGGCAGCGGCAGGCCGAGCCGGTCGAGCTCGTCCAGGCTGGCCTCGCGCACCGCACGAGGATCGGGGGCGGCCTTGTTCATCGGTGGTCAGGCGATCCGATCGATCAGCAGCCGGGCCGGTGCGGGCGGCGGACCGGCGGACACCACGATCGCCGACTCCACCAGCTCGCGGGCGGCCGGGATGCGATCACCCTCGTCGGCGCGCAGCTCGGCCAGCGGGTCGCCGGCCCGCACCTCGGCGCCGGGCTTCACCCGCAGCACCACGCCGGCCCCGAAGCTGACCGGGTCCTCCTTGCGGGCCCGGCCGGCGCCGAGCCGCCAGGCCGCCACCCCGACCCCGTACGCGTCGACGGCCTGGACCACACCGTCGGCCGCGGCCCGCACCACCTCGGTCTCCCGCGCACCGGGCAACGCCGCGTCCGGGTCGCCGCCCTGCGCCCGGATCATCGCCCGCCACACGTCCATCGCGGCGCCCGATTCCAACACCTTGGCCGGGTCGGCGTCCGGCAGCCCGGCCGCATCGAGCATCTCGCGGGCCAGCGCCAGGGTCAGCTCGACCACGTCCGCCGGGCCGCCACCGGCCAGCACCTCGAGCGACTCGGCCACCTCGACCGCGTTGCCCACGGTCAGGCCGAGCGGGGTGCTCATGTCGGTGAGCAGGGCGACCGTGCGCACGCCGGCCGATGCGCCCAGCTCGACCATGGTCCGGGCCAGCTCGGCGGCGGACTCGACGTCCTTCATGAAGGCGCCGGAGCCGACCTTCACATCGAGCACCAGCGCGCCGGTGCCCTCGGCGATCTTCTTGCTCATGATCGAGCTGGCGATCAGCGGGATCGCCTCGACCGTGCCGGTCACGTCGCGCAGCGCATAGAGCTTGCGGTCGGCCGGGGCCAGCTCGGCGCCGGCCGCGCAGATCACCGCGCCGACGTCGCGCAGCTGGGTGCGGAACTCGTCATTGCTCAGTGCCGCACGCCAGCCCGGGATCGACTCGAGCTTGTCGAGGGTGCCGCCGGTGTGGCCGAGCCCGCGCCCGGAGAGCTGCGGCACGGCCGCGCCGCAGGCCGCCACCAGCGGGGTCAGCGGCAGGGTGATCTTGTCGCCGACGCCGCCGGTGGAGTGCTTGTCCGCGGTCGGCCGGCCGGCGCCGCTCAGGTCCAGCCGCTCCCCGCTGGCGATCATCGCGGCGGTCCAGCGGGCGATCTCGGCCGGCGTCATGCCGCGCAGCAGGATCGCCATGGCGAGCGCGGACATCTGCTCGTCGGCCACGATCCCTTTCGTGTACGCGTCGACCACCCAGTCGATCTGCGCGTCCGACAGCACCTGCCCGTCCCGCTTGGCCCGGATCACGTCGACCGCCGCGAAGCCGCTCACGAGCCGTCCTCCCAGCGCGCCGGAATGCCCTCCGGCGGTTCGCCCTCACCGGCCCAGGAGAGCTTGCCGTCGGCGTCCACCACCACGATCCGCGGGGTCCGCACCCGGCCCCACTCGATGGCCGCGCCCGTGGTCGGGAAGTTCGGCCCCTCCTCGAGCACGCCCTTCTCCGCGTCGGCCGGGTCCGGGGTGCCCGCCGAGCGCTCCCAGTAACCGGTCCACACCTGCTCGCCGCCGGCCAGGTCGGGGTGGACGAAAACGGTCCCGCGGCCGCGCCACTTGGCGAGCGCGGTGGGCACCTCGGGCACCGGCGTCGCGCCGGTCACCTTTTCGATGTCCTCCGGCCCGAACGCGTGCGGCAGCAGCTCGGACATCCGCAGCGGCCGCGGCACCGCCTCGACCAGGCAGTCCGGGCCGCCGTGCTCATAGAGCAGCTGGCGGCAGCGGCCACAGGGCATCAGCGGCGAGCCGGTGGCGTCGACGCAGGACACCGCGATCAGCCGCCCGCCGCCGGTGGCGTGCAGCGAGGTGACCAGGCCGCACTCGGCGCAGAGCCCGACGCCATAAGAGGCGTTCTCGACGTTGCAGCCGACCACCACCCGGCCGTCGTCCACCAGACCCGCGACTCCGACCGGGAAATCGGAGTAGGGCGCGTACGCATGCCGCATGGCCTCGATCGCGGCATCCCGCAACGTGACCCAGTCGATCTCCATAGGCTCTGATTCTGCCTCAGAACGCTGAGTGGCCTCAGCTCTTCACATACGGCTGGCCGTCGGCGGCCGGCGCGCGCACCCGTCCGACCAGCCCGGCCACCGCGATGATGGTCGCGATGTAGGGCAGCATGTTCAGGAACTGACTCGGCACCGGGCTGCCGATCGCGCTCAGATAGGTGGCGAGTTTCTGGGCGAAGCCGAAGAACAGCGCCGCGCCGAGCGCCCCGATCGGCGTCCACCGGCCGAAGATCAGCGCGGCCAGCGCGATGAAGCCGGCGCCGGCCGTCATGTTCTTGGTGAACGACCCGGTCGCGACCAGCGTGAAATAGGCGCCGCCGGCGCCGGCCACCACGCCGCCGAGAAGGACGTTCAGGTAACGCAGGCCGCGCACCCGGATGCCCACCGTGTCGGCCGCGGTGGGGTGCTCGCCGACCGCGCGGGTGCGCAGTCCCCAGCGGGTGCGGGACAGGCCGAAGTGGATCGCGGCGACCAGCAGCAGCGCCGTCCACACCAGCAGGTTGGTCTCGAACAGCACCGGCCCGATCACCGGGATCTCGGCCAGTCCGGGCACCCGCCAGGTCGGCATCTGCGGCGGCGTGTTGTAGCTCTGCGCGTCGGGCTGCATCAGCCGCTCGTAGAGGAAGCCGGTCACGCCCAGCGCGAACAGGTTGAGCACGATGCCGACCACCACCTGGTCGACCAGGAAGCGGATGGCCAGCACGGCCAGCATCGCGGCGATGATCACGCCACCGACGGCGGCGCTGACCAGGCCGGCCCACACGCTGGTGGCCATCGTGCCGACCAGGGCGGCGAAGAACGCGCCCATCAGGAACTGGCCCTCGATCGCCACGTTCACCACGCCGGACCGCTCGCCGAGCACTCCGGCCAGCGCGCCGAGGATCAGCGGCAGCGCCAGCTCGAGGCTGCCGTCCACGGTGTCCACCAGGGGCAGGAACTGGCCCGCCACCTGCCAGCACAGGAACGACATCACGAAGCCGAAGATGCCGATGCCGAGCAGCGCGGTCTGCCACTTCTTGGCCACGCCGGCCAGCAGCGTGCCGCCGGCCGCGATGGTGACGACGCCGAAGAGGATCGCGCCGAACCGGCCGTTGATCGAGAAGGCCGCGCCCGCGCTGTCCTCACTGAACGTGAAGCGGGCGGGCAGCGACTTGGCCAGCGCGCCGAAGACGACGGTGGCCAGCACGCCGATCAGCAGCAGCGCGGCGCCGAGCCGTCGCTGCCGATCCCAGAAGCGCGACGGGGCGAGGACCTCGCTCAGGTCTTCTGCGGTTGCCACTGACGAAGTTTTCTGGGGTTTTCCGCCGCGGGTTGGCTCAGTCATCCTGCTCACCAGCCCTTCGCCATGGAAGCTCCGAGCCGCGCGGTGCGGGCGGCGCGCAGGTGGAAGATCGTTTTCACCAGGGCGGGCGCGGCGATGAAGATGACGATCAGCGCCTGCAGCACCGTCACCAGCTCGAGCGAGATGCCGCTGAACGACTGCATCCGGTTGCCGCCGGCCCGCAGCGCGCCGAACAGCACCGCGGCCAGCAGCGTGCCCCACGGCCGGTTGCGGCCGAGCAGCGCGACCAGCAGGCCGTCGAAGCCGATGTTGCCGGCCACCGCGGGGGTCAGGGTGTGCGCGGTGCCCAGCACCTGGGTCGCGCCGCCGAGCCCGGCGAGGCCGCCGGCCACCACCATCAACATCGTGTAGGTCTTGCCGACGCTGATCCCGGCGGTCTTGGCGGCGGCCGGGTTGGCGCCCACCGCACGCAGCTCGAAGCCGAACGCCGACCGGTTGAGCAGCCAGGCCACCCCGGCGGTGACCAGCACGGCCAGCACGATGCCCAGGTGCACCCGCAGCGCGCCGCCGAACGAGGCCAGCTCGGCGGAGCTGTCCACCGGCTTGCTGATCGCGTCCGACCGGTTCGGGTCCTGCACGCCGTTCTGCAGGATCAGCCAGGTCAGGAAGAGCCCGGCGGTGTAGTTCAGCATGATCGTGGTGATCACCTCGTGGGCGCCGGTGCGCGCCTTGAGGATGCCCGGGATGAAGCCCCACAGCGCGCCGCCGAGCAGGCCGGCCACCAGCGCCACCAGCACGTGGATGACGATCGGCAGGGGCAGCGCGAAGCCGGCGATGGCGGCGGTGATGCAGCCGATGATCGCCTGGCCCTGACCGCCGATGTTGAACAGGCCGCCCCGGAACGCGATGGCGACCGAGAGACCGGTGAAGGCCAGCGGCGCCGCATAGGTCAAGGTCTCCGAGATCGGGGTGAACGCCGCCTGCCAGGTGCCGGATCCGCCGGCCCAGGCCGAGATCGCCTCGGGGTCGAAGATCGCGCCCTTGAACAGGTTGGCGTACGACTCGCTGACCAGCTGCCAGCTCGCGGTGAACGCGTCGCTCGGCCGCGCGGTCAGGTAACCGAAGGTGGCGAGCACGTCGGCGTCCGACACGATGATCAGGATCGCGCCGATCAGCAGGGCGAGCACGATCGACAGCACCGTCACCACGACCGTGTTCGCCGACCACAGGTTATGCAGGAACGTATTCAAAAATGAAGGCTGCGTCTTTTCGGAAGACGGTTTCTCGGTGGCGGTGGCGGTCACTCGGCGTCCTCTCCCACGATGCCCGCCATCAGCAGGCCGAGCTCCTCGCGCGGGGTGTCCGGCGACACGATGGCCAGGATCTTCCCGCGGTACATCACCGCGATCCGGTCGGCCAGCCCGACCACCTCGTCCAGCTCGCTGGAGACCACCAGCACCGCGGTGCCGATGTCGCGCTCGTGCACGATCCGCCCGTGGATGAACTCGATCGAGCCGACGTCCACCCCGCGGGTCGGCTGGGCCGCGACGAACAACCGCAGCGGCCGGGACATCTCACGGGCGACGACGACCTTCTGCTGGTTGCCGCCGGAGAGCGTGCTCACCGCGGCGTCCGGCGAGGACGTGCGGATGTCGAACTGCTCGACCCGCTCGCGCGCCGACGAGGCGATCTCGCCCGGATTGAGCCGGAAGGCATTGCCATAGGGCGGCCGGTCATAGGTGTCCAGCACCAGATTTTCCGCCACCGAGAATTCCTTGACCACCCCGTCCAGGCTGCGGTCCTCGGGCACATAGCCAACCCCGGAGCGCAAGATCTGTTTGGTACGCATGCCCGCGAGGTTCTCGTTGTCCAGCGAGATCGACCCGGCCCGCACCGGCCGCAGGCCCATCACCGCCTCGACCAGTTCGGTCTGCCCGTTGCCCTGCACGCCGGCGACGCCCAGCACCTCGCCGGCCCGCACCACCAGGTCGACGCCGTCCACCGCGCGCACCCCGCGGTCGTCCTCGACCACCAGGCCGGAGATGGTCAGCACGTCCCGGCCGGGCTCGGCGTCGGTCTTGGTGACCTCGAGGCTCACCGCCCGGCCGACCATCAGCGCGGCCAGCTCGTCCTCGGGGGTGTCCGGGGTCGCGACGCCGACCGTGCGGCCGCGCCGGATCACGGTGATCCGGTCGGCGATGGCCTTGACCTCGCGCAGCTTGTGCGTGATGAAGACGATCGACTTGCCCGTCTCGGCCAGTCCGCGCATCACCGCGAGCAGCTCGTCGGTCTCCTGCGGGGTGAGCACCGCGGTCGGCTCGTCCAGGATCAGCAGGTCGACGTCGCGGGTCAGCGCCTTGACGATCTCCACCCGCTGCTGCGCGCCGACCGGCAGGTCCTCGACCAGCGCGTCCGGGTCCACCGGCAGGCCGTATTTCTTCGACGTCTCCAGCACGTCGCGGCGGCTGCGGCGCTGGTCCAGCCAGCCCAGCGGGCCGCCGCGGGTCTCCTCGGCGCCGAGCGCGATGTTCTCCGCCACCGTGAAGACCGGGACCAGCATGAAGTGCTGGTGCACCATGCCGATGCCGGCCGCGATCGCGTCGCGCGGGCTGCGGAAGACCTTCGCCTCGCCGTCCACCAGGATCTCGCCCTCGTCCGGCTGCAACAGGCCGTAGAGCTGGTTCATCAGCGTGGACTTGCCGGCGCCGTTCTCACCCAGCAGCGCATGCACCTCGCCGGGTTCGACGGTCAGGTCGATGTGATCGTTGGCCACCAGGTCGCCGAAGCGCTTGGTGATGCCGCGCAGTTCGAGTCTCAGCGGAATCTCCCCCGGAGGCGTGGAGGTGCAGAGCCGCCGCCCGGCCGTGAACTGGTGCTCACGGCCGCGCGGCGGCCTGGATGTTACCTAGCTATCGATCACTTCGGGGAGTTCGCGGACTCCACCTTCACGGTGCCCGCGATGATGTCCGCCTTCAGCTTGTCGACCTCGCCCTTGAGCGTGGCGTCGACCTTGCTGTCGAAGCTGTTGTACGGCGCCAGCGACACCCCGTTGTTCTCCAGCGTGCCCAGGTAACCCGGGTCCGCGGCGAGCGGCTGGCTCGCGGCGCCGGCCGCGACGGCCTGCTCCACGGCGTCGGAGATGTTCTTGACCACGGTGGTCAGGAAGACGTCGCAGTACTGCGCGGCGCTCTTGCAGCCGTCCTGGTCGACCCAGATGACCGAGGTCTTGCCACCGGACGCCTTGGCCACGTCGGCGGTGCCCAGCCCGGTGCCACCGGCGACCGGCATGATCACGTCGGCGCCCTGGGCGACGAACGTGCTGGCGATCGACTTGCCCTTGTTCTGGTCGATGAACGTCTCGGCGAAGGTGCCGTTCTGCGTCGCCTTGGCCCAGCCGAGCACCTGCACGTTCTTGCTCTTCTGCTTGTTGTAATAGGCCACCCCGTCGACGAAGCCGTCCATGAACACGGTGACCGGCGGGATCTTGAGGCCGCCGTAGGTCGCCACCTTGCCCGACTTCGAGTAGCCCGCCGCCAGGTAACCGGCCAGGAACGCGGCCTGGTCGGTGGCGAACTGCATCGGGTAGACGTTGCTCGCGCCGTCGATCGCACTGTCCACGATGCCGAACTGCTGCGACGTGGACTCGGCCGCGACCTTCTTGGTGGCGTCGCCCATCAGGCCGCCGACCGCGAGGATGAAGTTGCACTTCTTGGTGACGTAACCGCGCAGGTTGGGCTCGTAGTCGGCCTCGGCGGTGGACGCCACGTATTCCGGCTCGACGTTGCTCTGGGCGGTCTTGGCCGCCTGCACGCCGGCCCACGCCGACGCGTTGAACGAACGGTCGTCGATGCCGCCGACGTCCGTCACCATGCAAGCCTTGTATGGGGCACCGGCGGCGGCACTGCTGCCGCTGCCGCTCGGGGTTTCCTCGGGGGCGTCGCCACAGGCCGCGGCGGCGAGCGTCAGCCCACCCGCCGCGAGAATCGCAACGATTCGCTTCCCACGTACTGGGCGCAAGACGCCCTCCTTCCACAGCACACCGGCACACGACGGTGAGTTCTCGGACGGGAGCGTACGCGCAGGCCAGGGCCGCGTCAGGAAATCCGGCCGTACTGTTGGCGCACCGTTACCTCCCCGCAACTGCATCGCTCGCCGGTTGCGGCTTTAGGTGGATTCGGCGAGGAAATGCCCGGCGTCTCGCGAAACCTGCCGTTAATCTTTCGGCGCCTCGACCGATGTGCCCGCAGTTTTTAAGGCGCGCCACGCCCGGACGCCGAGCACGCCGGCGGTGCTGCCGATGGCCAGCGAGGCCGCGATCAGCAACGCGTGCACCCACAGGAACGAGGTCGGCGCGCCGTCCGCGAAGGACCGGTCGTCCCGCCAGATCGCCAGCCCGAAGCGCGGCCAGATCAGCCAGGTCCAGACACCGACCAGCACGAGGAAGACCGCCCACCGGCGCGTGATCACCACGCGCCAAGTATGGGCGGTCTCCCCGTCGCGGGTTCAGCGGGCCGCGACCGGCTCGCGCTCGGCGGGCGTCTCCGCGGCCACCGGGGTGGTCGCCGCGATGCCGCGCCGACCGGCCGCGACCAGGACCAGACCCACCATCGCGTACGCCGCCAGCACACCCGCCGCGGCCAGCCCGCCGTGCCCGTCGAAATACGTGACCGAGCGCAGCAGCGTGGCGCCGGCGCCGATCGGCAGCCACTGCCCGGCCTCACCCCACGGCTGCGGCAGCAACTCCGGGGCGGACGCCACCGCGGAGAGCGCGTTGCCGATCAGGAAGACCACCAGCGCCCCCAGGCCCAGACCGGCCTCGCCGAGCACCGCGGCCAGCCCGCTAACCGTGGCCGACACGGCCAGCGCGAAGAGCGCCAGCACCCCGGCGGCGGCGAGGTAGCCGCCCGGCAGGACGTCGAGCCAGTTCTGCAGCACCGCGGCGCCGGCCAGCCCGGCGGCGATCGAGAAGGTGGCCAGGGCGGCGAGCCGGGCCGGCCGGGCCCGGACCACCAGGAAGATCAGCACGCCGGCCAGCAGCGCGGTGATGGCCAGCGGCAGGAAGCCGGCGCCGAATCCGGCGCCGCGCGGGTCGCCGCTGTGCACGGGCACCACGTCGACCACCGTGGCCGGGACGCCGAGGCCAGTGGCGGCCTGGGTCAGCAGGGTGGACACGGCCGGGCTCGCCGCGGACGCGACGTGCACCTCGGCCCCGCCCGGGGTGACCACGATCGCGCCGTACACATCACGGTCCTTGATCGCGGCGTCCGCCGCGGCGGCGTCGGCGACCTGGCTGACCTCGAAGGCGCCGGGGTGCTCGGCGGCGAGTCGGCCGGCGATCGCCGCGGTGGCCGGAGGTGGACCGGCGAGCGCGATGGGCAGATCGCGGGGCCCGATGTTGGCGGCCGGCGCCGCGAAGAGCGGCACCAGCAGCGCTTGGACGGTGACGATGAAGAGCGCGACGAGGATGCCGAGGGTGAGTGGGGAGCGACGCTTCTGCATGATCTTCTCCTAAAACGAATGCTCGTTCTCTTTGACTCACACAGGATGCTCCCAGCTGTCCGATGACGTCAAGAACGAGCGTTCGTTTTACACTGTGGGACGTGCCACGTGTCTCGGAAGATCACCTCACCGCCCGCCGCGACCAGATCCTCGCCGCGGCCCGCGCCTGTTTCCTGCGCAATGGCCTGCACAACACCTCGATGCAGGACCTGATCCGCGAGGCGGACCTGTCGGTGGGTGCGGTCTACCGCTACTTCAAGTCGAAGAACGAGATCATCAACGCGATCGCGGAGAACGTGGCCGGCGGCATCGCGGCGGCGCTGCAGGAGGTCGCCGATCGGGAGCCGCCGCTGCCGGTGCCGGAGGCGATCGGCGCGGCGCTGGACATCGTCGATACCCAGCTGGGTCCCGGCGGCTCGTTTCCGCTGGCGGTGCAGATCTGGGGCGAGGCGACGCTCGATCCGGCGATCGGCGCGATCGTGCGGGAGCGCTACCGCGCGCTGCAGGCGGCCTTCCTGACCATCGCCCAGCGCGCGCACGAGCGCGGCGAGCTGCCCGCGGACAGCGATCCCCGGGCGGTCGCCTCGGTGCTGTTCACCATGGTCCCGGGCTACGCGCTGCAGCGGATGCTGATCGGCGGCGTGGACAAGGAGACCTTCAAAGCGGGCATGCGGGCGGTGCTCAGCCGGGCGTGACCCTCAGCCGGGCGTGACGCTCAGCCGGGTGTGACGCTCAGCCCGGCGCGACACCGGGCAGGCGGGCGGCCAGCCGGGCGAAGCCGGCGCGTACCTCGGTCGCGGTCGGCGCCGGCCCGGGCTCGACCCGCTCGCCGTCCCACTCGTCGTCGTCGTCGAACGCCTCGACCGCGGGCTCGGCCGCCGCCCGGGCGGTCTCGATCTCCTCGCGGATCGCCTCCGCGTCGACCAGCGGCAGCAAGGGCTCGACCACCGCCAGCAGAGGTTCGTCCGCCACCACGGCCTGGGCGAGGGCGAGCGCGTGCCCGCGTTCGTATGGTCCGCAGACCACCGGCTCCCAGTCCTCGTCGTCGCCAAGCGCGCCGACGGTGATGACCCACGGCAGTTCGGCCACCGGCGAATCCGGCGGCAGGCTCAACGTCACAAGATTGCCCACGCGGACATCATTACGGGCTGTGGTGTCGAATCCAGGTATTTTGCCCCACCGGGGCATTTTTATCGTCAGCTGCGAGGTCCACCACGCGACCGTGCGGACTGGTCGCCGCCCAGGCCGCTCCGAAGAGCAGGAGCTGGTTGAACGCGTAGAGATAAACCAGCACGCCGACCGCGCTGGCGACCAGACCGTAGGCCGGATTGCGCTGCACGAGATCGACGAAGAACCTACCCACCGTGTTCAGCAGAGTGATGCCGACGCCGACCTGCAGCACCGGCGGAATCATCCGCCGCGCGGTCATCCGCAGCCGCGGCACGGCGGCCAGCAGGGCCGCGCCGAGCAGCATGTTGATCGCCACGGTGGCGATCCAGCTGACCGTGGTGAGCAGCCAGGAGGCGTGCCCGTCGCTGAGCCAGGCGAGCAGCCGCTCCAGCCCGTTCACCGCGCCCACCGACAGCGCGATCAGCACCAGGATGCCGAGCATGATCGCGAGATCGACGACCTGGCGCAGCACGATGTAGCCGGGGTGTTCGTTGAGCCGCCAGATCAGCCGCTGCGACGACCGGATCGCCTCGACCCAGCCGATGCCGGTGAACATCAGGCCGATCAGGCCGACGACGCCGACCGTGCGGCCGCTGTCGAGGATCTGCTGCAGTTTGAGGAACGGCAGATTCTGCCCGAGGAAGTCGCGGACGATGGCGAACAGCTCGGGGTTGTTGTCCAGCAGGATGCCGAAGATCGAGTAGCCGATCAGCAGCAGCGCGAAGACCGCGAAGAAGCCGTAATAGGCGATCGCGGCGGCCAGCCGGCCGCCGTTCACCTCGTCGTACCGCAGCCAGGCGCGGCTGAAATGGTCGAAGTACTTCGACCGATAGCGCCACCGCATGATGCGCGCCTCGGCCGCGTTGTAGACACGGTCCACGGCGTTCACGCCGTGACCGTACCCAATGTCTTAGCCGCCCAACGGGAAGTCACGCCGTGGCCGCCACGGGCCTTCGCCGCCGTGGGTGAACAGCGTGAACGACGGAACGTCGAAGCGTGCGGAGAAGTCCGAAAGGTCCTCGAAGGCCGCGTCCAACGCCTCGGCCGGCACGTCCTGGGCCACCGTCACGTGCGGGTGATAGGGAAAGCGCGCGTCGCGGTGCACACCCTCGGCCGCGACGATCGCTGCGGCCAGCAGCTCGCACTCGCTGATGCCGACCGCGAGCGTCACGAACACCACCTCGGTGATCGGCCGGAAGGTGCCGGTGCCGCGCAGGTGGATGGTGAACGGCGGATGCCCGCAGGCCACGTCCTCGAGGTGCTTCTCGATCGCCGGCAGCAGCTCCGAGGCCACCTCGGTGGGGCCGAGCAGCGTCACGTGGGCGGGCGTGAACGCCGCCTGCGGATCGCCCGCCTCGGCACGCCGCCGGGTCAGCAGCGACCCCCACGGCTCGGGGATGTCGATGGCGACACCGATCTTGGTGGTCGGAGCCACGCGGGTCAGGCTCCGCGCGCCGGGCTCAGAAAACCGATGTTCTGGTACGCGTGCCCGAGCGTCACTGCCGACACCGCCCGAGCCTTCTCCGCGCCCACCGCCAGCACCTTGTCCAGATAACCCGGGTCCTCGAGGTACATCCGGGTGCGCTCCTGGATCGGCTTGACGAACTCGACGATCACGTCGGCCAGGTCCTTCTTGAGGTCGCCGTAGCCGCGCCCGTCGTAGTGCTCGAGCAGCTCGTCGATGGTCCGCGTGGTGAGCGCGGCATAGATGGTCAGCAGGTTGCTGATGCCGGGCTTGTTCACCTCGTCGTAGAGGATCTCGCGGCCGGTGTCGGTGACCGCGGACTTGATCTTCTTGGCCGACCGGGACGGCTCCTCGAGCAGCTCGACGATGCCGTTCGGCGACGACGCGGACTTCGACATCTTGCTGGTCGGGTCCTGCAGATCGGTGATCTTCGCGGTGTCCTTCACGATGTACGGCGAAGGCACGGTGAACGTCTTGCCGTATCGCGTGTTGAACCGCTGCGCGAGGTCGCGGGTGAGCTCGAGGTGCTGCCGCTGGTCCTCGCCCACCGGCACCTGGTCGGCCTGATAGAGCAGGATGTCCGCGGCCTGCAGGATCGGGTAGGTGAACAGCCCGACGCTGGTCGAGTCCTGCCCCGACTTCGCCGACTTGTCCTTGAACTGGACCATCCGGCCGGCCTCGCCGAAGCCGGTGATGCAGTTGAGCACCCAGGCCAGCTGGGCGTGCTCGGGCACGTGCGACTGGACGAAGAGGGTGCAGCGGTCGGGGTCGAGCCCGAGCGCGAGCAGCTGCGCCGCGGAGAGTCGTGTGCGATTGCGCAGCGCGACCGGCTCATGGCCCATCGTGATGGCATGCAGATCGACCACACAGTAGAACGCGTCGTGCGTGTCCTGCAGCGCCACCCAGTTGCGCACCGCGCCCAGATAGTTCCCGAGGTGGAACGAGTCGGCGGTGGGCTGGATCCCGGAGAGCACCCGTGGGCGAGGGGCGGCGTCGGACATGAGCGCCATTGTGACAGTCTCGGCCCACTTCTCGTAAACCGCCCGGGCGTGGGATGTCAGATGTTTGAACGTGTTGACTTTTGAGCGTTCATGGTGGAACGTAGAATCCGGTATGACACCTATGGGAGGGCGCACACCGTGAAACTGCTCGTCACCGGAGGAGCCGGCTATGTCGGCAGCGTCACCAGCCGGCTGTTGCTCGACGCCGGACACGAGGTGACGGTGCTCGACAATCTCAGCACCGGCTTCCGCGCGGCGGTAGCGCCCGATGCGACCTTTGTCGAGGCCGACATCGCCGATGCCGGCACCATCCTGACACCCGATGCCGGCTTCGACGCGGTGCTGCACTTCGCCGGGCTGATCGCGGCGGGCGAGTCGATGGTGCGGCCGGAGATCTACTGGGACCACAACGTGCAGCGGTCGCTCCAGCTGCTCGACGCGGTGCGGGCCGCCGGGGTGCCCAAGTTCGTGTTCAGCTCCACCGCGGCGGTCTACGGCAACCCGAGCGAGCTGCCGATCACCGAGTCCGCGGTCAAGCAGCCGACGAACACGTACGGCGCGACCAAGCTGACCTTCGACCACGCGCTCACCTCCGAGGCGTTCGCGCACGGGCTGGCCGCGGTTTCGCTGCGCTACTTCAACGTGGCCGGCGCACTGATCCGGCCGGACGGCACTGAGATCGGCGAGCGGCACGACCCGGAGACCCACCTGATCCCGATCGCGCTGCAGGTGGCCGCGGGCAAACGGGCCAAGCTGGCGCTCTTCGGCGACGACTACCCGACCGCCGACGGCACCTGCGTGCGCGACTACATCCACGTGGAGGACCTGGCCCGCGCCCACCTGCTGGCGCTGGACGTGGCCACCGCCAAGGAGCACCGCATCTACAACCTGGGCACCGGCAGCGGGTTCACCAACCGCGAGGTGGTCGAGGTGGCCCGCGAGGTGACCGGGGCCGAGCTGCCGGTGGAGATCGCGCCGCGCCGCGAGGGCGACCCGGCCAGCCTGGTCGCGTCCTCCGCGCTGGCCCGGGCCGAGCTGGGCTGGGTGCCGCAGAAGGCGACGCTGCGCGACATGATCGGCGACGCCTGGGCGTTCTACCGCACCCACGTCGCGTGATCTGATCTGCTGATGACCGACGTCGCATCGACCTTCCGCGATCAGTACGGCACCGAGCCGGAGGGCCTCTGGGCCGCGCCGGGACGGGTCAACCTGATCGGCGAGCACACCGACTACAACGACGGTTTCGTGCTGCCGTTCGCCCTGCCCGAGCGGGTGGTGGCGGCGGCGTCCCGGGCCGACGCGGGCTGGCAGGTGAGCTCCGACCTGCAGGCCGAGCCGGTGTCGTTCGACTCGCCCGGCGAGCCCGGGTCGGTGACCGGCTGGGCGGCATATGTGGCCGGGGTGGTCTGGGCACTGGGCGAGGCGGGCCACGACGTGCCGCCGGCGAGGCTCGCGCTGACCTCGGAGGTTCCGCTCGGCGCCGGGGTGTCCTCCAGCGCCGCGCTCGAGTCGGCGGTGCTCACCGCGTTGGTCGACCTGGGCGGGCTGGACATCCCGATGGCCGAGCGGCCGGCCATCGCCCAGCGCGCGGAGAACATCTATGTGGGCGCGCCGACCGGCATCATGGACCAGTCCGCGTCGATCCGCTGCCAGGCCGGCCGGGCGCTGTTCCTGGACTGCCGGTCGCTCGAGGTCGAGCAGATCCCGTTCGACGTGGCCGCCGAGGGCCTGGCCGTCCTGGTGATCAACAGCAACGCCCCGCACCAGCACGTGGACGGGGAGTACGGAGCCCGCCGCAAGTCCTGCGAGGAGGCGGCGCGGCTGCTCGGCGTGCCGGCCCTGCGGGACGTCTCCGCGGACGGGCTGGACGAGACGCTCAAGCAGCTCGACGACGACGTGATGCGGCGCCGGGTGCGGCACATCGTCACCGAGAACCAGCGCGTGCTGGACACCGTGGCGCTGCTGCGCTCCGGCCGGATCCGCGAGATCGGCCCGCTGATGACCGCGTCGCACGCGTCGATGCGCGACGACTTCGAGATCACCGTGGACGAGGTGGACACCGCGGTCGAGGCGGCGCTGCGGGCGGGGGCCTATGGCGCCCGGATGACCGGCGGCGGCTTCGGCGGCTGCGTGCTGGCCCTGGTCGACGCCGACCGCGCGGACGAGACGGCGGCGGCGGTCGCCGACGCGTACTCGAAGAAGGGTTTCGCCTCTCCGACGCCGTTCGTGGCGGTGCCCAGCCAGGGTGCGACCCGGCTGGGATGACACAGGCGGTATGAGCGATTTAAATCGATGATCTTCTCTTTCTGGGTACGGTCGGCCGGCAGGCTTTCCGACCCCCAGGAGGGCATCGATGATGTTCCGCAGGATTGCGGCGGCACTCTGCGCCGCCGCGCTCATCGCCGGAGTTCAGCTCGCCGGCGCATCCCCCGCCCAGGCCGCGCCGCGCGTGCTCTATTACGACGCGTCCACGGCCCAGGAGTTCATCGCCGTGGTCAACCAGGGCGCCGAGATCTGGAACGCCCGGGTGGCCAACGTCCGGCTGCTGCCGGTGCCGGCCGGGCGCACCCCCAACATCCGGGTGTACGCGGACAACGGCTGGCCGCGCACCTACCGCACCTCGCTCGGCAACGGCCGCTGGTACATGGGCCGTGAGGCGGTGAACGAGGGCTACTACCCGCCGCGCATCGCCGCGCACGAGTTCGGGCACATCCTCGGGCTGCCCGACCGGCGCACCGGTCTGTGCGCCGACCTGATGTCGGGCAGCAGCGCGCCGGTCTCGTGCACCAACCCCAACCCGAACACCGCGGAACGCACCCAGGTCGACGCCAACTTCCGCAGCACCGTCACCGCCGGTCCGCAGACCTATGTCTGGGACGGCGACCTTGCCGGAGTCAGCGGCTAGGCAGGGGCTGAGGGTCGGCGGTGGGCCCACGCACCACCGGCTTGCCGTCGACCCAGTCCACCCTGTCCAGCCAGAGCTGCCGCCCCGGGCTCACGCTGCCGATCGCGTCCGGCGGCCAAGCGTGATAGAGCAGCCAGGACTCCCCGGCCGGGGTGGTCACCAGGAAGCTGTGCCCGGGCCCGGCGGCGGCCGGCGACGACTCGAGGATCGGGTTCTCCGCGGCCTTGCGGCACGGCCCGAGCGGGCTGTCGCACACCGCGTAGCCCATCGCGTAGACGTCCCGGTCGAAGGCGTTGGCCGAATAGAACAGGTAGAGCTTCCCGTCGTGCGCGACCAGCTGCGGCGCCTCGATCACGTGGTCCTCCCACGCGGCGTCGTTGACCAGCAGCTGCTTGGGCTCGCCGGTCAGCTCGCGGCCGTCCGGGCTCAGCTCCGAGCCGTAGAGCCAGGTCGGTTGCCCGATCGCGTTGCCGTCGTTCTTCCAGTAGAGGTAACGCCTGCCGTCCGCCGCCGTGTACGGGCTGGCATCGATCGAACCGCCCTCGTCGGCCTGGCAGATCAGCGGCCGGTCCGACTCGTCGGCGAACGGGCCCTCCGGCTTGGCGGAGAACGCCACCCCGATGCACTGCCGCCCGGTCGCCGCCGAGCGGGCGGTGTAATAGAGCAGGTAGCCGCCGTCGCCCGCGATCACCTCGGGCGCCCAGGTGTTGCCCGGCTCGGCCCAGCTCCCGATGGCGGGCATCGAGTCGCCGGCTCCGGTCCAGTGCACCAGGTCGGGCGAGGTCAGCACGGGCACGTTGGCGGCGGCGTTGTTGGTGCCGTAGGCGTACCAGGTGCCGTCGACCGCGATCACCCCCGGGTCGGGGAAGTTGTCCGCGAAGACCGGGTTGGTGAACATCGCCGCCTCCTTCGGGGCTGTTGCCGGCTCGGTCCCGCCACACCCGGCCAGCACAAACAAAACCACAAGCAAGTGGTAGCCCACGCGTGCATCCGGGAACCGGATGCACCGGTGGGCTACCACTTCGGTCTTCACCACCGGCTGAACCTCAGGTAGTCAAAGCTCGCCGTGACGGCCGGGGCGGCGCCGCCGTGGGCGACCAAGCCGACCCGCGGGGTGGTGTCCGCAGGCATCGTCCACACGCCACCCCAGGTCCAGGTGCGGCCGTCGCGGCTGACCCCGGCGCGGTACTCGTGCTCGCCGCTCGCGTCGGTGCGGTGCGCGAGCCGGAGCCAGGTGGTCTGCTCCCCCGGCGTGCCGGCGATCGTGCCGCCGTAGGACAGTGCGCCCGCGTACGGGATCTCGTAGCCGAACTCGACCTGCCTGGTGTTCCAGATCGACACCACGGACAGTCGCGCGAAGCGGTCGTCGTCCACATAGGCGATCAGGCCGGCCTGCTGGTAGTTGCGTACGGTGTCCTCGCCCAGCGGCAGCGTCAGCTTCGTCTCGGCGATCCACCGGCCGGGCGGCGCGTCGCGCAGCAGCACGCCGGCGTCGTTGCCGGTGCCGGTGAGGTCGGCGCCCTGCACCGGCCAGGTGAGCTTGCCCCGGGCGACCGCGACGGCCGGGTCAGGCCGCACGAATTCCCAGCTCAGCGGGGGTGTTGCGCCGGTGTGTGCAGAGACCCTCTGCACACCTGTACGCAACGGCCTGGCGAACTCGTCCGAGTACCGCGGCAACGCGCGCCCCGGCGACGGCACCGGCACCGGCTCGACCGCTGTCGGCGGCTTGGTGCCGGGCCGATCCCGCAACACGTCGGACGCCCACGCCCCGGCCCGCACGGTCGGCCAGCCGTCGATCCAGTCGAGACGGTCGAGCAGCATCGGCCGCTCGTTGATCCCGAACGGCTCGTCCAGGTAGGGATCGTTGCGGTCGATCGCGTGGTAGACGAACCAGTCCTGCCCGACCCGGTCGGTGACGATGCCGTTGTGCCCGGTGCCGACCCAGCGGTTGCCGTTCGCGGCGATCACCGGGGTGCCACCGGCCCGCGACACGTTCAGCGACTGCCCGGTCCGGTCCACGAACGGCCCGCGCGGATCCCGCGAGCGCCCGGCCGACACCGAGTAGCCCGTGGTCGGCCCGGCGCAGCAGTTCGCCGACGACGCGAACAGGTAGTACCAACCGGCCTTGCGCACCACGTAGGCGCCCTCGAACTTGTTGTCGATCGCGACCCGGGTGGCGGCGCCGGTGGTGTGCAGGCCGTCCGCGGTGAGCTCGCTGACCCAGATGCCGCCGAAGTAGCTGCCGTAGTAGAGGAACTTCCGGCCGTCCGGGGTGGCGAGCAGATCGGGGTCGAAGGTCCACAGCCAGCCGCCGTCGCCACTGGGCCGGGGTGCCACCACCGGCTCGTCCACGAAGGTCCACGGGCCGGTCGGGGTGGGCGCGGTGGCGGCGCCGATGGCCGAGGCGCCGGGCGCGACGGTGGTCTCGGTGACGGTCACGTACATCACCCAGCGATTGCCGATCCGGCGGACGTCGGGCGCCCAGAAGGCGGCGTTGGAAGCCGCGAAGGCGGGTCGTTGCGCAGCGGTGAAGGCGTCGCCGACATAGGTCCAGTCGACCAGGTTGCGCGACTTGCCGATCGGGATCCGATGCGGCACCTTCTCGCCCTCACGCAGTGGATCCGTGGTGCCGTAGGCGTAGTAGAAGCCGTCGCCGCCAGGCACGATCACCGGGTCCGCGAACGTGTCCGCGAAGCTCTCGGAGATCGGGTTCGCGTGCGCCACGGCCGCGGGAGCCAGGACAAAGAGGACAGCGAGCAGAGACACTAATCGGCGCATGATCATCCTTTCAACCCGGACCGGGAGACGCCCTCGATGATGTACCGCTGACAGACCACGAAGAGGATCAGAACGGGAATGCTGGCCAGCGCCGCGCCCGCCATGATCACCGGATAGTCGGTGGTGTACGCGCCCTGCAGCGTGGCCAGACCCGGCGGCAGCGTCAGGTTCTCCGGGCTGAACAGCACGTAGACCGGCCAGATGAAGTCGTTCCAGTTGGTCAGGAAGGCGATCACGGTCAGCGTCGCGAGCGCCGGCTTGGACAGCGGCAGGATCACCTTGGTGAAGATCTGCCACGCGTTGGCGCCCTCGATCAGCGCCGCCTCCTCCAGCTCCCGGGGCAGCGCGGAGAAGAACTGGCGCAGGAAGAACACGCCGAACGCGCTGGCCGCACCCGGGACGACCAGCGCCCAGATGCTGTCCAGCCAGCCCAGCCGGTCGACCATCAGGAAGTTCGGGATCAGCATCACGAAGCCCGGCACGAACAGCGTCCCGATGATCACCGAGAAGATCAGGTTCTTGCCGCGGAACTGCATGCGGGCCAGCGCGTAGGCCGCCATCGACGCGACGATCAGCACCAGCAGCGCCTGCCCGGTCGCGGCCACCATGCTGTTCAGGAACCAGCGCAGCACCGGGGTCTGGGTGTTGCCGGCGAAGAGCGCCTCATAGGCCCGGGTGCTGGGGTCCGCGGGCAGCCACGCCGGCGGCACCGCGGTGGCCTCGCTGGTGGTTTTGAACGAGGTCAGCAGCATCCACACCAGCGGCGCGACGAAGACGATGCTGATCCCGATCAGCACGGTGTACCAGGCGATGCCCTTGATTCCGGAGGCCTTCAGTCCGCTTTTGGGCGGCGGCGGGGCGGTGGAGGTCATTGGTTAGTCCTTCTCCCGGAACAGCCGGAACACGATGACGCTGACCAGCAGCAGACCCAGCGTCAGGAAGTAGCTCATCGCGGCCGCGCTGCCCATCCGGTAGCTGCGCAGGCCCTCCTCGGCGATGTACATGATCGCCGTGCGGGTCTCCACGCCCGGCGCGCCCTGAGTGATCAGGTACGACTGCCCGAACATGTTCGCCGCGGCCAGGATCGTGTTGATCACCACGAAGGTGAGCACCGGCCGCAGCCCGGGGAGGGTCACGTTGCGGAACTCCGCCCAGCGCCCGGCGCCGTCCACCCGGGCGGCGTCGTAGAGCTCCTGCGGGATGTCCTGCAACCCGGCGAGATAGATCACCGCGTTGAAGCCCAGCGTCCACCAGACCGTGACACCGACCAGCGAGATCCAGGCCCAGGGCAGACCGGTGGTCCACGGCGTCTCGGTGCCGAGCACGGCGTTCACCATGCCCAGGTTCGGATCGAGGAGGAACCGCCAGAGCAGGCCGATGACCGCGACACCCAGCACATAGGGCGCGAAGTAGACCGCGCGGAAGAGCGTGCGGCCGGGGAAGGCCCGGTTGAGCATCAGCGCCACGCCCATCGGCACCACGATCAGCAGTGGCACGCTGAGCACCGTGAAGATCCCGGTGGCCTGCATGCTCTGCCAGAAGAAGTCGAACACCGGCGAGGCGCTGTCGAAGAGCGCCGCGTAGTTGGCCAGGCCGACGAACGGCTTCCCGGGCAGCAGATAGTCCCAGTCGTGCAGGCTGATCCAGATGCCGTAGACCGCCGGCAGCAGCGTGAACGTCGTGAAGATGACGACGTAGGGCAGCAGGAAGAGATAGGGCGTGAGGCCCCGATGACTCCGGGCCTTCCCGCCACCCTGCACCGCTGCCTGCGGCTGCCGGACTTCCTCCAGGACCGCCATGGTCAGCTGCCGTACTTCTTGCGGTTCTGCTCGAGGATCTGATCGGCTTTCTTCGCCGCGTCGGCCAGCGCCTTGGCCGGCTCCTTGCGCTGCAGGACAGCCTCGTTGACCGCGGTGTCGATGGTGGCCATGGCGTCCGCGATGCCCGGCACCGACGGCGGGAAGTGCAGGTTGTCGATCTGCGAGCCGATCGCCGACTGCTCCTTGAGCGCCGCGAACTCGGGGCTCTCCCGGACCTCCTTGCGGGCCGGCACCTGCCCGCCCTTGGCCCACTCGATGGACTGCTGGCTGATGAAGTTGATGAAGACCTTGCCGGCTTGCAACTTGTTGGGGTCGTTGGCCTTCTGCTTGAACTGCACGAAGTTGTGCGAGCCGGCCCAGGCGGCCTTCTGGGTGCCGATCTGCGGCAGCGCGGTGACGCCCCACTCCAGGCCTTTCACGCCGTTGAGCGTGTTGATGTTCCAGATGCCGTTCCAGTTGAACGCGGCCTTGCCGTTCTGCAGCGCGATCGCGTCCGCGTCCTGGGCCACGTTCTTCGGGCTGTAGCCCTTCTTGACCAGGTCGACCAGCCAGGTCAGCGCCTTGACGCCGGCGTCCTCGGCGAACATCGACTTGGTCGCCGCCTCGTCGAAGGTCTGGCCGCCGAACTGCCAGTTGAGCGCGTGGAACTGCAGCACCCCGGTGAACGGGAACGGGCTCGCCCAGTGCCCCTGCACGCCCTTGCCCTTGAGGGTCTCCAGGGCGGCCAGGTAGTCGTCGTTGGTGGTCGGCGGCTTCTCCGGGTCCAGGCCGGCCGCCTCGAACACCTTCTTGTTGTAGAACATGCCGAGCGGGTGCACGTCTAGCGGGATCGCGTACCGCTTGCTGTTGTAGACGCCGGCGCGCCACACCGGCGGCGAGAAGTCCGCCTCCTTGAGCTGCAGCGAGGCGGCCAGGTCGTCGAGCGGCAGCACCACGCCACGGGCCGCGTTGGTGGCGACCTGCTCGACGTGCATGATGCCCAGGTCCGGGCCGTTGCCGGTGGACACCGCGGCGGGCACCTTCTGGTAGTAGTCGGCCCACTCGTACACGTTCATCGTGACCTTGATGTTGGGGTTGGCCGCGTTGAACTTGTCCACCAGCGACTTCATCACCGGGCCGTCGCCGCCGGTGAAGCCGTTCCAGAAGGTCAGCGCGACGTTCGGGCCGGTGTAGTTGGTCGCGGCCGGCTCGGCGGCCGAGCCGCCGCCGTTGACCACCGGGTTGGGGCCGTCGTCGCCGCAGGCGCTGAGCAGGACGGCGCCGCCGGCGCCGACACCGAGGCCGAGCAGGCCACGGCGGGAAAGGGGGTGAGTCACGATCGCTCCTCGAAGGTCAGGGCGTGCCAGGAGGTGGGGGGAAGGGTGAGTGCGGCCGCGCCGGCTTTTCTCTCGGGTACGGCCGAAGCCAGCGCGATGTGTTCGCCGGCCCGATGGTTGGGAAACGCCCGCAGGTCCAGCTCGAGCCGGACCTCGTCGGTGCTCCGGTTGACCGCGAAGACGACGAGCGCGCCGGTCTCCGGGTCGTGGGTGGCGACCGCGTCCACCGCGGGCACGTCGCCGTAGCGCCCGGTGGCCATCAGCGGCGCGGTCAGGGCGGTGCGCAGGACCGTGCCCCGGGCCAGCCGGGCGGTGTGCGCGAACGGGTGGAACGTGGTCTGCCGCCAGGCCGGGCCGCCGGCCGTGGTGCGGATCGGGGCGATCACGTTGACCAGCTGCGCCTGGCAGCCGATGGTCAGCCGGTCGGCGTGCCGCAGCATGCTGATCAGCAGGTTGCCGACCACCATCGCGTCGGTGACGGTGTAGTCGTCCTCGATCAGCGCCGGCGTCTCCTCGATGCCGCGGTCCTCCGGCTCGGTGAAGCGCGACTGGTACCAGACGTTCCACTCGTCCAGCGAGAGGTTGATGCGCTTCTTCCGGCGCAGCTTCGCGCGCACGTGGTCGGCGGTCGCGATCACGTCGTCGATGAACGAGTCGAGGTCGACGGCGGCGGCCCGGAAACTCGGCTCGTCGTGCTTGTCCGGGTCGTAGTAGGTGTGCAGCGACACGTAGTCGACCTGGTCGTACGCCTCCTCCAGGACGGTCGCCTCCCAGGCCGCGAAGGTCGGCATGTCGGGGTTCGAGCTGCCGCAGGCGACCAGTTCGATGCCCGGGTCGACGCGCTTCATGGCCTGGCCGGCGCGGGCGGCGAGGCGGCCGTACTCGCGGGCGGTGAGCCGGCCGATCTGCCAGGGGCCGTCCATCTCGTTGCCCAGGCACCAGAGCCGGACGTCGTGCGGCTTGGCGACGCCGTGCGCCCGCCGCAGATCGCTGCTCGCGGTGCCCTCCGCGACGTTGCAGTACTCGACCAGCGCGGTGGCCGCCTCGATGCCACGGGTGCCGAGGTTGACCGCCATCATCGGCTCCACCCCGGCGGCCGCGGCCCAGCGCATGAACTCGTTCAGCCCGAACGCGTTGCTCTCGATCGACCGCCAGGCCAGATCGAGGCGCCGCGGGCGACCGGCGGCCGGGCCGACCCCGTCCTCCCAGCGGTAATTCGAGACGAAGTTCCCGCCGGGGTAGCGCACCGTCGTCACGCCCATCTCCCGGACCAGATCGAGCACGTCGGTGCGCAGACCGTCGGCGTCCGCCTCCGGGTGACCGGGCTCGAAGATGCCGGTGTAGACGCATCTGCCCATGTGTTCGACGAACGAGCCGAAGAGCCGGGGGTCAACCGGGGCGACGGTGTACGCCGGGTCGAGAGTGAGCTGCGCCACTGACATGAATCCTGTTTACAACGTTGGAATCAACGTTGTAAAGACGTCATGGTCAATTTGTTACGTGCAGATTTCTCAGGACGTCGTGGATTCGCGGACCACGAGACGGTGCGTCACGCGTACCTCACGGGGTGGTTCCGTGGTCTGTCCGATGCGCTCGGCGAGCAGGTCCACGGCGATCTGCGCGATGGCCGCCATGTCCGGCTTGACGGTGGTCAGGGTGGGCGTGCTGAACTGCCCGTCCTCGATGTCGTCGAAGCCCGCCACGGCGACGTCGGCCGGCACCCGGCAGCCACGTCGCAGCAGCGTGCGGATCGCGCCGAGGGCCAGCAGATCGTTGAAGCAGAACACCGCGTCCGGCGGCTCGGGCGCGTCCAGCAGCCGGGCCATCGCGGCCGCGCCGTCCGCCCGGTGGAAGCTCTCCACCTCGGCGACCAGGCCCGGATGCGCGGGCAGCCCGGCGTCGGCCAACGCCCGGCGGTAACCGGCCAGCCGCTGCTGCGCGGTCACCGCGGACGGGCTGTCCTGGGCGCCGATCGCCGCGATCCGGGTGCGGCCCAGCGAGGCCAGATGCCGGGTGGCGTCCGCCGCGGCCACCTCGTTGTCGATCACCACGTGGTCCGCCGGCCCGTGCGAGACCCGCTCGCCGAGCAGCACCATCGGGGTGCCGTCGCCGCGGGTGAGCTCCTCGCCGGCCAGTGCCAGCGGGCTGAAGATGAGCCCGTCGATGGCGTGCCGGCGCAACCCGGCCACCAGGTTGCGCTCCCGGTCCGCCTGGCCGTCGGTCTGGTCGATCAGCACCGTCCAGGACCGGCGCTCGGCGGCCTGCACGATCAGCCCGGCGATCTCCGCGAAATAGGGCGACTGCAGCTCGGGCAGTGCCAGCGCGATCACCCCGGACCGGCCGCTGCGCAGCTGGCGGGCGGCGACGTTCGGCTTGTAACCCAGCTCGTCGACCGCGGCCTGCACCCGGGCACGGGTGTCGGGCGCGACGTGCACATATCCGTTGACCACGTTTGACACGGTCTTGATGGACACGCCCGCCAGCGCCGCAACGTCTTTCAGGCCGGGCGGCATAACGCGGACTATAACAACGTGGCCCGATGCAACCTCGATCGAGCGCGAGCCGTCAGGGAGCTGTGAGACTTCAGGAGGCTCGTGATGAACGAGCGAGATGAGCAGTTCCACGACTTCGTGCTGGCCCGCAGGGCCGGTCTGGTGCGCACCGCGACGCTGTTGACCGCGGGCGACAAGCACCTCGCGGAGGACCTCGTCCAATCGACGCTCACCAAGCTCTACGTCGGCTGGCCATCCTTCCGCAAGGCGGACAACCCCGAGGGGTACGTGCGCCGGGCGCTGGTCAACGCACTGACAGACGAGCGCCGCCGGCTGTGGCGACGGCGCGAGCGACCGGTCGCCGACCTGCCCGACGTCCCGTTCCAGCCCGGCAGCGTGGAGGCCGAGGGCGCCGAACGGCTCCGCCAGGCGCTCCGCGAGTTGCCACCGAGAATGCGCGCCGCCGTGGTGTTCCGTTACTTCTACGACCTGGGTGTCGCAGAGACCGCGGACGCCCTCGGCTGTTCCGAGGGCACCGTCAAGAGCCAGACCGCCCGTGCCCTGGACCGGCTCCGTGCCGTCCTCGAACCCCACACCCCGTTTCTTCGGCAAGGAGTGAACTCGTGATGGACCTGCGTGACGAACTCGACCAGCTGGCCGGTCGCCCGGACGCGCCCAGCACGGCGCAGCTGGACGCCGACCTGGCCCGCGGCCGCAGCGCCCTGACCCGGCGCCGGGTTCTGCAGGCGGGTGGCGGCTCGGTCTTCGTGATCGCCGCCGCGGTGGCCGCGATCTCGCTGGCCTCGACCGGCACCGCGCCGGCCGACCGGGGCGTCACCGCGACCGGTGACCGCCCGTCGGCGACCGCACCCAGGGACGCCGCCATCAAGCTGGTCGCCTACAAGGGCGAGCAGCCCCAGGGCTTCACCATCGACACCGTGCCGGACGGCTGGTTCGTCCAGGACAGCGCGGAGTACGGCCTGGTGATCGCGCCGATCAGCGCGAAGAACCCCGGCCCGGACGTGGACCCGTCCAAGTCGCCGATCTACGACCCGCAGAACTACACCGGCAAGATCGCGATCTTCCTGCAGAGCAAGGACCAGACGGGTCCGGGCGACGGCGAGAAGGTCGACGTCGGCGGCAAGCAGGGCGTGCTGGTCAAGAGCCCGCCCGCGCAGATCCCGGGCGAGAAGCCGAGGGACCCGAGCGAGGACAACGGCTGGACGCTCTGGGTCGAGCAGCCCAACGGGGTCTCCGTGCTCGTGCAGTTCTGGGAGGACCTGGGCATGACCAAGGACCAGATGGTGGAGATCGGCAAGGGCGTGCACGTCCATAAGGACGCCAAGCAGGGCGTCGGCTGATCAGCTTCTGAATGAGAAGGGGGGCGGGCCATTCGGCCCGCCCCCCTTTGCTACTGGGCTTCGATGATCATCCCGGCGCCGACCGTACGGTTGGACGCCTCGTCGATCAGGATGAACCCGCCGGTCGTCCGGTTCCGCCGGTATTCGTCCGCGAGCAGCGGCACCGTGGTGCGCAGCTTGACCCGGCCGATCTCGTTGAGCCCCAGCCCGTCCGCGCTCTCGTCCCGGTGCAGCGTGTTCACGTCCAGCCGGTATTGCAGGCCGCGGACCACCGCGCGGGCGGTGCGGGTGGTGTGCTTGATCGCATATTTCGCGCCGACCCGCAGCGGAGCCGTCTCGTCCATCCAGCAGATCATCGCCTCGACGTCCTGGGCGACGGCCGGCTTGTTGTTCGGCCGGCAGATCATGTCGCCGCGGGAGATGTCGATCTCGTCGGCCAGCCGCACGGTCACCGACATCGGCGGGAACGCCTCGTCGACCGGGCCGTCGGCGGTGTCGATGCCGGCGATCGTGCTGGTCATGCCGGACGGCAGCACCATCACGTCGTCGCCCGGCTTGAGCACGCCGGAGGCCACCTGACCGGCGTAGCCGCGGTAGTCGGTCACCTTGGTGGACTGCGGGCGGATCACGTATTGCACCGGGAAACGTACGTCGACCAGGTTGCGGTCGGACGCGATGTGCACGTGCTCCAGGTGGTGGAGCAGCGACGGGCCCTCGTACCACGGGCTCTTGTCCGATCGCGAAGCGATGTTGTCGCCGTTGAGCGCGGAAATCGGGATGACCGTGAGATCCGGCGCGTCGAGCTTGGCCGCGAAGGACGTGAACTCGTCCGCGATCTTCTCGTAGACGTCCTTGTCCCAGTCGACCAGGTCCATCTTGTTGACGCAGAGCACCAGGTGCGGCACCCGCAGCAACGACGTCAGGAACGCGTGCCGGCGAGACTGCTCGACCAGGCCCTTGCGCGCGTCCACCAGGATCAGCGCCAGGTCGGCGGTGGACGCGCCGGTGACCATGTTCCGGGTGTACTGGATGTGCCCCGGGGTGTCGGCGATGATGAACTTCCGTCGCGGCGTCGCGAAGTAGCGGTAGGCCACGTCGATCGTGATGCCCTGCTCGCGCTCGGCGCGCAGGCCGTCGGTGAGCAGCGCCAGGTTGGTGTATTCGTCGCCGCGGGACGCGCTGGCCAGTTCGACCGACTCGAGCTGGTCCTCGAAGATCGTCTTGGTGTCGAAGAGCAGCCGGCCGATCAGCGTCGACTTGCCGTCGTCCACGCTGCCGGCGGTGGCGAACCGCAGCAGGTCCATGCCGCGCGAGGGGATCGCCTCGGGCTCGAGAACTGCCTGGGACATCAGAAGTAACCCTCTCGCTTGCGGTCTTCCATCGCGGCCTCGCTGACCTTGTCGTCGCCGCGGGTGGCGCCGCGCTCGGTGATCCGGGTCGCCGCGACCTCGTCGATCACCTTGTCCACGGTGTCCGCCTCGGAGGCCACCGCGGCGGTCTGGGAGGCGTCACCGACCGTGCGGTAGCGCACCCGGCGCACCGACGCGGTCTCGCCGTCCTTGAGCTTGATGAACTCGTTCACCGCATAGAGCATCCCGGCGCGCTCGACGACCTCGCGGTCGTGCGCGTAGTAGATGCCCGGCAGCGGGATCTTCTCCTTGGCGATGTAGTGCCAGACGTCCAGCTCGGTCCAGTTCGACAGCGGGAAGACCCGGATCGACTCGCCCGGGTGGTGCTTGCCGTTGTAGAGCGACCACAGCTCGGGGCGCTGGTTCTTCGGGTCCCACTGGCCGAACTCGTCGCGGAAGCTGAACATCCGCTCCTTGGCCCGCGCCTTCTCCTCGTCGCGGCGAGCACCGCCGAAGAGGGCGTCGAAGCGGTATTTCTCCACCGCCGCGAGCAGCACCGGGGTCTGGATCCGATTGCGGGTGCCGTCCGGCAGCTCGCGAACCAGACCGGTGTCGATCGCCTCCTGCACGCTCGCCACCACCAGGTTGAGGCCGAGTGTGGCGACCCGGGTGTCGCGGTAGTCCAGCACCTCGGGGAAGTTGTGCCCGGTGTCGACGTGCATCACCGGGAACGGGATCTTGCCGGGGGCGAACGCCTTCTCCGCCAGGCGGAGCATCACGATCGAGTCCTTGCCGCCGGAGAACAACAGCACCGGGCGCTCGAACTCGGCCATCACCTCGCGCATCACGAAGATGCTCTCCGCCTCGAGGGCGTCGAGATGTGACACACGGTAGGGCTTCGTCTGACTCATCGGTTTCTTTCTGGCTCGCTCTGCTCGGGGGTCAGGTTACCGGGAGGTGCCGCTGCAACGCTGCGAGCAGGCGGGGCGCGAGATCCTTGCGGCAGACCACCAGATCGGGCAGCTTCGGGTCGGCCTCGTTGTATTTCAGCTCAGATCCGTCGATCCGGCTAGCGTGCAGGCCGGTGGCGGCGGCCACAGCGACGGGTGCGGCGCTGTCCCACTCGTACTGGCCGCCGGCGTGCACGTAGGCGTCCGCGTCACCGTTGATCACGGCGGCGATCTTCACCCCCGCGGATCCCATCGGCACCAGGTCGGCCCCGATGTCCGCGGCCAGGTCGGTGACGAAGGCGGGCGGGCGGGTGCGGCTCGCGGCGATCCGGATCGGGCCGCCGGTGGCGGCCGACAGAGGCAACGGGGGGTACGCGGGCGGGTGATCCGTCGCGATCGTCCGGTGCTGCGCCGGCATCGCCACCGCGCCGGCCGCCAGGCAGCTCGGGCTGGAACAGTCCGCCGTCCAGAGCGCCACGTGCACGGCCCAGTCGGTGCGGCCCTCCTCGGAGAACTCGCGGGTGCCGTCCAGCGGGTCGATGATCCAGACCCGCGAGGCGTCCAGCCGGTCCGGCCTCGAGGTGTTTTGCTCGCCGTCACTCCAAGCCAACCGAGAGTGATCGTCTTCCTCGGAGAGCACCGCGTCCGCGGGCCGCCACCGGGCGAGCTCGCCGCGCATCAGGTGGTGTGCGGCCTCGTCGCCGGCGGCCTTGAGCGCCTTGGCGTCCGCGTATCCCACATCCGCACGGACCTGCAGCAGGAGCTGACCGGCACGGTCCGCGAGCCAGCGGGCGAAAGCCGAGTCGATCACCGGTGGGGTGCCGCCCTCGGCGTGGTCACGCTGCCCCACGATGCGCGCCGAGGTTTCTGCCTCGCTCATCCGCTCGCTCCCTCTCATCAGTACGCTCCCGACGAGCGCACCACCGCGGTCATGGTCCGCAACAGGATCACCAGGTCCAAACTGAGTGACCAGTTCTCCACATAGCGCAGGTCGAGCCGGACCGTTTCCTCCCAGGACAGCTCCGATCGCCCGGAAACCTGCCAGAGGCCCGTCATGCCCGGCTTGACCGCCAGCCTGCGACGGACGTCGTCAGCGTAGGCGGCGACTTCCGTCGGCAACGGCGGGCGGGGCCCGACCAGCGACATCTGTCCCGTCACCACGTTGAGCAACTGCGGCAGCTCGTCCAGCGAGAACCGGCGCAGCCAGCGACCGATCGGGGTGACTCGCGGGTCGTCGCGCATTTTGAAGAGCACACCATCGTGCTCGTTGAGATGCCTCAGCTCGGCCAGCCGCGCTTCGGCGTCGACATACATGCTGCGGAACTTGAAGATGCGGAACTCGCCGCCGTCCCGGCCGACGCGAACCTGCCGAAAGAGTACCGGCCCGCGGCTGGTGATCCGGACGCACAGTGCGACCGCCAGCAGCACCGGCCCGAAGAGGGCCAGCAGGAACACCGCGCCCAGCCGGTCCACCAGTTCCTTGACCAGCCGGACGCCGCCGTGCAGGCGGGGATGCTCGACGTGCAGCATCGGCAGGCCGTCGAACGGGCGGATCGTGGTGCGGGCGCCGGCCACGTCGATCAGCGCGCTGGCCACCACCAGGTCGACCTCGTCGCGTTCCAGCCGCCAGGCCAGCCGGCGCAGCACGACGCCGTCGAGTTCGGGGCAGCTCAGCACCACCACGGTGTCCGCGTCGGCGGCGTCCACCGCGGTCGCCACGTCGTCGAAGGTCCCGTAGACCGGCAGGTCCACCACGCCGTCGTGCTGCGGCGGCAGGCAGCAGCCGACCACCTCGAGGCCGTGATAGCGCTCGCGGCGCAGCTGACGGGTGATGCCGATGACGCTCAGCTCGTGGCCGACCACGATCACCCGGCGCAGTCGCTCGCCCCGGCTCCGGGCCCGATGCAGCCGCTTGCGCAGCGCAAACCTGAGCACGCCGGCCGTGACGATCGCCAGCGGCAGTGCCACCAGGACATAGGACCGAGCAAGATCCAATTCCAGCGCGTACGAGAGTACGGCCGCCCCCGCGATCAGCCCGATCCCGCCGCGCATCACCCGCTGGTACTCGTCCGTCCCGACGAACAGGAAGCGCCGCTCGTAGGCCCGGCTCACCGCCAGGACCAGCAGCAGCACCATCGGCAACAGCGCGGAGAAGAGCAGATACCACCGGTTGTAGGCGGTGACCTCGTCCCCGAAGCGCAGCCCGAAGGTCGCGGCCCCGGCGGAGACACCGGCGAACAGATCGGACAGCACGAGCGCCCGCACATAGCTGCGTTCCCACCGCTGCCGCCGAGACATGGCGGCGTGCCGGCCCCGGACCCGCACGAAGGGCCGGGAGGCCGGCCGAACCGCGGCCGAACGGTTGGGCTCGGCGGTCCAGTGACGTTCGACCGCCCGGTTGCGGGCCCGGTCGGCGGGGATCCGGCCGACCAGGGGCGGCGCGTTGAGCTCGCCGGTGGCCGGTTCGCCCGCGCGGGGCGGCGCATTGAGGTCCGCGATGCCGGCGGGCGGCGGGCTGGTCGGCACGGCCGGCGACGGAATCTTGGCCCGAGCCTGCCGAGGTGACGGCCGGTTCGTGCGGGGCCCATGGTTGGCCGGCGGGTGGTTGGCCGCCGCCCTGGTCTCCGGATTCGCCTCCGGCTGGTCCGCCGAGCCGCCGCCGCGCTGTGGCCGAACGCCGGCCGGCGAAGACTGCACGTCTCGGCCGGTCAGGTCAACGCCGCGACCGGCATCGTCTGCCGCACCGTCGCCGCGGCGTTGCGGTCCTGGGCTACCGGGATGCGGCCGGCCGAGGACCGGCGCGATCCCGGCGACGCCGGGCTGCGCATCGCGACCGGTCCAACCGGACAGATCACGGCTGCGACCCGCATCGCCCGCCGGACCGTCGCCGCGCCGCTGCCAACCAGGACCGCCGGAGTGCGGCCGGACCACCGAAGACTCGCCGACGCCGGCCTGTGGATCCCGGCCTGACATGTCTCGGCGGCGGCCGGCGTCGTCCACCGAGGCGTCGCTGCGGCGGTGCGGCCCAGGAGCACCGGAATGCGGCCGGTCACCGACCTGCGTGGTCTCGCCGACGTGCGACTGCGCGTCCCGGCCGGACCAGCCGGACAGGTCACGGCTGCGGCCGGGGTCGGCCGAATTCCGGTGCGGCATCTTGAGATCGCCGGTCGGCGGGCCACCCTCGGACCACAACCTCGGGCCGGGGCGGCGATCGCCCGCACCGTTGTCCCGTCGCTGCGGACCGAGCGCGAGACCACCGTCGCCGTCTTCGTGCCCACGCACGCCGTCGCCCTGCCGCCCCGCGCCGCCCTTGCCGCTCTCGCCCTTCCGCGGGCCGCCGTCGCGGTTCTCGTCCTTCCGCGGGGCGCCGTCCCTGTTTCCATCGCGCCGCAGCCCGTCGCCGCTCCCATCACGGCGCAGCCCGTCGCCACCGCCATCGCGCCGCAGGTCGCCGCCACCGCCATCGCGCCGCAGCCCGTCGCCACCGCCATCGCGCCGCAGCCCGTCGCCACCGCCATCGCGCCGCAGGTCGCCGCCACCGCCATCGCGCCGCAGGTCGCCGCCATTCCCATCGGCCTGCCGCCTTGGGAAAACCTTGCCGTCTTGGTCCCGCCGCAGGCCGCCGGCGCCGTTGTCCTGCCGCCGCGGGCCGTTTTCAGGCCGGGCCGGGACGCCACTGCCGTTCTGCTGCCGCGGGCCGCGCTCGCCGTTTTGCTGAAGCCGCAGGCCATCGGCCCGCCGAGGGCCGACCTCGCCATTTTCGGGGTGCCACAGGCCATCGGGCTGACGCACCGGGCCGCCTTTGCCGTCATCGCGCCAACGCGAGCCGTCGGCCGGCCGCCCCGTGAGACCCTCGCCGTTGTCGAGCCGCGGCGGGCCATCAGCCCGCTGCTCACGACCACCCCTGCCGTTCTCGAGCCACCGCGGGCCGTCGGCCTGGCGCGGCGGACCGTCGGCCCGGTAGATGATCACGCCGGAGGGATCGGTGTCGTCGTTCGCGCGGTGGATCACTTCGCGCGGATCGGGCCGACCTGCTGCGGGGCCTCGTCGCAGGGCGGTCGGCAGCGCCGGGCGGTGGTCCGGACGCGGCGCGACGGTGGGGAGGGTGACCGTCGGTTCGGTGACCGCCCGGTCGCGTTCCTCGGAAAGGTCCCGTTGCACCCGAAACCTCCCCCGTGACGCCGACCAACTCCGCACCGTGCGATGCGTTCGAGTGACCAACGCGCGACGCCGGGGAGCGTCACGGCATGGATAGACGGACAAAAAGGTCTAAAGGATCTATCCAATCAGGTCATATCAGGCTAGGAGCCGTGGTATTTGTTCTGCGCCCACTCCACGCCCTCGAGCACGATCGCCTCCGCCACGTCGGCCGCCCGGTCGACCAGGAAGTCCAGCTCCTTGCGCTCCGCCGAGCCGAAGTCGGACAGCACGTAGTCGGCCGGATCCTGCCGACCCGGCGGCCGTCCGATGCCGAAGCGGACGCGGGCGTATTCCTTGGTGGACAACGACTTCGACATCGAACGCAGCCCGTTGTGACCGCCCTCACCGCCGCCGCGCTTGGCCCGCACATCGCCGAACGCCAGGTCGAGTTCGTCGTGCAGGGCCAGCACGTTCTCCACCGGCACCTTGAAGAACTGCGCGAGCTGGGCGACCGGGCCGCCGGACAGGTTCATGAAGGTCAGGGGCTTGGCGAGGATCAGCTTGGGCCCGTTGAAACCCAGCCGGCCCTCCGCGACCTCGGCCTGCGTGCGCTTGGACCGGCTCAGCTTCGCGCCGATCCGCGAGGCGAGGAGCTCCGCGATCAGGAAGCCCACGTTGTGCCGGTTGCCGGCGTACTGCTTGCCCGGGTTGCCCAGGCCGACCACCAGCCAGGGCTCGGTCATCGTCGCTCCTCATAGACGAGATCAGGGAAAGTGCCCAAGGCACTTTCCCTGATCTGTTTCAACGGTCTTGCGGGACGGTCAGGAAGCGGCTTCCTCGGAAGCCTCGCCCTCGCCGCCCTCGGTGGTCTCGGTCTCGCCCTCGCCACCCTCGGTGTCGCCCTCGAGCTGCTCGGCGGTCTGCGCCTGGCTGACCAGCGCGAGCACGAAGTCGGGCTCGACGGCCAGCTCGGAGCCCTGCGGCAGCTCCACGTCGGCGGCGGTGATCTGGGCGCCGGCCTCGAGGCCCTCGATGGACACCTCGAATCCGGACGGCAGGTGCATGGCCTCGGCGACCACGGCCAGCGTGGTCGACTCGGACACGACGAGCGTGTTACGAGCGGCCTCGCCGACCAGCGTCACCGGGACGTCGACCTGGACCTTCTCACCACGCTTCACGATGATCAGGTCCACGTGCTCATACGTGTCCTTGATCGGGTCACGCTGGATCGCCTTGGGCAGGGCGAGCGTGGTGCCCGAGCCACCGACGATGTCGATGGTGAACACCTGGTTGAGCCCGCCGTGGCGAATCGCGGCCGCGAACTCACGCGCCGGCAGGGCGATGTGCTGGGGCTTCTCGCCGTGGCCGTACAGCACGGCGGGCACCTTGCCGGCCCGGCGCGTGCGGCGGGCACCACCCTTGCCGAACTCGGTGCGGGGCTCGGCGCTGATCTTTACCTCGGACACGGGGAAACTCCTGAAACTCTTTTGATCGGCTGCGTCATAGTCGGCGGGCTGCGGGCGTCGGCGGTGCCGGGCGAGGGAGGGCGCGCTGGGCACAAGCCCGGAGCACCGCGTCGATAACGGCGCCTCCATGTGGACTGCGAAACTCAGCAACCCACGGGGCACCCTCGCCGTGGCAACCGCACCAGCTTACCTGCCACCGCGAACCGATCCCGACCCGGTCCCACCCAACGCCAAAAATCCACCCCCACGACGCAACTTGCACGCCCCCAAAGCACCGAGCCCCCACAAACCAGCCCAAACCCAAGCCAACGCTGTGCCCACACCCACTCAAGCCCCCAACGAAAGCCCACGCCGAGAACGCCCTGCCAATGCCCGGCCGCGCGACCGGGCGAGCGAACCTGGGAGAGGCAGGCGCGACCGGGCGGACAAACCGGCAGACCGCCGAGCGGACGAACCTGCGGACAGGCAAGCGCGCGACCGGGCCGGCAAACCGGCAGGCTGCCGGCCGGCCAACCGGCAGATGGGCACGCGGCCAGGCCGGCGCGCGACAGTGCGGGCAAACCTGCGGGACAGACAGGCACGCGACCGGGCAGGCGAACCGGCAGACCGCCGAACGGACGAACCTGCGCACAGACAGGCGCGCCCGGGCGGGCAAACCGGCAGGCTGCCGGGGCCGGCCAACCGGCAGACGGCCCGTCTGCCGGGCCGGCCAACCGGCAGACGGGCAGAGATCGGGGCGGCCTGCCAGGGATCGGGGCCGACACGTCGCTGCCAACGATTGGGAGCGGGCCGGAGCGCCAACGGCCGGGTAGGGAAAGGCTCTGCCGAATATCTGGCCAGCAGACTCCGCCAACCACCTGGGACGAGACGACCTCTGCCGACCATCAAGGCGACCCAGCCCCGGCCAACCATCCAGGGCAGACCAGCCACGCCGAAGGTCAGGGCCGAGACGGCGGCCTTCCGAACGTCGGATCTGCCCCGCCAACAACCGGCGGCCAAATACCCCTGCCAACAGGTAAGGGACGCTCTGCCAAAGGTCGGAGCCGAGACAGCCTTGCCCAGATCAACACCCTCGCGACAAACCGGCGAGATAGCCCTCAGGCAGGGCCGCCGAGCACTGATGACCCAACGCCTGCCCGTTCATCACCACGCCGCTAACGCGATCGCCGCCGGTGTGATGGCCCGTGGTTTTTCGACGCCCGCGGGGTTTGCGGGTGGCGGAAAACCGCGTGTCATCACACCGGTTACAAGGCGATCGCCGCGGAGCGAAGCGGAGCCGGTTGGCTCAGCTCGCCGCGGAGCGAAGCGGAGCCGGTTGGCTCAGCTCGCCGCGGAGCGAAGCGGAGCCAGCTAACTCAGCTCAGCCCGCCAAAGAGAGTGGTCACCGAGCCGTCGTCGAAGACCTCTCGGATCGCTCGCGCCAGCAGCGGCGCGATCGACAGCACGGTGATCTTGTCGAGGCTCTTCTCCGGGGTCAGCGGCAGCGTGTTCGTCACCACGAGCTCACTGATCCGGCTGTTCTTCAGCCGCTCGGTCGCCGGGTCGGACAGCAGCGCATGCGTCGCCGCCACCACCACGTCGGCCGCGCCCGAGTCGAAGAGGATGTCGGCCGCCTTGGCGATCGTGCCGCCGGTGTCGATCATGTCGTCGACGACCAGGCAGACCCGGCCCTCGACCTCGCCGACCACCCGGTTCGCCACGACCTGGTTGGGCTTCAGCGGGTCGCGGGTCTTGTGGATGAACGCCAGCGGGCAGCCGCCCAGCCGGTCCGTCCACCGCTCCGCGACGCGCACCCGCCCGGAGTCCGGCGCGACCACCGTCATCGGCCGGCCCTCGAACTTGCGCTGCACGTGCTGGGCCAGGATGTCCATCGCGAACAGGTGGTCGACCGGCCCGTCGAAGAAGCCCTGGATCTGGGCGGTGTGCAGGTCGACCGTGAGGATCCGGTTGGCGCCCGCGGTTTTCAGCAGATCGGCCACCAGGCGGGCGGAGATCGGCTCGCGGCCGCGGTGCTTCTTGTCCTGCCGCGAGTACGGATAGAACGGGATGACGACCGTGATCCGTTTCGCCGATCCGCGCTTCAACGCGTCGATCATGATGAGCGTCTCCATGACCCAGGTGTTGATGCCTGCCGTCATGGACTGGACCACGAACGCGTCGGAGCCCCGGACCGAGTCCTTGAATCGCACGAAGATCTCGCCGTTGGCGAACTCGTACGAATCCGAACGGGTCGGGGCCACCCCCAGCACCTGGCCGATCTCCTCGGCCAGCTCCGGGAAGCCGCGTCCGGAGAAAAGCATCAAACTTTTACGGTTCTCCGCGACGATGCTGCCCATCGGCTCGTCTGCTCCCGTGGGTCGAGGGGAATCTTCGCTTGAAGTATCACCCTAGGCCGGGCGAACGCCACCAGCCGATGGCTTTCGGGTGGGACGACTCACTCGGCTTCGGCGTCTTCCGCGGCGGCGGCGCGCTCCGCGGCCTCGGCCGCCGATGCCGAGACCGTGCCGGGACGCTTGCGGGCGGTCCAGCCCTCGACGTTGCGCTGCGGCGCCCGGGTCACCCCGAGGTTCCCGGCGGGCACGGCCTTCTGAATCGCGCTACCGGCCGCCACATAGGCCCCCGGGCCGATCTCCACCGGCGCGATCAGCACGGTGTCGCTGCCCACGAACGCGCCCTCACCGACGGTGGTGTGGTGCTTGTTCACCCCGTCGTAGTTGGCGAAGATCGTGCCCGCGCCGATGTTGGCCTTCGCCCCGATCGTCGCGTCTCCCACATATGTCAGATGCGGCACCTTGGCACCGTCGCCGAGCTCGGCGTTCTTGGCCTCGACGAACCCGCCGATCTTCGCCTTACGCCCCAGCCTGGTGCCCGGCCGCAGGAAGGAGAACGGCCCGACGGTCGCGGCCGGGCCGATGTGGGCGCCGATCGAGTGCGTGCGCAGCACCACCGCGCCCTCCTCGACGATGGTGTCGATCAGCGTGGTGTCCGGCCCGACGATCGCGCCGCCGGCCACGCTGGTGGCGCCGATGAGCTGCGAGTTCTGGTCGATCTCGGCGTCCGGCGACAGCTCGACGGTCACGTCGATCCAGGTGGTGGCCGGGTCGAGGATCGTGACGCCGGCGCGCATCCAGGCCGAGTTCACCCGGTCGCGCAGCCGGGCCCGCAGCCCGGCCAGCTCGGCCCGGTCGTTGCAGCCCAGCGTCTCCGCCGCGTCCGCGGCCACGTGCACGCCGACCGGGTGCCCGGCCTCGGCGAGCAGCCCGAAGACGTCGGTCAGGTATTCCTCACCCTGGTCGTTGTCGGCGGACAGCCGGCTCAGAGCGTCGCGCAGCAGCGCCGCGTCGAACGCGTAGATCCCGGCGTTGATCTCGCGGATCGCGCGCACCTCGGGCGCCGCGTCGCGCTCCTCGACGATCCGCTCCAGCCGCCCGCTGGCGTGCCGCACGATGCGGCCGAGGCCGGTCGGGTCGTCCACCTCGGCGGCCAGCACGGTCGCGCCGGCCTTGCCCTCCTCGTGCGCGGCGAGCAGCGCGTCGACCGTCTCGGGCCGGAGCAGCGGGACGTCGCCGTTCAACACCACGACGGTGCCGGCCGCGTCGGGCGCGGCCTGCAAGGCGATGCGTACGGCGTGCCCGGTGCCGTTCTGCTCGGCCTGCAGCACCGGGGCGGCGCCCGGCGAGATCTCCCCCAGATGCGCCTCGACCAGCTCGGCCTTGTGCCCCACCACCACGATCGTGTGATCCGCCCGCGCCGCCGCCGCCGCGCTCAGCACGTGCCCGAGCAGCGTGCGGCCGAGCAGGGGGTGCAGCACCTTGGGCGTGGCGGACTTCATCCGCTTGCCCTCACCGGCGGCAAGAACGACGACGGTACGACGAGGGGTCTGGCTCACGCGTGACTCCAGTGCTCGCAGGTGTGAACTCTTGAGAGTGGAAGCGGCGCCAACTCAGCCACTGAACAAGCAAGGCCATCGATAGCCAGCTCCCGGAAGAGGATTCGAACCCCTATAAACGGCACCAAAAGCCGCGGTCCTACCATTAGACGATCCGGGACCACCTTTGCGCCCAACATCTTAACGGCAGCCTGGTAGCCGTTTTGGTCCTGGTGTGCCGGCGCTCATCGCGCGCGTGAACCTGCCGATGGGTAACCCGGGTCCGCAACCGCGCGGCAACCATCCCACCAGCACCGATACGCCTCGTTTCGGCCCCGTGCGGAGGACCGGCGAATGTTCGGCAGAGGTCAGAAGCGTTCTCGTGGTGGGCAACTTACGGAAGCGTAGGTTACGGTGACGTAGGCGTAAGTTTGATTGTCCCCCTCCCCGAAGACCCTCCCCGAACACCTGTGAGGTGCCATGACATCCGTGCTCACCGAGTCCACCGCGTCCACCGGTCCCAAGCCACTCACCGAGGGCCCGCAGTCCCGCTCGATCCTGGTCGCGCTCTACCTGTTCGTGGTGGTGCCCTTCCTGGCGGTGCTGGCCGCGGTCCCGGTCGCCTGGGGCGGCTGGCTGTCCTGGACCGACATCGGGATCGGCGCGGTTTTCTACCTGATCTCCGGTCTCGGCATCACGGTCGGTTTCCACCGCTACTTCACGCACGGCTCGTTCAAGGCGAAGCGGTGGCTGCGGGTGACGCTGGCGCTGGCCGGCTCGCTGGCCATCGAGGGCAACATCATCCAGTGGGTGGCCGACCACCGGCGCCACCACGCGTTCAGCGACCAGGAGGGTGACCCGCACTCGCCGTGGCGCTTCGGCACCGGCTTCTGGGCGCTCACCAAGGGCCTGTTCCACGCGCACATGGGCTGGATGTTCAGCCGTGAGCTGTCCAACCGCGCCCGGTTCGCCCCCGACCTGCTGGCCGACAAGGACATCCGCCGGGTCGACAACTTCTTCCCGCTGATCGTGATCGTCTCGACGCTGGGCCCGGCGCTGGCCGGCGGCCTGATCACCATGTCGTGGCAGGGCGCGCTGACCGCCTTCTTCTGGGCCGGCATCGTGCGCATCGGCCTGCTGCACCACATCACCTGGTCGATCAACTCGGTGTGCCATGTCTACGGCGAGCGCCCGTTCGAGGTGCGCAACGGCGACAAGGCCTCCAACTTCTGGCCGCTGGCGATCGTGTCCATGGGCGAAAGCTGGCACAACCTGCACCACGCCGACCCGACCTGTGCCCGGCACGGTGTCCTGCGTGGTCAGATCGACATCTCCGCCCGGGTGATCTGGCTGCTGGAGAAGGCCGGCGCGGCATACGAGGTGAAGTGGCCCAAGCCCGAGCGGCTGGCCTCGAAGATGGCAAAGGCGACGAACTGAGCACCACCGCCGCGCGTCCGTCCTGGCAGGATGGCCGGGTGACAGAGCTGAACGACACTCCGGCCCGGCCCAAGAGCGCGAGGGTCCGGATGTCCGCGGCCCAGCGACGCGAGCAGCTGATCGCCATCGGGCGTCAGCTGTTCGCCGAGCGTGGCCTGGACGGCACGAGTGTCGAAGAGGTGGCCGCGCGGGCCAAGGTCTCCAAGCCGGTGGTCTATGAGCACTTCGGCGGCAAGGAGGGCCTCTACGCGGTCGTGGTGGACCGTGAGGTGCGCTCGCTGCTCGACCGGATCGCCGCCGCGCTCACCGCCGGCCACCCCCGCGAGCTGCTCGAGCAGGCCGCGCTGGCGCTGCTGGACTACATCGAGGACGAGCCGCACGGCTTCGGCGTGCTGGTCCGCGAGTCGCCCGCGCTCTCCCCGACCGGCAACTTCTCCAGCGTGATGAACGACGTGGCACACCAGGTCGAGCACATCCTGGGCGACGAGTTCAAGCAGCGCGGGCTGGACCCGAAGTTCGCCGAGCTCTATTCCCAGGCGCTGGTCGGCATGGTCGCGCTGGTCGGTCAGTGGTGGCGGGAGGCGCGGAAGCCGAAGAAGGAGATGGTCGCCGCGCACCTGGTCAACCTGGCCTGGAACGGCCTCTCGCACCTCGAGGTCAAGCCCACCCTGATCACCCGCAAGGTGCGCTAGTCAGCGGCCGACCTTGCCGTAGAGCCCCGCGGTCAGCACGATCAGCCCGAGCGCGCTGACCACGACCACGTTGACCATCGAGACGTTCAGCACGTTGGCGTCGGTCTGCAGCATGGTCATCACGATCATCGCGAAGACCATCAGGCCCCAGCCGAGCACCAGGTTGACGCGATGGTGCACGTTGCCGCCGGCGAGCGCGGCCAGCGTCACGACGGCGCCGAGGAGCAGCAGCAGCCAGGACGCGGCCTGGTTGACCCGCAGGCCGAGCGCCCAGTCGGCGCCTCGGTGCAGGAACGGGTCGCCCCAGGTGGAGATCAGGCCGATCACGCCGACCAGGACGAGGTAGGTCCCGGCGGCGGCGGCGAGGAGCCGGTATGTCTGACGCAGGTGATGGTTCAGGGGGTAGTGCGCCATCAGGCCGTGCGACCCTCCCTCACCTGTCGCGGCACGCCGGCCTCGGCCGACGAGCCCACCTTCGTGTAGAGCCCGGAGGTGACCAGGATCAGGCCGACCAGATAGACCACCACGACGGTGGCGATCGTGAACTTCAGGAAGTTCGCGTCGGTGCGGCTGACCGCCAGCTCATAGGAGCCGATCACCAGCAGCGCCCAGCCGAGCAGCCACTGCGCCTGGTTGGCGATGTTGCGCCCGGCCAGAGTGGCGAGCACCACCACGGCGCCGATCGCCAGCGAGATGATCGACCAGAGCAGGTTGCCGCCCTGGCCGAGGATCCGGTCGTCGGGACGGTCGAGCAGGCCACTGCCGCTGGACACGATCAGGCCGACGATGCCGAACAGGATCAGATAGGCCCCGGCGGCCAGGGACAGCAAGTTGTAGATCGGCCGCAACGGGTGGTTGACCGGGTTGTGCGCCATCGTGTCCGTCTCCAACGTCTCGCCGGTGGTCTCGTGCTCGATTCTGGCTTATCCGCCCGGACGGCGCTGGACCACCCCCGAGATCAATCCTCGGGTACGCGCTCGGCAAGCTCCAGCCAGGCCTCTTCGGTCTGCGCCCGCTCCGCCTGCACCACCTTGAGCTGCGCATCCAATTCGACGATCTTGTCGTAGTCGCTGCCGTGCTGCGCCAGGCTCTCGTTGATCTTGACGATCCGGTCCTCGTGCTTGGCCAGCTGCCGCTCGAGCCGGGCCAGCTCCTTCTTGGCGGTGCGCAGCTCAGCGGCCGACACCCCGGTCCGGACGATCTTGCCGGGAACGAACGGCGCGGCCGGCTCCGGCGCGCGGGCTAGGTATTCCTCCACCCCGCCCGGCAGATGCACCAGCCGCCCGTCGCCGAACATCCCATATGCCGTGTCGGTCACCCGCTCGACCAGGTAGCGGTCGTGCGACGCCACGATCATCGTGCCCGGCCAGGAGTCGAGCAGATCCTCGAGCGCGGCCAGGGTGTCGGTGTCCAGGTCGTTGGTCGGCTCGTCGAGCAGCAGCACGTTCGGCTCGGCGGCCAGCAGCCGCAGCATCTGCAACCGCCGCCGCTCGCCACCGGACAGGTCGCCGACCGGCGTCCACAGCCGCTTGTCGGTGAACCCGAACACCTCGGCCAGCTGCGTCGCGGCCAGCTCGCGGTCGCCGAGCCGGACCCGCTTGGCGACCTCCTCGACCGCCTCCAGCAGCCGCAACTGGCCGGGCAGTTCCTTCAGCTCCTGAGACAGGAACGCCGGCTTGACCGTCGAGCCACGCACGATCGAGCCGCCGTCCGGCTGGCTGAGCCCGGCCAGCAGGCGCAGCAGCGTGGTCTTGCCGGCTCCGTTCGCGCCCAGGATGGCCAGCCGGTCGCCCGGCCCGACGTGCCACGTCAGGTCGTCCAGGATGGTCTTCGGCCCGGCCTTGAGCGTGACGTGCTCCAGGTCGTAGACCTGCTTGCCGAGCCGCGAGGTGGCCAGTTTCTGCAGCGTGACCGTGTCGCGCACCGGCGGCACGTCGGCGATCAGCGCGTTCGCCGCGTCGATCCGGAACTGCGGCTTGGAGGTGCGAGCCGGCGGTCCCCGGCGCAACCAGGCGATCTCCTTGCGCAGCAGGTTCTGCCGGCGGGCCTCGACCTGCTGGGCCACGCGTTGCCGCTCGGCCCGGGCGAGGGTCCAGGCCGCATAACCACCCACGTACGTCTGCACCGACTCGTCCACGACCTCCCAGGTGGCGGTGCAGACCGCGTCGAGGAACCAGCGGTCGTGGGTGACCACGACCAGCGCGCCACGCCGGGTCAGCAGGTGCCGGGCCAGCCAGTCGACGCCGGCCACGTCCAGGTGGTTGGTGGGCTCGTCCAGGATCAGCAGCTCGGCGTCGCGCACCAGCAGCGCGGCCAGCGCGACCCGGCGGCGCTCGCCACCGGACATCGGACCGACCGGGCTGTCCAGCCCCAGATAGGACATGCCGAGGCCGTCCAGGATCGTGCGCACCCCCGCGTCGCCGGCCCACTCGTGCTCGGCGCCCATCCCCTCGCCCAGCCAGGCGTCGCCGAGCACCACGTCGCGCACGGTGAACCCGGGGTCGAGGTCGAGCGTCTGCGGCAGGGCGGCGACCGGCAGGTCACGTCGATGGGTGACCCGGCCGGAGTCGGGCTCCTCGGTCTTGGCGAGCATCCGCAGGAGGGTGGACTTGCCGGCGCCGTTCAGACCGACGATGCCGACCCGGGCGTCGTCGTCGAGCCCCAGGGAGACGTCGGTGAGCAGGCGCCCGGCAGCGCCATAGCCCTTGCTGACCCGGTCGAGATTGACGATGTTAGCCACGATGCCTCAACGGTAGCCGGAAGCTCAGGGGATGCGGGCTCCGGGCATCGGACCGCGCGCGGTGCGGGCCTCGCGGCACACCCCGGCGCTGGTCAGATCGGCCGCGACCCGCTCGGCGTGTGCCGCGTCGGTGGTCAGGAAGACGCAGCTCGGCCCCGAGCCGGAGACCAGGCCGGTGACCGCGCCCGCCTCCTCGCCGGCCTTGAGCACGTCGGCCAGCTCGGGCCGCAGCGACAGCGCCGCCGCCTGCAGGTCGTTGCCGAGCGCGTCGCCGAGCACCTCGGGCTTGCGCTGGCGCAGCGCCGACATCAGGCCGTCGGCGGTGTCCAGGGCGGGCGGCGCCGCATCGGCGTCTCGCAACCGGTCGAGCTCGCGATAGACGTCCGGCGTCGCCAGCCCGCCGTGCGCGATCGCGACCACCCAGTGCCAGGTGGTCGGCCGGGCCAGGATCGGGCTGATCGCCTCGCCCCGCCCGGTGCCCAGCGCGGTGCCGCCGTGCAGCAGGAACGGGATGTCCGAGCCCAGCGTGGCGCCGATCTCGGCGAGCTCCTCGCGCGGCACTCCGGTGCCCCACAGCGCGTCGCAGGCGAGCAGCGCGGCGGCCGCGTCCGCGCTGCCCCCGGCCAGGCCGCCGGCCAGCGGGATGGACTTGCGCAGGTGCAGGCGCGCATAGGCCGGCACCCGGGAGTGCGCGGCCAGCGCGCGGGCGGCCCGCAGCACCAGGTTGGTCTCGTCGAGGGCCAGCTCGCCGGTCCCCTCGCCCTCCATGGTCAGCGTGAGCGTGTCGCCGGGGCTGGCCCGCAGCTCGTCGAAGAGGCTGATCGCGTGATAGACGGTGGTCAGCTCGTGGAAGCCGTCGGGGCGCAGCGGCCCGACGCCGAGATGCAGATTGATCTTGGCGGGCACGCGCACCCGGACCGGCCCGGTCGGTCGTCGCGCGCCGTCGTCCGGACCCCACGCCTCCGTCACGCGGCGGCGCTTCTGCGCAGGGAGGTGCCGGTGTCGTTGCTCACTGGTCGACCTCCTCGGGCTGCTCGACGGACGCGGTGAGCTTACCGCCGTACCGCGAGGAATCGGCCGCGGCCGCGATCGCGGCGAACTCGCGCACGGACAGCGACTCACCTCTCACCTGGGGTTTTATCCCGGCTGTGAGCAGCACCTCCTCGGCCTTGGCCGGACTGCCGGCCCATCCGGCGAGGGCCGCGCGCAAGGTCTTGCGCCGCTGCGCGAAGGCCGCGTCGACCACCGCGAAGACCGCTTTGCGGTCCACCCGGGCAGGCGCCGGGTGGCTGGTGAAGGCGACCAGCCCGCTGTCCACGTTGGGCACCGGCCAGAAGACGTTCGGCGGTACGCGCCCCGCACCGCGCGCGTCCGCGTACCAGGCCAGCTTCACCGACGGGATGCCGTACACCTTGGAACCCGGCGGCGCGACCAGCCGATCCGCCACCTCCTTCTGCACCATCACCAGCCCGCCGCGCAGCGTGGGCAGTTCGGCCAGCAGATGGAGCACCACCGGCACGGCCACGTTGTAGGGCAGGTTGGCCACCAGCATGGTGGGCGCCGGCTCGAAGTCGGCCGCGGTCACCCGCAACGCGTCGGCCGGATGCACGGTCAGCCGCTCGGACGTCACCGTGCCGGGCAGGGCGGCGGCCAGCGCCGGATCGATCTCCACCGCGTGCACGCGAGCAGCCGCCCCGACCAGCCCGAGGGTCAGCGACCCGAGCCCCGGCCCGACCTCGAGCACCACGTCATCGGGTCGCAGACCGGCCGCCGCCACGATCCGACGCACGGTGTTGGGGTCGTGCACGAAGTTCTGCCCGAGCTTCTTGGTGGGCGCGACCCCCAGCCGGGCGGCGAGCTCCCGGATCTCCACCGGGCCGAGCAGTGCGTCAGCCATGGGGCCACAGCCTACGGGTCACTTGATACAACCATTCTCATGAGCGAGCTGCTGGAGTTGCGTGCCGTCGTGGAGGCGCCGCCGGACGCCGTCGCCGCCATCCTGCTCGACGTCCGTCCCGGCGGGCGGTCACCGCTGGCCACCGAGGGCGACGCCCAGCCGGTGGACGGCGACGAGTTCACCGTGACCCGTGACGGCAGCCGGATGACCGTGGTGGTGGATCCGGTCGCGCGCTCGGTGAGTCAGCAGGGCGAGTGGTGGTACCGCGGGGTGACCGCCGTCGAGCCGGACCCGCGCGGATCCGTGGTGGTGCACCGCGTCTTCAACGTGGCGCCCGGCAACCGCTGGGCGGTGCGGTTCGTCTCGCGCGGGCCGCTGAACGCCGCGCCCCGGACCTTCGCCGCGCAGATCGAGAAGCTCGGCACCGCGCTCGGCGTGCCGGCCCGGGTGCTGGACCAGCCTTAGCGCCAGGGCCCGAAGACCCGCTCGCCGGTGGCCGAGATGGCGGCACAGAGCTCGTCCAGGTCGGCGCCGGTGGTCTCGGCCAGCGCGCGCACGGTCACCGGGATCAGATAGGACGCGTTCGGCCGGCCGCGATAGGGCGTCGGCGTCAGATAGGGCGCGTCGGTCTCCACCAGCATCTGGTCCGGCGGCGTGATCGCGGCCGCCGCGCGCAGGTTGCCGGCGTTGCCGAAGGTGACCGTGCCGGCAAAGCTCAGCAGGTAACCGCGCCGCACACACTCGGCGGCGAACTCGGCGTCGCCGGAGAAGCAGTGCAGCACCACGGTCTCCGGCGCGCCCTCCTCGTCGAGCACCCGCAGCACGTCGGCGTGCGCGTCGCGATCGTGGATGACCAGCGCCTTGCGATGCCGCTTGGCGATGGCGATGTGCGCCCGGAAGCTCGTCTCCTGCGCGGCGCGGCCGTCGTCGCCGGTGCGGAAGGTGTCCAGGCCGGTCTCGCCGATGCCCCGCACCCGCGGCAGCGCGGCGAGCGCCTCGATCTCGCGCAGGGCCTCGTCGAGGTCGGCCAGCCGCGGCGCGTCGTTGGGGTGCAGGGCCACCGTCGCCAGCACGCGCTCGTCCCGCCCGGCCAGCTCGGCGCCCCACTTCGACGAGGGCACGTCGACACCGACCTGGATCAGGCGGTCCACCCCGGCCTTGACCGCGGCGGAGATCAGATCGTCGACGCCGGTGTCCGGCGCCTCCTGCACGGTGATGTCCAGGTGGGTGTGCGAGTCGAAGACCGGCACCGCGAGCGGCTCGGGCGGCGGCGGAAACTCACCCGCGCGGCGAGATGCCCTTTCCTTACGTGTAGTCATCGCGACAAGCCTGACACACGCGTGCGGAAGGTGAGACATTCTGCACTCGGAGTCCTGAGGTAACCGGGTGTTCACCTCGATTCCATTGTCGGAAAGTAGCTTGCGCGCGTGACCGTGACCGGTGAGGAAAGCGCGGTCGGCGTCGATCCGCTGGAGCCGCCGCTGATGGCGCCGCTCACCCGCGACCTGGGCTGGCACCAGGTGCAGCGGATGAGCCAGGCCGCCACGCATCGCGACGATCCACTGCTGCGCCGAATCCGCGAGACCGCCGCCGTCGTGCGCGGCACCCGGATGACGAAGGTCCTGTCGGCCGCGCAGGTGGCCGGTCATCTGGGCGGCTGGCTGCCGTACGGCTTCTGCTACCGCTCGTGCGACCTCGCGCACCTCACCCGGCCCGAGGACCTGGCGCTGCTGCGCACCGACGGCACCACCGACGAGGTGGCGTACGCACTGCGCTGGCGTGCGATCGATCCGATCGACTACGAGATCCCCGGTGGCCCGGCCCAGCCCGGTCTGGCCGCGATGCCGGCGCACGAGCGGGTCGGCGCGATGGTGCTCGGCACCGGGTTCAGCCCGAGCACCGACGACCTCGTGCCGGAGTTCGTGACGGCCGGCTTCGCGGACCTGCCGATGCCGGCGAACGCGCAGATCGTCGCCTATCCGTCGGACGGCGAGGAGGTCATCCTCTACACCTACCAGCCGGAGCAGCACGGCTGGCTGCGGCTGGCCGGTCCGAGATACCGGCGCCTGCTGGAGGGGCTGCCCGGCGTGACGCCCGACCGGGAATACCTGCCGTGCACCGACGCGCCCACCGCCCAGCTGGTCGGCCGGATCAACGACCACGAATATCAGGCGATCGCGGATCCGCCCGACGAGTTCCGGGCGCGCGCGCTGACCCGCGCGGCCCGATACCCGGTGCAGACCCTGAGCCGGCGGGCCGAGCAGGCGCTGTGGCGCGGCAGCCCGTGCTGGGTGCTGCAGCGCGACGACCGCTGGGCCCGGTTGCGCCTGACCCGGCCGGACAGCGACGCGATCGCGCGGACCGGCGCCCGGTGCTACGAGCGCGGTGTCTACGAGAGCTGGGCGCCACTGTCCGAGCTGGTCGATCACCACATCCTCGACCTGCCCTACGCGCTGTAGAAAAACGTTTGCCCCGGCCTCGCCGGTCGGCGATCGTCGTCGGCATGTCCGATCCCGTGGTGGCCACCTTCGACCGCGTCGCCGCGGCCTATGACACCGAGATTCCCTTCTTCGCCGCGATGGGCGCTCAGCTGGTCGACCGGCTGCCGGCGCCCGCGGCCGGCGCGACCCTGCTCGATCTGGGCGCCGGTGCGGGCGCGATCGCGGTGCCCGCGGCCCGATCGGGTTACGCGGTGTCCGCCGTGGACGCCGCGCCGGCCATGGTGGCCCGGCTGTCCACAGTGGTGTCGGCGCACGTGGCGGACGCCACCGCACTGCCATTCCCGTCCTCGTCGTTCGATGTGGTGACGGCCGGCTTCCTGCTGCACATCGTCTCCGACGCGGGCGCCACGCTGGCCGAGATCAAGCGGGTGCTCCGCCCCGGCGGCCTGCTCGCCTGCACGATCGTGGGTTCCTGGCCGGAGGGCTTCGAGGCGGCCGACGGCGCGAACGCCATCTTCGGCGAGTTCGCGGCCCACCTGCCGCCGGGCGGCTCGATGGGCAGCCCGTTCGACGCGCCATCCGCTCTGTCCGCGGCCGGCTTCCGCGAGATCACCGGCGACCATCTGTGCGTCGATCTGCCGGTCGACTCCGCGGAGACGATGTGGCGGTGGTACCTGTCGCACGGCAGCAGCAAGTTCATCGAGGAGCTGCCGGCCGACCGGCGCGCCGAGTTCCGGGCCCGCATCCTGGCCGATCTGCGGGGCCGTGCCCCGCTGAGATTGCGTCGCGCCGCCGAGTTCTGGACCGCCCGCACGTGATCGACCTGTTGCCGAATCGCGAAGAGCGGTAAGCCGATGGAGAACGGATCAAGGATTGTCGTACCCCGGGTCTAGTGTTCTTGGTAGGCCACGAAAGGGGACGCGATGATCGACCACGTGGTGCTCGGCGTGCATCATCTCGACGCGAGCAGGCATTTCTACGAGCACGCCCTGCGGCCCCTGGGCCTCAAGATCGTGCGCGACGAGCCGGAGTTGATCGGATTCGGCGACGCGAACGGCCGCCCGTTCTTTTGGCTGGCGCTGCGCGAGCCGACGCATCGGGTGCACGTGGCCTTCCCGGCAGCCGATCGGGCCACAGTGGACGCTTTCCACGCGGCCGCCCTGCGCGCCGGCGGCGTCGACAACGGGCCGCCCGGCCTGCGCCCGCACTACCACGAGAATTATTACGGGGCGTTCGCCTTCGACGCCGACGGCAACAACATCGAGGCGGTCTGCCACCTCCCGGAGTGACCGCCGGCCGGGCCGGGCGCGAAAGGCATCGCCGGTCAGGCCAGCGCGCCCGACTCCGCGAGCAGGGCCAGCACCGGTCGCAGGGCGGGCGCGCATTGCTCCGCATCCGCCCTGGTCACCCAGCCGATCTCCTCGATCTCCGCATCCGCCTTCGGCACGTCGTCGCTCGGCGCGGTGAAACAGACCAGGCGCACGTCGCCGGGCCGGCCGACGGCCGGCCCCACCACCTCGGTGAAGAGCCGCATGTCCGCGGGGTCGAGCCGGATACCGACCTCCTCCGACACTTCGCGGGCGGCGGTCTCGGCGCGGGTCTCGCCGGGCTCAGGCGTGCCACCGGGCAGGAAATAGAGCTCCTGCCCGCGCGGCCGCACCACGAGCATGCGCTGATCACGCACGCAGACCCAGACCGCGGCGACGATCTCGGTCACTCCTGCACCTGGACCAGGGTCTTGAGCACCGCGGGGTCGGTGTGGCCCATCTTCAGGGCGGCCTCCGACTCGGCCAGCGGCAGCCGCGCGCCGACCAGCGCGTCCAGGTCGATCCGGCCCGACGTGACCAGGGCGATCGCGTCCGGATAGGTGTGCGCGTAACGGAAGGTGCCGGTGACCGTGAGCTCGCGGTTCTGGATCACCGCGACCGGCATCGGCTGCTCGCCGACCGGGCCCATGCCGACCAGCACCGCCCGGCCGAGCGGCTGCAGCGCCCTGATCCCGGCCACCACGACCGGCGGCACGCCGGTGCACTCGAGCACCACGTCCGGCCGGAAGGACCCGTAGTCCACCCCGGTCCGGGCGTCGATCACGTCGTCGACCGGGAAGCCCGAGGCCACCTTCAGCCGGTCCGGATGCACGTCGGCCAGGCCGACCCAGGCGGCTCCGGCCACATTCGCGGTCAGCGCGCACAGCACGCCGATCGGCCCGGCGCCGGTGACCAGCACCCGCGAGCCCAGGCCGGTGCCGGCCTTCCGATTCGCCCACAGGCCGACCGACAGCGGCTCGATCAGGGCCGCCGCGTCGTCGCTCATCGAGTCGGGCACCGGGTGCGCGAAGGCCTCGTTCACCGCGACGTAACGCGCCAGCGAACCGTGCACCGGCGGCGTCGCGAAGAAGACCACGTCCGGGCAGAGGTTGTAGGACCCGCGGCGGCACTGCTCACAGTGGCCGCAGGGCACGCCGGGCTCGATCGACACCCGGGTGCCGACCGCCATCGACGTCGCGCCGGAGTCGACCACCACGCCGGACGACTCGTGGCCCAGCACCATCGGCGCGTTCACCACGAAGTCGCCGATCCGGCCGTGCTCGTAGTAGTGCACGTCGGAGCCGCAGATGCCCACCGAGCGGATCTCCACGATCACCTCGCCGGGCCCGGGCGACGGCGTGGGTTGCTCCTCGATCCGCAGGTCACCGATGCCGTGCAGGACCGCTGCGAGGTTCTGTGCCATGCCCTGAGCCTGCCTCAGTGGAAACGTCTCGGCAACAGTTGGTGAAACGCGAAGATTGCTACCTTTGGGTGGTAAACCTAGACCATGGATGCACCGCTGCCCAGCAATGAGACTGACCGGTTGGCCTCTCTTTACGCCCTCGACGTCCTGGACTCCGAGCCCGAGAAGGACTTCGACGACATCGTCCAGCTGGCGGCGAGCGTCTGCGGCGTACCCATGTCGTTGGTGTCCTTGATCGATGCCGACCGGCAGTGGTTCAAGGCGCGGCTCGGCACCGACCTGACCGAGACGCCACGCGATCTGTCGTTCTGCGCGCACGCGATCCTCGGACGCGACCTGCTCGTGGTGCCGGACGCGAGACAGGACGCCCGCTTCGCGGACAATCCGGCGGTACGCGCGGAGGACGGCATCCGCTTCTATGCCGGCGCTCCCCTGCTCACCACCGACGGATTCGGCCTCGGCACCCTCTGCGTGGTCGACTCCGAACCGCGCCGCCTCGAGGTCGAGCAGCTTCAGGCCCTGCGCGCGCTGGCCCGGCAGGTCACCTCCCAGCTCGAGCTGCGCCGCTACGCGGTGGCGCTGGCCAACACCACCGCCCGCCTGCAGGAGCTGGAACGCCGCAAGGACGACCTGGCCGCGCTGGTCGGCGGCGAGCTGAAGGCTCCGCTGCGGCTGATGGACGCCTATCTGGAAGGCCTGGGCCGCACCGGCTTCCACGACAAGGAAGCCGCCGATCTGCTCGGCCACGCCGCCTCGGCGCACGTCCGCGGCATGCGTGACCTGCTCGATCACCTGCTGCGGCTGGCCGACGCCGGCCACGGCAGCGACAGCCTGCACATGCGCCAGATCGACCTGACCCGGCTCACCCAGCGCGCGGTGGAGGCGATCCGGCCGATCGCGGCGACCAAGCAGATCTGGATCCTGAACCAGGCCGGCGGCCCGTCGCTGCCGATCGTGGCCGACCCGGTGCGCCTCGAGCAGGTCCTGATGCACCTGCTGTTCGCCGCGGTGAAGTACACGCCGCCGGGCGGCCGGGTGCGGGTCGGCACCGAGGTCGAGTCCGGCCCGACCGTGGTGCTGGACGACATGGACATGCCCGACGGCGTGCGTCCCGATCTCTTCCCGCACCTGTATTACGGCGCGATCGCCAACCCGTCGACCGTGCCCGGCCCGGACCGCGGGCTGGCCGTCGCGAAGCGGGTGCTGGACGCCCACCACGCGACCGTGGCGCTCTCCGACCGGCCCGGCGACGGCACCTCGCTGCACGTGGTGTTCCCGTTCGCGGTGGCCGAGGGCGACCGCGAGCTGGTCGCCGCCTGATCCGCTGAGAAAGTACGTCGGCCCGCACCGCCCGGCTGCAGTTCGGGCGGTGCGGGCCGACGCTTCACCCGGTGCGTACCGGGCCGGAGCCGCCACCCGGGGGCGAGCCGGCGGACGGCAGGTCCTTGTCTTGCAGGCGGCCCTGGCTGGGCACGAACGCGCGGCCGGCGGCCGGATGGTCCGGCACCCGGACCTCCTGCAGGGTCGGCGGCCACGAGTCGAGCTGCGGCGCCACCGGATCGGACGGCAGGACCGGCGGGGCGGCGCGCACCAGACCGGCGCGGCGCAGCTTGTGCCAGCCCAGCCGGCCGCCGGTCAGCGCCGTGGTGGCGGACTGGATCAGCACCAGATACATCAGCTGCCGATAGGCGAACTGCTGCAGTGGGAGCCGCCAGAGCGGGCCCATCGGCTCGCGGTCGAACCGGAACGCGACCGCCGCGGTGAGCATCTGCAGGGCCAGCATGCCGGTCCAGGCGATCACCGTCTCCTCGAGCTCCCAGAACACCAGCCCGTAGACCAGCATGATGTCCACCACGGGTGCGAGCAGCGGCAACGCCACCCCGAAAAGCGCCAGGAAGGGCAGCCCGCGGCGGCCGAACCGGCCCGAGTCGCCGCTGTCGGTGAGCGACTTGCGATGCTTCCACATCGCCTGCATGGTCCCGTAGCTCCACCGGTACCGCTGGCGGTAGAGCTGCTCGAGGGTGGCCGGCGCCTCGGTCCACGCCTTGGCCCGCTCCTCGTAGACCACCCGCCACCCGGCCCGGCACAGCGCCATGGTGATGTCGGTGTCCTCGGCCAGCGTCTCGTCGCTGAAGTCGCCGGCGTCCCGCAACGCCTGCCGGCGGAACGCGCCGATCGCGCCCGGCACGGTGGGCATGCAGTTGAGCACCTCGTAGAGGCGGCGGTCGAGGTTGAAGCCGATCACGTACTCGATGTGCTGCCAGAGCGCGACCAGGCTGCGCCGGTTGCCGATCTTCACGTTGCCGGCCACCGCACCCACGTCCGGGTCGGCGAACGGCTGCACCAGCAACCGGATCGAGTCCGGCTCGAAGATGGTGTCCCCGTCGACCGTGACGATCAGGTCGTGCTTGGCCAGCGCGATCCCGGTGTTCAGCGCGTTCGACTTGCCGCCGTTGGGCACCCGCACGACCCGCACGTTGGGCAGGCCGAGCCGTTCCACCAGGGCGGCGGTGCCGTCGGTGGACCCGTCGTCCACGACCACCACCTCGATCTCCGGGTGGTCGCCGCCGGCGAGTGACCGGACCGCGGCCTCGATGCCGGCCTTCTCGTTGTAGGCCGGCACGATCACCGACACCGGATCGGTCACCGGCGCCCCCCAGCTCCACGCCGGGTCGCGGCGCTGCCGGGCGTGCCGGCTCGCCAGCAGGAGCAACAGACCGGTACGCGCGATCGTCAGCAGTCCGACCACCAGGAACATCCCGGCGATCAGATAGACCAGCCCATCCGCCAGCCGTACGGTCCACAGCACCGCGCTGCCCCGCAACTTGTCCGCGCCCGGCGCCGGCGCATTGAACGCCATCGGCGGCGGCGCGTCCGTCTTCGCCTCGGACAGCCCGACGTTGAGCCCCTCGGTGACGGTCGTGAAGCGGTACCCGCGCTCCTTCATCATCGGGATGAACGTGCGCAGTGCCTCGACCGTCTGCGACCGGTCACCACCGGCGTCGTGGAACAGGATCACCGCGGAGGCGCCCTGGTTCGGCGTCGCGTTCCGCACGATCCGGGGCACCCCCGGCCGCTGCCAGTCCTCGCTGTCCAGGTCGTTCACGACGACCAGATAGCCCTGGTCGCCGGCCTCCCGGATGAGCGCCCAGTTGGTCTCGTCGATCGCCTGCGGCTTGGACGAGTACGGGTATCGCACCAGGTTCGTGTGCACGCCCGCGGCCTGCGCGATCGACACCTGCGTCTGGGACAGCTCGAGCTTGCGCCGCCACGGCGCGAGCCGCTGCATGTTCGGGTGCGTGAACGTGTGCAGGCCGAGCTCGTGCCCGCCCGCGGCGATCCGGGCGGCGACCTCCGGATGGCGGGCCACCTCGGAGCCCACCACGAAGAACGTGCCGTGCGCGTCGTTCTCCGCCAGCACCTGCAGGATCTGCGGGGTCCAGACGGGATCCGGGCCGTCGTCGAAGGTGAGCGCGATCGTCTTGTCCGGCAGCCGGTTGGAGCTGACCTGGCCGCCGGTGGTGTTGATCACCGGGCCGCCCTGACGGATCGCGGCGGGCACTCCGGCCTGGTCGCCGACCTCGGTGTCCACGTGGTCGGCGGAGAACTCGGCGTTCACGTACGCCTGCACCACCAGCACGCCGACGAACAGGGCCAGCATCAGCGTGCCGAGCAGGATCCGGGGGCGGGGCAGCAGGCGGCGGCGGGCCCTGGTGCGGCTGCGGGTGCGGCTGCGGCCGCGGCTCACATCTGACCCCCGTCGGCCGCATCGGGCTCCACGCTGATCTCGACGACCGGAATCGCCTCCACAACGGTTGCCGTGGGCCGCGGGGCCGGCGAGGGCTCGGAGGCCGGTTCGGGCTCCGGCTCCGGATCGGGGGCGCGGGTGACCGGCGGGTCGGCCGGCTTCGGCGGCGGGGCGTCCCCACCGCCGGCAGATCCGCTGCCACCGCCGCCGCCGGAGCTGCCGCCGTTGGTACCGGCCCCGGAGCCGCTGTCCTCGGCGCCGCCTCCCGTGCCGCCGCTGGGCGGAACGGGCGGGACCGGCGGCGCCTTGGTGGGCGGTTCCGGGGCCGGGGCTGGGGTGCTCGGCGAGGCCGAGTCGGAGGTGCTGGGTTCGGGCTTGGTGGTCGTCGACTCGACCGGCTTGGGGGTCGCGCTCGCCGACGGGCTGGCCGACGGCTTCGTCGTGGACTCCAGCACGCGGGCCTTGGTGGTGCTGGGTCGCGGCGCCTCCGCACGCCGCGGGTCCTGGGTCTCCGGCCGGCGCACGGCGTCGGTGATCAGTCTCGGCTGGGGCGCGACCGACCGGGTGGGCGTGGGCATCGGCTGCGGCGCCGGGCGGGCCTCCACAGTGTCGTCCTCGCCGTTGTCCTGCAGGTCGGGCAGCGGCAGCACGACGCTCGAGCTGACCGGACCGCCGGCCAGGCTGACGCTGACCAGGCCGCCGTAGACCATGCACAGCGCACCGAACCCATAGGCGAGCCGACGGAGAAACCGGCGGCGGCGACCGGTCGCGTCGACGAACACCGGCACCGGCAGCGACACCTGGATCACCTCGGTGTCGGGGATGCCGGAGTCTGCGGAATGCGGATTTTCTCGCTGGTGCGAAGTCACCCGGCGAGCTTAAGAACATCTTTTGAGATCTTGATCGGCGTCACTCCATCGAGCGACCGATGATCGTCGCCGGAAAGTCATCCGAATCGGTGACGATCAGCGTTTGACCTGATGGCAATGCGTGTGAATGAGCGCTGGAGAGATCGCTGTGAGCTGCACGCGAACCGTCGGGGAAAAGAGGTTACGCGAAATGAAGAACAATTTCGGTGTCATTTTCGCGACTCATCCGCAAACGCCATTCTCGAGCCGCATTCACGAAACGGCGGACGCCATAAATACCAATATAGTCTTTTGTCCGAATTGCCACAGGGACCCGCCGACGCTTGATCATCGGGGTCTCGCCGCAACCGCTCGGACGGGAACCCGACCGCAAGTCTGCCCATTAATCGCGGCGATTGAGTATGGACAGCCGTTGTGCGCAACTGGAAGGCCGTTTAAGCTTCGTGTTGCGCGCTCCTATCGCCCGCTTCCCCCGTGGCAGGCGATCGGAGCGCGCTTTACTGTCTCCACACCGTCCTGACCTGCGGATCAGACCTCTTCCAGCAGGTGCGCGGTGGGGGCGTAATCGATCTTCCAGTCGGTGTAGACGCCGAGCGTCCCGTCGGTCAGGCAGCGCAGCGCCACGCTGATCCACCGCACCTCGTCGCCCGGCTCCTGGGTGGCGAATCCGACGGCCACCGCGAACTCCTCGCCGCCGCACGGGCAGGCACAGTCATCGAGCTCGGCCTCGTCGAGATAGTCGCCGCTGTCCGCGATCGGCGCGCCGGTGCCGCAGCCCAGGCAGGTCGTCACCGCGCAGCCCTGCTCGTCGTCCACCAGCATCCGGAACGTCGTGCCCTGACAGGTGCGGCAGATCCGCTCGCGGACGTGCGCGACCGGGTAACCCCCGGCCCGATGACTGCGCACATAGGTCGCGAGGTCCTCGAAGTTCTCGCCACGCCACCGCTCGCCGCTCGCGTCGATCGCCATGCTCGCCTCCCAGGCCTCGGGCGGCCAAGTTACCCCGCTAGATCCAGCGACCGCCCAGCCACATGCGCGCCTGCCACGACTGGTAGGGGATCAGATCACCCACGAAGACCGGATAGAAATAGGCGAAGCACAAGGCCACGATCAGCACGTATGCGCCCGCGACGACGGTGCCGACGAGCTGCCGGTCGGAGCGTTTCTCGCCGGTCGCCGTCCCACCAACGGGTGTCATGATCGCGCCCAGCGCATAGGTCACCGCGAGGATCAGGAAGGGCAGCGCGGGCAGCACGTAGAAGGCGAACATGGTGCGGCCGTCGGCGATCGCGTAGTAGAACCACGGCAGCAGGCCGCCGGCCAGGCAGGCGCCGATCGCATAGGCCCGCCAGTCGCGGCGGGCCACCCCGAACCAGATCAGCGCGGCCAGCGCGGGCAGGAACGACCACCACAGGATCGGCGTGCCCAGCAGCAGGATCTCGGACGCGCAGCTCGGCGCCCCGCAGGAGCCGGTGCTGTTCCAATAGAACGCGACCGGCCGGCCGAGCAGCAGCCACTGCCAGGGCCAGGACTGATAGACGTGCCGGTCGTCCAGGCCGCTGTGGAACGAATATGCCTGCTGGTGGTAATGCATCAGGTTGAGCAGCGCGCCCAGGATCGGCGGCTCGCTCATGTTGTTCGCCTCGCGGTAGTGCCGGAAGTAGCCGCTGTTCGTGACGAACCAGCCGGTCCAGGTGGCGAGGTAGAAGATCACGGTCAGCGTGAAGCTGAGAAGCAGGTAGCCGATGTCGCCGTTGAGCCGGGAGCTGATCGGGCGCCGGACGCCGGCCGAGCGCCGCGCGCCGATCCGCCAGGCCACCACCAGGATGGCGAAGAACGGCGCGAAGAACAGCGCACTCCACTTCACCCCGCAGGCCAGCCCGAACATCACCCCGGCGACCAGCATCCACCACGGCACGAAGTGCGGCAGCCGGCGCGCGGTGTCCGGGTCGAATCCGCCCTCGAGCGCGCGCAGCCAGCGTCGCCGATAGGCGTCCCGGTCGATCAGCAGCGCCGCGAAGGTGGCCAGGATGAACAGCCCGAGGAAGATGTCCAGCAGCGACGTGCGGGACAGCACCAGATGGAAGCCGTCCAGCGTCATCAGCATGCCCGCGGTGCCGGCCAGCACCACCGAGTGGAACATCCGGTAGGCCACCCGGATCAGGATCAGGATCATCAGGATGCCGGCGATCGCGGCCGGGAAACGCCAGCCCAGCTCGGTGTTGCCGAACGCCTTCTCACCCAGCGCGATCAGCCACTTGCCCAGCGGCGGATGCACCACGTACGCCGGGCCGTTGGTCTTCTCGTCCCACTCCACCCCGTGGGTCAACATGTCCCAGGCGTCGGTCGGGTAGTAGACCTCGTCGAAGATGTAGCCCTTGGGATGACTGATCCCGACCAGCCGCAGCACCGCCGCGATCGTCACGACCACGATCGTGACCAGCCAGGAGTGCGGGTCGAGCCAGTTGTCCAGCGTCGACAGGCGGCGCCGGACGGCGTCGGGCACCCGGCGCACGCCGGAGGGCCCGTTCGCGGTCTCGACCGGAATGGGCGCGATGTCGGTCGCCAAACTCACCCCGCGATCGTAGGCCGTGTTGCCGAGACGCGTGTGATGCACTTCCGGGTGTGGAAGAGACCAACGGACTTGTGGTGCTCGTCGGCGCCCCTCTGGGCAACTCCGCCGACGCCTCGGAGCGGTTGCGCACCGCCCTCGCCTCGGCGGACGTGATCGCGGCCGAGGACACCCGGCGCCTGGCCCGGCTCACCCGTGACCTGGGGATCACGCTGTCCGGGCGGGTGGTGTCGTACTTCGAGGGCAATGAGGAACGGCGTACCCCGGAACTGGTGGAGGCCCTGCGGGACGGCCGCACGGTCGCGGTGGTCACCGACGGCGGCATGCCGAGCGTGTCCGACCCGGGCTACCGGCTGGTGCGGGCCGCGCTCGACGCCGGGTTCCCGGTCACCGCGGCGCCCGGGCCCAGCGCGGTGACCACCGCCCTGGCGCTCTCCGGCCTGCCCAGCGACCGGTTCGTCTTCGAGGGCTTCCTGCCGCGTTCCGGCTCGGGGCGCCGATCGCGACTGCGCGAACTGGCCGCCGAGCCGCGCACGCTGGTGCTCTTCGAGGCGCCGCACCGGGTGGCCGACGCGCTGGCCGACCTGGTCGCGACGTTCGGCGGCGACCGGCCGGCCGCCGTCTGCCGCGAGCTGACCAAGACCTACGAGGAGATCCGCCGGGCGCCGCTCGCCGAACTGGCCGACTGGGCCGCCACCGGCAACCCGCGCGGCGAGATCACCCTGGTGATCGGCGGCGCCCCGGCGACGGCGGCCGAGCGGCCGGCCGACGAGGACCTGCGCGCGGCGGTGGCCCGGCGGGAGGCGGCCGGCGACTCCCGGCGGGACGCGATCACCGCGGTGGCCGGCGAGTTCGGCCTCCGCAAGCGCGAGGTCTATGCCCTGGTGCACCAGAACTAGGGTCTGTCTCGTGGATCAGCCATGTGCGAGGCAAGGTCCAGAGTGTGGCTGGCATCGGGCGCGGGGCGCCCGAATACCGGTGTTGTATTCGGGTGTTTCGCGGCCGCTGTCAGGCGCGCTCTGGGCCCCGCCGCAGCCCTGGTTGATCCACGAGACAGACCCTAATAGGCGGCGGCCAGGAAGCCGGCCAGCAGCAGGACCGGTCCGGCCAGGCTGATCAGCACGGCGTTGCGCCGCGCCCGGGAGGTCTCCAGCTGCCGGGCGCCGGTCAGCCCCGCGATGCCATAACCGCAGAGCATTACCAGCACGAAGCCGAGCACCCAGCGCAGTTGCAGCATCCAGCCGGTGTTGCCGGCGAAGGCCTGGGTGCTGTCCGGGCTGACCATCCGGGCCGGCGTGATCGCGCCGGTGTCGCGGGCGGCCACGTCGACGCCGAGCAGCGTGACCCGCTCCACCGCGAAGCCGCCGTCCGCCGAGGTGAACGCCCCCCGGCAGCGCTGCGTGACCCCCTCGCCGGTGCACTGCGCGACGGTCGCCACGCCGCGATCGCCGTGCCCGACCGCCAGCCAGAAGGGTTCCGCGCTCACCCACGAGAAGAACGACGCGATCAGCGCCAGCGAGACGAGTCCGAGCAGGCCGGCCACCGGTCCGCGGGGCTTGCGCGGCCGGCGCAGCGGTGGCTGGCCACGGCGTCCGTCGGCCGGGCCCGGCGCCTCGGCCAGGCGCTGCCGCACACCCGGGGCCGGCCAGGCGTTTCCGGCCGCGGCGCGCTCCTCCTCGTTCAGCCAGAAGGGGTGGTTCTCCATCCGCTCGCGGCGGGCGTCGGCGGCCGCCCGGCCGAGGCGGGTGTGGCCGGCGGCGCCCTGCCCGGGCAGGGCCACGGTGGGCCGGTTGCGGTCGGGTTCGGGCAGGACCATGACATCGGGTACGCCGTCCGCACGCTCGCCCGCGTCCGGCGGTTCGGTTTCTTCCCGGGCGGGCACCTCCGCGACCGGGTCGGCGGGTGCGTCGGCTCGGGCGTCTTCGGCGGCGCTCACGGCGTACCCCTCATCGGTTGTGAATCGGTCTTCGACAGGTGGCAGGTACCGGTCGCGGGGGCGGCGCTGGTGATCACGCTCGATCGGCGCGGGCGCTGCTTGCTCTGCTTCCGCCGCTTGCTCTGCTTGCTCTGCTTCCGCTGCTTGCTCTGCTTCCCCTGAGGGAGCGGAACCCGTGGCGGACGTGCCGGCCACCACCGCCTGGGCTGCCGCCACCGCCTCGGCGAGCTCGATCCGGGGCTCCTGCTCGACCTCGACCAGCAGAGCCGGTGGCGTCTCCGGCGACCGGTCCAGGATCTGTGCGGTGTCCTGAGCGCCCGCCGCGTGCGCATCCAGCGCCTCCGGGGCGAAGGCGAGCTCCGAACCCCCGTAGGCCGGCGGCAACGCGTTCGCGGGCGTGGTGGACGTGGGCCGGCGACGGGGATGACGCGGACGGGCGGCGGCCGCCTCGGCGAGCGCCTCCTGGTGCTCGCGCTCCTCCTCCACCCGCCACCAGGCGGTGTTGGGGTCGGGGAGGGACCACGGCTCGCTCTCGTTCCGCGGCGTTTCCCCTGGTTGCGGCGCGTCTCCGGTCACCGTCCCAGTAGACGGCAGATCTTCATGGAGATCACTCACAAAAGCCGCGTGTCGCAACAAAAGCCGTCTCTGCTATGTCGTTCGCACGTGTCCGAGGCCTATCACTACGCTGGGGAACCATGAGCCACGTTCTCGCCGCGGTCGCCTGGCCCTATGCCAACGGCCCGCGCCACATCGGTCATGTCTCCGGCTTCGGAGTGCCCTCCGACGTGTTCAGCCGGTACATGCGGATGGCCGGTCACGACGTGCTCATGGTCTCCGGCACGGACGAGCACGGCACCCCGATCCAGGTGCAGGCCGACGCCGACGGAGTCACGCCGCGTGAGCTCGCCGACCGCTACAACCGGGTGATCGTCGAGGACCTGCACGGCCTCGGGCTGTCCTACGACCTGTTCACCCGCACCACGACGCGCAACCACTACGCGGTCACCCAGGAGATGTTCACCGGGCTGCTGACGAACGGGTACATCGTCCGCAAGACCACCCTGGGCGCGATCTCGCCGTCCACCGGGCGCACCCTGCCCGACCGTTACATCGAGGGCACCTGCCCGATCTGCGGATACGACAGCGCCCGCGGCGACCAGTGCGACAACTGCGGCAACCAGCTCGACCCCGAGCAGCTGATCAACCCCCGGTCGAAGATCAACGGCGAGATCCCCGAGTTCATCGAGACCGAGCACTTCTTCCTCGACCTGCCGGCCTTCGCCCAGGCCATCGGCGCCTGGCTGGACCAGCGGGAGAACTGGCGGCCGAACGTCCTCAAATTCAGCCGCAACCTGCTCGACGACCTGCAGCCCCGGGCCATCACCCGCGACCTCGACTGGGGTGTGCCGATCCCGCTCGAGGAGTTCACCGACCGCAACGACAAGCGGATCTACGTGTGGTTCGACGCGGTGATCGGTTACCTGTCCGCGTCCATCGAGTGGGCCCGCCGCTCCGGCGACCCGGAGGCGTGGCGCCGGTGGTGGGCGGCGGACAGCGAGGGCAAGGACGCGCTGGCCTATTACTTCATGGGCAAGGACAACATCGTCTTCCACTCGGTGATCTGGCCCGCCATCCTGCTGGGTTACTCGGGCGAGGGCGACAAGGCCGGCGAGCCCGGTTCCTACGGCCGCCTCAACCTGCCCACCGAGGTGGTCAGCTCGGAATACCTGACGATGGAGGGCCGCAAGTTCTCCTCGTCCCGGCGCGTGGTGATCTATGTGCGCGACTTCCTGGAGCGCTATGACGCGGACGCGCTGCGCTACTTCATCGCGGCGGCCGGACCGGAGTCCAACGACACCGACTTCACCTGGGCGGAGTTCGTCCGGCGCAACAACGACGAGCTGGTCGCGGGCTGGGGCAACCTGGTCAACCGGTCGATCTCGATGGCCGCCAAGAACTTCGGCTCGATCCCCGAGCTCACAGATCCCACCTCCGACGATCTCCGCATGCTGGACATCGCCCGCAACGGCTTCGCCACGGTGGGCGACCTGATCGGCAAGCACCGGCAGAAGGCGGCCATCGGCGAGGCGATGAAGGTCGTCGCCGAGGCGAACAAGTATCTGTCCGACCAGGCGCCCTGGAAGCTCAAGTCCGCGGAGGAGAAGCCGCGGATGGGCACCGTCCTGCACGTCGCGCTGCAGGTCGTCAGCGACGCGAACACGCTGCTCACGCCGTTCCTGCCGCACTCCGCGCAAAAGGTGCACGAGCTGCTCGGCGGGTCCGGTGTGCACGCCCCGATGCCGTCGATCGTCGAGGTGGACGACCTGGACGGCGGCCCGTCCTACCCGGTGCTGACCGGCGACTACACGACCGGCGCGCGCTGGAAGTCGGTGCCGCTGGTGGCCGGCACGCCGCTGGACGCCCCGAAGCCGGTGTTCAAGAAGCTCGACCCATCGGTGATCGACGAGGAGCTGGCCCGGCTGGCCGGCTGAATGTTCTCCCCCGAGATCCGATCCGTCGGCGCGGCCCTCGACCAGGAGGTGCTCGCGGCGACGGCGCTGGCCGGCGGCTTCTCCCACTCGACCTGGCTGGTCACGCTGACCGGCGGCCCGGTCGTCGCGCGCTTCGGCGGCGGCGACCCGGCCATCGAGGCCGCCGTCATGGCGCGCGCCCCCGGCCCGGTCCCGGCCGTCCTCTCGATCAAACCCATGATCATCGAGTACGTGCCCGGCACGCCGCTGAGCGAGGTGCTGGCATCCCCCGCACCCGACCTGGCCGGCCTGGGCGCCGCGGTCGGCCGTGCGGTGGCCGGCGTGGCGACGGTGCACCTGGACCGGCCCGGCTTCTTCACCGGCCCCGACCTGGGCGTCGGCCCGCAGCCACCGTGGGCGGCCCAGCTGCCCGGCTTCGCGGCGAGCAGCATCGACAAGGTCCCGCCGTCCCGTCTGGACACCGGCACCCTGCGCGCGTGGGCCGCGCTGTGCGCGTCGGAGGCCCCGGCGCTGGCCGCCGTCGAGGATCAGGCGAGGCTGGCCCACGGCGACGTCAACCCGAAGAACATCCTGGTCACCCACACGAGCGACGGCTGGCGGGTGGACGCGCTGCTGGACTGGGAGTTCAGCTACTCGGGCTCGCCCTATGCGGACGCGGCCAACATGGCCCGCTTCGGCGCCGACTACCCGCCCGGCTTCCTGGCCGCGTTCGCGTCCGGCTTCGCCTCCGGGTTCACCGATCTGCCGCTGGTCGACGACTGGGCCCACATCGGACGGGTCTTCGACATGTTCGCGCTGACCGACCTGGTCACCCGCCCGGCCGGGCACGAGGTCGCCGACCAGGCCGCCACGGTGATCAGCACCTGGGTGGCCGGCGGTGTCCCCCGGCACCTTGGCGAATCTTTATAGACTGCCGTCAACCAGTCACGACTCGGGGTGCGCTTGTGCCTTCGCAACGACGTACCGGCTTCATTGTCACCACGGCGCTGAACGTCTTCCTGACCCTGCTGTCCGCATATCTGTCGCTGGTCGCCACCGACGGCGACATCTTCAGCACCGTCGTGCTGTCGCTGCTCGTCTTCCTGATCGGCCTCTGCATCACGATCCTGGTCGAGGTGCAGTCCCGCGCCGAGACCCACCTGACCGAGGTGCGCGACCGGTCCGAGTCCACTCTGGCCGAGCTGCGCGCCCGCACGGACGCCCTGGAGCAGCGGCTGACCCGGCAGCTGTCCGATTCGGACCGGCTGGGTGAGCTGCTGATGACCATCGCCGAGGGCGCGAGCTATGGCCGGGCGCTGCTGGACATGTCAAAGTCGGCGCGCGCGGTGGTCGGGAAGTTCGGCGGCACCGCGGTCGAGGACGAGGCGCTGCGCCTGATCTTCGAGGTGCGCGAGGACCTGGCCGAGCTGTCCAAGGGCGTCCTGCTGGTCGACTCCTTCGACCCGAGCCTCAAGGTGCGCCTGCTGAACACCTCGGACCTCAGCCTCTTCACGACCAGCCTGACCCGCACCGACCTGGCGTTCTATCTGCACCCCGACGGCCGCCACTATTGGACCGAGCAGAAGCGCGCCCTGGCCGCCCGCCGCGACACCGAAGACGTGGTGATCGAGCGCATCTTCATCTGGGACTACTGGTCGGCCGAGCTGGTCAACATGATCAACGAGCACTTCGAGGCCGGCGTCCGGGTCTTCCTGGTGGAGGAGTCCCGGCTCCCGATCAGAGACCGCGTGGACGTGACCCACTGGGGCGACAAGTACACGTTCCGCCAGCACCACACCGAGCGCCCACCGGGCAGCGGCAATTGGTACGACCGCTTCTCCATCAACTATTCGGACATCCGAGAAGCCCAGAACCAGTACCGCCGAATCCGCCGCCTCGCCCACCCGGTGACAAAGCCGGTCCCGCCAATCACACCGAATGGCTAAGGCGGCTGGTGCTGCTGGACATCCGGTTGCCGCCGGGCTTCACCGACGAGGGCAGCCGGGCCGCGGAGCGGATCCGCCGCGACCGCCCCGGCATCGCCTTCGCGGTGCTCAGCGCCCACTGCGACGCCACCCTCGCCGAGCGCCTGCTCAGCATCGACGGCCGGTCCAGCGCGATCGGCTACCTGCTGAAGGACCGGGTCACCGGCCTCGATCACCAGCAGCCAGCGCCGCCACAACAAGCCCAACCAAAAGTCTTCCCTTACGCATACTTCCTCCTCCACCACGCGAGACCCGACAGCAACCAGCCTGTCGCCCCACAAAGCAGAGAACATCAATGCTTCCCAACCCCCGGCATTGCAGGAATCAGGGGGCAGAGAACGCCGGTTTCCCCAACGCCCAGCGACAGAACGCGACGTTGCCCCAACGCCCGGCCTGCGTCGTTGCCGACTGGCATCCGATGGACACCGTTCGGTTTCAGGATGTGAGGGTGGGGGTTCGTAGCGCGCTCCAGCCGAGGACCCCGGTGACTGATTCCAGGCGACGGCCGACCACGAGGCCGTCTGCGCCGATGGTGAAGCAGCAGACGTCTTTGCTGTGGTCGCTGTTGCGCATCTTCGCGATGTTCAGCGCCCGGCCGGTAGAGGAGTTCATCTCGATGTAGCGCAGCAGGATCACGTTGTGGAACAGGAACGTGACTCCGCCGATGGGTTCCGGGCTGGGCCCCAGCGTGGTGGTTTCGCTGGTGATGACCAGGGTGGCGCCGGCGGCGCGGATCAGGCCGGTCAGGCTGCGGGCGTAGGCGGGGAACCGGTCGGATTCGCGGGCGGCGAAGACCATCTCGGCGAGGCTGTCGATCACGACGCGGCGGATTGGGCCCTGGGCGAGTTCTTGACGGATGCGGGCGGCGAGCAGGTCCAGGTCCAGTTCGCCGAGCGGCACGTGGTGGAACACCAGGTGTCCCTTCTCGCGGGCGGCGCCCAGATCCCAGTGGAACGTCGCTGCCATCTTGACGAGTTGATCGGCGGTGTCCTGGAAGGTGACGTAGAGGCAGCCTTCGCCATGGACGATGCCCTCCGCGACGAAGCGCAGCCCGGCGATGGTCTTGCCGACCCCGGAAGGCCCCAGGATGACGGTGGCTTCGCCGGCGCCGATCCCACCGCCCGTGAGGTCGTCGAGGCCGGGAATCCCGCTGGGGATTCGTCCGGTGACCTCTTTCGCCGGACCGGTGTCGAGGGTCTCGATGCGGGGGAACACCTCGAACCCGATGGGGCTGATGCGGAAGGTGTGCTTGCCTTCCAAGTGGTGGGTGCCGCGCATCTTCACGACCCGCAGCCAGCGCCGGTCGATCGGCTCCCGGGGCTCGTACGCGAGGTGGATGATGGTGTCGGCCAGGGAGAACTCGACCCCGGCGGCCATCTCGGCGGGGGTGTACTCGCCGAGCAGTAGCAGCGCGGCGTCAGTGTGCGCGAGGCGGCTGGTCAGGTCGTAAAACGCCATCCGCAGCTCGCGTTCGCCGGTGAAGTCCCGCAACGCCTTCGAGCTGTCGATCACCACCAGGGCGGGATGTTCGTCCATCGCCTTGCGTGCCACCTCGTCGACCAGGGGTCCCATCCGGCCGGGCCGGTCGTCGCGGATGAGATCGCCCAGGTGCAGGTACTCCACCCGTGGGCCCAACGCTTCGGGGTCGAAGAAGTCGAACGGGTCCAGGTGCCGGACGAGTTTGGAGTGCGGCTCCGACAGGGTTGTGTAGTACACGGCCCGGCTCTGCGGTGTGGCGTTGGCGAAGCACATCTGCTGGGCCAGGATCGTCTTACCGGTGCCAGGGGCGCCGGCGAGCACCGTGACCGAACCGGGCTCGAGCCCGCCGCCGAGCACGACGTCTAGTCCGGGGACACCAGTTGCCAGTCGTTTCACGTTCGGTCCGCCTTCTGTGCCATGAGTTCGGTCGCCGCGGCCAGCAGCTGTCGCGATTTCCAGGGCTTACTCAGCACCGCGTCGGCGCCCCTTGCGAGGTGGGCGTCGCCGGTCACGGCGAGTATCGGAAGGAGTGCGGTGGCCGGATCGGCGCGCAGCCGGCGGATGAGTTCGGCCCCGCCCATCACCGGCATCATCATGTCGGTCACCATCAGGTCCGGCAGCGACCGGTGCACGGCCTCCAACGCGGCAGCCCCATGACCGGCGTCCGCCACCTCATGGCCGGCCCGCTCGAAGATCCGCCGCAGGATGTAGCGCAAGTCCGGCTCGTCATCAACCACCAAGACCCTGAACAACGAGACCCCTCCCGGGCCGTGAACGCCACGGCACCCACTCGGTCGGCTGGACACCTCAGCCATCCCAGGGTCTAGGGGATAGATAGCGAGCGGCCAGGAAGCTCTGAGGCAACCAAACGGCTCGAACTAATTTTATACTTTATACCGACTTCAGGGACTTGATGCTGAGCAGTCAGACCGCTTGGCTGGATCGAGGCGAAGATCCCGTGAGCACGTCGCCACAGCAACGGGGTCATTGGCCGCTGAGGAGGCGCCCGGCCTTCTCGATGATCGCCGCTGCGGAGAAGGGCTTTTCGATGAGGTTGACGTCGGGTTCGAGTCGGCCTTGTGAGGCCAGGACCGGCTGGGCGTACCCGGACATGAAAAGGACTTCGATGTCGGGTCTGGCCTGACGGATCTTCTCGGCGACTTCCTTTCCGAGCATGTTGGGCATGACGACATCGGTGAGCAGCAGGTGGATGTCGCCGTCGTACTGGGTGGCGAGGGTGACGGCTTCGGCGCCGTTCGCTGCGGTGATGGTGTGGTAGCCGCCGCGGGTGAAGATGCGTTCGGTGACCTCGCGCAGCGCCTGCTGGTCCTCGACGATGAGGACCGTCTCGCCGGCCGGGGTGCGCTCATAGGGCAGCGGGTCATCGGCTGGGGCGGCGGTTTCGGTGGTCACGGGGATCAGGATGGTGAACGTGGTGCCGGTGCCGGGTTGTGAGTGGATGGTGACCGTGCCTCCCGACTGGGCGACGATGCCGTACACGGTCGACAGGCCCAGCCCGGTGCCCCCACCGTCGCGTTTGGTGGTGAAGAACGGTTCGAAGGCGTGTTCGATGACCTCGGCCGACATGCCGGCGCCGGTATCACTGACTCGCAGCCGCACGTAACGGCCGGCCTGGAGCAACGGGTCGGTGTGGGTGTCGATGACGACGTTGGCGGTGCCGATGCTCAACGTCCCACCATCGCTCATCGCGTCACGCGCGTTGACCGCGAGGTTGACCAGGATCTGCTCGATCTGGCCGGCGTCGGCCAGCACGAGCCACAGCTCCGGGGCCAGGTTCGTGGACAGATCGATGTCGTCGCCCATCGTGCGACGCAGCAGAATCCCTACGTCCACGACGACGTGGTTGAGGTCGAGCGGCCGTGGTTGGACGACTTCCCGGCGGGCGAAGGCGAGCAGTTGGTGGGTCAGCTCGGCGGCCCGTTCCGCGGCCCGCTGGATCTGCCCGACGTCACGGCCGGCCGCCTGCAGACGCTGTTCCGGTTCGGCGGCGAGTTCCTCGGCGACGAACGCGGCGTAGTTCAGGATCACGCCGAGGAGATTGTTGAAGTCGTGAGCGACTCCACCGGCGAGTTGCCCCAGAATCTCCAGGCGCTGGCCCTGGTGCAGCTGGGCCTGCAGACGCTCGCGGTCGGCTCGAGCCTGGGTGCGTTCCTCTCCCATCCGCAGTTGGAACTGGTCCTGGGCCTGCTCGACCTGGATCCTCTCCTGGGCGCGTTCCTCACTCATCCGCAGTTGGAACCGGTCCTGAGCCTGCTGCACCTGGACCTTCTCCTGGGCGCGTTCCTCTCCCATCCGGAGTTGGAACCGGTCCTGAGCCTGCTCGACCTGGACTCTCTCCTGGGCGCGTTCCTCTCCCATCCGGAGTTGGAACCGGTCCTGAGCCTGCTCGACCTGGACTCTCTCCTGGGCGCGTTCGTCACCCATGACGACCTCGAACCGGTCCTGGGCGTTGGAGACTTCCAAGCGTTCACTAGCGTATTCGGCGTCGATGTGAGTCTGAAACCGCCGGTCCTGCACCTCCTGGTCGCGGTGGCCGGCATCGTCGGCAGGTTGTCCGCTGCGGTTCACCACCTCATGCGTGTCGGCGTCATCGCGGACGTTCTGTGGTTCGCCGACCTGGTGCGCGATAACGGCAGCTCCGACGACGGCGCCGGCGAAGTCGAAGATCGGCGAGAAGGTCAACACCACGGGCACCACGGCCCCATCACGGCGCAGCCGGTGCGTGCGGTGACTCCCGAGAGTCTCACCTGCCGCGACGCGTCGCAGGATGACAGATTCCGCTTCCTGCAGCTCCGGCGGAACGAGCACCTGCGCGTCGACGCCGACCAGATCGGGCCCGCGATAGCCGTACAGCAGCGCTGCCGCCCGGTTGCAGTGGGCGATCCGACCAGAACTGGTGATGGCGATGATGCCGTCATCGGAGGAGTCGATGATCGCGCCTAGGTCGACCCGGTAGGCCTCGATCCGGGTGGAATCCGATATCGCAACCATGAGCCACCAACCAAGACCGCACATCGGGTCGTGTCCGGTGAAGCGGTCACCATCCATCGACACGTCAGAGACCTCTGAGACGATCCCTCCAAATACGGTATCGCCCGCTGTAGTGACTTATCGGTGAAGCGAGAATCTGGTCGCTACGTCCCTGTGGGCACGCCGGGTGAGCGGGGATCAGTCGACGGGTGCGGCGGCGGCCGGGCGTTGGGCCGGTAGCCGTCGGCGTTGGTGGCCAGGGTCAGGCACCACATCTGCTCGGACTGCTGCTCGTGGTGCCGGCGCCGCAGCGCCCCGACCCCGACGCACCCCCACCAGCGCTCAAACATCCCGGAATTCCTTCACAATCTCGCTGAGAAGCGGCGAACTCCAGGCCATCGACGACGAGTTGATGCTCGTCGTCGTCGGCGACGCTGGGAAAGCGACCCGGCTGTTTCCGCAGGCCAAGAGGGCATCTCCGCGTGCCGCGGACAGCAGGAACGTCTTCTCACCCTCGGTGAGCCCGAACGCCTCCGCGACGGCGTGGATGGCTTGCGGGGCTTGCCGCAGCAGCACCTGCGTGGCCGCGTTGGACACCACGGCCCGGCCGACCTCGGTGCCCAGCACGTCGGCGGCGTCCTGGGTGACCACGGTCAATCCGGCCCCGTACTTGCGAGCGGACTTGGCCAGGCGGAACAGGAACATCTCACCGAGCCCGGCGCGCAGCATCAGCCACGCCTCATCGACCAGCACCATCCGGCGCACATCCGGCGAGGAGCTCGCGACCTTGCGCCAGCTCGCATCCAAGGTCAGCAGGGTGCCCACCGGTTTTAGCTCGTCCGGCAGGTCCTTGATCGCGTACACCACCAGGTGCCCTTCCGGGGCGGTGGTGGTCGGCCCGTCGAACAGCCCGGCGAACGACCCGGCCACATATGGATGCAGCCGCGCGGCGAGGGTCCGCCCGGCGTCACCCATCTCGGCCAGCGCCTGCGCAGCACCTACGGCCACCAGGCAGGTTGAACACATCGCGAACACTGATGATCTTGTTTCAGGTGAACACAGCGTGCTCGGCCGAGGTCGCGATGACGGCCCTCGATGCGGGCAATCAACCGGCGTGCCACCGGTGTTCACGGCCTGTGCAACCTCGTAGCTGCCTGTTCAACCCCGGCGCCCGACGTGTTCACCGGCCGCCTTGTTCAAGCCGCGTCCGCCGTCGAGTGATCTTGTTCAAGCACTGAGTCGATCTTGTTCATGACGGCCGACGCAGCGCCGCAGTTACCCGGCACGCCGCCGTGCGCGCCCATCAAATGAAAGCCACGACCATCATGGGGGTCGTCCGATCCCTGTTTTATGCCTGACCTGCGTCTTCAACATCGGATGGATCTTGTTCATGGTGGTGGAGCCCCGATGAAGATGGCAGCCCGTGTGCGCTGGGATGCCGCTGTAAGCAGTCAGGCGGAGGCTTGGCGGGCAGGCGGATCAGGAAGGTGGTGCCGGGGCCGTCGTGGTCGGCCAGGGTGATGGTGCCGTGGTGTCGATCAATGATGGCCCGGGTGATGACGAGTCCGAGACCGGTGCCGGGGATGCGATTGGCGATGGCGGTGGTGGCGCGGTAAAAGCGGCGGAACAGTCGGGATCGTTCGGCGGCGGGAACGCCGATGCCGGTGTCAGCGACGCTCCAGGTGATCGCGTCTTCGTCGCTGAGGTGCGCGGTGATCGTGATGGTGCCGCCCGCAGGGGTGTATTTGATCGCGTTGCCAAGCAGATTGTCGGCAACTTGCAGCAGGCGTTCCGCGTCGCCCCGCAGCGGCAGTTCACGACCGATGTCGAGGGTGACGGTGAGCCGTTTGTCGGCGGCGCCGGCCTTCGCCGTGTCGACCGCCTGGTTGATCACCTCGGCGAGGTCGATCGGCGCGGGATAAATAGCGAGGTGGCCGGATTCCAGCCGCGCCAGGTCGAGCAGGTCACCGCTCATCGCGGCGAGACGTTCGGCGCTACGGGTGATGGTGTGCAGGTACTCGCGCTGCTGGGCGACGGACAGCTCATCGAGTTCGTCGTTGAAGAACGCGGCCGTGCTGGTGATCACCATCAGCGGATTGCGCAGCTCGTGGGTAACCATGGCAAGGAACTCGTCTTTGGTCCGGGCGAGTTCGAGCGCCAGTTCTTCGGCTCGCCGCCGTTCCAGGTACTGCCCGACGCGCGCGGCGACCCCAGAAAGCAGGTTGATCAGGCTGTCCTCGGGATCCTCGACGTGGTCACCGTAGATGGCCAGAGCGCCGCTGACATGTCCGGCCGAGTGGATCGGGACGCCGACTGCTACATGCAGGCCGTGGCGAGCCGCGGCCCGGTTGCGCAGATAGGACGTGTCAGTTGCCAGGTCGGGGATCCATCGAGGGCGGACGTCACGGCACACCGCACCGGGCAGGCCGATGCCGTACTCCAGCTCATCAACGATGAACTCGGTCACGTCACGACCGGTCCACCGTGCAGTGCAGGTCAGGACCTGCCGGGTGTCGTCGATTGACCACCACTCGACCACCGGCCAACCCATGCTCAGCCCCAACGCCTCTACAACCTTCGTACCAGCTTCCTCGCTGCCGGTAGCATCGATCAGGCAGCGAGAGACAGCGGCCTCCACCGCAGCGAACCGCTGGGCCCGGTGAGACACGGTGACGTCGTGGGCGAAGGCGTGGAAGAGCCGCCCGGTCGGACCGTCGGTCGTCGTCAACGTCATCTCGATCGGAAACTCGTGACCGTCCCGGTGCCGGGCCTCGAGGCAGAGCCGCTGCCCGAGTACGCGCCCCGGCCCTCCGTCGAGCAGGCGCTGCATGCCGGCGAGGTGCGGAGCATGCCACCGCGGTGGAATGATCAGATCTTCGATCGGCTGGCCGCATGCCTGCTCTTGGGTGTAGCCGAAGGTGGTCTCGGCTGCCGGGTTCCACGCCGCCACACGCCCGTCCACACCGATGCTGACGTACGCCTCCAACGCGGCGGCCAGGACCCCATCGGTCACGTTCAGAGTCCGCCCCGTGCAGCTCACCTGGCTTTGTGACTGCTGCTCCATCGCGCTCCCTGCCGTCGCGCGGTCGTCAAGCGCTTCCGCGGCCTCGATGGAGACCCCGTTCATCGTCACCGTAGCCAGCGTCGGTAGCCATGCGACCCGTTCCGACGATTCACTCGAACGGCTGCTTCTTGAACGCCCACTCGCATCAACGCCGCACCGAATCAACCGGGCCGAGGCATCAAATCTTTGGTCCCGGATGGGAGTGGCGTGTTCAATCCTTGACCTGCGTGTTCAACCCATGATGGATCTTGTTCGTCGTGGGTTGAACGGACCGCCCGGGGCGATCGGCGGCCGGTGGGCCAGTCGGTCAGACTCCAAGTCGAGGCCCGGATTTGTATTCCCTCAGTGTCAGCGCTTGTCGGCGGACGTGGCCCACCACCCATGCCGCAGACCTCCCCGCACAACCCCGATCCCAGCACCGAACGCCCGCGTGTCGGGCTCGTCGCCAGTGCCGCCCGGTACTTGCACCGCCACCCGGCCACCGTCACCACCGGCGGTGACCACACCCGGGTTCGGTTCACAGATGACCGGCCCGCCCGCGCCCGGCACCTCGCAGAAGACGGCGTCGCACTGCTTCTGGCCGGGTTACCCCGGCCCGGCGGCTGCGACCGTCCAGGGGTCCTCGCCACCACCGAGGCGATGCACCAGGAGTCCGAGACGGAGTGCTGGTACCGCGGGCCTCGTTCTTCCAGAGAAAGAACGTCCACGACGCCGTCAACGCCGGTGACCCGCAATGGCTCATCCAGCACGAGGACTTGCTGGTGTTCCGGCTCGGCGGAAACTCCACGAGTTCGGCTGAACCCACGCACTCGCAACGCAAATCCATACTCGACAAGCCGGAGGCTCGCCGGCACCACTCGGCATCGAGCTGGTCAGACACCGGCGACGCGCGCCGGCCCCACAGACTTGATGTTTCCACCCCGGCACGCGTGGATCGGCGTCCAAAACCGGCCCCCGGCCAACGCAGATCCTGCGGTGGCGCCATTGCACCCCTGGCGCGCCTGGGCCAGGACGCTGAAAGGACACCCGACCCGTGCCCGCGCCATCCACACCCCAGGCTGGGGGCCGTATCGGCAGATACCGATGACCGCCAGCGGTCCGCCGACCACGACACGTCGCCCCGTTTGCCCGATGCGGCACGCCAGCGATGACTCCGACGCCCACACCGACCAGGAGCGCTGACCCATGGCCCGACCTCCCCTGCCCGTCGGAACCTGGGGCAACATCCGCACAGAAGAACTTGGCCGCGCTCGGTTCCGCGACTACGACGGCAAGACCCGCGATGTCGAAGCCACCGACACCACCGGGCCAGCCGCCATCCGGGCGCTCAAGGAGAAGCTCCGTGACCGCGTCGCCCCCAACGACGACGAGATCACCAGGGAAACCCACGTCAGCACGCTCGCCGACCTGTGGATCGAGGAGATCACCGCAGAGGAACGAGTCGCGCCGCAGACCATCACCTACAAGATGTACACGTGGCCGGTAAGCGGTCCGCACAGCCGTGGACGCCAGCGATCCGGGAACGTCGTGCCCCATGGCCGTGACACCGCAAGATTCACAAGCCACCCGACAACATTCTCCGAACGGGAGTTCTGAAGTCTGGTCGTGAAGGCATTCGGGATGCTGGCTGACCTAGGCGTTGTGCCCGAACCTGCCCGACGAACGTGGTCGCCACAGGCGTTTGTGGGGGGGGTTTCGGGGGGCGATTCAAAATCGCATAGACAAACATCAAGGCCCTGACCGACGTTTCCGCTGGTCAGGGCCTTAAATATGTGGAGCTGAGGGGATTTGAACCCCATAGACCCTGCGACCTGCGGAAACGTGAGAAGTCGGGCACATAGATCACCTGACCAGCGCGAGGATTTCAACACCTGACACCCGTTGACCACGCTGTACGTGTTCTGTTGTGCCGGATCTGTGCCCGATGATCTTGCTGGATGGGTCTGGCTGGGTGCCACCTCACATTCGCCTCGACCTTCCGGGACGCCCTGCGTGGCATGTACTGGGCCTGATCCCTCTTTTAGGGTCGTCCGACTTGGCAAGAGGCGCATCGTGCGAGCCGATACGGCATCCGTCAGGTCGATGGCGCTGCGTAGTGCACATTTATACGTTTCGTGTATCCAATTTCCTCAACCACGGAGTGGACACGTGAGGATCAACATCAAGAGTCGCGCAAAAGCTGGGCTCGTCGTGCTGGCAATCGCGGGTGCGACGTTGGCCGTAGCTGAGCCAGCATCGGCCGCACCCACTGGGTGTGGAAACGGATGGGCAGGCCAGGGCATCACCTACACCAGCGCCTGGTGCTCAGGAGGCACCGGCACGTTCAACGTGTGGGCGCAGTGCAAGTCGAGCGTCTGGCCGTACCCGTACTCGTTTGTGGAGAGCAGTTGGCGCAGCCCTGGGGGGACGGCGTTGACCAACTCGGCGTATGTCCAGTGCCCCTTCCCCATGAGCATCATCAACCGAGGAATCGGCCGAAGGAACTGATTAGGCCCACCGTCGACGCCTGGGGCCCGCAGCCAAAGTGCGCTGGGGCCCCTACCCCCGACTGTTAGCTTGAGAATCGCCTTGAGTAGCGCCCGAAACCAGCTACGGAGCAGGCCGGACGACAGGCATACGGAGGTTTCTACGTCGCTCCACCCAAGTCAGGATCGACCGGAGAGATCGACCTGGACGACGCTGTTGCCCAGGCGCTGGCCGACCACACCCACCAGTTCCCGCCCGTCACCGTCGAGCTGCCCGACATCACCCGGGGCACGCCCGATCCTGGCAAGCCTGCTCTCAGGCGTCCGGTCGCGCTGCTGTTCACAGACCACCTCGGTCGGCCGATTCACGACCAGGCATGGTCCAAGCTCTGGAAGGGATGGCGCAACGACGCTGGGTGGCCCGAGGAAGGAACTTTCCACTCTCTGCGTCACTACTTCGCCACGGCGCTGATCGCGGCGAACGTGGACCCCACTGACGTCCAGAACGCACTACGGCATTCAAGCCTGCGGATCACCCTGGAGACGTACGTTCACTGGTGGCCAAAGAAGGAACGCCTTCGGAACGTGATCGGTTCCGCGCTGCGTTCGGCTGCCACCAAGAACTTGAATCAGCCCTGAGCTGTGCCAGATCTGGGCCAATCGATCATCGCCGCGAGTATCCGCAGGTCAAAGCCATATGGGTGGAGCTGAGGGGATTTGAACCCCTGACCCCCTCGATGCGAACGAGGTGCGCTACCAGTCTGCGCCACAGCCCCATGGCCCTCGGAAGGGCCTCGACAAGGCTAACAGGTCGTCCACAACGGGTGCGAACGGGATACCCCTAGGCCGTGAACGACCGGCCGCCCGCCTGATAGGCCCGCCCGCGCAGTCCGCCACCCCGGCGATAGGACACCGACCCCCCGCTCGCGACGGCCGGCAGGTCGGTCTCGGCCGGTTCCCGGTCCAGCCCCATCGCGGTACGCCGGACAGCCTCCCGCTGCGCCGCAAGCCGCCGCTGCGCCTCGCGCCGAGCCGCTGCCCGCCGCGCCTGTTCCCGCCGCACCTCGGCCTGCCGCGCGGCCAGCCACACCGCCTCGCGGGCTTCGATCCGGCGCCGCCGCCGGTCCGCCAGGGCCCGGTTCCGCAGGTGGATCAGATAGACCCCGAGCAGCGACCCGGTGACCGCGAAGCCGATCCAGAAGCCCGGCCCGACCGCCAGCACACCGACCAGCTCGATGGTGTTGAGCAGCAGCAGCGCCGCGAAGACCCGCCGTCGGCGCACGACCGCGGGAGTGTGCGGCGTCCGGCGTGGCGGGCGTCGGGTGGCGGTGACGAGTTGCAGATTGGGGGCGGCCGAGACCGTAACCGTGACCTTGCGAGGCAGGTTTACCGGTCGGCGCCCGGGCACAGTGCGGATCCGGCGGCGGCGGGAGAGCACCCGCGCCGTCGAAAGCGCCCGTTCGTGGGCGAGTCGTTCCGTGGCGTCGTACCTGCGCACGAGGGCCGGCGCGAGGGCCAGCAGCCCGGCCGCGGCGAGGACGGCAAGGAGCACCGAGGTCGGCACCCGGTTCCTCCCGTCAACCTCGTGAAATACGCAATCTTTTCGAGGTTAAGGGCGAGAGCTGCGGAAATAGGTGCGGCGCGCCGGGCGCGTCACACTGAGTTGATCATTTAGCCGTGGTACGGATCCGGCGCCAGCGGGCCAGCAGGCCACCCTCCGCGGCGATTTCCTCGCTCGTCATCGCGTACCCGAGGTGGTCTCGCCATTGCCCGTCGATGTGCATGTAGCGCGGGTGGTAGGCCTCTTCGCGGAAGCCGAGTTTCTCGACCACCCGCCGGCTGGGCGCGTTTTCCGGGCGGATGTTCACTTCGACCCGGTGCAGGCCGCCGGCTCCGAACGCGTGGTCCACGGCGAGTGCCATCGCGGTCGGGATGACGCCGCGGCCGGCCACCCGCGAGTCGACCCAGTAGCCGACGTACGCCGAACTGAACGCCCGCCGCACGATGTTGCCCAGGTTGATGTGGCCGACCAGCCGGTCCTGCCCGGCGTCGTCGCGCAGGCAGACCGCGAAGGGCATGCTCTCGCCGCGCCGGGCGGCCCGCTTCATGTCGCGGTAGACATACATGTAGGCGCGCGGGGAGTTCATCTCGATCCACGGCCCGGGCGGCGCCGACTCCCAGGGGGCCAGCCATTTCTGATTGGCGATCCGCACCTCGGACCAGGGCCGCGCGTCGGACCGGCGGTAGGCCCGCAGCGTGACGGGTCCGTCCGCCAGGACGGCAGGCCATCCGGGCACGGACCCCAGCATCATCGCCTCCGGTCAAGCAACAGCACGTCGACGGTCGACCCGGCCGCGGCCGAGGTGACCCGCTCACCGAGGACCAGCAGTCCGTTGGCTTCGGCGAGGCCGGAGAGAGTGTACGGCCCACCGGCGAGGGGTTGCACCGTATACCCGCCGCCGCGCCGCTCGGCAACGTGCGCCGGCCGGAATTCGCGCAGGCCACCGGGCGAGGAGATGGTTTCCAGCAGGTGGGCCTTCACGCTGGGACGGAACACCGGCTCGGCCCCCGCCAGTAATTGGATCACCGGCCGGGCCAGCACCTCGAAGCCGATCAATGCGGCGCCGGGCTCGCCGGGCAGGCACACCACCGGCACCTCCTCGCCGCCGACCGTGCCGAAGCCGAGCGCGGTGCCCGGCGAGAGCGCGACGTTGGTGAACTCCACGACCCCACGCCCATTGTCCCGCCTGGACAGCACCCGCCGCAGCATGTCGCCCGGCCCGGAGCCGGTGCCGCCGGTGGTGATGATCAGGTCGGCGCGCAGCGTCTGGTCCTCCAGCAGTCCGCGCAGGCCTTCCGGGTCGTCGTCGCAGATGCCGATCCGATAGGCCAGGGCGCCCGCCTCGACGGCCGCGGCGGTGAGCGCGTGCGAGTTGGCGTCCACCACCTGACCGGGCTGGCTCGGCCGGCCCACGTCCACCAGCTCGTCGCCGGTGGCCACCACGACCACCCGCGGGCTGGGCCGGACCACCACGTGCCCGATGCCGGCGGCGGCGAACACGGCGACCATTGCCGGTGTCACGTAGGAGCCGGCCGGGGCGAGCACCTGGCCGACCGCGACCTCGTCACCGGCCCGCCGCACCCCGGAACCGCGCTTGGGGGCGTGCATGATCTCCACCGCGGCCATGCCCTGGTCGGTCCAGTGCACCGGCACCACGACGTCGGCGCCGATCGGCAGGGGTGAGCCCGCCGCCACCGAGAAACAGGTGCCGGGCGTGAGGCGTACCGGTCGCCAGCTCGCGGCGCCGAGGTCGCCGACCACATTGAGCCGCACCGGGCGCGGACCGCCCTCGAACCGGCCGAAGGACGGGTGCGAGCCGATGCGGCCGGCGGCCGCGAGATCTTCCCAGCGAGCCGCATAACCGTCGATCGCGGCCTGGTCGAAGGCCGGGAACGGATGCGGGGCGAGCACGTCACCGGAGAGCACGTTGCCGTGCGCCTGGGTGAGGTCGAGGTCGAGCGGGGGCAGCGCACGGAGCCTGCGCAGCACGCTGCCCAGGTATTCCGCGAGAGGCATCAGCTCGTTGGCGGCCGCCTCGGCGTCGGCCGTTGCGGTCATCCCTACTTGCTCCCCACGAACTCGCGCAGCCAGCCGAGGAATTCGGGACCCAGGTCGGGACGCTTGACCGCGAGCTGCACGACGGCCTGCAGGTAGCCCAGCGGCATGCCGGTGTCGTAGCGGTGGCCGCGGTAGATGATGCCGTGCACCGGCGTGCCGTCCGCGAGGAGCTGGGCCATCGCGTCGGTGAGCTGGATCTCGCCGCCGCTGCCGGGCTTGGTGTTGTCGATCGCGTCGAAGATCGACGCGGGCAGCACGTAACGCCCGAGGACCGCCAGGTTGCTCGGCGCCTCGGCCGGCGACGGCTTCTCCACCAGTCCGGTGACCTCGACGACGTCGGTGGTCTCGGTGGGCTTGATCGAGGCGATGCCGTAGCGCGAGGTCTCCGAGGGGTCCACCTCGACGAAGGCCAGCACGATGCCCCCGGTCTGCGCCTGCAGCTCGAGCATCGACGGCAGCAGCGGCTCCTCGACGTCGACGAACTCGTCGCCGAGCAGCACCGCGAAGGCGTTGTCGCCGACGTGCGACGCGGCGGTGCCGACCGCGTGCCCGAGCCCGAGCGGCTCACCCTGACGGCAGGTGTAGATGTCCGCGAGCTCGCTGGTGCGGCGCACCGCGGCCAGCCGCTCGAGGTCGCCCTTCTCCTCCAGGCGGGCCTCCACGTCGGGACGCCGGTCGAAGTGATCGACCATCGACGTCTTGCCGCGACCGGTCACCAGCAGCACGTCGGTGATCCCGGCGGCGGCCGCCTCCTCGACGATGTACTGCAGGACCGGCCGGTCCACCACCGGCAGCAATTCCTTGGGCACGGCCTTGGTGGCCGGCAGGAATCGGGTGGCCAGACCGGCCGCGGGAATCACGGCCTTCACCGCCCGGCGGTTGCCGGTGGGGGCGTTGGTCGTCATGGGAAAGGTCACCGCACCTTCGCTCGGATCGTGCCCGGACATGCAGCCGAGACTATCGGCCGCGACTCTGCCGCGGCGGCTGCGGCCCGCCGAGCGCCGTGCCAGCTTGATCGAACTGCCCATCCGCCCGGGTGCGCGAAACCACCTGGGCCAGACGGTACGTGTCCCGGCCCGCGTTCTTGGCCGCATAGAGAGCGTCGTCGGCGGCGTCGAGCACGGACTGCGCGGTCACACCGTGTTCCGGATAGACCCCGATGCCGATGGAGACGCTGATCGGGATCCGGTCGACCATCCGCCCGGTGACCGAATCGGTCCGCCGTCCATCGATCGGCACCGGAATGTCCCGAATCGCGGAGCCCAGCCGCTCGGCGACTATCGCACCGCCGTACGCGTCCGTCTCCGGCAGCAGCACCACGAACTCCTCGCCGCCCTGCCGGAACGCCACGTCCACCTCGCGCAGCCCGATCCGCAGCCGCCGCGCGAACTCCGCCAGCACCGCGTCCCCGGCCGCGTGCCCGTACGTGTCGTTGACGTCCTTGAAGTGGTCGAGGTCGAGCACCAGCACGGTGAGCATGCGCCCGAACCGGCTGGCCCGCTCCACCTCGCGGCGCAGCGACTCACGCAAACAGCGGTAGTTCCACAGCCCGGTCAGCGGGTCGGTCAGCGACAGCCGCTGCGCCTCCTCGTGCACCCGCACGTTGTGCACGGCCACCCCGGTCTGCCCGGCGAAGGTGCGCAGCGTGTGCAGGTCGGCGTCGTCGAACTCGTCCGAGCCCAGCCGGTCGTAGAGCGCCAGCACCCCGAGCGGGGAGATGCCGCCGTCCGGTTCGTCCGGGTCGGCCGGTGGGCAGATCGGGACCGCGACATACGTACGGCAGGCAGGCTCGTCCAGCGCCGGCCCGCCCAGCCCGCAGATCCCCCGCCGCGGCTCCCCGGTGGCCGCGACCGCGCCGAGCACGCCCTCGCCGAGCGGCACCCGCAGCCGATGCAGTTCCGACTCCGGCACGTCCCAGCGGCCGGTCAGCCCCTCCGCGCAGCGGGCCACCAGCCGCCCGTCCTTCGGGTCGATGAGCAGCACCAGTCCGGCCCGGGCGCCGGTCGCGGAGAGCGCGGTCTGCAGGATCACCTGCAATATCCGGTGCAGGTCGTGGGTGCTGGACAGGGTGTCGCCGAGGATCGCCAGGTGGCCGCGCAGCTGGTCGCGGCTGGCGGTCAGCGCCTGCACATAGGCCTGCAGCTCACGGGTCATCCGGTTGAACGCGCCGCCGAGCCGGCCCAGTTCGTCGTCGCGGGTCAGCGGCACCCGGGTGTCCAGTTCGCCGCCGGCCACCCGGTCGGCGGCACGGGCCAGCTCGGCCAGCGGGCGGGTGGTGGACCGGGCCAGCCAGCGGGCCACCAGCACGGCGCCGGCGGCCACCACCAGCACGCCCATGGCCATCAGCGCGTACAGGCCGCGGGGGTCGTCGGCGGGCGCGCTGACCGCGAGTGGCAGGGGCTGGCCGGGGCCGCTGGGCAGTCGCTTGATCTCGCCGGTGCGCCCGCCGCCGGCGCCCAGGGCCTGGGTGGTCTGCACGGTGGCGGCGTCCGCGCCGTCGTGGGCGAGCAGGATGACGTCCGCGCCGCTGGAGGCGGCCAGCCGGTCGACGAACCCGGCGTCCAGTTCCTGCGCGGCGACCACCAGCAGTCCGTCGGCGGCCTCGGAGCTAGCCGAGATCGCCGCGACGCCGCCGGCCGGGTTCGCGCAGTCCCGCCAGTCCGGGCTGCCACCCGCGGTGATCTCGGTGGCCAGGCCGCGGGCGACGAGCTGGCGGGCGGCGTTGGCGCGCTGGTCCGGCGGCAGCACGGCGACGGCGTCGGCGGTGGCCTGCAGCTGGCGGCAGACCGCGCCGATGGCCGTGCGGACCGTCGTGGCGGCATGATCGAGCCGTTCGGCGGCACGATCGCGGTTCACCGTGGTGACCGTGAAGCCGACGAAGAAGGATCCGAGCAGCACCGGGCCGAGCACGACCGCCAGGAAGGCGGTGGTGAGCCGGCCGCGAAGCGTCACGCATCCTCCTGCACAAATGGCCCTCTTTGAGGGGATGCTGACATGATGTGCACCGTTTGCCGGTTTTTGGAAGGGGGTGTTGCATGTCCGATTTCGCCCTAGACGCGGAACGATCAAACGGAGGAAAAGTTGCGCTCCGCAATCGACTGCTCACAGCGCGCCGATCATTGCCCGAGGCCGTCCGCCGCTCGGCGGACGCGTCGGTCCAGGCTTCCACCATCACATGGGTACGCACCCGGCAACCGACTGTTTGTGCGGCATACGCCCCGGTCGGCCGCGAACCGGGCGGCGCCGACCTGCCCGAGCGCCTCGCCGAACTGTGCACCGTGCTGCTGCCGATCCTGCTGCCGGACGGCGACCTCGACTGGGCCGAATTCGACGGCAGCGCCACGCGTTCGACGCGGGGTCTGATCGAACCGACCGGCCCGCGGCTCGGCGTCGACGCGGTGCGCGAGGTGCCGCTGATCATCGTGCCCGCGCTCGCGGTGTCGCGCGACGGCCTGCGGATGGGCCGCGGCGGCGGCTCCTACGACCGGGTGCTCGCCCGCGCCCGCGCCGCCTACTCGGTCGCCCTGCTGCACGACGGTGAACTGCTCGACGAGGTGCCGGCCGAGCCGCACGACCAGCGCGTGCACGCCGTCGTCACACCCGCGGGAGGCCTCAGTGCGGTCTGAAGAGTGGACGAAATAAACTCCGATGACGCAGCATTGGCACTCGTAGCCACGGAGTGCCAGACGACTTCCCCGGAGGACCAGTGCCGACCTACCAGTACGCGTGCACCGAGTGCGGCGAGCGCCTCGAGGCGGTGCAGTCGTTCTCCGACCCCGCGCTGACCGAGTGCCCGGTCTGCCAGGGCAAGCTGCGCAAGGTCTTCAACTCGGTCGGGATCGTCTTCAAGGGCACCGGCTTCTATCGCAACGACTCCCGCAAGACGCCCGCCGAGGCGTCGTCGACCAACGAGTCGAAGTCGGAGACCAAGACGGAGACCAAGACCGAGTCGAAGTCCGAGACGAAGTCCGAGTCGAAGTCCGACTCGAAGTCCGACTCGGCCCCGGCGAAGTCCACGGAGTCGAAGCCGGCCTCCACATCCGCGAAGCCGGCGGCCACCACGACCAGCTGATCCCGCTAGTCCCAGTGCGGCGGGCGGTCCTCGAGCAGACGGTCGTCGTTCGAGGTCTCGACCTCGCCCCACCCGCGCTCGGTGTCGTCGCGGGTCTGGTCGGGCAGCAGCGGAGCCTCTTCGGGGCCGAAGTCGACAGTGCGCTCGCCATCAGCGTCGTGCTCAGGCTGATCCAGAATGTCCACGAAAACAGGGTAAGCCGCGTCGCCGCTCTCGTCTTCCCCCAGTCGCTGTACCGTCGGTGAACGTGAGCACCCCCACCGGCGGCGACGACGCATTCTGGCAGCGGCCGGACGATGCCTCGGCCGCGAGCCGCCCGGCCTCCCCACCACCGGTGCCCGAGCCGGCATATCCGGGGCCGCCGCGCACCGACCCGCCTCCGCCGCACTGGCGGCCGCCGACGATCGCCCAGCCTCCGCCGCCGCGCACCATGCCGGGGCAGGACCTGGACGCGCTGGCCGAGGCCGAGGGCTCGGCGCGCACGGTGACCTACGGCGTCGGCCTGGTGGCCGGCGCGATCGCGTTGATCGTGATGTGCCTGCTCTGCGCCCGCATCGTCTTCTGACGACGACGCCTGGTGACGACACGGGCGGCAGGCTTCTAGTACTGACCCCAGACGGCCATCGCGCCGGAGTCGCCGGTCTGGAAGACGTAGTAGCCGGCGGCCGCGGACAGCGCGACCATCACCACGGCCAGGCCGATGTCGGCGACCTTGGGCAGCGATCCGGGCTTGCGCACGGTGGCGACCACCAGGATCAGGGTGACCACGCCGAGCGCGAGCGAGAGCCAGAAGGTCATCGTGCCGTAGTCCATGTGATCACTCAGGATCACCGCGCCCTCGCCCTTGAGCCCCTGGGCGATCAGCCGATCGTAGAGCTCCTCGCCGGAGAGCCTGGCGACCAGCGCGGTGATCGGCGCGATCACCGCGAGCAGCCCGACCGCCCACCAGATGCGTGATCGCAAGCGGGCAACGAGCGCGTAGACGATCGCGCCCAGCGCGAGCAGGGGAACGAACACCACGGCCGCGTGCACCACGAGGGCATGCACCGGCAGGCCGTTGATCTGGTCGAACACGGACGCCTCCTCAGTTATCGGGATCGGACGCAGGCGGCAACGCTGGGCCCGCAATGATCCCCCTGCGTGCGCCTACGCCGGGCCCGCCCGAACGGTTCACCGAATCGCTCAAAACTTCAATAACCTTGACCCGTCAACCCGCCGGGTTGAGCACCGCGGGCCTCGCATGCTGTCATGGAGCGATGTCGACAGGTGCGGAAATGCTGCGGGCGTGCGGCCTTCGGGTCACCCGGCCCCGGCTGGCCGTGCTGGAGATCCTCACCGAGGGCGGCCACCTCGAGGTCGACGAGATCACCCGGCGGGCCCGGGCGCGTCTCGACTCGGTGTCCACCCAGGGGGTCTACGACGTGCTCGGCGCCCTGTCGCGGGCCGGCCTGGCGCGCCGCATCGAGCCGGCCGGCAGCCCCGCCCGCTTCGAGGCCCGGGCCGGTGACAACCACCACCACATCGTCTGCCGCGGCTGCGGCTCGATCGAGGACGTCGACTGCGCCGTCGCCGAGCGCCCCTGCCTGCAGCCCGGCGCCGGGCTGCAGGGCTTCGAGCTGGACGAGGCGGAGATCACGTTCTGGGGCCTGTGCCCGTCGTGCCAGGCGCTGCGGAGTGCCGACGCGACGAGCTGAACACGTTCAAGTTGTGGCACGCTGGAGGCATGGACGCGGACTTCGGCCTCTTCGGCCCCGGATCGGTGACCTGGAAGGTCCATCAGGAGCCGATCGTCACGATGGGCGGGCTCCGGTCGCTCTATCTGCAGGCCCTGCATCCCCGTGCGGTGGCCGGCGTGGTGCAGAACTCGTCCTACCGGTCCGACCCGTGGGGGCGCCTGGACCGCACGTCGATCTATGTCGGGACGGTGCTCTACGGCACCACCGCCGAGGTCGAGCAGGCGGCGAGCCGGGTGCGGCGGCTGCACTCGCGGATGACCGCCACCGATCCGAAGACCGGTGAGACGTTCCGGATCGACGAACCCGACCTGCTGCGCTGGGTGCACGTGGCCGAGGTGGAGTCGTTCGTGACCACCGCGCGCCGGGCCGGGCTGCGGCTCACCGACGACGAGGTGGACGCCTATTACACCGAGCAGGTGCGGGCGGCGGAGTTGGTCGGGCTCGACCCGGCGACCGTCCCGGCCACGGCCGCCGAGGTGGAGGCCTACTACGCCGAGATGCGGCCCGGTCTCGAGCTGACCAGGGACAGCGTCGAGACGGCCTATTTCCTCACCGTGCCGCCGGTGCCGTCAATCTGGGGCGGCTCGGCGATGCGGCTCGCGCTCAACCTGAGCCCGGCACGGCTCGGCTATTTCGGGGTGGCGGGCACGGCGATCGCGTTGCTGCCGAGCTGGGCCCGCAAGATGTATGGCGGCCTGGGCTGGCCGACCACCGATTTCACCGCCGACCTGTCGGTGCGGGCGATGCGGCTGCTGATCCAGGGCGTGCTGGCCGCGGTGCCCAAGGAATATCGCGTCCCGCCGATGCGCAAGGCCGCCCTGGAACGCGCCGGCCTGGCCTGACCAGTCGGCCTAGGCCGTGAGGTGCGCGACGGCCGTCCACGGCTCCTTGACCGGGGCCTCGGCGCCGCCCGGGCAACTGCGCTTGAAGTCGCAATAAGAGCAGAGCGAGCTCGGCTGCACCGGGAACTCCACGTCGGGATCCGCGCCGGCGGCCACCGCTTTCTCCGCCGCCACGATGTCGCGTGCGGTGTCCTCCGCCCGCGCGACGTGCCGGGCCAGCGACTCCTCGGTGTGCTCGTGCGCCGCCACCGTGCCGGTCGGCAGATGATGCAGCTCGACCCGCCGGCACGGGCGCCGGAACACCCGCTCGGCGGCGAACGCATAGAGCGCGAGGGCCCGGGATCCCCGCGCGTCGTCGGCGTCGAGCCCGGTGCGCCCGGTCTTGTAGTCGACGATCACCGCCTCCGGGCCGTCGTCGCCGCGCCGCCCGTCGATGCGGTCGGCCCGGCCGTTGAAGGCCAGCACGGCCGTCTTGGTCGCCACCACCCGCTCGACGCCCAGCGGCTCGTCGCCCGGGTCCAGGGAGCCGACATAGCCCTCGAGCCACTCCAGCGCCCTGAAATAGGTGGCCCGCTCCTGGTCGACGTCGCGGTAGCCCTCGCGCACCCAGGTGGCCTTGAGCAACGTGGGCAACGCACCCGGCTCGCGCCGATCGGCGGGCAGCGCATACCAGTTCTTCAGCGCCGTGTGCACGCTCGCGCCCAGCGAGTTGTGCGCCCAGGCCGGGCCCTTGGCCGGGGCCGGCCGGTCGACATAGGAGAACCGGTAGCGTCGCGGGCAGTCCTCATAGGCCGCCAGCTTGCTGGGCGTGCAGACGAAGAGTCGCTCGGGCATCCCGGCGAAACCCAGCTGCTCGGAGATTACGGGCACGAACCCATCTTGCCAGCGGGGTACGACAAAACCGTCAGCCGGCCGTGTACAGCTTGACGAACGAGGCCACCGCATCGGCGATCAGCTGCACCGCGATCGCCGCCAGCAGCAGGCCCGCGATCCTGGTCAGCACCTCGATGCCACCCGGCCGCAGCAACCGCACGATCAGCCCGGAGAAGCGCAGCACCAGCCAGACCAGCACCATCACCGCGACGATGCCGAACGCGATCACCAGATATTCGCCGAACCCCTCGGCCCGCTGCACGAACAGCATCGTCGCGACGATCGCGCCGGGGCCGGCCAGCAGCGGCGTGCCCAGCGGCACCAGCGCCACGTTGCTGGTGCCGACCTGGTCCTCGGGCTCGTCCGTCTTGCCGGTGAGCAGCTGCAACGCGACCAGGATGAGCAGCAGACCGCCGGCTCCCTGCAGCGCCGGCAGCTGCACGTGCAGGTAGTCGAGCAGGGTCTGCCCGGCCACCGCGAACACCACGATCACGCCGAGCGCGAGCAGCACCGCCTGGGTGCCCGCACGGACCCGCTGCCTGGCCGGCAACGCGCCGGTCAGCGCCAGGAACACCGGCACCATGCCGGGCGGGTCGACGATCACCAGCAGGGTGACGAAGACCTCGCCGAACAGTTTGAGGTTCATGCGATCACCGGCACGCCGGCGGCTTCGGCCACGATCTTCTCGTACGCCTCGGGAGCGGTCCGGAAGGCACCCAGCCGGACCGTCTTGTGCGCGCCGTGGAAGTCCGACGACCCGGTCACCACCAGTCCGAGCCGCCCGGCCAGCGCCCGCATCTCCGCGCGCTCGGCCGGCGAATGGTCCTCGTGATCCGCCTCCAGCCCGAACAACCCCGCCTCGGCCAGGTCCTCGATCAGGCTGTCCGGCACCACCCGCCCCCGCTTGGTCGCCCGCGGATGCGCGAAAACGGGCACTCCACCAGCCGCTCGCACCGCCCGCACCCCTTCGAAAACATCAAGATCGGCCTTGGGTACGAAGTACCGCGAGCCCAGCCATCGCGACTGGAAGGCCTCGTCGGTGGTGTCCACCAGACCGGCCCGGATCAGCGCCTGGGCGATGTGCGGGCGGCCCACCGAACCGCCGGCCGCATAGTCGCGCACCTCGGCCCAGGAGATCGGCACACCGTCTTCGCGCAGCAGCTCGACGATCTGCTCGGCCCGCTGCTCGCGGTCGTCCCGTAACCCCGCGAGGTCGGCCGCCAGCCGCGGCTCGCCCGGGTCGAACAGGTAGGCCAGCAGGTGCAGGGCGATCGGCCAGCCCGGGCCGTGCCACCGGCAGGAGAGCTCGGCGCCGCGCACCAGGCTCAGGCCGTCGGGCTTGGCCGCGGCCGCCTCGGCCCAGCCGCCGGTGGTGTCGTGATCGGTGATCGCCATCACGTCGAGTCCCGCTGCCGCACCCGCCCGGACCAGCTCAGCGGGCGTCAAAGTGCCGTCGCTGGCGGTCGAGTGGCAGTGCAGGTCGATTCGGGTCACCCGACGACGTTACTAGTCGCGCGGGGCCGGCTCCGACATCCCCCGTTTGAATGTCGGAACCGGCCCCGCGGCATTCCCCCGTTCGGCTCCCCGAGCGCCGAAGCCCAGATTGCTGATCCGCGGCGAGGTGGTCAACGTGCGCCGGGAGCTGCCACGGGAAATTGCGGGATACCGAAACGCGCCGTTGCGGGATACCGCAAACGGCGCCGGAGTCCATCGACGCCGTGACCCGATTGTGGTTGCATTCCCGGCACCGCCACCTGTTCACTGTTGGAGCTCCACGTGCCGAAGATCACCCTGACCGGACGCGAGCGCGAGCTGATCGCGCTGCTCGCTGAGGGCCACACGGACGTGAGCGCGGCAGAGCACTTGAGGATCAGCCCTCGCTCGGTTACGAATATTCTCCGTAACCTGATGGACCGTCTCGGCGTGGAGAACCGGTTCCAGCTCGGCCTCGCGCTGGGTTTCCTCCGTAAGGCACACGTTCCAGCTCCGACACTCGAGAAGCCAGATCTCTGAAAAGGAACTCTGATGGCGCGCCGTCTCCCGAAGCTGCTCGTGCCCGTGCTGGTCGCCCTGGTGGCGATCGTCATCGCGATGTGGGCAGTGCTCCCGAGCTCCGCAGCCCAGGTCACCCCGCCGGCCGACGGTGGCCCGCAGCCCGCGACCAGCACCAGCGCGCCGGTGAAGGGCGAGTCGAGCACGCCGGCCACCACCCCGCCGTCGCCGCCCAAGCCGACGAACACCACCTCGGGGCCGACGACCGGTGGCCCCGGCGCGAGCCTGGGCCCGAAGGACTGCGTCGGCTGCGGCGTCGACCCCGCCTGACCGGCTGACATGACCACGACGGTTCTGCCGGTCAGTGCCCCCATCCCGTCCCTGGCGCGGTGGGGGCTCACCAGCGATGCCGACCTGGTGTTCCGCACGCTGGCCACGTTCGGCGCGCAGCAGGCGCGCACGCTCGCCACCGAGCTCGGACTGGCCCGCCAGCGGGTGGAGAGCGCGCTGGCCGAGTTGCACGAGTGCGGCGCCGCGGCGGCCGAGACCGGCGGCGGGCGCACCATGTCCTGGCACAGCCGCCCGGTGGACGAGGTCGTGCACGTGCTGCGGACCCGGCGGATGCGCCCGTCCGACAGCACCCGGGCGGTCCGCCGGCACCGAGCCGTGTTCCACCTGATCAACCAGCGCCTGGCCGGCGTCGGGCTGCCCCTCGACCCGAGGGCCGCGGGGCCGGTCGCCGACCAGATCCGCTACCACCCCGACCGCCGTCTGGCACGGCAGCGCATCGCCGCGGCGATGGATCGGGAGCGCCACGAGCACCTGGTCATCAACAACGAGGAGTCGGAGCACGCGGATGTCGCCCGGTTCCCGTACAACGACGATCTCTTCTCGCGCGGCATCTCGTTCCGGGTGATCGGGCAGCCCCCCGGCGACGGCGACACCGTCGCTCCCGAGCGGGCGAACAAGGCGGCGGGATACTCGTTCCGCGAGACGCCGGACACGCCGCTGAAGCTCTTCGTCTGTGACCGGCAGACCGCGTTCATGCCCGCCGACCCGGCCGACCTGGAGCGTGGTTACTTCGAGATCAGCCACCCGGCGGTGATCCGCACGCTGATCCAGCTCTTCGAGTCCCGCTGGGCGGACGCGGTCGACCCGGCGGTCACCGGGGTGCCGCTGATCGCACTGTCCACCCGCGAGCTCGACCTGGTCAATCTGCTCGCCGCCGGGCACACCGACGTGACCGCGGCGCAGGAGCTGCTGATCAGCGCGCGATCGGTGACCAACACGCTGCGGGCGCTGATGGACCGTCTCGGCGTGGACAACCGCTTCCAGCTCGGGCTGGCCCTGGGCGCGATGGACGTGACCGTGCCGCCGTCGCTCGCGTCGTCCTCGGAGGACTAGGCGTCGTCGCCGCCGTCGCCGTCCTTGCCCAGCCGGGCCTCGACCGCCTGCGGCTCGTACATCTCCTCGACCACCCGCAGATAGAGCTCGTTGGGGTTGGGCAGGTGCTTGACCTCGCGCAGCGCCTGATCCTGACCGGCCGACTCGAGCACGAACGTGCCATAGCTCAGCATGCGGCCGAGCGCGCTCTGCTCGTATTTCATGTCCGTGACCCGCAGCAGCGGCATCATGGCGACCTTGCGGGTGATGATCCCGTTGACCACCATCACGCGCTTGTTGGTCAGGATGAACCGGTCGAAGTACCAGTCGAAGACCTTCCAGGCCACCCAGCCGATCACCGCGAGCCAGATCAGCACGGCGGCGGTCACCAGGCCGTCGATCTCCTGCCGGGTGAGGAAGCCGGCCAGATATCCGAGCAGGAGGGTGGCGCCGGCGCCGATGCCCAGCGGACCGGAGAGGTGGATCCAGTGCCGCTTCCACTCGCCGCGGTAGCGCTCGGTGGGGAACAGGTAGCGGGAGACCAGTGTGGTCGGTTCGTCTTCGAGCGGAAGCACCCGCCGCGATCCACCGGGGACACCGGGTCCGTCCGGGCCCAGGCCCTCCAGCTCCTCCTCGGTGAACTGAGGACGCTGGTACTCCCGGGTCGCGCGGTCGTCGCCGTCGTAGGTCCCGTATTCGCTCTCCGGGTATTGCTCGGCGTATTGCGCATCGTCCGCATAGGCCGTGCCCTGTGCGTACTGCGGGCCCTCGGGATATTCCGGATCGGCGAAGGCCGGATCGTTGTATCCAAAGGTCTCGTCATCCTCGCGAGGGCGGCGGGCGCCCTCGCTCTGCGGTTCGCGCGGCTCGCCTGGACCCATCAGAAGATGTTAAGCGACGAGGTTCGTGAAGAACGTTCCAAAACCCTGCGCGATGTCGCCGATTGTGCTGCCCAGTGACGAGAAGACCTGGGCCGCCGAGTTCGGGTTGAAGGCGATGAAGAAGATCAGGAAAGCGATGCCAAGCCAGGTGAGAACCTTCTTGATCATGGCGGGCCTTCTCCTCCGTTGCGGGTGACGGCTCATCCCGCGGTATACCGACGGTATCAGTAACACTGCGCTGTGTGAACGTTTTGTGCCCGAAAGGTCCGCTACGAACCGATCAGGAACGGTGACGGCGCTCCATACACGAGCTCGGGCGGGATCCCGTCGGACAAGTCATGCAATACGACGTGTTCGGCTAGGAAGTAGCCCGCGCTCGCGGGCCAGGCTACCGCATAGAGCCACATGCCCTTCGCCTCGGATACGTAGGCCGATCGATCCGCCGGGCTCTTCACCGACCAGAGTGGGATCCGATGCCCGCCGGCCTTGATCTTCGCGTGTGGACCACCGTGTCCACCACCGTCACTGAGGCACTCGGCGATGAGATAACCCGGGTCGATCCCGGGGATGCCACCGAACCTGGTGCCGAGTCCGACGCCCGGTTGCTCCGCGATGAGCACCACGTCTGCCGGTCCACCGCCGAGCGGATCGGGACCGCTGCACGCCAGTGCCGTGGCGCGCACGCCGAGCCGTTCGTCGCCGGCCCATCCCACTCCGGTCACCATCCACCCGGGCGGCAACGGCCAGGGGCACCAGAGCGGCATGTGGTCCACCGTGGGCGCGGATTGGCGCAGCACGCTCTCCACGATCTCGGCGCTGATGTGCCTGGCGACCCGGAACGGAGGCACGTCCCCGCAGCTGTCACAACGCCACTCGCTGTGCATCAGGTCCGGCGGCCGGACCTGTGCAGCACATCGGGGGCAACTTACTGCGACACCCACCCCCTTACCGTGGGGCCCGGCTGGTCCCCCGTCAAGCGGATCCGCCGAACCCGCGTCCCCTGAAGAGGTTCATTCAATTCAACTTCAAACCTTCACTTCACGGGTACGGGGGCGGGCCGGCGTGTGCCTGGATCCAGGCGTGCATGGCGATGCCGCTCGCCACGCCGGCGTTGATCGAGCGGGTCGAGCCGTACTGGGCGATGGAGAAGAGCTGGTCGCACGCGGCCCGCGCCGGATCGGAGAGACCGGGCCCCTCCTGGCCGAAGAGCAGCGCGCAGCGCTCGGGCAGGGTGACCGTCTCGATCGGGCGAGAGCCGGGCAGGTTGTCGATGCCGATGATCGGGAGCTGCTCGCCGGCCGCCCAGCCGACGAACTCCTCGATGGTGGAGTGGTGCCGCACGTGCTGGTAGCGGTCGGTGACCATGGCGCCGCGGCGGTTCCACCGGCGCAGGCCGACGATGTGCACCTCACGGGCGAGGAAGGCGTTGGCGTTGCGGACGACCGCGCCGATGTTGAAGTCGTGCTGCCAGTTTTCGATCGCGACGTGGAAGTCGTGCCGGCGGGTGTCCAGATCGGCCACCACGGCCTCGCGGGTCCAGTAGCGGTAGCGGTCCACCACGTTGCGGCGGTCACCGTGCTCGAGCAGCTCGGGGTCGAAGTGCTCACCGACCGGCCAATCGCCCTGCCAGGGGCCGACGCCGACCTCGATCCGGTCCGCGGCCTCATCCACCGTCATGGGCTGTGAGGCTAGCCGCTGCGGATGGGGGCTTGCTCCGTGACTATCTGCAGACGCAATGAGCGGCGGGGCCCTCCCCGGCACCCGCCGCCCACGCTCTGTTGGCCTCTAAGTCTGCCTTACCGTCCGTATTGATGTGAAGGGCTTTTCAGGTGACCCAGGTCACTTTTTAAGTTTGTTTCCAGTTGAATCCTGCATTCACGACACCGTCAGCCATCTGCAGGAGCATGTATCGAGCATGTACCTTGCCCGCTCGCATGCTGCCACCTGGCTGTTCAGGTGCCACGTCTTCGCTGGTCACGGTGCGTGAACGTGCACTTCAGGTGCACTCCACGAAAGGTGCCCTAGCACACGTTCCAGCCTGCGGAGCGTCGGGAATTGACTACCGTGAAGTGGGGTTTCAACCGGCGTACGACTTTTCCCGTGGACGGAGAGATCATGGCCACCGTTGCGCTGACCGCAGAAAACTTCGATGAGGTCGTCGGCAAAGAGGGCATCACCCTCGTCGACTTCTGGGCCAGCTGGTGCGGTCCTTGTGTGCGCTTCGCCCCCACCTACGAGCGCTCCTCCGAGAAGCACTCGGAGATCACGTTCGCCAAGGTGGACACCGAGGCCGAGCAGGAGCTCGCCCTTCGCTTCAAGATCAGCTCGATCCCGACGATCATGGCCGTCCGCGACGGCGTCGTCGTCTTCTCCCAGCCGGGCGCCCTCCCCGAGTCGGCGCTCGAGGCGCTGATCGGCAAGGTCGAGGAACTCGACATGGAGGACGTGCGCAAGGCGCTCGAGGAGCACCAGCACACCGCCGGCTAGCCGCATTTCGCAGGAGTTTCTGGTGGGGCGCCGCGGACCTCGGGTCCGCGGCGCCCTTTCGTGTGCGGCTTCGTGTCGCGGGTGGACAAGGTCATCGAACGTGTGTTCGAATCTTCGCCATGCGATGGTCTCACCTGTCGGCCCCCGGCGCCGACCACGACTCGCTCCCTGACAGGGCAGCGCCGGCGGCGCCACCCCTGCCGCTGGCGCTGCCCGGCGCGACCGTGCGCACCTTCGACACGCCGGCCTTCCGTGGCATGACGTTCTTCGAGGTGCGGGCCAAATCGATCATCAACAAGGTGCCCGGCGCGTCCCGGGTGCCGTTCGAGTGGACGATCAACCCCTACCGGGGCTGTTCGCACGCCTGCACCTACTGCCTGGCCGGCGACACCCCGGTGCTGATGGCCGACGGCGGCACCAGGCCGATGGCCGAGCTGCGACCGGGTGACGCGGTGATGGGCACGATGGGCGCCGGGCCGCATCGGCGTTATGTGCCGACCACCGTGCTCGACCACTGGTCCACCAGCAAGCCGGCCTTTCGCGTCACGCTCGCCGACGGCACCCGCCTGGTGTCCAGCGGCGAGCACCGCTTCCTCACCGACCGCGGCTGGCGGCACGTGGCGCCGGCTCAGGCCTCCTGCCCGGCGCTGGCCGTCGGCGACCGCCTGCCCGGGGTCGGGCGCTTCGCCGATCCGCCCAAGGAGTCCCCCGACTACCAGTCCGGCTTCCTCTGCGGGCTGATCCGCGGCGACGGCGGCCGGGCCCGCGAGGGCGACGCCTGGGTCCGCGCCGACGGTTATCTCGACGAGGTCAAGCTGCACGACGCGCTGCGCTGGCCGGAGTCCCCGAGCGAGGCCTGGTTCCGGGGGTTCCTGGCCGGCGCGTTCGGGTCCACCGGGCGCAGCGACCGGCTGTCAGTGATCTTCACCAGCCGCGACGAGATCTTCCTCAGCCACGTCACCGAGGCGCTCAGCCGGCTCGGCATCGCCAGCCGCATGCCCGCCGGCCGGGCGCTGGGCGCCGCACCGACCGTGGAGACGGCCCGAGACCTGTGGGCCGCGCTGCGCTTCCGGCACCTGACCGGCGTCACCGACGCGCCCCTGGACGCGTCCGGGGTCGGGGTGCGCAGCGAGGGTCAGCTGACCGTGGTGGACATCGAGCCGCTCGGGCTGACCCTGCCGCTCTTCGACATCACCACCGGCACCGGCGACTTCGTGGCCGACGGGGTGGTCAGCCACAACTGCTTCGCCCGCAACACGCACAAATATCTCGACCTCGACGCCGGCCAGGACTTCGACTCCAAGATCGTGGTCAAGGTCAATGCGGGCGAGCTGGTCCGGCGTGAGCTGGCGGCGCCACGGTGGACCGGCGCGCACATCGCCATGGGCACCAACGTGGACGTCTACCAGCGCGCCGAGGGCCGTTACCGCCTGATGCCACAGATCCTGGCGGCGCTGCGGGATTTCGCAAACCCGTTCTCGATCCTCACCAAGGGCACCCTGATCCTGCGCGACCTCGAGCTGCTCAAGCAGGCGGCCGAGGTAACCCGCGTCGGGGTGTCCTTCTCGGTCGGTTTCCTCGACGAGCGGGTGTGGCGGTCGGTGGAGTCCGGCACTCCGAGCCCGCGCCGCCGCCTCGATGCGGTGCGCACGCTCACCGACGCCGGCTTCTCGGTCGGCGTGCTGATGGCGCCGATCCTGCCCGGGTTGACGGACGGCGACGAGTCCATCGACGAGACGGTGGCCGCGATCGCCGCGGCGGGCGCGACCAGCGTGACCCCGCTGCCGTTGCACCTGCGGCCGGGCGCAAAGGAGTGGTATGCGTCGTGGCTGCGCCACACCCACCCGGAGCTGGCGCCGCGCTACCGCGAGCTCTACGGCCGAGGTTCCTATCTGCCGAAGACCTTCCAGAGCGACGTCACGGCGCGAGTCCGCATGGCCGCCCGCAGACACGGCCTGCACCGGCCCGAGCTCGGCGAGGCCCGCAATCTCGCCGTCCCGGAAACCCCCGAGCCCGAAACCACCCAGCTAACCCTTCTCTGACCGCCCGCGCCGCACCCTCACCGCCCACGCCCCGCCGCACCCTCACCGCCCACGCCGCACCGCACCGCACCGCACCCCCACCGCCCACGCCGCACCGCACCCCCACCGCCCACGCCGCACCGCACCCCCACCGCCCACGCCGCACCGTGCCGCGCCCTCACCGCCCACGCCGCACCGCACCCCCACCGCCCACGCCGCGCCGCGCCGCGCCCTCACCGCCCGCGCTGTGCCGCGCTCTGACCGCGCGTGCCGAGTTTCTTCTGGGCACCGTCGGGGGTGCGCTGCCTGGCTACAGTCGTGGGATGCGGAGTGCGGAGCAGATCCTGCGGGATGCCGAGGTCATCGCGGTTGTCGGCGCCTCTCGCGAGGCGTGGAAGCCGTCGCACTCGGTGCCGTTGCAGATGCTGCGGCACGGGTGGCGGATCATTCCGGTGAATCCGTTCACGGACGAGATCTTCGGGATCAAGACGGTGCCCACGCTGGCGGATATCGGAGAGCCGGTCGACCTCGTGGACATCTTCCGGCCCGCGGCGGACGCCGTGGAGATCGTGCGGCAGGCGGTCGCGATCAAGGCGCCGGCCGTGTGGCTGCAGTCTGGCATCGTCTCCGCCGAGGCGCGGCAGATCGCGACCGAGGCGGGCATCGACTACGTCGAGGACCGCTGTCTGGCCGTGGAGCGGGCCGCCGCGGGGCTCAGCCGATCCCGCTGATCGATCGCAACATCGACACAAGCACGGAACACACCAGCATCGGGGTGTCCGGTTCTTCCCCGCGACTAGTACGGTGCCGGGTGAACGAGGAGGACCGACATGACCTATCCGCCTTCCGGCGGCTCGCCCGACCCCTATCAGCCACAGCAGCCGTACGGGCAGCCCTACGAGCCGTCGCCGTATTCGCAGGATCCGTACTCGCCGTCCAGTGGCGCACCGTCCAGCGGGCAGCCCTATCCGCCGCCCGCCTATGGCGCGCCGCAATACGGTCAGACCGGGCCCGGCTTCCAGCAGCCCTATGCCCCGCAGGTCGCCACCACGAACACGATGGCGATCCTGGCGCTGGTCTTCGCCTTCATCTTCTCGCCGGCCGCGATCATCCTGGGCCACGTGGCGAAGAAGCAGATCCGGCAGACCGGCGAGCAGGGCGAGGGCCTGGCCACCGCCGGACTCTGGCTGGGCTACATCATCACGATCGCCTATGTGGGCTTCTGCGCGTTCGCAGTGCTCGCCGGCATCCTGGGCGCGAGCTCGGGCAGCAGCAGCTACTAACGGCCCAGCACCTACCAGCAGCCCAGCACCTACCAGCGGCCCAGCAATTCGCCGGCCCAGCACCTTTTCGCCGGCTCAGTGCCGGTCGACCGTGGCATCGCCCGGTCGACCGGCGCCGCCGTCAGCGAAACTCGGCCTCGCGCACGCTGTTGCCGCCGTCGACCACCAGCATCTGCCCGGTGATATAGGAAGCAGCCGGCGAGCAGAGGAAGGCGATCGCGGCCGCGACCTCGTCCGGCGTGCCCGGTCGCCCTATGGGCGTGCCCAGGCCCTGCTTGATCTCGGTCACCGTCGACGCGGCGGTATAGATCGTGCCCGGTGCGACGCAGTTGACGTTCACGCCGTCGGCGACCAGCTCCATGGCCAGCGCCCGGGTCAGGCCCACCACGCCGGCCTTCGCGGCGGCATAGGCCGCCTCGGTGGGCAGCGCGTTGATCGCCCCCGCGGTGGCGGCCAGGTTCACGATCCGGCCCCAGCCGCGCTCCGACATGCCGCCCACGAAGGCGCGGCTGCAGAGGAACGCCGTGCTCAGGTTGCGGTCGATCTCCGCGCGCCACTCGTCATAGGTCAGCTGCGCGACCGGGCGGAGCACCTCGGGGCTCGCCCGGCTCGCCAGGCCGGCGTTGTTCACCAGCACCTCGACGTCGCCCAGCGAGTCGGCCACGGCGTCGGCCAGGGCGCCCACCTCGGACTCGTCGGTCAGATCGGCGACGAAGCCGGTGACGCCGAGCTCGGAGGCGCGCTCGTGGATGCGGCGCGTGGTCGACACGATGGCCACCCGGGCGCCCAGGTCGCGCAGCCGGCGGGCAGTGGCATAACCGATGCCGTCCGGGCTGCCGGCGCCGGTGATCAGCGCGACCTTGCCGTCCAGCCGCAGGGTGACGGGAAACTCTTCCGTCTCGTTCTCGGGGTCGTCGAAACCCATCTCGGCCTCCGGCGTGGACTCGGTGCTGGTGCTGGACGTGGAGCTGCGTGGCCGACGGCCGGGCGGCGCGGGACGCGTCGCGTCCCGCCTCGACCGGCTGCCGCTGCGGGAGCGGGCGTCGAAGACCATGCGGCGATCCTGCCCGGTCGCGCGGGCCGGGGCAAACATGGGGGTCGACGTGCCGTCTCCCGAGTGATGCCGATATGTGCCCTCGCGGATATGTGCCGCTGTGTCCGCGACGGGACGGTCACGGATGACAGCCCTGGCTATCCTGACGGACTAAGCGATCCGCCGGACGGAGAACACCATGACCTACCCTCCACCGCCGGGCCCGGGCAGTCCGTTTCCGCCGGATCCGATCCAGCCGTACCAGCAACCTCAGGGCTATGCGCCCGAAACCTACGGCCAGGTGCAGCAGCCATATGGATACGACTACGGCTATGGGTACGGCAGCCCCTACAGCCAGCTGAACTATCCGCCGCCGCGGCACACCGAGGGCCTGGCCATCGGCTCCCTGGTGGTCTCCTGCGTCTCGGTGCTCGGCCTGTGCACCTGGGGCATCGGCGCGGTTCTCGGCCTGGTCGGGGCGATCCTCGGCCACGTGGCGCAGAAACGCATCCGGGCCCACGGCTCGCAGGGCGCCGGCATGGCCCTGGCGGGCATCATCGTGGGCTGGTCGGTCTTCGCTCTCGGCCTGGTCATCGCCGGCTTCCTGATCTTCGCGATCGTGCTGAGCGAGACCACGGACCCCTCGACCTATTGACGCTTCGGGCCGAAGGTTCGCACCGGAGCCTGGCTCTCCACGATCAGCGGAGCGTCCACGCCGTAACGCTCGCGCAGCCGGTCGGCGACGGCCGGATCAGCCACGCCGACCTCCACCCCGGCGCCGTCGTGCCGGGCGCCGACCGTCCTGATCTCCACGCCGGCGTTCGACCAGTGGGGCAGGTCGGCGACCACCCGGTCGTGCCATCCGGCCAGCTCAGCGGCGCTGTGCGCGGCATCCCGGAACAGCAGCTGGGCGCCTTCCGCGGCACGCTCGGCGGCCTCGTCGAACGCCGCCGACGGCACCCGATAGACGACGGCCAGCGCGCGCTCCTGGTCGACCTCGAGCCCGGCGAAGGAGTCGGCGAACTCGGTCTGTCCGAGCCGCTCGATCCGGCCCATGGCGGCTTGCAGTTCCGGCGGCGTGACCAACATCCCTCTTCTCTAGCGCGTCGCGGCCCGCCCCGCCATTCGAGCGTCGGTCAGGGGGTCGGGTCCGCCGCGTCGGCCAGGGACGGGGTGGGGTTACGGGCGGGTGGGGGGCGGCGGGACGTGAGGATGAAGGCGGCCACGCCCAGGAGGATCAGGAACAAGCCGGGCAGCGAGGCCAGGCGGGGCTGCTGATGCAGCCAGACCCAGGCCAGCAGGGCTGCGCCCGGGGTTTCCAGGAGGATCAGCACGCTCACCGTGGTGGCGGTCGTGTGGTGCAGGGCGTAGTTGAACATGGAGTGGCCGAGGAGCTGGGCGCCGGCGACGATTGCCAGGATTGCCAGCCAGGTGCTCAGGGCGTACCCGGTCAAGGGGGCTTTGAGGGTGACGCAGACGACCAGCAGGACCACCGCGCAGGTGCCATAGCAAGCCCACGTGTAGGTGGTGGTGCTGAGGCGGGCGCGGACGCGCTCGCCCAGGGCGGTGTAGACCGCCGCGGCGATGGCGCCGATCAGGGCCAGCACGTCGGCCAGGACCGCGCGGGGGGAGACGCCGATATCGGCGCCGGTGGCCCAGGCCGCGCCCGCTACGGCCAAGCCGATGCCGACCCACGCGCCGGGCGACGGGCGCCGGCCCTGAGCCGCGGCGATCAGGCCCTGCCAGACCGGCTGCGTGGCGACCAGGGCGGTGGCCGTCGCCACCGAGCCGAGCTGGACGCTGGGCATCCAGGTGGCGAAATGCGCGGCGAGGGCGACGCCGGCCAGGACGCAGAAGAGGCCGTCGCGATGTTTGTCGCGCAGCAGACCGTGGAACTCCGCCCGGCGCGGACCCAGCGTGATCGGCGTCAGCACCACGGACGCGAGGGCATTGCGCCAGAAGGCGATGGCCAGGGCGGGCGCCGCGGCGAAGGCGATCAGCGGCGCCGAGGACGAGACGGCGAGGACCGCGATCGTCAGCGCCGCCACGGTGAGCAAAGCGCGGTTTGAACGCATATTCATCCCTCGCCGTCGCTTCTTGCCCCATCAGGCGTCACAGTTTGTCGACCAAGGTTGAGCGGAAAGTGAAGCCATCGTTACGCTCACCGCCGACTTGCCCGCTGTTCACTTCCCTTTCCATGCCCGGGAGGCTGGTGCACCTTGTCCGCATACCGCGCGGTCGTCTTCGACTTCTTCGGCACCCTGACCCGGTCCGTCAAACGCGGACCGCAGCACGCCGAGATCGCCCGGAAGCTGGGCTGCGACCCCGAAGCCGTCCGTGGCGTCCTGGATCGCACGTTCCACTCCCGCGCGCGAGGCACGTTCGGGTCCGCCGAGGCCACCCTACGATGGGTGACCGAGCAGGCCGGCGGCCGACCGGGGGCGGCGCAGGTGCGGGCCGCGGTGCCGGCCCGGGTGGATGCGCTGAAGGCGGACACCCAACTGCGCGGCGACGCGGTGAGCACGCTGATCGCATTGAAGGCGCGCGGCCTGGCGACCGGCCTGATCAGCGACTGCACCCACGAGCTGCCGGCGTTTCTCCCGAGCCTGCCGGTCGCGGCGTTGCTGGACGCACGCGTGTTCTCGGTCGAGGTCGGCTTCTGCAAGCCGGACCCGAGGATCTATTGGACGGCGTGCAACATGCTCGGGGTCCGGCCCGGGGAGTGCGTGTATGTGGGCGACGGCGGCAGCCGGGAACTGACCGGGGCGGCGGCGGTGGGGATGACGCCGGTGCGGCTCAATGCCCCGGACCTGGCCGATCATTTGGTCTTCGACCGGGACACCGGCTTCGACGGGCCGGCGGTCGGCTCACTGACCGACCTGCTCACCCTGATCGACCGCTCTCCGGCCCTGGTCTGACGCGAGGTTTTCGGTCGGCTTCCAAGACAGTCGCTCCAGTGCGCGGCTGGCGGTTGCCGGACTGGCCTGGGCCGAGCGAGACGGACGGACACGCTGCGCACGGTGGCGTTCGGGGCCGGCGGTGGGAGTGGGGCGTCGTCGGCGGGCTGGGGGTTGGTGGACGTGGCAGGATGAGCGCGTGGGGTCTGAGCTTGTCGATGAGGCGGTCAAGAAGGCTGCGATCGCCTGGGTTGCGGTCGAGGGTGGGGCCTCGGTCGGGCTCTGGTGCATGCCGCTCGACGGGGCTCTGATCCTGGTCAGCGGGCCGGGCGAGCAGAGCGCGCCCGGGCTGGCCGACGCCGCCCGGGCGAGCGTGCGGCTGCGCGGGGACACCGGTGGGCTCATCGTGATCTGGGAAGCCGACGTGGAGCGCCTGCAACCGGGCACCGAGGACTGGACGACGGTGGCGCCGCAGCTCGCCGGCAAGCGGCTCAACGGATCCGGCACGGCCGAGGAGCAGGTCGCGCGGTGGGCCGAGACGGGTTGCGCGGTCGTCCGGCTGACTCCGGCCGACAAGGCCGCGGTGTCGTCGCCCGGTCTGCCCGACGACGGTGGCGCCGAAACGCCCCGCGAGACGCCGGCGCGGAACAAGACCCGCCGGCCGTTCCGCCTGCACCGGGTCCGCCGCCCCCGCAAATAGGCACGCGTCCGCCGCCGCCCTTCGCAAATAGGCACGCGAAACGACCGCCCGCACAACAAACGCCTACACAGGCCGGCTGATCACGGCCGCCCCGGCCGTTTGCGGCGCCACGACATTTCCGAGCGATCTCATCAGGTCGTCCGCCGGACCGACATGGGCGGTCACGGCGGACGGTCGCCGATCTTCGACAGCGCCGTCTGACGGCAGCGTGGGAAGGCGATCTCACCCCTGGCGATCGCAGATGCCTGGCCGGTAACCATGGCCTCGCCCGCCCAGAGACTCTGCGTTTCGGCCGGGCGGGCACACGGGCGGGTCAGCCGATGAAGGGTGGGACGGCTATCTCGCCTCGGGCGATGGGGACCACGTGGCCGGTGACCGTGGCGCTTGTCGTCCTGGTGGCGATGGCCGTCACCGTGCAGGCCAGCGTTGCCGGGCGGCCCATTTCGATGCCCTGGTGGACCGTGTAGGCGGTGGTGCCGTCCGCGGGAAGCCAGCCCGCGTTGGTCAGCCAGACGCCTAGGCCGAGGGCCGCTGAACCCGTTGCCGGGTCCTCCGGGACCGCCACCCCTGGGCAGAACACCCGGGCCTGGGCCGTCCGCGCGGTCTCGTCCCAGGTGAAGACGCTCATCTGGGACACGCCCTCCTTGGCCGCCGCGACCGGGTCCAGGGTTGACGCGCGGGACAGGGCTTCTCGGCGTACCGGAAGGAAGATGAACTCCAGGCCGCAGCCGGCCGGACCTGGGGCAGCGGCCGGACCACCGGCGAAGTCGTCTTCTGACAGGCCAGCCAGGGTCAGGAGCGGGAGTGGGTCCAGGGCCGCTCCCCACGTCGGTTCGCCGCCCGTCAGCGTGGCCGTTCCGGACTCCTGCACCTCGATCGGCAGCAGGCCCGCGCCGCACTCCTGCATCACCCGCCCCGCGGCGAAGAGGCCGCGGCGCATCGCCGTCACCGCCACGCCCACGCTGGGGTGGCCGGCGAACGGCAGCTCCTTTTCGGGGGTGAAGATCCGGGCTCGATAGGTGGCCTCGGCGGACGGGAGCAGGAACACCGTTTCGGACAGGCGGAACTCTTTGGCCAGCGTCTGCATCTGATCGCCGCCCAGGGATTCGGCTCCGAAGACGACTGCCAGGGGGTTGCCGGCGAAGGGGCGATCGGTGAAGACGTCAACGATCTCGTACGCCACGGTGGACATGCCCGGACCCTAACCCAGAGGGCCTAGGCTGAAGACCGTGACCATGGGGACGAGGGTTTTTCTGGCGCGCCTGGCCGCGCTGCCCGTGTTCGACCCCAACGGCGACCGGGTCGGGCGGGTACGCGACGCCGTGGTCCGCCTGCGCACCACCAACCGCCCGCCGCAGGTCGTCGGCCTGGTCGCCGAGATGGCGCTGCGCCGGCGCATCTTCCTGCCGATCGGCCGGGTCACGAGCATGGACTCCGAGGCGGTCGTGCTCTCCAGCGGCACGCTCAACCTGCGCCGCTTCGAGAAGCGGCCGAACGAGCTGCTGGTGCTCGAGGACCTGCTCGACCGGCGGGTGACGATCATCCCGGAGGAGACCCCGGGCACCGTCGTCGACCTGGGCATGGAGCTGCACCGCAACGGTGAATGGCTGATCACCCGGGTGGCCGTTCGTGAGCACACCGGGCGGCTGGCCCGGCGCGGGCACGTGTTCCAGGCCGAGCTCGACCGGATCCGCGGTCTGGTCGGACCCACCGACACGCAGGGCTCGGCCAACCTGATCGCGCTGCTCGAGCAGATGCGGCCGGCGGACATGGCGAACGCGCTGCAGGATCTGCCGGACGCCCGGCGCAACGAGGTGGCCGCGGCGCTGAGCGACCGCACGCTGGCCGACGTGCTCGAAGAGCTGCCCGAGCACGACCAGGTCGAGATCCTGATCAAACTGGACCGGGAGCGGGCCGCGGACGTGCTCGAGCGGATGGAGCCGGACGACGCCGCCGACCTGCTCGCCGAGCTGCCACAGGCCGACCAGATGCTGCTGCTCGACTTGATGGAGCCCGACGAGGCGGCGCCGGTGCGGCAGCTGATGAGCTATTCGCCGGGCACCGCGGGCTCGGTGATGACCTCGGAACCGGTGATCATGACGCCGGACGCGACAGTGGCCGAGGCGCTGGCCCGGATCCGCGAGCCGGAGCTGCCGCCGGTGGTCGCCGCGCAGGTCTTCGTGGCCCGGGCGCCGAGCGCCACGCCGAGCGGGAAATATCTGGGCATGGTCCACTTCCAGCGACTGCTGCGCGAGCCGCCGGCCTCGATCCTGGGCGGGCTGGTGATCAACGACATCGACCCCCTGCACCCGGACACCGACCTGAAGGACATCACCCGGCGGATGGCGACCTACGACATGGTGGCGATGCCGGTGGTGGACAACGCGCACCGGCTGGTCGGCGCGGTCACCGTGGACGACGTGCTGGACCACTCGCTGCCCCGCGACTGGCGCGACCGCGACGCGGAGGACGAGGAGCAGGGGATTTTGCCCGGCGCAGAACGAAAAAGCGCGGAACGAAAAAATGCAGAACGAAGAGGCGCGGAACGAACAGCCGCGGAACGGACAGCGACGGAACGGACAGGGACGGACAGAAGAGGCGCTGAAGCATGACCGAGCCACGCCGGGACCGACTGGATCAGCCGATCGAGCCCGGTCGCGTCCGCCTCCCCCGCTTTGATCCGGAAGCGTTCGGCCGCTGGTCGGAGAGCATCGCCCGGGGCATGGGGACGGCGAACTTCATCGTCTACATGACGATCCTGATCGCCGCCTGGTTCGCCTGGAACACGCTGGCCCCGGAGAACCTTCGCTTCGACCCGTACACCTTCACTTTCCTGACCTTGATCTTGTCTTTGCAGGCTTCCTATGCGGCGCCGCTGATCCTGCTCGCGCAGAATCGCCAGACCGACCGCGACCGCCTGGCGATGGAAGAGGATCGCCGCCGCGCCGCGCAGCAGAAGGCCGACACCGAATACCTGGCCCGCGAGATCGCCTCCCTGCGCATCGCGCTGGGCGAGGTGGCCACCCGCGACTTCCTGCGCAGTGAGCTGGCCCGGCTGGCCGACGAGCTGGACGAGGCCTCCAACCGGCGGCACAAGCGGGAGCTCAAGGACGAACGGCGGCAGGAGAACAAGCGCAAGGAGTGGGACGAAGAGCAGGCCTGACCCCGAAGTAAGCTCGAACGCATGTCTGCACCCGCCCCCACCATCGAGGACGCGATCCAGTCGGCCCTCGCCACCGTCGACGATCCTGAGATCCGCCGCCCGATCACCGACCTGGGCATGGTCAAGGGCTTCTCGGTCGCCGAACACCTGGTCCGGGTCGAGTTGCTGCTCACCGTCGCCGGCTGTCCGCTGCGCGACAAGCTGACCAACGACATCACCGCGGCGCTCACCAAGATTCCCGGCATCACCACCGTCGAGATCGACTTCGGGGTGATGAGCGAGGAGCAGCGCAAGGCGCTGCAGACCACGCTGCGCGGTGGCCAGGCCGAGGAGCCGGTCATTCCGTTCGCGCAGCCGGGCTCCCGGACGAGGGTGTACGCGGTGGCCAGCGGCAAGGGCGGCGTCGGCAAGTCGAGCGTCACGGTGAACCTGGCGGCGGCCCTGGCCCAGCGCGGTCTCTCGGTCGGCGTGGTCGACGCGGACATCTATGGCCACTCGGTGCCCCGGATGCTCGGTGTGGACGGCCGCCCGACCCGGGTGGAAGACATGATCATGCCGCCGCAGGCGCACGGCGTGAAGGTCATCTCGATCGGCATGTTCACCGCGGGCAACGCCGCCGTGGTGTGGCGCGGGCCGATGCTGCACCGCGCGCTGCAGCAGTTCCTGGCCGACGTCTATTGGGGCGACCTCGACGTGCTGCTGCTCGACCTGCCGCCGGGCACCGGCGACGTGGCGATCTCGCTGGCCCAGCTGCTGCCCAACGCGGAGATCCTGGTGGTCACCACCCCGCAGATGGCGGCCGCCGAGGTGGCCGAGCGGGCCGGCGCCATCGCGATGCAGACCCACCAGCGGCTGGTCGGTGTGATCGAGAACATGTCCTGGCTCGAGCTGCCGGACGGCTCGCGGATGGAGGTCTTCGGCGCGGGCGGCGGCGAGACCGTGGCCCAGTCACTGACCAAGACGGTCGGCGCCTCGGTGCCGCTGCTGGGTCAGGTGCCGCTGGACACCCGGGTGCGCGAGGCCGGCGACGACGGCATCCCGATCGTGCTGGCCGCGCCGGACGCCCCGGCCGCCAAGGCGCTGGACGCGGTGGCGGCAAAGCTGGCGGTGCGCCGGGATTCGCTGGTCGGCAAGCCGCTGGGCCTGAGCGTCACGACCAAGGGCTAAGCCCTCAGGTCGCATCCATGTCGATGGCGTGCTGCTCCTTCTTCGCGGAAGCCGCGGGAGCAGCCGCCGGCGTCTTGATGTCCGCGGCCTTGGCGACGTCGGAGAGATCGGACTTCACGCCGTTGATGTCCGACTTGACGTCCTCGAACAGGCCCTGAAGGGGCTTCCGCAGCGCGTCCTCGTCCTCCTCGGAGAGCAGGTGCTTGCGGATGAACGCCTTGGGATGCAGGTCCTGCAGCTGAATGTCGGTGCCCAGCTCACGGCTGAGGTCCGAGGTCGCGTTTTGCGCCATCGCCCGCAGCCCGCGCAGCATCCGCAGGCCGTCGCCGATCACCTTGGGCAGCCGCTCGCCGAAGATGAGCAGGGCGAGCATCAGCAGCGCGCCGATCTCCCACCAGTTCAGGTTTTCGAACACGGGCGGCCTCCCCCTAGATCCCGGCCCAGCCTAGCCACCAAAGCTGTGTGGCGGCTATTTCGCGTCGGCGGCCAAAGTCACCGAGGCACTCTCGTTCTTCGTGCCCCGGCGGAACTCCACCGCGACCGTGGCGCCCGGAGCGTATTTGCGCACCAGCGCGATCAGGTCGGTGCCGTCCTCCAGCACGTGCCCGTCGATCTTGGTGATCACGTCGCCCGCCTTGAGCCCGGAGGCCGCCGCCGGTCCGGCCGCGTTCACCGAGCGCAGCCGCGCGCCGGTGCCGGCGCCCGCACCGCCCGTGGTGACCTCGGCGCCGATCACGGTGCGCCGGGCCTTGCCGGTGTCGATGATGTCCTCGGCCACCCGCCGCGCCTGGTTGATCGGGATGGCGAAGGCGAGGCCGATGTTGCCCGCCTCGGTGTCGGTGCCGCCGACCGAGCGGATCACCGAGTTGACCCCGACCACCCGGCCGGCCGCGTCGACCAGCGGGCCACCGGAGTTGCCCTGATTCACCGCGGCGTCGGTCTGGATCGCCGCGTAGTAGCGCGTGGTGCCGCCCGGCTCGCCCGCCTGGATGGTGCGGTCGAGGGCGCTCACGATGCCCGACGTCACGGTGTTGACCAGGGCCAGCGGCGAGCCGAAGGCGAGCACCGGGTCGCCGACCGCGATCTGGTCGGAGTTGCCGAACTGGACCGCGGGCAGCCCGGACTTGGCGACCTTGATGACCGCGATGTCCGACTCGGGGTCGCGCCCGACCAGGGACGCCGCCGCGGTCGAGCCGTCACTGAACGCCACCGAGAGCGTGTCGTCGGTGGCGCCCTCGACGACGTGGTCGTTGGTGATCACGTATCCGTCCGGGGTGGCCACGAAGCCGGAGCCGATCGCGCCGGTGACCCGGACCGTGACCACGCTGGGCAGGACGGTCTTGGCGACGGCGGCCAGTGACTCGGGGGCACGCTGGGCGGCCGCCGGAGCGTCCTGCTGCGGGGTGCCGAGCGTGGTGCCGGCCCCGCCGACGCCGCCGCGGACCGCGAAGACGTAACCGAGGGTGCCGCCGAGCCCGCCCGCCAGCAACGCCGTGACCAGGCAGATCACCAGCACCGGGCCGAGCCCGCGACGAGGGGCGTCGGGGTTGGGGATGGCCTCGGGCTGCGGTCCGGTGCTCACCGGCGCGGTGTTGACCACCACCGCCGACGGGGCCCGCGGGTCACGCCACGGATCCTGCAGCGCATCGTTCGTCCACCAGGGCGAAGCCACCGGTGACGTCGGCTGTCCAGGGCCGGGCGGCGGGGCCCAGTTCCGGCCGTCGGTCACGTCGATGCCTCCACTCGTCCCGGGAGCGTCCCATCTCCCCGCTCCAGGATGACACGGATCCGCTGGACCGTTCAGGCATCGACGGCCCGATGCGCACCCCGGCGACATCACTTCTACTCTCATACCCGATGTGCACCCGTTCCGGGTCGCGCATCCCGCTTGGAGGGGGTCGTCATCGTCACCGCCGCGCGTTCATCCGGTTTGCCCGACAAGGCAGAGTTTGCCGAGGCCTACGCCGCCGAGGACGTGGTGCTGCAGACCGCCCGCAGCCTCGCCGCCGAGCTCGGCCTGACCGCCGTCTCCCCGGGCGCGGGCTCGCTGCTGCGCCTGCTGGCTGCCGCGGGCAACGCCAAGGCGGTGGTGGAGATCGGCACCGGTACGGGCGTCAGCGGCACGTGGCTGCTGCGGGGCATGCGGCCGGACGGCGTGCTCACCACCATCGACGTGGAGAACGAGCATCAGCGCATCGCCCGCCGCATCTTCGTGGAGGCTGGATTCGCGCCGTCGCGCACCCGGATCATCGCCGGCCGCGCCCTGGACGTGCTGCCGCGCCTGGCGGACGGGGTCTACGACCTGATCTTCGTGGACGCCGACGCGACCGAGTCGAGCGCCTGCTCCGACGCCGCACTCCGGCTGCTGCGGCCGGGCGGCATCCTGATCATCAACGGCGCGCTGGCCGGCGGCCGGATCGGCGACCCCTCGGCCCGCGACGCCGAGACGATCACCATCCGGGAGACGCTCCGGACCTTGCGCGAGGCCGAGGAGTGGATCCCCGCGGTGGTGCCGACCGGCGCCGGGCTGCTGGCCGCGGTCAAGCGGTAACGGCGCTCAGGTATCGCACCAGCGTCCGCACGCCCCAGCCGGTGGCGCCCTTGACCAGCTCGCCCGAGGTCTTGTCGGACCAGGACGGCGCGGACATGTCCAGGTGCGCCCAGCTGTCCGCCTTGTCGCCGAGGAAGTCGCGCAGATAGAGCGCGGCCACCACCGAGCCCGCGCCCTGGGCCGGCGAACTGTGCCGGTCGGCGATGTCCGAGCGGAGATATTCCGTGTAGTCGTCGGGCAGCGGCATCCGCCACATCCGCTCGCCGGCCGCCTCGCCCGCGCCGATCAAGGCCGCCGCCAGGTCGTCGTCGTGGCTGTAGAGCGCGGCCATGCCCTTGCCCAGCGCCACCATGTTGGCGCCGGTCAGCGTGGCCAGGTCGATCACCACGTCCGGGGCCAGCTCGGCCACCGCGTAGCCCAGCGCGTCGGCCAGGACCAAGCGGCCCTCGGCGTCCGAATTGGTGCTCTCGCTGGTGCTGCCGTCCCAGTGGGTGATCACGTCACCCGGCCGGTAGGCCGAGCCGCTGACCGCGTTTTCGGCGAGCGGGGCCAGGGCGGTCACCCGTACCGAAAGGTCGAGGTCTGCCGCGGCCAGCGTGGCCGCGATCACCGCGGCCGCGCCACCCATGTCCTTGCGCATCAGTTTCATGCCGTCGCGGGTCTTGATCGAGATGCCGCCGGTGTCGAACGTGATGCCCTTGCCGACCAGCACCACGTGCCGGGTCGCACCGGCCGGCTGCCAGCTCAGCTCGACCAGCCGCGGCGGGGTGGCCGAACCGCCGCCGACCGCCAGGATCGCGCCGAAGCCCTCCGCGGCCAGCTGGTCGGGCTCGCGCACGGTCACGGTCAGACCCGGGCGCATCGCGGCCTCGGCGACCACCTGGCCGGCGAACCAGGCCGGATTTTTCACCGAGGACGGCATGTTGGTCAGGTCGCGGGCCAGCCACACGGCCGCGGCCAGCGCCTGCGCCTCGGCGACCGGCTCGCGGTGGTCCGTGCCGGTGACCAGGTCGACCGCCGCCGTCCGCGGGCCCTCGGGCGCGTCACGGAAGCGGTAGCCGGCCAGCCAGGCGCCCTCGGCCAGGTCGCGCACCTGCTCGCCGGTCGCCCCATCGGGCACGATGACCTGCACTTCCTCGTCGCGGGCCACGGCGGCGACCGCGGCCGCGCCGGCCGCGCGGTAGTCACCCTCGCCCAGACCCACGATCAAGACCTTCGCCGGGGTGCGCAACGGACGCGGCAACACCTGCACGGCCCCCGCACGTCCCGGGTCGTCGGCGGTGCGGCACCAGGCCGCCACCTCGTCGTCCCCGCCCAGCGGCGTGCCGTCCGCGCCGGCCAGCACCGCACGGGTCGGCTGTCCGGCCTCGTCAACCAGCCTGATCGCGAACACGTGGCCTCATTCCATGGACGTGGAAAGCCCGCCGGTGCGGATATCCACACCGGCGGGCTTCAGTTAACACGTCAGCCGACGATCGCCTTCAGCGCGTCACCAAGTGCGTTGGCCTCGTCCGGAGTCATCTCAACGACGAGACGGCCACCACCCTCCAGCGGAACGCGCATCACGATGCCGCGCCCTTCCTTGGTGACCTCCAGCGGACCATCGCCCGTCCGCGGCTTCATCGCCGCCATCTTGTCTCCCCTCAGACCTACATCAGGGTCGGTGGGTTGCCCCACAGCCACTACTCAACGCCACGAGCTCAGCCCCACGTGACGCCGTTTTCTCATATCCGACCAGTGGCCGTGCGGGCCCTGCCGCGCGTCACCGCGGCCCGGCCCACCGTGCCGATCAAACATTTTCCCTGATGAACACCGGCGAACCCAAACCCAGCCCGGGCGGATGTGACACCGTCTAGCATATCGCCTTTCCCGGTGTCACAATGTGCGCTCATGCGGGCGCGGCCGGCACTCTTCGACCTCTACGGCGATTACCTGCGCCCGCGGGGCGGCCGGGCACCGGTCGCCGTGCTCGTCAAACTGCTCGCCCCGCTCGGCATCGCGGCGCCCGCGGTGCGCACCGCGATCTCCCGGATGGTCCGCCAGGGCTGGCTGCGACCGCTGCGCCTGACGTCCGGGCCAGGTTATTCGCTCACCCCGCAGGCGGCGCGCAGGCTCGACGAGACCTCCGCGCGAATCGCGCGCACCGGCCGGTCCGCCTGGGATGGCCGGTTCGACCTGATTCTTCCGTACGCGCCGGTCGGCCGCCCGGAAGCAGCGTTTCTGGCCACCCTCGGATACGGACGACTCGGCGACCACGCCTGGGTGTCCCCGCGCGGCACCGACGAGGTGGACGCCATGCTGACCGCCGCCGGGGTCCGCTACGAACGCTTCAGCGCCGGCCACGTGAGCGGCTCGGCCAGCGCCGCCGACGTGGCCCGCCAGGCCTGGGACCTGCCCGTGATCGGCCGGGCCTACGAGGACTTCGTCAGCACCCAGCGCCCGATCGTCTCCGCCGTGACCGTGCGCAGCACCGACGAGGAGGCGTACACCGCGCGGTTCGCTCTGGTGCACGCCTGGCGCGCTTTCCTGACCAGCGACCCGCACCTGCCCCCGGCCCTGCTGCCGCCGCGCTGGCCGGGTGTCCGGGCGGCGAACTTCTTCGACCGGCACGCCGCGCGCCTGCGCCCGGCGGCGGAACGCTATGTCGAGCGCTGCCTCACGTCGGCCACCCGCGGCGGTCGTGTGGGATTCTCTGATTCATGACCGACGCCCTCCTGGTGGACCGCACCGACGCCGTAGTGACGCTCACCCTCAATCGGCCCGCGGCGATGAACGCGCTGGACGTGGATCTCAAGGTCGCGCTCCGGGACACGCTGACCGAGCTCGAGTCCGACCGGTCCTGCCGCGCGATCGTGCTGGCCGGCGCCGGTGACCGGGCGTTCTGCGTCGGTCAGGACCTGCGTGAGCACGCGGACCTGCTGACCAGGGGGCACACGGAGATCAACACCGTCCGGGAGCACTACAACCCGATGGCGCAGCGGCTGGCGAACATGCCGAAGCCGGTGATCGCGGCGGTGCGTGGCGCCGCGGCGGGGGCCGGCGCCGCCCTGTCGCTGCTGGCCGACTTCCGGATCGGCGGGCCGGGCACCACCATGCTGATGGCGTTCGCGAACGTGGGACTGGCCGGCGACACCGGCGTGTCGTGGTCGCTGCCGCGCATCGTGGGCCACGCCCGGGCGCTCGAGCTGCTGCTGCTCGCCGAGCCGGTGAAGGGCGCCGAGGCGTACCGGATGGGTCTGCTCTCGCGGTTGACCGAGGATGACGAGCAGGTGCTGCCGGTGGCGCAGGAGCTCGCCGCCCGGCTCGCCGCGGGTCCGACGGTCGCCTACGGCGCGATCAAGCGCGAGTTGTCCGTCGGGGATGCCGGCACGCTTTCCGACGCGCTCGCCGCCGAGGCCCAGGCGCAGTCGATCTGCGGCGCGACCAGCGACCACCAGGGCGCCGTCGAGGCTTTCCTGGCGAAGCGGAAGCCCAGCTTCCAGGGCCGGTAACCGGTTGCAAGGTGGTATGAGCAAGCTGGGATAGAGACATCCACCTGAATGAATGCTTAGGCTCTCCCCAACAACTCGGTGTGGTTCGTCTGGGGAGGACTCGGATGGCAAGGTGGCGCAATCTTCTGGGCACGGCGGCGGCCGCGCTCACGGTGGCGACGATGGGCGCGATCGTGAACGCAGCGCCGGCCGCGGCCGCACCGCCCGACCCGGGCGGCGGCACGGTGACCCCGCAGGTCGTGGGTGGCACCCGGGCCGCGCAGGGCGAGTTCCCGTTCATGGTGCGACTCTCGATGGGCTGCGGCGGCGCGCTCTACAGCCCGACGCTGGTGCTCACCGCGGCGCACTGCGTGAGCCGGACCGGCACGGTCACCAACATCACCGCCACGCTCGGCGTGGTGGACCTGAACTCGGGCAGCCGGATCACCCGGCGGTCGAACTACGTCCTGCGGGCGCCGGGCTACAACGGCAACGGTGACGACTGGGCGCTGATCCGCCTGGCCAGCCCGGTGACCGGCCTGGCCACGCTGCCGATCGCGACCAACTCGAGCTTCGACTCCGGCACCTTCACCATCGCCGGCTGGGGTGCGGCGAGCGAGGGCGGCGGCCAGCAGCGTTACCTGCTGAAGGCGACCGTGCCGTTCGTGAGCGACATGACCTGCAACTCGCGCACGATGTACAACGGCCGGATCATCCCGGCCGAGGAGATCTGCGCCGGCTACACCCAGGGTGGCGTGGACACCTGCCAGGGCGACTCGGGCGGCCCGATGTTCCGCCGGGACGCGGCCAACGCCTGGATCCAGGTCGGCATCGTGAGCTGGGGCGACGGATGTGCCCGGCCGAACAAGCCCGGCGTCTACACCCAGGTCAGCTACTTCTCCTCGTCGATCGCCTCGGCGGCGGCAAGCCTCGGCGGCTGACAGCTCCTCGCTCTGAAGCCCGCGGTCTTCCGGCCGCGGGCTTCATTCATCCTCTTCTTCTTCGGGGTCTTGGTTGGCCTCGACCCCGAGGACGAAGGCCTGCATGGCCAGCTCGTCGCCGGACGGCCAGACCAGGGCGGGCAGCTCGGCCGGGCCGAGCTCCGCCACATAGGTCCAGAACTGCCGGACCGCCTCGGCCGGGCTCGCCGCCTCGATCGGCATGGCGACGCTGACCAGCCAGGGCTTGCGCGACCGCGGGCCGGTGATCCGCTCGGCGAAGCGCCGGAACGCCTCCTGCTCGAGCGCGGTCAGCGGCTCGGTGAGCGCCAGGTCGCCGGTCGGCGCCGGCTCGTCGAAGGCGCGCTTCAGATAGGTGATCTCGCCGGGCGCGGTGAAGCGGCCGAGAGCGACCGCCCGGTCGTCGGCGACCAGCACGACGTCGTCGCCCGGCTGCGCCGCGCTCGGCGGCAGCGTCAAGGTCTCGTGCTCGAACAACCGCTCGGTCGCCCAGCGATCAGCCGGAATCGTCACCGCCCAGTGCGCCATGGGCACCATCGAACCACGTGGCTTTCAGCGCTCGATGGGTGGGACGCAGCACCCCGCGATGTGGTCGTCGGCCATGCCGGTGGCCTGCATCAACGCATATGCCGTCGTGGGGCCGATGAACTTGAACCCGCGTTTCTTGAGGTCTTTGGCCATCGCGGTGGACTCCGGCGTGAGAGCCGGCACCTCGGCCCGGGAGGCCGGACGTGGGCGCGGCGGCGGCGCATAGGACCACAGCAGCGCGGCCAGGCCCTCCGGCAGGTCGGCGGCCACCCGGGCGTTGTGCAGGGCGGCGTCCACCTTCATCCGGTTGCGCACGATGCCCGGGTCGGCCATCAGCCGCACGGCGTCGGCCTCGCCGAACGCCGCCACCTTGCCGATTGCGAAGCCGTCGAAGGCGGCCCGGAAGGACTCGCGTTTGCGCAGGATGGTGATCCAGGCCAGACCCGACTGGAACGCCTCGAGGGTCATCCGCTCGAACAGGCCGTCGTCGGTGCGGACCGGTTGGCCCCACTCGGTGTCGTGATAGCGCTGGTATTCCGCCGTGGAGGCGCCCCAGAAGCACCGCAGCCGTCCATCCGCGCCGGCCACCAGGCCCGTGTCTGTCATGGGTCCAACGGTAGGCAGGGGGTACGACAGAACTCAGGCGGGGAGCTTGCCCTGCTCGACCATCCGGGCGAACCGCTTGAGCGCGGCCTTGAAGCTAAGCTTGGACCCCGGCCACAGCACCGGCCAGGCCAGCTTGCCGGCCGGGCCACCGGGCAGGTGGAACCACTCGTGCATGACGATCTGGGTGCGGTCGCCGGCCATCGGCGTGCACCGCATCGAGCCGGGCCCGCGCAGCACCTTGCCGCAGTGCACGACCCGCACCTCATAGGGCGCGTCCACCCGGACCACCCGCATCTCGTCGCGCAGCGACGCCGGACCGAGCCCGGTGATCGCCTCGACCAGGCTGCCCTCGCCGCCGTCGCCCTCGACCACCCGCACCTTGGTGAACGGGATCCACTCGGACTGGCCGGGCCAGTCCATGAACGCGGCGAACACCTTGGCCACCGGCGCGTTCACGATCACCGTGGCGGTGACCTCGCCGGTGCCGGGCTCCGCGGCGTCGTTCAGACTGCCGTCGGTCACCGTCGCTCGGCCTTCTCCTCGGCGGACGCCGGTTTCCCGGCCGCCGAGTTTTCGGCCGTCGAGCTGTCGGCCGCCGAGTTCTCGGTCGACGCCGCCGGGTCGGCGGGCTTCTGCGCCGGGACCTGGTCGGACGGCGGCGGCAGGTCGGCCACGATCGCCATCGCGTCGTCCCCGGCGGGCGGCGGCGCGATCGCGGCCTCCCGGGCACGGCGGAGCGTGTCGGCGTCCCCGATCCGCCCCTCGCGCAGTGCGATCACTTCGGCCTCCAGCACACCGATCAGCTCACCCTTGTAGCCGATGTCGTACGCCGCCCGCTGCAGCGCCTGGTCGACCTGCGACATGCGGTACCCGCGGAAGGCGATGTCGAACCGGGCGTGGACCACGTCGTCCTCGCCGAGCGGACGATCGCTGGGCAGCGGCAATGCGCGGCCGTCGGGTTCGACCGGGGTCAGCCCGGAATCCCCGCCGCTGACCATCACGGTCACCCCGAAGACGATCGCCGCGACCACCAGCGCGACGACCAGGAAGAGCAGAAGCTGACCCATGGGTCAGATCGTGGCACGACGGACGCCGGGCCGCGAACCCGCCACCCTCATCTCGAGGTCAGGTCCACGTCAGGATGCGCTTACGCCAGGCGTACAGGATGCCCAGGGCCAGGACGGCGACAAAAATGCCCATTTCGGCCACGGTGACCAAGCCGTAGCCCGGACGGTCGAAGATGACCGCCCACGGGAAGAGGAACACCGCCTCGACCGCGAACAGCACGTAGAGGTATGCGTACACGTAGTAGCGGATCTGGGCCTGGGCCCAGTCGCCGCCGACCGGGTCGACGCCGCTTTCATAGGAGATGCGCTTGCCCGCGGGCTCGGCCGGATGCGCCGGGCTGAGCAGCCGGTTCGTGCCGAAGGCGGCGACGAAGAGCAGCACCCCCGCCGCGAAGACCAGCCCCAGCGTGGCGTACGTGCCCAGATAGCCGTCCACGCCCGGGAGCCTAGCGAATGACGTGACGAGCGTGACCCATCCAGGGAGTGGACTCGGTTGGTTCAGGCAAGCCTTGCCTGGCTACTGTGGTCAACGGTCCGCGATCGGACAGCCCCCTTCTCCGGCAGGGGTAAGGAGTGCCGACGTAGGCTGGAAGTGACACACGGGAGGGTGAACGAAGTGGCCGAGGTCGATGCGCCCATAAAGCGGCTGGAGCAGCTGGATCGCGTGGTCATCCGCTTCGCCGGTGACTCCGGCGACGGCATGCAGCTCACCGGCGACCGGTTCACGTCGGAGACCGCCCAGCTCGGCAACGACATCTCCACGTTGCCCAACTTCCCGGCCGAGATCCGCGCGCCCGCCGGCACCCTGCCCGGCGTCTCCAGCTTCCAGGTGCATTTCGCCGACTACGACATCCTGACCCCCGGCGACGCGCCGAACGTGCTGGTCGCGATGAACCCGGCCGCGCTCAAGGCCAACGTGTCCGACCTGCCGCCCGGCGCCGACATCATCGTCAACACAGACGAGTTCACCAAGCGCAACCTGGCCAAGGTCGGTTATGCGGCGAACCCGCTCGAGGACGGCTCGCTGGACGGGTTCGTGCTGCACCCGGTCGCGCTGACCTCGATGACGATCGGCGCGCTGGCCGACCTCGGGGTGGCGAAGAAGGACGCCGAGCGGGCCAAGAACATGTTCGCGCTCGGGCTGCTGAGCTGGATGTACTCGCGCCCGTTCGAGTCCACCCTGCGGTTCCTGGAGCGCAAGTTCGCCAAGCGGCCCGACCTGGTCGCGGCGAACAAGGCGGCGTTCCAGGCCGGCTGGAACTTCGGCGAGACGACCGAGGACTTCTCGGTGCGTTACGAGGTGAAGCCGGCCAAGATGCGGCCCGGCACCTATCGGAACATCACCGGCAACGCCGCGCTCGCGCTCGGGCTGGTGGCCGCCGCCGTGCGGTCCAAGCTGCCGCTGTTTCTGGGGGCCTACCCGATCACGCCGGCGTCGGACATTCTGCACGAGCTGTCCAAGCACAAGCGGTTCGGCATCACCACGATGCAGGCCGAGGACGAGATCGCCGCGATCGGGGCGGCGCTCGGCGCTTCCTATGGCGGCGCGCTCGGCGTGACCACCACCTCCGGGCCCGGCGTGGCGCTCAAGGGCGAGACCATCTCGCTGGCCATCGCGCTCGAGCTTCCGCTGGTCGTGGTCGACGTGCAGCGGGCCGGCCCGTCCACCGGCATGCCGACCAAGACTGAGCAGGCCGACCTCAACATGGCGCTCTACGGCCGGCACGGTGAGGCGCCGCTCGCGGTGATCGCGCCGAAGTCGCCGTCCGACTGCTTCCACGCGGCGCTCGAGGCGGCCCGCATCGCGCTGACCTACCGCACGCCGGTCATCCTGCTCAGCGACAACTACGTGGCGAACGGCTCCGAGCCGTGGCTGCTGCCCGAGGTCGCCGACCTGCCCGATCTGTCCGTCGAGTTCGCCACCTCGGCAAACGCGGAGGACGGGCGCTTCCTGCCCTACCTGCGCGACCCGGAGACGCTGGCCCGCCCGTGGGCGATCCCGGGCACCCCCGGGCTCGAGCACCGCATCGGCGGTCTGGAAAAGGCGGACAAGACCGGCGACATCTCGTACGACCCGGCGAACCACGAGTTCATGGTGCGCATGCGCGCCGAGCGGATCGAGTCGATCCCGGTGCCGGACATCGAGGTCGAGGACCCGGACGAGAGCTCGCGGGTGCTGGTGCTGGGCTGGGGCTCGACCTACGGCCCGATCGGCGCCGCCTGCCGGGCGCTGCGCCAGCGTGGGCTGCCGATCGCGCAGGCGCACCTGCGGCACCTCTCGCCGCTGCCGGCCAACCTCGGCGAGGTGCTCGGGGCATATGACAAGGTCGTCATCCCGGAGATGAACCTGGGCCAGCTGGCCCACGTGATCCGCGCGAAGTACCTGGTCGACGCGGTCCCCTTCAACCAGGTCAGCGGCCTGCCGTTCACCGCCGCGACCCTGGAGAACATGCTCGAGGACGTGGTCAAGAATGGCTAGCCCAACACTGAGTTCCCGCAATTTGGCCATCACTCCGGTGAAGCTGACCGCCAAGGACTTCAAGTCCGACCAGGAAGTCCGCTGGTGCCCGGGTTGCGGTGACTACGCGATCCTGGCGGCGGTCCAGCAGTTCATGCCGGAGCTGAACATCCCGCGGGAGAACACGGTCTTCATCTCCGGGATCGGCTGCTCGTCGCGATTCCCGTACTACATGAACACGTACGGGCTGCACTCGATCCATGGCCGCGCACCGGCGATCGCGACCGGCCTCTCGGCCTCGCGCCCCGACCTCTCGGTCTGGGTGGTGACCGGTGACGGCGACGCTCTGTCGATCGGTGGCAACCACCTGATCCACGCCCTGCGGCGCAACGTGAACCTGAAGATCCTGCTGTTCAACAACCGGATCTACGGGCTGACCAAGGGGCAATATTCGCCGACCTCGGAGATCGGGAAGATCACCAAGTCGACGCCGGCCGGCTCGGCGGACTCGCCGTTCAACCCGCTCTCACTGGCGCTGGGCGCGGAGGCGACGTTCGTGGCCCGCACCATCGACTCGGACCGCAAGCACCTGCAGTCGGTGCTGCGCGCGGCGGCCGAGCACGAGGGCTCCGCGTTCGTGGAGATCTATCAGAACTGCAACATCTTCAACGACAACGCCTTCGAGCTGATCAAGGACCCGAGCAGCCGCGACGACCACCTGATCCGGCTCGAGCAGGGCCAGCCGATCACCTTCGGCCCGGAGGGCAGGTTCTCCGTGGTCCACCCGGAGGGCGGCTTCGGCCTCGAGGTGCGCGAGGGCGCCTCCGAGCAGGCGCTGGTGCACGACGCGACGATCGACGACCCGGCCTATGCGTTCGCGCTGTCCCGGCTCTCCGGCTCCGACCTCAGCACCACGCCGATCGGGGTGTTCCGCTCGGTCGCCCGGCCGTCCTATGACGAAATCGTGCAGAAGCAGCTGCAGGACGCGAAGGCGCAGGTCAACGGCACCCCGGACGAGATGCTGGCCGGCCTGCTGACCGCCGGCGACACCTGGACGATCCTGTAACTAGACGCTGACTCCGGCGACCGTCGACTCCTCGTCGCGGATGTAGACCAGCATGTCGCCGGTCTCGATGGCGACCTGCGCGGTGCCGCCGAGCGGCAGCACCTTGCCGCGGCGGATCAGCGCGACCACCAGGGTCTGCAGCTGCCGCGGGTTCTGACCCACCTCGGAGCGCTCGGCCGAGCGCATCGCCAGCGCCATGCCCTGGCCCGGGGTGAGCAGGTCCTCGACCACGTCGATCAGCGGCGGCGCGGTGGTGGTCAGGCCCAGCAGCCGGCCCGCGGTGGCCGAGCTGACGATCACGTGGTGGGCGCCGCTCTGCTTGAGCAGCGCGGCGTTCTCCTGCTCGCGGACCGACGCGATGATCCGCACCTGGCCGGCGGTCAGCTGCCGCACGGTCAGCGTGATCAGCACGGACGCCTCGTCGCTGTCGGTCGCGATGATCACCGACTTGCAGTTCTTCACGTCCGCCTGCAGCAGGATCGCGGATCGGGTGGCGTTGCCCTCGATCACCACCAGGCCGTTCGCGGTGGCCTGGCGGACCGCGTCGTCACGGTTCTCGATCACCACGATGCGGGACTTGTCGTAGCCCGTCTCGAGCAGCGCGCTCACGGCGGCCCGGCCCTTGGTGCCGTACCCGCAGATGATGATGTGGTCCTTCAACTTCCGCCTCCACCGCGTGACGCGCAGGCTGTTGCGGTACTGATCGGTCAGTACCTCGAGGGTGGTGCCGACCAGGATGATCAGGAAGAGCACCCGGGCGGGCGTGATGAGCAGGACGTTCACCAGGCGCGCGTTCGGGGTGCTGGGCGTGATGTCGCCGTATCCGGTGGTGGAGAGCGAGACCACCGCGTAGTAGAAGCAGTCGAGCAGAGTGAGGCCGTCGTCGTTGACGTCCCGGTAGCCGTCCCGGTCGAGGTAGATGATCGTGACCGTGGCCAGCACCAGAGCGACCGCGAGCGCCATCCGGATGGCCAGCGCCCGCAGCGGCCCCTGCCGGGTCAGGGGGAGACGGATCACCGGTAGCCCGCTTGCACGTGCTCACGATAGCCGTCTGATCGTTGGGCCATTTATCAGGACAGCACAAGAAGTCCGGGGCGGGAATACCCGCCAGTAAGTTACGGCGAAGTTTCGCAAAAGGACATCGACTTGCTTGTATGCCGCCAGGTGCCGCTCGAAGACTGGCCTCCCCGGCCCCCACAAGGGGCCGCGCCGCTGGAGGTCGACGAATGATCCGGTACGCCCGCCGCGCGCTGGTGGTTCTCGTGTCCGTCCTGGCCCTGCTCGCGCCCGCCGCCGTCGCCAACGCGACCGCGGCGAGCAAGCCCGAGGTGCTCAGCAACTGGACCCAGACCACCGCCGCCAGCTACAACGCCTGGAACTCCGCCCGCCAGAACCAGGCGGCGTGGCGTGAATACGGCTTCGACTGGTCCACCGACTACTGCTCGAGCAGCCCCGACAACCCGCTCGGCTTCAACTTCGAGCTGTCCTGCTGGCACCACGACTTCGGCTATCGCAACTACAAGGACATCGGCACGTTCAACGCCAACAAGGCGCGGGTGGACTCGATGTTCTACGCGGATCTCCGGCGCAAGTGCGCCACCTACAACGTCCTGCTGCGGCCGGCCTGCTATGCGCTGGCCTGGATCTACTACGAGGCCGTTTCGCTGTTCGGCTCGGTCGCCTTCGTGCAGGACGCGGACCTCGAGCGCGCCCGGCAGATGCTCCCGGCCAAGGAGCGTGCGCAGTACGCGGGATCGTTCGCCTAACCCCGCAGCGCGAAGCGGGCCGACCCGTGCTCCAGGTCGGGATGCTGCACCGCGAGAGCGGTCGCGACGATCCGGTCGAAGCCCTGGTCGGCCCCTTCCGCATAGGCCGTGTCGAAGGCCGCGTCACCCAGCGACGCGCGCAGGGCGGCCTGCTGCTGCGCCCAGAAGCCTCCGAACATCTCGGTGCGCCGCGCCCCTCGCACGCCCTCCGACCCACCGAAGAGCAGCGTCGCGGTCCGCTGATCGTCGCCCATCGCGCAGCGCACGGCCAGCGCGGCCACGGCGTCGGCGGCCGCACCCCGGAAGCCGTGCCGCAGCCGCGAGCGAAGGGCGACCACCAGGTGGTCATGCGCGGCGACCAGGTCACCGCGGCGGAGCGCGATCAAACCCAGGAGCCAATCGACGGTACGCCGCCCGCGGTCCTCGGGCCGCCCGGCTTCCAGATGTCGCGCGCCGCCGAGCAGTTCCGCGGCCTCGTCCAGGGCGTCGCGGCGCCACAGCAGCTCGGCGAGCGCCACCACGGCCGGCAGCGCCGCATCGGGCACGCCGGTGCGCTCGGCCCGCGCGATGACGTCGCGGCAGAGCTGTTCCGCCTCGGCCTCGCGGCGATGGGCGAGCAGTCCGATCCGGCCGCCGGCCAGCGCGCGGACCAGCAGGGCGGGGTCGTCGGCGCGGCGGGCCACGTCCTCGGCCCGGCCCAGGAAACGCGCGCGCTCGTCGTGGTCGTCGGCGAGACCGGCGTGCACCAGATAGGCGCCGGCCAGCTCGGCCGGGGCGATGTGCTCGCCGGGCACCCGGCCGTACAGCCGGAAGAGCAGGTCACGACCCTCGCGGGCGCCGCCGTGCTCACGCCACCACGGGTCCAGCGCGCCGGCCAGCTTGAGCCCCGCGCGCACGCTGCCACCGGTCGCCGCCCAGCGCAGCGCCGCCTGCCACTCGTCGACGTGCGGCGCCACCTCGGTCAGCGAGACCGTCCTGGGCTGACCGTCGGTGTCCACCGCGACACCGTCCAGGGTGTGCAGTGCCCAGGCCACGTGCCGGTTGCGGGCGGCCCGCTCGTCACCGGCGGCGGCCAGGTGCTTGGTCGCGTACCCCCGGATGGTTGCCGAAAGCCGGAAGCGCGAGCCGGGCAGGACGTCCACCAGGGACTTGTCGGTCAGTTCGGTGAGCCCGGCCAGCGCGTCGTCGCCACACCACTCGACCGCGCGCAGGTCAACCGGCCCGGCGAAGACGGACAGCCGGCGCAGCAGGCCCATCGCGTGCTCGCCGAGCGTGCGGCAGGACCAGTCGATGGTGGCGGTCAGGCTGCCGTGCCGGTCGGTCGTGCCCTCGCGCCCAGCGTCGAGCGCGGTCACCGGGTCGTCCAGCCGGCCGGCCAGCTGGGCGCCGGACAGCAGCCGCAGCCGGGCCGCGGCGAGCTCGATGGCCAGCGGGGAACCGTCCAGTCCGGAAGCCACCCGGGCCAGGTCCGCATTTTCCGCCAAGCTCACCGCCAGACCGCCGCGCGCCTCCCGCGTGCGCGCGCTGAGCAGATCGAACGCTTCGACCGGCGGCATCGCCGGGATCCGCCAGACGACCTCGCCGGGAATCCCGAGCGGCTGCCGGCTGGTGGCCAGCACGTCCAGTTGCGGGCAGAGCGCGAGCAGCCGCCGGATCGCCGCGGCCGTGTCGTCCAGGGCCGCGTCGCAGGTGTCCATCACCAGCAGCATTCGCCGCCCGGCACACTGCTCGGCGATCGTCTCGGTCATCGCGCGCCCCGGCTCGGCGCGCAACCCGAGGGCGGCGGCGATCGCGGCCGGCACGCTCTGCGGCCCGCTCACGCTCGCCACATCGACCAGCCAGACCCCTTCCGGGTACGCGGTCAGCAACGCCTCGCCCACCGCCAGCGCGAGCCGGGTCTTGCCGGCGCCACCCGCACCGGCCACCGTGACCAGCCGATGCCCAGCGATCAGTTCGGTCACGTCGGCGAGCTCGGTGCGGCGGCCCACAAAGGAGGTCAGTGCGGCCGGGAGGTTGTTGGTCGGGGCGCCCGGGGTTCGCGGCCGGGGAAACTCGCGCTCGAGACCCGGCGCCACCAGCTGGAACAGCCGCTCGGCGTCGTCGAACCCGCGGAGCTTGAACACCCCCAGGTCGAGCAGGTCGATCCCGGCCATCGACCCGCTGCCGTGCTGACCCTCGCCCGGCTGACCCTCGCCCGGCTGACCCTCGCCCGGCTGACCCTCGCCCGGCTGCCCCTCGCCCGGCTGATCCCCGCCCTGCCCGGCCTCGCCCTGCCGGTCCGCGCCCTGCCGGTCCTCGCCCTGCCGGGTCTCGTCTTTGCGCGCCGACCAGGCGGAGGTGCCGGAGATCGCGGCGGGCCAGGTGGTCGCGGCCAGTGCGGTGGCCTCGGAGCAGAGGACCTGGCCGCCGTGCGCCGCCGCGGCGACCCGGGCCGCGCGGTGCACCTCGGCGCTGACGTATTCGTCATTGGCCGGGCGGGCCCAGCCGGTGTGCAGTCCCATGCGGACTCGCGGGCGGGCGTCGGGGCTCGGCCAATCGTGCGCGGCGAGTGCACGCTGTGCAGCGACGCACGCCGAGATCGCGGCCGACGCGTCGCCGAAGGCAACGAAGAATGAGTCACCCTCAGTGAACAGCTCGTGTCCACCGAAGTAACTCAGCGCAGCACGAAGCACTCTCCGATGTGCGCCGAGGACTGCGCCATACGATTCTCCGAGCATCCGGGCCAGTCGCGTCGAGCCCTCGATGTCGGTGAACATAAAGGTCACCAGCCCACTCGGCAGCTCGGTCCGACCCGACACGGTTAGAGCCCTCCGCCCTTGGGATATCGCATTCGATGCTGCCGCACCGTGATTGGTTACCACCATCGTAGAAACGGTCGGTAACCATCTTCCCGCCACGGCCGACCCCGGACGAGCGACTCACCCGGTCATCGACGGTTACGCACGGCACTACGCGTGACGTAACGAGGCGGTTCACTTCCGGTTGCGCGGCAAGCGGATCGATCCGGCCGCCCGTTCGGACGGCCCCGCAGGAGTGTCCCTGCGGATTTCACCCATCCAGCACGTCGAATCGCTCCTCCGCTCCGTCGCCGGTCGCCCATCGCTGTCTCGTCACCACAGCCGGGTGAGGCTCCACCCAGGAGATCTCGCGACGTACCCGTCGATGACGGGACCAATCGCCCCGTCCCCCGAACGGCGACAAGCACTCACCCTCGGCAACCGGCCGACGACGCAGACGCATCACCGGCCACGACGACAAGACCGCGAACGAGCTTCCCTCCCACCGGGAGGAAAGAACAAGAACGCGGCCGCGAGGTTGATCCAGAGAGCGTCGAGCTCAGCAGCCGCAGGCGCCGCCACAACAGCCACCGCCGGCGGCGGGAGCCGGCGAGCTGCCGCCGCCCCGGCCGGTGACGGCGACTGTGGACAGGAGCTTGACCGTGTCCGCGTGCCCCTGCGGGCAGGCGGCGGGGGCCGTGGCCTCAGCCATCGGGCGGCTGACCTCGAAGGTGTCTCCGCACGCGCGGCAGCGGTAGTCATAGCGGGGCATGGGAAGAGGGTAGGCCTCGGCACCGGCGATCCGGTGCCCCGTGTGGCTCGCCGTCGCCGGGTAGTGTCGGGCGGGTGGCGGAGCGGCACGAGAACCCATCGAACCTGCCCCCGGACGGTTCTGCGCCGGAGGTCCGCCCGCCCGCGCCTCATCTCGGTGGGCCGCTGGGCAGTTCCGGAGCGGCTCCCGAGCGCCCGGCCACGCAGAAGGCGCCTGAGCCGGCCGCAAAAGCCCCAGCGGAGCCCAAGCCGGACGCGGCGGCGCCCGCCGAGCCCAAGCCGTCGACACCTGAGGCCAAGCCGTCGACCCCTGCGGCCAAGCCGTCGACACCTGCGGCCAAGCCGTCGACACCTGCGGCCAAGCCTGAGCCGACCGCCAAGGCCGAGCCGACGCCCACGCCCGTGGCTGCCATGCCCGAGCCCGCTGCCAAGCCCGAGCCTGCCGCTAAGCCTGAGCCTGCCGCTAAGCCCGAGTCCGCCGACAAGACTGAGCCGACCGACAAAGGCGACGCCAAGCCCGCCGGGGACGTGAAGATCGATCTGGACAAGCCGGTCGAAGTCGTCACCACGGCCGCTTCGGGACGTCGGGTCACCCGGGTGCTCCGGCACGCCAACCCGATCCGGGCCGCCAAGACCGCCACCCGCTCCACGCACGCCTGGGCCAAGCGTCCGACCGGCCGCCTGCTGGTGCCCGCCATCGCCGCGGTGCTGCTGATCGGTGTCGCGGGGACGGCCGGCGCTTATCTCGTACCCAAAGCCTTGGAATCCGGGACGGCACCCAGCGCACGCCCCGCCTTCCCGCTGGAGCAGGCCGCCGGCGCGCCGTCCGCGCCGAGCGGCGCGGCACTGCCCGGCGTGCCCTCCGGCGGATTCAGCAACCCGCCCGTCCTGCCGGGGAACAACGTCGGCGGTGCGCGTCCGGCAGACGCCCTGCAGGGCTGGGCGCAGGGTGTGGGCACGCGGGTCGGCATTCCGGTGGTCGCGGTTCAGGCCTATGGGTACGCCGAGCTGGTCGCCGCCCGCACCGCCCCGAACTGCCACCTGAGCTGGACCACCGTCGCCGCCATCGCCAAGGTCGAGTCCTCGCACGGCAGTGCGAACGGTGCCGTGCTGGGGGCGGACGGCTCGGTGCAGCCACCGATTTACGGTCTGCCTCTGGACGGCAAGGGCGGCCGGCAGCTGATCCGGGACACCGACCAGGGGGTGGTCGACACCGACACCACCTTTGACAAGGCGGTCGGCCCGCTGCAGTTCATCCCGGCGACCTGGAAGACCATGCAGGTGGACGCGGACAACAGCGGGTTCGCCGACCCGAACGACATCGACGACGCGGCGCTGGCGGCGGCCCTCTATCTGTGTCAGGGCGGGCGGGACATGTCCAAGGCGGACGCCTGGTGGGACGCGATCCTGTCGTACAACGCGGTGCGGCCGTACGCGCAGAAGGTCTTCGAGGCGGCCAATGACTATGGCCAACGCAGCCGGGTTTGACAACTCATCGTTACCGGGCCCGTACAAAAGAGCAACTTGCACTTCCCGTTCCTGCCTTCTAACGGCAAGCTGTACGGGTGAGAGTGCGGGAATGGGATCCGCGGGCGGCCACGGATGGTGAGATCCAGTCGCTCGTGGAGACGGTGAACGCGGTCCTGGCCGTGGATCTCCCGGATGATCCACCATGGCGGGCCGTGCAGGTCCGGGATTATCTGGCCGAGACGATGCCGGGTGAGCGCCGGATCAGCTGGGTGGCCGAGGACGATCGGCTGGCCGAGGGCGACAGCGGCATCTTCGCGCATGTCAACCTGCTGCTCCTGGGCGACATCGGCGTGCTCGAGGTGCTGGTCCACCCGCGGTTGCGGCGGCGCGGACTCGGTCGCGAGCTGGTGGCGGTCGCCGTAAGACGGGCATACCTGGAGGGTTTTTCGTCTATCGGGGTTGAGGCCATCGGGAACACTCCGGCGATCGCGTTCTACGAGTCCCTCGGTTTCGAGAAGGAGTATGTCGAGACGCGCAGTGTGCTCGTGCTGTCCAAGGTGGACTGGTCGGCGCTGGGTGACATGTCCCGCGGCATCAGCAGCGGCTACCGGGTGGAATACTTCCCCGGCGGGCCGTCCGACGAGCTGCTCGAGGCCTATGCGCAGGCGAAACTCGAGGCCCAGTCCGACGACAACGACACCGACCTGCAGCCGCGCAGCTCCGACCCGCAGCGGTTGAAGGACAGCCTGCAGACCTTGCACAAGCGTGGCCTGAAGCCGTACGTCGTGCTGGCCATCCACGAGCAGAGCGGCGAGGTGGCCGGCCTGACCGAGGTGGTGGTGCCGGCGCAGCACCCGGAGCGCGCCGATCAGTACGACACGATCGTCGTGCGCGACCACCGCGGCTACGGCATCGACCGGGCGATCAAGGCGCGCATGCTGTTCGAGCTGCGCACCGCCGAGCCGGACCTGCTCGAAGTGCAGACCTGGAACGCGCAGCACAACGAGTCGATGCTCAAGGTCAACGCGGATCTGGGCTTCCAGTCGGACCGGGACTGGTTCGAATACACGGCCGACGTTGCGCAACTGGTACAGAGCCTGGAACCCACGGACTGAGCTGGGGATTTAGGGTCTCCCCTTAACCCTGGTTCAGCTCCGCTGTGGAGGCTTCGTGCGTTACCCCCGCATATTGCCCTTGATCACTGCGCCGTTACTCGCGGCTCTCCTCTTTCCCGGCGCCGCGCTGGCCGCCGACGAGCCACTCGCCATCGGCTCCGTCCAAGGCAGCGCCGCCCGATCACCGCTCGCGCCGGCTTCCGGCAACGGCACCAGCGCGACGCTCTACGACGTGCGCGGCGTCATCACGCAGAAGACGCTGGCCCGCACCTCGGCCGGCGCCAATCAATACGGCTTCTTCCTGCAGAGCCGGCTCGGCACCGAGGACGGCGACGCGGCCACGTCGGACGGCGTCTTCGTCTTCATGGGCGGGTTCACCTCGCTGATCGGCGGCTACGTGCCGACCGTCGGCGACGAGGTGGTGATCCGGGCGCGGGTGTCGGAGTTCTTCAACCTCACCCAACTGTCCGGCGCGTCCCTGGTCAGCGAGCTGGCCTCGGACGTTCCAGCCGGCGAGTGGGCGATCACCGACGCGGCTCCGCCGGCGTCGCTCACCGAGGCGCTGGCTTTCTGGGAGCGGCACGAAGGCGAGCAGATGCGGGTACGCGCCGGCGCGCAGGCCGTGTCCGGACGCAACGTGTTCGGCAGCACCGCGGACGCCGAGATCTACCTGATCGACCGGGACGACCCGTTGCTCGATCGCACGGACGCCTATGCGCGGCGGGTCTTCCGGGACGCGCACCCGCTGGACGACCAGCCCGGCCTGGTCGACAACGGCAACGGCAACCGCGTGCTGGTCGGCCCGATGGGCCTCAAGGCGCTGGCCGGCGACAACACCGTGCTGCTGCCGCCGGCGAAGACGTTCGACCTGCTGTCCGGCGACGCGGTGGGCGGCGTCTACTACGCCTTCAACAAGTACGGGATCCAGCCGTCCTCGCTGGCCTTCACGACCGGCGCCGACCCGTCCCGGAACAACCCGCCGTCGCCGGCCCGCCGATCGTCGGAGTTCGCGGTGTCCACCTACAACGTGGAGAACCTGTACGACTTCCGGGACGACCCGTTCGACGGCTGCGACTTCCTCGGCAACACGGGCTGCCCCGGCGTCTCGCCGCCGTTCGACTACGTCCCCGCCTCGGCCGCGGCATATGAGCGGAAGCTGGCCGACCTCGCGGGCCAGATCGCGACCAAGATGCACGCGCCGGACCTGATCCTCGCCCAGGAGGCCGAGGACCAGGACATCTGCTCGGTCGTCGCAAGCGCGCTGAGCTGCGGCGCGACCGACAACGCCGACGGCAAGCCGGACACCCTGCAGGAGCTGGCGCTGACCATCCAGGCGGCCGGCGGACCCGCGTACGACGCCGCTTTCGACCGCTCCGGCGCGGACGCCCGCGGCATCGTCGCGGCCTTCCTGTTCCGCACCGACCGCGTCGCACTGGCCACCCCGTCGCCAACCGACCCGGTGCTGGGCGCGACCCCGGCGGTGGTCTACCGCAGCGAGCCGCTGCCGACGAACTCCGACGTCTCGAACCCGAAGACGCTGAACGCCGTGCTGCCCGCCGACGTGGACCGCTCCACCGGCGTGGACGGCGTCAACGTCTTCACCCGGGCGCCGCAGGTGGGCCTCTTCAACGTGCGCGTGGCGCCGGGCGCGGCCGAGTCGTTCCCGGTGTGGGCGATCAGCAACCACTTCTCATCGGGCCCCGACGGCCGCGTCGGCCAGCGCCGCGAACAGGCCGCCTACGGCGCGGCGATCACCACCGCGATCTCCGCGGGCAACGCGCACGCGCGCATCGCGTACGGCGGAGATCTGAATGTCTTCCCCCGCCCCGACGACCCCGTGCCGTCCAACCCGGGCGACCAATTGGGCCCGCTCTATCGGGCCGGCCTGAGCAACCTGTGGGACGACCTGGTCGCCGACGTGCCCCAGTCGGCATATTCGTATGTCTTCGAGGGCCAGGCGCAAACCCTGGACCAGCTCTTCGTCAACAAGGCGCTGCACGACGACCTGATCCAGATCCGAGCCGCCCACATCAACGCGGACTGGTCCGCCGACGACGAGACCAACGGTTCGATGGGTTCGAGCGACCACGACCCCCAGATCGCCCGCTTCCACTCGAAGGCAGCCCTCTCGGTCGGCGACGCATCAGCCAACGAGGGCGACCGCGGCACCACCGCGCTGACCTTCCCGGTGACCCTGTCCCGCCCGGTCTCGGTCCCGATCACGGCCTGCGCCACCGCCACCCCGGTAACGGCCCTGCCGCTGATCGACTTCGACCTCTTCTTCGGCTGCCAGACAATCCCCGCCGGCAAAACCACAACATCCTTCACGGTCCGCATCCGAGGCGACCGCTTCGTCGAACGAAACGAAACCCTGACCCTCCAAGCGGGAGCACTGTCCCCCGCCCTGCGCACCACGGCCGTAACCGCAACCGGCACCATCAAGAACGACGACTGACCCCGCGCGGGGGGGGGGGGGGGGGGGGGGGGGGGTGGGCACTCTCCTTCCCCCCCGCCCCTCGAGTGCCGGCGCGGGGCGTCCGGACGCCCCCGCCGTCGCCACCCCGCCCTCT
>NZ_JBVJIP010000009.1:366957-369998 GCF_055586225.1 Actinoplanes sp. NPDC051388 | reverse complement strand
CTTCTTATTTCTCCTCCCCCCCACCCCCCCCCCCCCCGCCCCCCCCCACCCCCCCCCCCCCCCCCCCCCCCCCCCCCCCCCCCCCCCCCCCCCCCCCCCCCCCCCCCCCGGGCCAGGTTGCGGAACGGCGGAACCACGAGCAGCAGACCGGCCAGCGAGCTGATGAACCCGGGCATCGCCAGCAGCAGCGCGCCGAGCAGCCCGACCAGCGAGTTGCTGACCTGCTCCCCCGGCGGCTGCCCGGCCTCGGCGGCGGCCCGGAACGCCCGCCACCCGCGGATGCCCTCGCGGCGCAGCAGCACCAGGCCGACCAGGCTGGTCACGGCCAGCGCGAGCAACGTCCAGCCGGCGCCGGCGAAGTGCACGACGGAGATGAACACGGCGATCTCGGCCACGGCGAGCAGCAGGAGACCGATCGGAAGGAAGGCCAGACCCCGGCGTTTCATACCTCCAGCATGACACGCCCGCGCGGGGTCACGGCCAGTTGTCTCCCTGCCGCGGGCGGCGGCCCAGCTTGCTCATCAGGGTGTCGCGGCGGGCCTGCAGACCCCATGTGGTGACGCGCAACAACTGCTCGCGGAAGATGTTCGAACTCATCTTGCTGTCGCCGCGCACCCGCTCGGTGAACGTGATCGGCACCTCGACCACCTTGAAGCCGCCGCGGTAGGCGCGCCAGGCCAGCTCCACCTGGAACGAGTACCCCTGCGACGCCACGGTCTCGACGTCGATCGCGTCCAGCACGGTCATCCGGTATGCCCGGTAGCCGCCGGTGGCGTCGCGGAACGGCATGCCGAGCGCCATCCGGATGTAGATGTTGCCGCCGCGGGAGAGCACCAGCCGGTGCATCGGCCAGTTGTGCACCGAGCCGCCCGGGATGTAGCGCGTGCCGAGCACCGCGTCGTTTTCCCGCAGCGCGTCGAGCAGCGTGGTCAGCTCCTCGGGGGCGTGCGAGCCGTCCGCGTCCATCTCGACGACCGCGTCGTAGCCCTTGTCCTTGGCCCACGCGAAGCCCGCCACATATGCCGCGCCGAGGCCCTGCTTGCCGGCCCGGTGCAGGACGAACACGTGGTCGTCGGCGGCGGCCAGCTCGTCGGCGATGCCGCCGGTGCCGTCCGGGGAGTTGTCGTCCGCGACGAGGATGTCCACCGAGGGGACCGCGCGACGCACCCGTTCGACGATCAACCGGATGTTCTCCGCCTCGTTGTAGGTAGGGATGATCACGAGGACCCGACCGATCCCCGGATATCCTTCCGCCTCGCTCACCGTTCCTCCGGACTCGTCGACTCGGGGGCCGCGCCACGACGCCGGCGGCGGAGCGGCAGCGCCCCGGCTAGGGCGATGACGGCCAGTGCGGCGGCCGCCACCTCGGGCAGGTGACCCGAACGCGTCGCTAGCGTACGCGTCGCGTTCAGGCGCATGTCACCGACCACCACCGCTGGGACGTTGAAGCCGGTCGACGCCTTGACGCGACCGGATGCATCGACGAAGGCCGACACCCCGACCGTGGACACCATCAGGGCTTCGCGGCCGTGCTCGACCGCGCGCAGCCGCACCATGGCGAGCTGCTGGCGGGCCTCCGCCTCGTTGAAGGTGGCGTTGTTGGTCTGCACGGCCAGCACCTGCGCGCCGCCGGTGACCGTGTCGCGGACGATCTCGTCATAGGCCACCTCGAAGCAGATCACGTCGCCGACCGTGATCCGGTCGGTGCGCACGACGCCCGGGGTGGTGCCGGACAGCATGTCGCGGACCAGATCGACCTTCTCGCCGGCGACGAAGCGGGCGATCGGGCGCAACGGCATGTATTCCGCGAACGGGACCGGGTGCCGCTTGATGTAGGTCTGGGACTGATCGGGGCCGGTGACCGGCATCCACAGCAGCCCGGCGTTCTTGATCTCGTTGGGCTTGTCGGTGCGCAGCACCGTGCCGACCAGGATCGGCACCTTGATGATCTCGGCGGCGCGGGCGATCTGCTGCGCCGCGTCCTGGTTGCGCAGCGGGTCGATGTCGCTCGAGTTCTCCGGCCAGACCACCAGATCGGGCTGCCGCTGCTTGCCCTCGGCGACGTCGTTGGCCAGCTGCAGCGTGCCGTTGACGTGGTTGTCCAGCACGGCGCGGCGCTGGGCGTTGAAGTCGAGTCCGAGCCGGGGCACATTGCCCTGCACGATCGCCACCACCCGGGTCGGGCCGGACGGCTCGGCGACCGGCACCAGCATCGGGCCGGCCACCAGCAGGGCGCCGAGCGCGACGAAACCCAGCGCCGCGGGACTGAACCGGCGGCGCCAGAACAGGGCGGCGAGCACACCGCCGGTGGCGGCCACCGCGAAGGTGACCAGCGGCGCGCCGCCCCACACGGCCAGCCGCAGCACGGGCGCGTCGTCCTGGCTGAACGCGAGCCGGCCCCACGGGAAGCCGCCGAACGGCGCCCGGTCGCGGGCCGCCTCCATCGCTGTCCAGAGCAGGGCGGCGAGCAGCGGCCACAACGCCCGCCACCGGTCGATCAGCGGCGACACCCAGGCGGAGGCGAGACCGAGCAGGCCGATGAACGCGGCCTGGACGGTGGACAGCAGCACCCAGGGCAGCCAGCCGGCCGCGAACGTGGTCCACCAGAGCAGCGGATAGAAGAGCACCAGGCCGGCGATCAGGCCGACGCCGAAGCCGCCGCGCAACCGCCGCCGGTGGGTGGCCACGGCGAGCAGCGCCACTCCGGGCGGCGCCAGCCACCACACCCCGTAGGGCGGCAGGGCCAGCAGCAACGCGGCCCCGGCGAGCACCGCCAGCACCAGCGACACCCACAGCCGCAGCGGCCCCTGGATCGGGGCGGGCGCGGGTGCCGGAGCGGGCGCTGCGGGTGGCGGCAGCAGGGTCATCTCCACGGCCGGAAGATTACCTGCCGGCAGATCACGGACGGATTGCGAGGATGTGGAAAGCGGGGGGGGGGGGGGGGAGGGGGGGGGGGGGGGGGGGCCCCCGGTCCCCCCCACGACGAAGGGGAAGGAGGGGGCGAGGACAAACCCCGACAAAAAAAAACCAGGGGGGGTGTG
>NZ_JBVJIP010000009.1:275339-366947 GCF_055586225.1 Actinoplanes sp. NPDC051388 | reverse complement strand
CGCGGATAAGAGCGAAAACATAGCGCCCGCCATCCCCCCCCCCCCCCCCCCCCCCCCCCCCCCCCCCCCCCCCCCCCCCCCCCCCCGCTGCTCCCTTGGTCCGCCCGCGGACGACGTGGCAGGCGGCATCGCGAACACCTTCGGACCGGCACACCGCGGGCTGGCTGCCCCCGCCGCGTCGTTGTCTACTGGCCCCGTTCCACCCCCTGGCCCACGCCGGAAAAGCACATTGGTCCGCGCCGCCCCGCCGACCCCCACCCCCTGGACCTGGCGTGCGCGCGATCCCAGGGCGTGGGCTCGTGCGCGGCCAGTGGGCGAAGGAACGAAGCGAACAACAACTGCCTTCCCGCGTTGGGACCTAAGGACGGTACGTCCGACCCCCGCCCGCCTGTCAACCGTCCGTCCCGCGCACGGGCGTGTCGCGTTCCTCGGCGTGTCATCGGGTGTACCCGAACGGTCTACATGCCGTTCAGCAGGCCGGTGGCCGCCTCCGGATGGTCGGCCGCCAGCAGCCCGGCCGCGGCCAGCACGTACTCGGTGTCGATCATCCGACGGGCGCGGGACGGGACCGCCCAGCCGCCGCCGGTGTCGCCCAGCAAGGCGTCCAGGACGGCTGTCCCCCCGCCGTGGCGCAACACCCCGCCGGACCCCACCACGAGCGTGACGGACCGGAGGTCGCGGCCGCGGGCGTGGCGGCGTGCGGCGATGGTGGCCGCGGCGGAGGCCAGCGCGACCGGGTCGGACATTTCCGGAATGCGAAGACGAGCAGCAGCCGCGGCGGCGGCCGTCGATGCCGCGCTGACCGCCACGCCCAGGTCACCCTCGACCGTGCGGGAGAGCCACTGCGTGCCGGCCACGTCCCGGCGCGGCCCGGTGGACAGCTCGGCATCCGGCACCAGCGAGGAGTAGACGTCCGTGGTCGCTCCCCCGACGTCAACCACGAGGACCCCGGTGGACAGCGCAGAGGCGAGGAGTTCCACGCCGGCCAGCACCGCGTCCGGGGTGGCCGCGCGGACCAGCGACGCGAACCGGCGGCCCCGGGACAGCCGCTTGCCGCCGATGACGTGCCTGAGGAACACCGAGCGGATCGCCGCCCGGGCCGGGCCGGGATCGAGCTCGCCGATGCGCGGCAGGACGTTTCCGGTGACGGTCACCGTCAGGCCGCGTTCGGTCAGCAGGGACGCGGCTTGGTCGCGTACCGAAGAATTGCCGGCCACCACCACCGGGAGCCGCACCCGGGCCGTGCCCAGCCGCCGGGCGTTGTGCACCAGGATCTCGCCGTCGCCGCCGTCGGTGCCACCGACCAGCAGGATCACATCCGGACGCGACGCCCGCAGGGCGGCGACGGCCGCGCCGTCCAGCGCGCCGGCCGCGACGTGCACCACCTGGGCGCCCGCCGAAAGCCCGACCCGATGCCCGGCCTCGGCGGTGACCAGCGCCTCGTAACCGACCACCGCCAGCCGCAGCCCACCGCCCGCGGACGAGCAGGCCAGGATCGGCCCGGTCCCGCCCAGCCGGCCGACGGCCTCGTCGAGACCGGTCAGCACATCCGAGCCCGCCGTGGTCGGCACCTCCGCGCGCGACACCAGGCCGCCGCCGTCCAGGTCGACCAGGCAGGCCTTGGTGTACGTGGACCCGACGTCGACGCAGACGGCGAAGCTCACGGCTTCGCGGGGACGACCACCGTGCCCGTCGCGGTCACCGCCACGATCGGCTCCGGCAGAACGGAAGCGCCCGATCCCTCGGTGCCGCGGCAGACCACCTCGGCGCGGAAGTCGATGGTCCGCGAGCGCGAGCCCATCCGGGTCACCGTCGCGGTCACCTCGAGCACGTCGCCGGCCCGGACCGGCGCCTGGAACTGCACGTCCGAATACGACGCGAACAGCCCCTCGTCGCCGTCCAGCCGGATGCACACCTCGGTCGCGACGTCGCCGAACAGCCCGAGCGAATAGGCCCCGTCGACCAGATGCCCGGCGTAGTGCGCGTGGGCGTAGGGGACGTAGCGGCGATGCGTGACAGTGATCATGACTTCTTCTCCACAACGGCGTGCACCAGATAGGAAGCGACCTCGCGCGGCGTCGTGGCCCGGCCGAAGATCCGGTCCACGCCCAGCTCACCCGCCATCAGCTCGTCGAACCGCGGCCCGCCGACGATCAGCAGCGGGCGTTTCCCGGCCGGCAGCGCCTCACGGAACGCCGCCGCCATCGCCCGGGTGTTGTGCAGGTGCGCGTCGCGCTGGGTGACCACCTGCGAGACCAGCACGGCGTCGGCCTTCTGCGCGCGGGCCGTCTCCACCAGGTCGGGCACGGACACCTGCGCGCCCATGTTGGTCACCGCCAGCTCCCGATAGGACTCCAGGCCCTTCTCCCCCGCGATGCCCTTGAGGTTGAGGATGGCGTCGATCCCGACGGTGTGCGCGTCGGTGCCGATGCACGCCCCGACCACGCTCAGCCGCCGCCGCAGCTTGCGCTTGACTGTCGCGTTGACCTCCTTGGCGGACAGCAGCGGGAAGTCGCGCTCGACGACCTGCACCTGCTCGGTGTCCACCAGGTGGGCGACCCGGCCGTAGACGACGAAGAAGGTGTAGCCGTCGCCCATCTGCTTGGCGTGCACGAGCATCGCCGGTTCCATGCCCATCTTGGCGGCGAGCTGCAGCGCCGCGCCTTCGGCCCGCTTGTCGTGCGCGATCGGCAGGGTGAACGACACCTGCACCATGCCGTCGCCGGTGGTGTCCCCATAGGGACGAACGATCGTCATTCCTTCTCCAGGAGTGTGCTGACCAGCCGCCACATGCCCGTCGACGGGTTGCGGGCGTGGTCCTGCCCGCTCGGATCCAGCTTCTTGGCACGCGCGATGGCATCGTCCAGCCCATCCACGAAGTCTTCCCAGCGCAAGCTGTTCTTGGCGTAGCTGGGGACGTGCTTCCTGAGTTTGCGGTTTACGGCCTCGTGGTCGGCGCAATAGGCCGTGCACGCCTCGTGATGGAGCAACAACCACAGTTCGAAGCACGGATTGGAAACGGCGACGTTGATGCCCGCTTTCTCGGCGAGTGCCATGGCCATGGTCACCTTTCCGCCTTCCCGCTCGAACTGGTCGACATCAGTCACACACCAGACCTCGTCGTAGTCGTCCAATCGGAACGAAGCACGCGCGTGCTGAACCAGTTGGTCCGGCGATCCGGGCTTCTTCACAAACTTCATCGTCACGGTCGCCAGCTCGGAGTCCAGCCGCAGGCCTTCCAGGTAGTCGCCTTCGGTGCTCTTGGCGCCGATGACGATCAGGATGATCGGGCCCGGTTGACGCCTCGATGAGCGGCGCGGACGAGCCGGCTCATGCCGAGCCATCGCTGCCATCCGCTCTCGTCGCGATCATCGCCTTCACGAGGGAGTCCTCGAACACCACCGGTACCGCCCCGTAACTGCCCGCCAGATAGCGGCGTTCGCGATTCTCACCCTTGCGCGGATGAAAGTCGGACAGTGGGTACAGCGTGGTGGCACTGGACTTCTTCTCCACGAACCAGATCTCGTCGCGCATCAGCACTTCGTCTCCGAGGTTCGTGCCCAGCAACGTCGCATCGTGCGTGGTGAACACGAGTTGCGCTCCCCTGCTGTTGGTCTCCGGGCTTCGGAAGAGCTCGATCAGCCGGGCAGTCAACCTCGGGTGGAGACTCGCGTCGACCTCGTCGACGGCCATGACAGCACCGTCGTTCAGGGCATGCAGAGCCGAGATCAGGAGGTCGGTCCAGGCAAGGGTGCCATCGGACTGATCTTCTGGACCCATGGCGATGCCCTCGTCACCGTGCCGGAAGACGAGCTCGCGACGGACCGACTGCTTGATGAGGCTGATCCTCCGATCCGCTTGATCGACCTCCACGGCGGATGGCGGGACGAGGGTCTCCACGACCTCAACCGCGGAGATGCCGAGATCTGCGACCTTGACCAGATCGACGAACGAGGGGAACCGGCGGATCGCCACCTGAACACGGTCTGTCAGCCCGTCGCGAGGATGATCGGCGAAGCGCAATGCCTGGCGGAACCATCGGTAGATCGGAAGCACCTCGGCCTGAGCGGCCTGGACGGCAACGCTGAGCAGCAGGGAGTTGTCCCGCAGAAGGCCGCCGAGCACTTCCGCGCGGGCCCGGCGTTCCGGGACTGTCGACCCCAGTTCGACTTTCTTGCCGTGGCGCTCGAAGATGACTCGCTCGCGGCCGTGCGGATAGGAGTAGAGCCACTCCTCCTCGATCGCTTCCGAGTCGAGCTTCATGCCGTACAAGAATTGGACACCGTCGATCATCAGATCGACCGTGAAGGAGCTCGCAGCGTCATCGGCACGCAGTCGAAATCGGTTGCGTGGAATTCCGAACTCCGGCTCCCAGCTCCGATAGGAATGGAGAACGGCACTCCGCATCCATCGCAGCGCATCGAGCAGGTTGGACTTGCCAGAGGCGTTGGCACCGAAGATCGCAGCGACCGACACGACGGGACGTGATTGGTCATAGGCCGGGATCAGCGACAATTCCTGCTCATCTCGGATCGACCGGTGATTCTCAACCCGGAAGCTACGCAGCATGCCGGCCGTCTCGGAGATCCTGAAGCATCATCCTGCAAGTAAACCGCAAAATCCTCATTGTGGCTGCTCCAGCAGGGAGGTTACGGGGTTGAAGTAGTCGTCTGCGTGGCGGGCAACACCGTTCAGGCCTTTGCCGCGGTCGGCCGGGCGCTTCATGATGCCGAACGTGCCGTCCGCGATCGCGTTGAGCAGCGTGTCGTCGGCGATCCGGGACAGCAGGTCCACCGCCTCGTCCAGCACCAGGTGGGCGCGCCGCTGGATGAAGCCGTTCCGGGCCGGGACCAGGTCCTCGTGCAGGCCACCAGCCGCGTTCAGCACGTAGCGCACGTTCTGCAGGGCGATGTCGCGGTCGGACAGCCACGGCGTGACCACCGCCTCGGTCATCATGCCGACCAGCAGGATGCCCTGGCCGGTCAGCACGCCGGCCAGGTTGAAGAAGCCGTCCAGCAGGTTGCCGCGGAACACGTCGCCGGTCATGTGCTTGGTCGGCGGCATCCACTTCAGCGGGGCCTCCGGGAACAGCTCGCGGGCCAGCAGCGCGTGCGCCAGCTCGAGCCGGAACGACTCGGGCACGTCCGGGTTGATCTCGAACGCGTGCCCGATGCCGAGCTGCCAGTCCTCGAGGCCGGCCTCGTGCGCGAAGAACTCGTTCAGCAGCTGCGACACCGTCACCGTGTGCGCCGCCTCGACCGCGTCCGCCGTGGTCAGGTAGTTGTCCTCGCCGGTGTTGATGATGATCCCGGCGCGGGCGTGCACCTGGCGGGAGAAGCGCTGGTCGACGAAGGTGCGGATCGGGTTGATGTCGCGGAACAGGATCCCGTACATCGAGTCGTTCAGCATCATGTCGAGGCGTTCCAGGCCGGCCAGCACCGCCATCTCCGGCATGCACAGGCCGCTCGCATAGTTCGTCAGCCGGACGTAACGCCCCAGCTCGCGGGACGTCTCATCGAGGGCCGCGCGCATCAGCCGGAAGTTCTCCTGGGTCGCGTAGGTGCCGGCGAAGCCCTCCCGGGTCGCGCCCTCGGGCACGTAGTCGAGCAGCGACTGCCCGGTCGACCGGATCACCGCGATCACGTCCGCGCCGGCCCGGGCCGCGGCCTGCGCCTGCGGGATGTCCTCGTGGATGTCGCCGGTCGCCACGATCAGATAGATCCACGGCCGGCGCGGGGCGTCACCGAGCCGCTTGACCAGGCGTTCCCGCTCGGCCCGGCGTTTGTCGACGCGCGCCAGGCCGGCGCGCGCGGCCTTGGTGGCGGCCCGGCGGGCGGTCAACGGCTTTTCGGGTACGCGAAACCGCACCGCCCCCGCCGCCGCCTTCTGCGCCAGCTCCGTGACATCCCCGAAGCCCTGCGTCAGCAACGCGTCGTAGACCGGCACCGCCACCCCGTGCGCCAGCCCGACATCCGCCACCACGGCGTCGACCAACCGGTTGACCCAGGGAATGCCGTCCGGATCGGCGCCGGTCACCCCGGCCAGCCGCAGCACCGCACGCTCCACCGACACCGTGGTGTGCGAGCGCGCCAGGTCGACCACCGGCTGCCCGGCCCGCGCGGCCAGCCGCCGCGCCCGCCGCACCACGCGCGGATCCAGATCCAGCTTCCCTGCCATGTCCTACCCCTCGTAGATCGTCTCGCCGTGCAGCACCGTGCGCCGGCACACCGGCCGGGCCGGGACCACACCGTCCACATCGGGCAGCAGCCGCGGCAGCCCGTGGTCCACCCCGCCGGGCGTCTCCCACACCGCGAACGTCGCGGACGAGCCCGGCGACAGCACGCCGGCCCCGTCCTGGCCGGCCGCCCGCCAGCCACCCCGCGAGGACGCCGCGAACGCCGCCCGCACGCTCATCCGGAAGGCCGGGTTGCGGGGCGCCGCCGCGGCCGCCACCACCGTCCACGGGTCCAGCGCGGTCACCGGCGAGTCCGAGCCGAAGGCCAGCGCGACGCCGGTGGCGTGCAGCTGCCCGATCGGGTTCGACGCCATCGCCCGCCGCAGGCCGAGGCGCTGCTCGTACATCCGGCCGGCGCCGCCCCAGAGCAGGTCGAACACCGGCTGCACGCTGGCCACCACGCCGAACTCGACCATCCGCGCGATCATCGCCCGGTCGATCAGCTCGACGTGCTCGATCCGGTGCCGGCCCTCGCGGAGCCGGTCGACGCCGATCGCCTTGGCCGCGATCGCGAAGCCCTCCAGGACGGTCTCGATGGCGGCGTCGCCGATCGCGTGGAAACCGCCCTGCACACCGACGCTCACGCAGTCGAGCAGGTGCTCGCCGACCTGCTCGGCGGTCAGGAACGCCTCGCCATGGCCCGGGACGTCGGTGTAGGGCTCTCGCACCGACGCCGTGCGGGAGCCGAGGGCGCCGTCCGCGTACAGGTCTCCGCCCGCGCCGGCCGCGCCCATCTCGCGGGCCTTGGCCGCGCCGCCCAGCTCGCCCCAATAGCCGAAGACCTGCGGCAGACCCTGGCCGGAGAGCGCCAGCACCGACGCGAAGTCCGCCTCGCTGGAGGTGCCCGGGCCGCCGCACTCGTGCACCGCCGCGATGCCCATCGACGCGGCCCGTTCGAGCGCGGTGCGCTGCGCGGCCGTGCGCTGGGCCGGGGTCAGCGATCGCAGCGCGACCTCACGCACCGCGTGGTGGGCCTGCTCGCGCACCCAGCCGGAGGCGTCGTAGCCGTCCGCTCCGGCGGCCGTCGCCAGCAGCGACGTCGAGCACAGCGCGGAGTGGATCGAGGCCTGGGACAGATAGACGCGGCGGCCGGCGGCGGCGCGGTCGAGCTCGGCCGCGGACGGCGGGGTCTGGTCGGGCCAGGTCGACTCGTCCCAGCCGTGCCCGTGCACCACGCCGTCGGCCGGCCGGGTCGCCGCGAACGCCGCGACCGCGTCGAGCAGCTCCCCCGCCGAGCGCACGCCGGACAGGTCGAGCCCGTCGATCGCCAGGCCGGTGTCGGTGGCGTGCACGTGCGCGTCGACGAACGCCGGGGTCACCAGCGCACCGCCGAGATCCACCGTCAGGTCCGCGGCCGGCGCCTCGGACGCGTCGCCCAGCCACGCGATCCGCCCGTCGCGCACGAGCATCGCGGTCGCCTTGGGATCGGCGGCCGCGTAGAACCGGCCGCCCGTGAAAAGAGTCATGCCGGTCAGTGTCCCGCGAGCCGCTTCTCGAACAGCGCGCGGACGGCCGGCTCCTGACGCAGCAGGTCCACCGCGAACTCCGCGTGCCCGGGCAGATAGCCGTTGCCGATCAGCATGGTCACGTCCGCCGCCAGACCCTCCGCGCCGAGCGCCGCCGCCGGGAAACTGGTCGCCATCGAGAAGAAGATCACCGTGCCGCCACTGCCGGTGGACAGGATCGCGCCGTGCTCGCAGCCCGGCACGTCCACGCACACCACGGTCACCGTGGCCGGCCCGCCCAGCGCCTGGGCCACCGCGCTCGACACCGCCACCGGGTCGCGGGCGTCGGCGATCGCCACCGCGTCGGCCAGCCCGGCCCGCGTCAGCGCGTCACGCTCGCTCGGCGAGACCACGATCCCCGCCGTACGCGCACCCGCCCGCCGCGCCGCCGCCAGCGCGAGCGACCCGGACTTGCCAGCCCCGCCGAGCACCGCCACCGTGGGCACCTCGGAGTGGTAGCCCACGCGTGCATCCGAGGCCGGAACGGACGGCTCGGCTGCCACTTTTGTTGTGTAGCCGCGCACGACCCGGTCGACCAGCGCCGGGGCGCCGCACACGTCGTAGACCGCCAGCGCAAGCTCGGCCGGCAGGTCGTCGGGCAGCACCGCCACCACCGAGCGCCCGAACAGGATGGCGTGCCCGGTGGCCGGGACCTGCTCACCGCGGCCGTCCCAGCCGGCCAGCCCGTCCGTGACGGCCAGTGGCGTGAGGGTCAGCGACACCAGGGTGGCGACTCGGTCGCCCGGCTTGACCGGCAGCGGCGACTCGGGACCGACCTCGTCCACCACGCCGATCAGCATGCCGCCGGAGCCGGTCACCGGGTTGTGCATCTTCCCGCGCGTACCGATGATCTCCAGGACCTCGGACCGGACGGCCCGGCCGTCACCGCCGTGCTTTTCGGCCAGCTGGCGGAAGCTGGCCGCGTCGAGGTTGAGCCGCTCGACCCGCACGCGCACCTCGTCGGCGGCGATCTCCGGCCGCGCGTCCAGCCGCCACGCCGCCTGCGGCAGCACCCCGGCCGGCTCGAGCACCCTCGACAACCCCACCGACATCGTCATGCGCACGTTCCTCCCACGAAACATTCCGCCATCCGGCCCACTGGCCGCAAATCCTCCGTTGCGACGGTTTCCACACCGCAGATTCTTCAGTATCCTCGATCAATGACCATGCCACCAGGCCAGCCCTACGAATACCGGCGCGTCCCCCTCGTGGAGCCGGACTGGACCCGATTCCCCGGCTGGCGCGACGTCACCGCCCAGCAGTGGGAGTCCGCGCAGTGGCAGCGGGTCAACTGTGTGAAGAACGTCAAACAGCTGCGCAAGGTGCTCGGCGATCTCGTGGACGACGGTTTCTACACCGACCTGGAGACCGACCAGCAGCGCCTCGCGACCATGTCGATGCTGGTCACGCCACAGATGCTCAACACCATGGTGCCGGATGCGACCCCCGACACGGCGTCGTTCTACGCGGACCCGGTGCGGCGTTACATGATCCCGGTGGCCACCGACCGGCACCTCGACTGGCCGTCACACCCGCACGCCACCCGCGACTCGCTGCACGAGCACGACATGTGGGTGGCCGAGGGGCTGACCCACCGATACCCGACGAAGGTGCTGGCCGAGCTGCTCTCCACCTGCCCGCAATACTGCGGGCACTGCACCCGGATGGACCTGGTTGGCAACAGCACGCCGACGGTCGACAAGCTCAAGCTGTCGCTCAAGCCGGTGGACCGTTACGACGCCCACCTGGCCTATCTGAAGGCGCACCCCGGCGTGCGGGACGTGGTGGTCAGCGGCGGCGACGTGGCGAACGTGCCGTGGAAGCAGCTCGAGGCCTATCTGATGGGCCTGCTCTCGGTGCCCACCGTGCGCGACATCCGGCTGGCCACCAAGGCGCTGATGGGTCTGCCGCAGCACTGGCTGCAGGGCGACGTGGTCGAGGGCCTCAACCGGGTGGCGATCACCGCCGAGCGGCGCGGCGTCAACCTGGCCGTGCACACCCACGTCAACCACGTGAACTCGCTGACCCCGCTGGTCGCCCGCGCGGCGCGGATGCTGCTCGAGGTGGGCGTGCGCGACGTGCGCAACCAGGGCGTGCTGATGCGCGGCGTGAACGCCACCTCCAAGGACCTGCTGGACCTGTGCTTCGGGCTGCAGGGCGAGACCGGCATTTTGCCGTATTACTTCTACATGTGCGACATGATCCCCAACGCGGAGCACTGGCGCGTCCCGGTCTGGCACGCCCAGCAGCTGCAGCACGACATGATGGGCTACCTGCCGGGTTATGCCACCCCGCGGATCGTCTGCGACGTGCCGTTCGTCGGCAAGCGCTGGGTGCACATGGTCGCGGAATACGACCGCGAGCACGGCATCTCCTACTGGACCAAGAACTACCGCACCTCGATCGAGGCGACCGACGACGAGGCGCTGAGCAAGCTCTACGCGTACTACGACCCGATCGACTCGCTGCCGCAGTCCGGCCAGGACTGGTGGCGCAAGCAGGACGCCGACCTCGAGCCGGCATGAAAGAAGCGCCCCGCCGTCTGGCGGGGCGCTTCTTCGCTATGGGGTGGATCAGCTGAACGCGTCGCGAACGTCCTTGCCGGCGTCCTTGACGTGCTCGCCCGCCTGCTTGGCGTGCGCGGACGTCTCCTGCGCCTGACCTTCGGCCTGGAGGCGCTCGTTGTCGGTCGCGTCGCCGGCCTTCTCCTTCGCCTTGCCGGTCAGCTCTTCGACCTTGTTCTTGACCTTGTCCGTGAAGCTCATGTTGTCCAACCTCCTCGGTTGCTGACTCACTGCCCGCTCGGCGACTTCACCAAACGTCACAGCGTCTCAGGCGTCCTAGGATAGTGGGATATATGATCAAGGCGTGGATGATCGTGCGGCGCATGCGAACTCGTTCGGTCCGGCGGCGCACGTCTACGAGCGCGGGCGGCCGCCCTACCCCGGGGAGGCCCTCGACTGGCTGCTCCCGGCCGGCGCCCCGCGGGTCCTCGACCTGGGCGCCGGCACCGGCAAACTGACCCGGCAGCTGACCGCCCGCGGCCTGCCGGTCACCGCCGTCGACCCGTCCGAGGGCATGCTCGCCGAGCTGCGCCGGGTGCTGCCCGGTGTGCCCGCGCACCTGGGCAGCGCCGAGCGCATCCCGCTGCCGGACGACTCGGCCGACGTGGTGCTGGTGGCGCAGGCCTGGCACTGGGTCGACCCGGAGCGCGCGGCGCCGGAGATCGCCCGGGTGCTCTCCCCCGGCGGACGGCTCGGCATGCTCTGGAACGTCCGCGACGACGGCGAGGACTGGGTGCGCCGGCTCGACGCGATCATCGGCGCCCCCGAGCAGGGGCGCACCACCGAGGTCGGCGCGCAGTTCGAGGCGGTGGAGCACCACCGGGTGCGCTGGTCGCACACGATCAGCCCGGACAGCCTGCTCGACCTGGTCGCCTCGCGCAGCCACGTGATCCTGCTGCCGGCCGCCGAGCGGGCCGCGCTGCTCGCCCAGGTGCGCCAGCTGATCGTCACGCATCCGGCACTGGTCGGCCGCACCGGCTTCACCATGCCGTACGTCACCGACTGCGCTCGCACCACCCTGCTCTGATGCACAATCGGCGGATGCCGCGATCACGCCTGGCCGGCGCCGCGGTGGCCGCCGCCGGGCTGGGCGTCACCACCGCCGTGCTGCTGCCGCTGCGCGACAACCTGTCGCTGGCCGCGGTGATCCTGCTCCACCTGGTGCCGGTGCTGGCCACCGCCGCCGCCGGTGGGCTGTGGCCGGCCCTGGGCGCGGCCGTGGCGGCCGACCTGCTGGTCAACTGGTTCTTCGTGCCGCCCTATCGGACGCTCTCCGTGGAGACCGGCGACAACCTGGTCGCGCTGGTGGTCTATCTGCTGGTCGCGGCCGCCGCCGGGCTGGCCGTGGACGCCACCGCCGCCCGGGCCGCGCTGGCCGCCCGGCTGGCCGAGACCGACCGGCTGCGGGCCGCCCTGCTCGGCGCGGTCGGGCACGACCTGCGCACCCCGCTGGCCGGAATCAAGGCGGCTGTGTCCAGCCTGCGGCAGCCGGACGTGGCGTTCGCGCCGGACGACCGGGCCGAGCTGCTGGCCACCGTCGAGGAGTCCGCCGACCGGCTCACCGGCGTGGTGGACAACCTGCTCGCGGTCAGCCGGTTGCAGGCCGGCGCGCTGGCCGCGGAGGTGCGCCCGACCGCCCTCGACGGGGTGGTCGCGCAGGCCGTGCTCGACGGGCCGGGCGGCGCCGAGGTGGACGTGCCGGACGACCTGCCGCTCGCGCTGGCCGACCCCGGGCTGCTCGAACGCGTGCTGGTCAACCTGCTGGCCAACGCGCGGGTGGCCGGCGGACCGGTCGCGGTCCGCGGCACCCACGACAGTGACCGGGTGGCGCTGGCGGTGGTGGATCACGGGCCGGGCATCGCGCCGGATCGGCTGGCGGCGGCGTTCGCGCCGTTCCAGCGGCTCAACGACCACACCGGCGGCGGGCTGGGCCTGGGGCTGGCGATCGCCCGCGGCTTCACCGAGGCGCAGGGCGGCACCCTGACCGCGAGCGAGACCCCCGGTGGCGGCCTCACGATGACGATCAGCCTGCGGGCCGCGTCGTGAGCCGGATCCTGGTGGTCGACGACGACGACCAGCTGCGCCGGGCGTTGCGGATCAACCTGACCGCCCGCGGCTACCAGGTGCTGGTCGTGGCGGACGGCGCCTCGGCCCTGGACGCGGCCGGGCGCACCCCGCCCGACCTGGCCATCGTCGACCTCGGCCTGCCCGACCTGGACGGCGTCGACGTGGTCCGCGGGATCCGCGGCTGGAGCACGCTGCCGATCATCGTGCTCTCCGCCCGCGACGAGCAGGCCACCAAGGTGGCCGCGCTGGACGCGGGCGCGGACGACTATGTGACCAAGCCGTTCGGCATGGACGAACTGCTCGCCCGGATCCGCGCCGCGCTGCGCCGGGCCGCGCCGGCGCCGGACACCGCCACCGTCGTCACGCCCGACTTCACCATCGACCTGAGCGCCAAACGGCTGATCACCGAGGCCGGCGAGGTGCGCCTGACGCCGACCGAGTGGCACATGCTCGAAGTGCTGGCCCGGCACCCGGACAAGCTGGTCACCCAGAAGGACCTGCTGCGCGAGGTGTGGGGGCCGCGCTACGAGCACGAGACCAACTATCTGCGCGTGCACCTGGCCAACCTGCGGCGCAAGCTCGAACCCGAGCCGTCCCGGCCGCGCTATCTGATCACCGAGCCGGGGATCGGCTACCGATTCACTCCGCTGCCTTGACCTCCGCGAGGCGCGGCGGGCGATTCTCGTACGGCGTGGAGAGCACCACCGTGGTGCGGGTGGTGACGTTCGCCGCCGTCCGGATCTCCTGCAGCAGCCGTTCCAGGTCGGCGGGGCCGGCCACCCGCACCAGCAGAAGGTAGAAGTCGTCCCCGGCGACCGAATAGCACGAGTCGATCTCGGAGAGATGCGCCAGCCGCTCGGGCGCGTCGTCCGGCTGCGACGGGTCGAACGGCCGGATCGCCACGAACGCGGTCAGCGGCAGCTCGAGCGCCTCGAACGACACCTTCGCCGTGTAACCGCTGATCACGCCGCGCTGCTCGAGGCGGCGCACGCGCTGGTGCACCGCCGACACGCTCAGCCCGACCCGCTCGGCCAGGTCCGTGTATGACAACCGGCCGTCCGCGGTGAGGGCGCCCACGATCGCCCGGTCGATCTCTTCCACGGCGACACCTTACTGTGCGGCCTGTTTCGCGAGTGCGCGGCTGATCACCATCCGCTGGATCTGATTGGTCCCCTCGACGATCTGCAGCACCTTCGCCTCGCGGAACCAGCGCTCCACCGGGTGGTCGGCGACGTAGCCCGCGCCGCCCAGCACCTGCACCGCGTCGGTGGTCACCCGCATCGCCACGTCGGTGGCGAACAGCTTGGCCTTCGCCGCCTCGGTGGAGAACGGCCGCCCCAGATCCTTCAGCCGGGCCGCGGCCAGGGTGAGCGCCCGCGCGGCGGAGATCTGCGTGGCCATGTCGGCGAGCATGAACCCGACGCCCTGGAAGTCGCCGATCGGCCGGCCGAACTGCGACCGCTCCCTGGAGTACGCGCACGCGTGGTCGAGCGCCGCCTGCGCCAGACCCACCGCGCACGCCGCGATCCCCAGCCGCCCGGCGTCGAGGGCCTGCATCGCGATCCGGAAACCGGCGCCCTCCCCGCCGATCAGCCGGTCGGCGGGCACCCGGGCGCCGTCGAACACGATCGGGGCCGGCGGTGAGGCACGCAAGCCCATGGTGTTCTCCGCCTTCTGCGGCAGCAGCCCGGGGGTGTCGGCGTCGGCCAGCAGGCAGGAGATGCCGGCCGGGCCGGGACCGCCGGTGCGGCAGAAGATGTTGTAGAAGTCCGCCTCGCCGCCATGCGTGATCCACGCCTTGGTGCCGGTGACCACCCACTCCGCGCCGTCCCGGACGCCCCTGGTGGTGAGCGCCGCGGCGTCCGACCCGCCCTGCGGCTCGGACAGGCAGTAGGCACCCAGCCGCTCGCCGCCGAGCAGCTCAGGCAGCATCTCGCGCTGCGCCGCGGAACCCCACGCCGCCACCGGGAAGCAGGACAGGGTGTGCACGCTGACCGCCTCGGCGATCGCCAGCCACGACCCCGCCAGCACCTCCAGCACCTGCAGATAGACCTCGTACGGCTGGCCGCCGCCGCCGTCCCGCTCGGGGTAGGGCAACCCGAGCAGCCCGGCCCGCCCGATGGTGCGCAACACCTCACGCGGAAACTCGCCCCGTGCCTCGAAATCGGCCGCCCGGGGCGCGAGCTCCCCGGCGGCGATCTCCTCGGTCAGGCCGATCAAGTCGTACGCCTCATCCGTCGGCAAGATCCGGTCCACCGTCATAACGGATAGCTTAACGGTCGTTTGGTTGCCGGGAGACTAGGCTGACGTGCCATGAGCGACCGACCGCTGCTGGCCGTGGACGCACCGAGCCTGTACTTCCGGGCGTTCCACGGCATCCCGGAAAACGCCGCCCGCACGGAGGCCGGCGAGCCGGTCAACGCGATCCGCGGGTTCATGGACATGATCGCCCAGTTGATCCGCACCCGGCACCCGGATCGGCTGGTCTGTGCCCTGGACGCGTCGTGGCGGCCGGCCTGGCGGGTGGCGCTGGTGCCTTCGTACAAGAAGCACCGGGTCGCGCACGGCGACGTCGAGGAGGTGCCGAAGGCCCTCGAAAAGCAGATCCCAGTGCTGCTCGAGGTGCTCACCGCGGTCGGCATCCCGGCGTTCGGGGTGGACGGCTATGAGGCCGACGACGTGCTCGGCACCCTCGCCGCCACCCAGCCCGCGCCGGTCGAGGTGGTCTCCGGCGACCGCGACCTGTTCCAGCTGGTCGACGACGAGCGCCGCACCCGGCTGCTCTACTGCGGCCGCGGCGTGTCCAAGCTGGAGGACGCCGACGACGCCCTGGTCCGGCAGAAGTACGGCGTCCCGGCCCGGTGGTACGCGGACTTCGCGGCGATGCGCGGGGACCCGAGCGACGGCCTGCCCGGCGTGCCCGGCGTCGGCGACAAGACCGCGGCCCGGCTGATCGACCGCTACGGCGGTGTCGAGCAGATCCTGGCCGCCCTGGACGACCCGGACGCCGGCTTCGCGCCCGGGCTGCGCGCCAAGCTCAAGGACTCGGCGGGCTACCTGGACAAGGCACTGCCGGTCTGCAAGGTCGCGCTGGACGTCAAGCTGCCCGACTTCGACTCCACCCTGCCGAAGTCGCCGGAGGACCCCGACCAGCTCCTCGCGCTGGCGGAGCGCTGGAACCTGGCGGGATCGGCCCGGCGATTGGTCGACGCCTTGGCGGGCTGAGTTCGCCCGGTCAGCGCAACCCGTTGCGGCGGGCGACCAGGACTGCGGTGTCCGGGTCGTCCGAGATCAGGCCGTCCACGCCCAGGTCGATCAGGCGCTGCATGATCGACTGGTCGTTGATCGTGTAGGGCACCACCTTGAGCCCGAACCGCCGCTGGAGCACCGGCACGGCCGGTCCGAAGAAGTACTCCGGGCTCTGCCGCAGGTACCAGTCCGGATTCGGGACCAGCGGCTGCGCCGGGTCGTGCACCTGCCAGTTGGCCGAGACGGGTGCCCGCACCGGCTTGCTGGACGAGCCTGCCGAGGTTCCGGTGGTCCCACCAGTCGAGCCCGCCGGTCCACGGGCTGGTCACCGACGGGTCGTTCCAGACCGCCTTCAGCGAGCACTCGTCGGCGATCGAGGCGCATTCGGCCGGGCCGTACTGCCAGACAGCGCGACCGTCTCGATCCGCGGCGCGATTTCCTTGGCCAGCATGATCGTGCGCCAGTCGAACGACTGGATGGTGGCCCGCCGCGCGAAGCCCGCCCGGGTGATCGCGGTGGTCAGCTTGCGGGTGAAAGTGCGGTGGCCGGCGGTGGCGTCCGGGTCGGCCGGGCTGAGCTTGGTCTCGATGTTCAGCCGCACGTCGGTGCGCCCGCTCGCCGTGACCGCGGTGAACACCTCGTCCAGCGTCGGGATCCGCTCCCCCGGCACCGGCTGCTGCGCCGGGAACTCCGGCAGCGTCTTCGACCCGCAGTCGATCGTCTTGATCTGGGCGAGGGTCAGGTCGTGGACGAGGGTGGACACGTCACGGTCGCCGAGCGACCGGCGAAACGCGGCCAGGGTGTTCTCCGGCAGGGCGGCGCGACCCCCGCGATGTGCCTGCAGATCAAACGGCGACGGGTACGCGCGCGGCACGCGCCGTCCCAGCTCGGCGAGGCCGGTGTGCAGCCGGTCCGGATAGTCGGTAATCAGCCCGTCGACGCCCAGCCCGATCAGGTCGCGCATGACGGCCGGGTCGTCCACCGTCCACGGCACCACCGGGATGCCGGCCCGGTGGGCGCTGCGCACCATGGCCCGGGTGACGTAGGGGTCGTAGCCGCCGCCGGCCCGAGGCCAGCCGTAGACCGGGGAAAACGCGTCGGCGCCGAAGGCCCTGATCGCCGCGATCGGGTCGCCGAAGTCGTCGACGTCCAGGCCGCCCAGCCACGGCGACTTCCCGGGCTGCCCGGTCTGCAGGAAATCGCGGTTGGTCAGCGCGACGATCGGCAGTGCCGGCTCGACCCGGCGCATCAGCATCAGCGCACCCCGGTCGAAGCTCTGGATGGTGACCTGGCCGAGCAGCCCGGCCCGGCGCACCTCGCCGGCGGTGACGTGCACGAACTGGGCGCGCGGCGCGGTCTCCTGGGGGCGCCGACCTCCACCTTGGTCTCGACGTTCAGCTTGACGCCGTTCGCCCGGTATTTCTTGACCAGGTCGAAGACCTCGCGCAGCAGCGGCATCCGCGCGCCTGGCACGTCCACCTGACCGGGGAAGTCGGGCAGCTCCGGCGAACCGCAGTCGAAGGTGCGCACCTGCGCGAGCGTGACGTCCTTGATATAGCGGCCGGCGTGCTCGGTGCGGCACTTGCGGCCGTCCACCCGGCGGTCGTGGGTGACCACGGCCTGGCCGTCCTTCGTGATCTGCACGTCCAGTTCGAGGGTGCTGACGCCGAGGCGCAGCGCGTTGCCGAAGGACGCAAGGGTGTTCTCCGGGCGCAGGCCGAGCCCGCCGCGGTGGGCCTGCAGGTCGAACGCTCCCCCGGCGGCTCGCGCGGACACCGGCGCGGCCAGGCCGGCGGTGGTCAGCACGAGCGCCGCGAGGGTCGCTGTGATGCGAGTCGATGGCATGCCCGCAACCTGCCGGGCAGGCGTGGCGGGCGTGAGCGAAATGAACTCCGCGCAACGTCACGATGGCGGTCCTGCAGGGGTGAACTCCGGTCGCGCCTGCTTGCCCGGCGAGAGCCGTGCCGGTCTACTCGGCGGGTGCGACACCTCCCGAAGATCCGCGGTGTTGGCGCTCTCGTCCGGCGTCCGGCGGTGTGGGTGCCGTCGGCCGTGGTCGCCACGATCGGCCTGCTGGTCCTCCTGCTCGGCCCGGTCGCCTGGTGGGCGACCCCGGCGAAGCACCTGGACGGCAAGGACAAGGCCGACGTGCGCAACGCCACCCGGCAGTTGCTGCTCGCCGCGGTCGGCGGGATGGTGCTGCTCACCGGCGCGGCGTTCACGGCACGTACCTTCTATCTGACCCGGCGCGGCCAGTTCACCGATCGCTACAACAAGGCGATCCAGCAACTCGCCTCGGACCGGCTCACCGAACGCCTCGGCGGCATCTATGCGCTCGAGCACCTGATGGTGGAAAGCGAACGCGATCACGACACGGTGATTGACGTGTTGGCCGCCTTCGTGCGTGAGCGGGCTCCGCGGACGCAGACGGTCGTTGCCGGGGCGATCGGCTCCGAGGTCTTGGCCGCCGCATCGAGCCGCGACGACCGCCCGCGGCCCGCAACGGACGTGCAGGCCGTGCTGGAGGTCCTCGGCCGCCGCCCGGATCGCCCGGAACGGAACCGGGTGAATCTACGCCGGAGCGATCTGCGAGGCGCGTCTCTGTCCTCGGCTCGCCTGCAGAACGTCAATCTCTACCGCGCGCAGCTGCAGGGGGCGGACTTGTCCGGTACCCGGCTGGAAGGCGCGCATCTGCGCGAGACGCAGTTGCATGGCGCCTTTTTGGCTCAGGCGCGGCTGCAGAACGCCAACCTGTCGAAAGCCGACCTGCGGGACGCCAATCTCCGCCAGGCCCGGATGCAGGGCACAGATCTGACCGGCGCACGCCTGGAGGGCGCGGACCTGTGCGACGCACGGCACCTGGAATTCTCGCAGGTGGCGGCGGCCCGCTTCGACCGATCCACCCACCTGCCCGACTGGTTACGGAAGGCGTTCAACCCCGATGCGTGGCCGGAATCGACGGGGCCACAGGTCACGACGCCGCGGAAGCCTTCTCCGTCCGGAGGTGGCGGCGTTCAGCGAGCACGTCGGTGAGCGCGACGGCGAAAGCGACCAGGACGAAGCTGATCGCCACCGCGAGGGCGGCGGTCAGCGCCCGCGCCCAGTCGCCGCCGCTGTCCGCGAGCTGGGCGAAGAACACCGTGCCGGCCGCCGCGATGCCCACCGCGGTGCCGATCCGCTGCCCGGTCTGCAGCACCGCGCCCGCGCTGCCGGCCCGCTGCACCGGCACCCGGGAGAGCGTGAGTGTCTGGTTCGGGCTGATCACCAGACCGCCGCCGATGCCGGCGACCAGCAGCGGCAGCGCGGCCGCCCAGCCGATGCCCCGGCCCGGCACGAAGTGCAGCACCACCGCGGTCGCGGTCAGCCCGGCGGCGACCATCACCAGGCCGACGGCCACCAGCGGGCGGCCGTAGCGTTCGACCACCCGCCCGCCGAGCGCCGAGGACACCGCGCCGCCCACCGCGAACGGCGTGACCGCGAGGCCGGCGAGCAACGCGCTGTAGCCCAGGCCGTTCTGCAGGAACAGGGTGTAGACGAAGAACAGGGCCGGGAAGCCGGCGAAGTAGACCATGCCGATCACCGCGCCCAGGGCGTAGGACCGGACCTTGAACAGGTCGAGGTCGACGACCGGGGTCGCGTGCAGGGCGTGGCGCCGCTCCCAGACGTAGAAGCCGGCCAGCACGGCGAGCGCGGCCGGGATCAGCAGCCACTTGGCCGGGCCCTTCCACTCGCGCTCCTGCACCAGGGGCAGCAGGAGCAGCAGCACGCCGACGCCGAGCAGCAGCACGCCGACCGGGTCCAGGCTCTCGTGCTTGCGGGGGCGCTCGCCGGCGGCCTTCGCCGGGATGTAGCGGAACGCCAGCACGATCGCGAGGACGCCGATCGGGACGTTGATGTAGAAGATCCAGCGCCAGCCCGACTCGGCGCCGAAGATCGCGATCAGCAGGCCACCGAGCAGCGGGCCGACCGCGGTCGAGATGCCGATGATGGCGCCCAGCAGACCGAACGGCTTACCCCGCTCGCGCGGCTCGAACAGCTGCTGGATCAGACCGGACACCTGCGGGTTCACCACGCCGGCCGCGGCGCCCTGGATGAGCCGGGCGGCGACCAGCGCGAGCGCGCTGCCGGCCAGCCCGGCGGCCGCGCTGGCCAGGGTGAACACCGCGACCCCGGCGACGAACAGCGGCCGCCGGCCGCGGGCGTCGCCGAACCGGCCGGCCGGCACCAGCAGCAGGCCGAAGGTCAGCGCGTAGCCGGACAGGACCCACTGCAGCTCGCCGGCGCTCAGGTCCAGGTCGGCCCGGATCGACGGCAGGGCCACGTTCACGATGCTCACGTCGAGCAGCGTCATGAAGCCCGCGGTCAGGGCCACACTCATCGCTTTCCAGCGGTTCGGGGTGCTCACCCGTGTGAGCTGCCCCGGCTGTCAGCGATCAAAACCGCCGGTAGAGGCGGACGTCCGCCACACTCCACCAACTGCCGCTCGAAGCGGTCGACGTGATCCGCAGCCAGCGGGCCCTGGTGCGTGGCACGTCGACGTCGGTCAGCTGCCCGGTGCCGGCGCCGCTCGCCAGGACACGCCAGGTGGTCCCGTCGGTGCCGGCTTCGAGCCGCCAGCCGCGGGCGTAGTCGCCGAGGTTGCCGCCGGAGTCGATCGACACGCGGTCGAAGATGGTCGGCCGGGCCAGGTCGATCCGCAGGTGTTGGCCGGGCGCCTGGGCGGTGCCCGACGACCAGCGGGTGGACGCGTCGCCGTCGACCGCGGCCTGCGGCGTCTCCCCCACCGGCGACGCGGTGGCGGTGGCGCCCGGGATCCGCACCGGGTCGAGCGCGCCGTCCAGCAGCCCGTCACGCGGCCACGTGAAGGTGGCCAGCGCGCCGCCGGGCAGCGTGTACTCGAACTGGCGGTCGCCGGCCCGGACCGCGAAGGTGCGCGGGTCGTCGTTCTCGTTGTGCACGATCAGCGCGGTGGAGCCGTCCGGGTTCCGGAACGCCACGTCCATGATCTGGCCGTTCCAGCCGGTGGTGCCGAAGGACGTGCTGCCGATCCGCACCGCGCCCGGCCGCACGAACTTCGCCGCGTGGCCGATGGTGAAGTACTCCGCGTCGCGGGACACGCTGCCGTCCGGCATCAGCGTGAGCAGGCTGGTGCAGGTGTCGCAGCCGCCCAGGTGCGGGCCGCCGGTGGAGTCCAGCGCGATGTTCCAGTTCACCGCGGACTTCGCCCAGTTCCGCATGGTGCCGATGATGACGTTGCGGGCGTGCCAGGTGAGGGTGCCGCGGAAGATCTGCTCGGGGCTGTCCTGCGGGCCGTGCGAGCCGGAGCACTCGGTGAACCAGATGCCCTTGCGCGGGAAGGCCTGGTGCAGTGCGGTCATCGCGCTCGGGTCGCCCGAGTAGCAGTGGTAGGCGGTGCCGGCGATCCACCGGGCCGCCCGGGTGCGCAGCAGCTGATAGGGGTAGTCCGTCTCCGGGTCCTCGCCGGGCGGGGTGCCCTCGACATCCGCCGGGTGCGTGGACCAGTTGTGGTCGTACCCGAGGATCTTGGTCGGGAGGCCGGCCGCCTGGAGCTTGGGGCCGAGCGCGGCGATCACCGCGGCCTCCTGCCGCACCGGGACGTCGCTGCCGGGGTAGCCGCTGGGGTGCCGGTTCTGCGGCTCGTTCTGCACGGTCAGGTAGTCGACCGGAACGCCCGCCCGCTGGTAGGCGCGCACGAACTTGACCAGGTAACGGGCGTAGGCGTCATAGATCCGGGGGTCGTCGATCAGCCGGCCGCCGACCAGCGAGTCGGTGGTCTTCATCCAGGCCGGCGGGCTCCACGGCGTGGCCATCACGGTCAGCGCCGGATTGAGCTGCTTCGCCCGGCGCAGCAGCGGCAGGATCTGCGCCTCGTCGTGCGCGACGCTGAAGTGCCGCAGCGCGAAGTCCCGCTGCCCGGCCGGCACGTCGTCGTAGGTGTAGTGCGCGGCCGCCGCGGTGAAGTCCGAGGACCCGACCGGCTGCCGCAGGAAGCTGACGCCGATCCCCTCGGCCGGGTCGAACAGCGACCGCATCGCCGCGTCCCGCGCCGCCGGGTCCAGACGGTAGAGGACGGCGGCCGACGAGTCGGTGATCGAGGCGCCGAATCCGTCCACCTCCTGCGAGCGGTCGGACGGGTCGAGCACGATGGTCGGCGCGTCGCTGCGGCCGGTGCCGAAGGTGACCGGCGCGCGCTCGTGCAACTGCTCGGCCCGGTCCGGCGTGGTCACCCACACCCGGGCCTGGGGTTCCTGGACATTCGAGGTCGCCACGGCTGGGGACGGCACGAGCAGGACGGCGGCGCTGAGGGCCGCGACGAGGGCGCGCATATCGAGAGGAAACAATCCCGAAACCGTCCTGTCAATTCGCGAAGATCTAGGTTGGGGGTATGACCTCCTTTGTCGTGGTGGGCGCCGGGTGGCGCGCGGAGATGTTCTGGCGGCTGGCCGCGGACCTGCCGGGCATCGAGTGCCTGGGCGCGTTGGTGCGCACGCCGCGGGACCTGCCGGTGCGCGCGCTGCGGTCGCTCGACGAGGTGCGCCCCGACTTCGTGGTCACCGCCGTGCCGTGGGACGCCAACCCGGCCGTGGTGCGCGCGGCGGTGGACCGCGGCCTGCCGGTGCTCGCCGAGACGCCGCCCGCCCCCGACCTGGCCGGCCTGCGGGCGCTGTGGGACGAGGTCGGCGCGTCGGGCCTGGTGCAGGTCGCCGAGCAGTACCTGCTGGTTCCGTCGCACGCCGCCCGGCTGGCCGCCGTCCGGGCGGGCCTGATCGGCACGCCCACCCAGGTGCAGGTGTCGTCCACGCACATGTACCACGCGATCTCGATCATGCGCGGCCACCTGGGCGCCGGCTTCGAGCCGGCCACCGTGCGGGCGTCGCGCACCACCGCGCCGCTGGTCGACCCGCTGGTGCGCGACGCCTGGTCCGGCGACGACACCCCGAAGCCCGCGCGGACCATCATCGCGACACTCGACTGGGGCGACGGCCGCTCCGGGCTCTACGACTTCACCGACAACCAGTGGCACAACCAGCTGCGCTTCCGCCGGCTGCTGGTCCGCGGCACGCACGGCGAGCTGCGCGACGACGAGGTGGTGCGGCTGCTCGGACCGGAGACCATCCTGCGGACCCCGATCGTGCGCCGTCAGACCGGCTACGACCTGGACCTGGACGGCTATCAGACGGACCACATCACGCTCGGCGACCGGGTGCTGTTCCGCAATCCGTTCCCGGGCCGGCGCTGGAACGATGAGGACATCGCGATCGCCTCGCTGATCACCGGGATGGCCGCCTGGGTGCGCGGGGACGGTCCCGAGCCGTACCCGTTGTCCCAGGGGTTGCAGGACCACCGGCTGGCATTGGCCGTGGAGGAGGCGGCCGACACCGACCGGACGATCGTGACGACGCGCGAGGCGTGGGCGCAGAACTGACGAAATCCGTCCGATCTTCCCTGTGACCGGCGGGGTGCGGATCGGAGTGACGGATGCGGGCGCGTGTGGCGCAATGGTGCTTCGCGGGCTGGATGCTGCTCCTGATCTCGGCGTACTACGCATGGCCCGGCGCGCACCTGGTGACCTGGACGGCGATCGCGGTGTCCAGCGTCGCCGCGATCGTGCTCGGCATGGTCTGGTGGAAGCCCCGCCGCAAGCTGCCGTGGGCGCTGATCGCCGCGTCGGTGGCCTGCTTCGCGGCCGGCGACACCATGTACTACGTCCAGGACGAATACGCCGCACCACCCTTCCCCGGCCCGGCCGACTTCCTCTACCTGGTCGTCTACCTGCTCCTCGCGGGCGGCCTGCTGATCTTCGTCCGCACCCAGCGCGGCGACGGCCACAACCGGGCGACGCTGCTCGACGCGCTGGTGCCGACCGTCGGGCTGGGCCTGCTCTCCTGGGTCTACCTGATCGCGCCGTACACCCGCGCCGCGGACATGACCGTCCGGACGTCCGCGAGGCGCTGCGGGTCGCGGCGGGCAAGCTGATGCCGCCGGCGAAACCGTACGAGCTGGTGATCACCGAGCGGCAGGCCGGTGATGAGGCGTGGCGGCCCGGGTTCGGCGTGATCTCGGTCGCCGAGGTGCCGCCGGACGTGCGCACCCACGGCTACCAGCACCTGATCTATGCGGTGGTGCCGCTGCCCGGCGAGCCCGGCCGGCTGGGCGTGGCCGCGCTGGGCGCTCCGCACGCCGTGCTGCGTGCCGTCCAGCCCTCGTTCGAAGCCCTGTTCCAGCAGGTGGCGGTCGTGCTGGAGCGGATCCGGCTGACCGGCGAGGTGAGCCGCCGCGACAGCGAGGCCTATTTCCGCACCCTGATCCAGAGCGCGTCCGACGTCATCCTGATCGTCGGCGCGGACGACGCGATCCGCTATGCCAGCCCGTCCGCCGGCACCACCTTCGGCCACGACGACCTGGCCGGGCACCCGATCGCCGAGCTGATCGCGGACACCCACCACACCGACCTCGAGGACGTGCTGACCCAGGTCCGGCTGGGCGCGGGCGCCGTGCTCGAGGGCGTCGACCTGATCGCGGTGTGCGCCGACCGTCGGCGCCGGGAACACCGCGGCGCGGATGGGCGGCGACGAGTTCGCGGTGCTGATCGAGGCGGGCGCCGACGTGGGCGCGGTGGAGGACGTGGCGGCCCGGATCGTGGCCACGCTCGGCGTGCCGGTGGACCTGAGCGACGGCCTCGGCGGCATGTACGTGGTCAGCGGCGCAGCCAGCGTCGGCGTCGCCACCAGCCGGGACGCGGGCAGCGCCACGGAACTGCTGCGGCACGCCGACATGGCTCTCTATCTGGCCAAGGGCACCGGGAGGGGCACCTGGCAGCCGTACCGCAGCGACCTGCACGCGGCGATGGTGGAACGGCTCGAGATGCGCACCGCGCTGCACGAGGCGGTGGACAGCGGCCAGTTCGTGCTGCAGTTCCAGCCGATCGTCGACCTCGCCGGCGCGCGGCTGGCCGGGGTGGAGGCGCTGGTCCGCTGGCAGCATCCGGCCCGCGGGCTGCTCGGGCCCGGACAGTTCGTGGAGATCGCCGAGGAGAACGGTGCGATCGTCGGGATCGGCGCCTGGGTGCTGCGCGAGTCGCTGCGGCAGTTCGCGCAGTGGCGGGCGCGGGATCCGGAGCGGCCGCCGGGCTATGTCAGCGTGAACGTGTCCGCCCGGCAGTTCCGCATGGCGGGCTTCGTCGGGCAGGTGCGCGAGGCGCTGGCCGACGCCGGCGCGCGCCCGGAGTGGCTGCTGCTGGAGATCACCGAGAGCCTGCTGCTGCGCGACGCCGAGCAGGTGTGGGCCGACCTGAAGGCGCTGCGCGCGCTCGGCGTGCGGATCGCCATCGACGACTTCGGCACCGGCTACTCGTCGCTCAGCTATCTGCGGCAGATGCCGGTCGACGTGCTGAAGATCGACAAGTCGTTCATCGACGACGTGCTGGGCAGCCGGCAGCAGCGCGCGCTGGTCAACGCGATCGTCACGCTGGCCCGCAACCTCGACCTGGCGGTGGTGGCCGAGGGCATCGAGGACGCCGCGCAGCGCACCCTGCTGGCCCGGATGGGCTGCCCTTACGGCCAGGGCTACCTGTTCTCGAAGCCGGTCTGGCCGGACGACCTGGCCGAGTGGATGACGGTCAGCCACACGGCTTAGACGCCCGGGCGTCGTTCTCGCGCACCTGGATCAGCAGCTCCGCGTGCTCCTCGAAGAACGTGAGCGCCGCGCAGCCGGGCGATGGCCGACGACGGCCGGCTGTCTGCGCGCACGCGACCCCCGGGTGTCCGTAGCTTGTGGACGACCATATCGATGCGCGATGCATCGACCCGAGTGCTGGCCGGCGAGTTCGGACATTGACAAACTTAATATGCTGCGGCGGTGGAGATCGGTCAGCTGAAGGCGTTCGCCGCGGTCGTGGACACCGGCACGTTCACCGCGGCCGCGCGGCAGGTGCGGCTCGGGCAGTCCGCGGTGTCCGCCTCGATCGCCCAGCTGGAGAAGCAGCTCGGGGCGCGGCTGTTCGAACGCACCCGCACCTCGGCGGTGCTGACCGCGGCGGGCAAGGCGCTGCTGCCGCACGCCCGCGCGCTGCTGGCCGAGGAGCAGCGGGCCCGCGAGGCGGTGGACGCCGCGGAGGGCCGGGTGGCCGGCACCGTCAGCATCGGCCTGACGCTGACCACCGGCCGGGTCGATCTGGCGAAGATGCTTCTCGACCTGCGCGAGCAGCATCCGGACGTGCAGGTGCAGCTGCTGCAGTCGACCGCCGGGCCGGGCCCGCACGTCACCGCGGTGCGCGAGGGGCGGCTGGACATGGCGCTGGTGGCTATGCACGGGCCGGCTCCCCGGGAGATCCGGCTGCACACGCTGACCACCGAGCCGATGGTGCTGTTGTGCCGCCGCGACGACCCGCTCGCCAAGCGCCGCGCGGTCACCGTGGAGCACCTGCGCGACCGGCCCTATCTGGCGTTGCCGGCCGGCTGGGGCGTGCGCGCGCTGGTGGACGCCGCGCGGGGCCCCAATGCGGCCGCGCCGGCCGTCGAGGTGGCCGAGTACACGCTGCTGGCCGAGCTGGTGGCGGCCGGCATGGGGGTGGCGGTGGTGCCGCGGCCGGCGAGCGCCGCCTTCGGCGTGCTGGCGATGGTGCCGACCGACCTGACCTGGCGGCTGAGCCTGGCCACCCACACGACCCGGCCGGTGACCGCGGCGATGGGAGTGGTGGCGGACTCCGTCCGCCGCCACTCCCATCCGGTGCAATAGAACCGCGGGTGGAGTGGTGGCAGACTCCGTCCGCCGCCACTCCCCTCCGGTGGCTTAGACCGCCGGCTCGATCCAGACGTTGCGGTACTGGACCTTGTTGCCGTGGTCCTGCAGGCGGATCGCGCCGGTGGACGGGCTCTCCGGGATGTTGCCGCCGGTGCCGCCCGGGATCGCGACGTCGTTGTGCACGGTCACCCCGTTCCACACCAGAGTGACCCGGGCGTCGGCGGTCTTCACGCCGGCCGCGTCGTAGCGGGCCGCCGTGAAGGTGATGTCGTAGCTCTGCCACGTCTCCGGCGCCGTGGACGCGTTCACGTCCGGGGCCTTGTGCAGATAGATCGACCCGGCCTCGTTGTTGTCGTTCGTCGGATCCCCGTACGAGTCGAGAATTTGGATCTCGTATCTCTCCTGCTGGTAGACGCCGCTGTTGCCACGGTTCTGGCCGGTCACGTCCGGCGGCAGCAGCGGCACCTTGAACTCGACGTGCAGCTTGTAGTCGCCGAACGCGTCCTTGGTGCGCAGGTCACCGCAGCACACCTCGGTCGCGCCGCCGGGCACCGCCGGCCACTGCGGACGCCGGCCGTCGGAGTGCTGCCAGTCGTCCAGGCCGTGCCCGTCGAAGAGCACGATCCGCTCCCCCGGCTTGCGCACGCTGATCAGGTCGAGGTTGACGTGCCCGGTGTCACCGGCGTCGACCCGGTACTGGATCGTGTTCGCGCCCTTGCGCAGGGGCAGGTTCGTGGTCGCGGTGGCCCAGTTCTCCCACGTGACCGTCGACGGCAGCGACACCTGGCGGACCTTGCGGCCGTTCACATACACACTGACCGTCTTGGTGCCGGCGAACGGGTTGGGCCCGTTGGAGTAGCGCAGCCCGACCGCGTAGTCGGCGGCCTCGTTCACCTTGACGTGCATGGTGGTGGAGGCGTTGAGCGAGCCGAAGCCGGCGGTGAAGCCGATGCCGGAGTAGCCGCCGTGGTCGGTGGCGAGCGTGGCGCCGCCCTCGCGGTTGCCCTCCTCGGCCTCGTAGTAGACCTGCTGCGGGATCGGGCCGGGGATCTCGTTGAGCGTGTACCAGGCCTCGGTGTTCCACAGCTGCTCGCCGTTGGCCGCGCTGAACGGCCGCGGCGAGCGCAGGTGCACGACGCGGTCGCGGCGCAGGCCGTCGATGGTCAGCGTGACGGTCTTGCGGTCCGGCGAGACCTTGGTGCCGGTGACGGCCAGGGTCTCCTGGTCGACCTCGGGTCCGCCGTACTGCGCGGTGGGCACGTAGCGCCACTGCTCGACGCGGTAGGCCTCGGCCAGCCCGGCGATCGTGACGTCGGACAGCGGGCGGGTGTATTCGATCTTGAAACCGTCCCGGGTGGCGCTCATCGACTTCATGTCGAACACGTTCACGCCGTTCGGGGTGAGCTTCTGCAACCCGTACCGCAGCTTGCCCTCCTGGCCCCAGTTGCCGTCGGCGCCGAGCCCGCCCAGATAGATCGCGCCATCCGGGCCGAGCTTCACCTCGTTGATGCCGGCCTCGAGGCCCTGGGTGTGCCGGAACAGCGCGCCCTGCAACTCGCCGTGCACCTCCTCGAGGAAGGCCCGCTGCAGACCGCCGTAGGTCACGTCGCCGATCACCAGCTGGCCGCGGAACGGCCCCTGCTTGAGCAGCACCGGCGTGCTCGGCGAGTTGGCGATCTGGTTGTGCGGCATCCACAGCACCGGCCGGGTCGGCTGGGCGGAGTCGAACGGCCCGTCCGGGTTGGTGTAGTGGTTGAAGAACCGGCCCTGCTCGATCTTCACCAGCTTGCTGGCCGGCAGCCAGCCGCCCTGGTTGTCGGTGACGAACAGGTCGTTGTCCGGGCCCCAGCCGATCCCGTTCGGGGTGCGCAGGCCACCGGCGACGGTGGTCACCTTGCCGGTGCGCCGGTTCACCACGATGCTCGTGCCGCGGCCCGGCACCGGCTGCGGGTCGGTGGTCGCACCGCCCAGGTTGATCGACACCGACAGGTTCAGATAGAAGTTGCCGCCGCGATAGAGCAGCCCGAACGCGAACTCGTGGAAATTGCCGCCGAACGGCCAGGTGGCGACCGTGCGCCGGGCGTCGAGCACCTCGTCGCCGTCGGTGTCGCGCAGCTCGGTCAGCTCGTGCTTCTGGGAGACGTAGACCATGCCGTCGACCACGGCCAGGCCCATCGGCTCCTTCAGCCCGTCGGCGATCTTCTGGTACGTGACCTGCTCGGGCGAGGTCTGGCCGGTCACGTGATCGACCAGGTAGACCTCGCCGGTCACCTCGTCGGAACCGCCCCAGGTGGACAGCACCATGCGGCCGTCCGGCAGGAAGTCCATGCCGGTCACCTGCGGCTGGAAGCCCGGCGGCCGGAGGTTCGTCAGGTCGTAGCCGGGGTTGACCGCGTTCAGCGGCAGCCCGTCGCCCGGGGTGTCGTCGACGCCCTCGCACTCCTTCTGCCCCGGCCCGGTCACCCGCACCACGCCGGCGTCGGTGCTCAGCGCGCTGGTCGGCACCACCGCGAAATCGGTCGCGCCGGGCGGCTGCCAGGCCAGCGTGAGCTGCTGCCCGCCGCCCGCCTCGAAGTGCTCGATGCGCAGCGGGTGCACGCCCGCGGTGAGCGTGATCGCACCGTCCTTGGGGGTCGCGCCGTGCAGCCCGTCGTGGTCCACCACGACGGTGTCGCCGACCCACAGCCGGGAGCCGTCGTCGCTGGTCAGCCGGAACGTGTAGGACCCGTCGGCCGGCGCGGTCAGGTTCGCCAGCACGTGCGTGACGAAGTTGTCCTCCTGCCCGAACTGGTCCGCGGTGGTCCAGTCGACGGTCGGCATCAACTTGTCGACGTTCGGCGTCTGGCCCTGCTTGAGCGTGCAGATCTCGCTCAGGCCGAAGCCGATGTCGAAGGTGCGGAGGGTGACTCCGGGCTCCTGGGGTGGCAGTTCGGCAGGCGCGGTGGCCTGCAGCCCGAAGGCCGCTAAGGACCCGGCCAGGACGGTGGCGACCAAACGGATCATGCGCTGCTCCCCAGTTACGACGGTGATTCAGACCCGTGAATATCCTGGTCCACTATCGACGGGGAGTCCAGATCTTTCGACTCTGAGAAACCAACTTTCTATTCGTACGCCAAAAGTCCGGTTCCCGAAATCACGTTGCCCGCCGGTCACCCGCGCGGCAGCCTCGGAACCGTGACGTCTCCCCTCGACAACCCGATCTGGTCCGCGCTCACCGGACCGCAGTCCGATCTGGCCGAGCGCCACGGCCGAGCGGTCCGCTACCCCGCGGACCTCTCGCCGTTCCACGCCATCTCCGGCCCGGACGGCTGGGCCGACCTGCACGCGCTGGCCGGCCCGGCGGCCGAGATCTTCATGTCGGGGCCCTATCTGGACCCGCCGCCCGGCTGGGAGATGACGGTCCGGCTGGCCGGGGTGCAGATGGTCGGCACCCGGGTCGAGGGGCGCCCGGAGCCGGCCGCGGAGGTACTCGGCCCGGCCGACGTGCCGGAGATGCTCGACCTGGTCGAGCGCACCCGGCCCGGCCCGTTCCGCAAGCGCACCGTGGAGTTCGGCACCTACCTCGGCTTCCGGGCGGACGGCCGGCTGGTGGCGATGGCCGGCGAGCGGATCCGGGTGCCCGGCCACACCGAGATCAGCGGGGTGTGCACCGACCCGGCGTTCCAGGGGCGCGGGCTGGCGGCGCGGCTGATGCTCGCGCTCGCCCACGACATCCAGCGGCGCGGCGAGACGCCCTTCCTGGCCGCGCTCGCCACCAACACCACGGCCCTGCGGGTCTACGAGCGGCTCGGCTTCGTGCACCGGCAGGACGTGGAGTTCACCGCGGTGCACTCCCCCGGCCTGCGCACATGAGCATATGCGCAGGTCACGATAGGTGCTCGGCGGCCATCGGCGGCTAATGTGTCCCGGTTAGCCGCCTGACCCGGAGGAACCGTGACCGTTGAGGCCACCCGGCCACCCGAGCAGCAGCAGACCCCGCCGTGGCGCTTCGGATCGGTGGAAGCGCTGGCCCTCCTGCTGATCCTGCTGGTCGTGCTGCGCAATCCGCTGGCCTCGCTGCTGTCCGCGCCATCGCTGCAGACCTGGACCACGGTCTTCGTCTCGGTGCTGGTGCAGGCGGTGCCGTTCCTGGTCTTCGGGGTGGCGCTGTCCGCGGTGATCGCGGTCTACGTGCCCCGCTCGTTCTGGGCGCGGGCACTGCCGAAGCACCCGGCCCTGGCGGTGCCGGCCGCGAGCCTGGCCGGGGTGGTGCTGCCCGGCTGCGAGTGCGGCAGCGTGCCGATCGCCGGCGCGCTGATCCGGCGCGGCGTCACCCCGGCCGCCGCGCTGGCGTTCCTGCTGGCCGCCCCGGCGATCAACCCGATCGTGCTGACCGCCACCGCGGTCGCCTTCCCGGACAACCCGGAGATGGTGCTCGCCCGGGGCGCGGCCAGCCTGGTGGTCGCGGTCGCGATGGGCTGGCTCTGGCTGCGCCTCGGCAAGGCCGAGTGGATCCGGCTGCCGCACCGGCCCGACCTCGACGGGCTGTCCCGCGGCCAGGCGTTCTGGGCCGCCGCCCGGCACGACGTGATGCACGCCGGCGGCTTCCTGGTGCTGGGCGCCGCGGCCGCCGCGACGATCAACGTGGTGGTGCCGGACCGCTGGCTGCAGACCCTGGCCGGGCACGAGGTGCTGTCCATCCTGGCGCTGGCCGCGCTCGCCGTGCTGCTCTCCATCTGCAGCGAGGCGGACGCCTTCGTGGCCGCGTCGCTGTCCCAGTTCTCGCTGACCTCGAGGCTGGTGTTCCTGGTGGTGGGCCCGATGGTCGACCTCAAGCTGATCGCCATGCAGACCGGCGTGTTCGGCCGCCGGTTCGCCGCCCGGTTCGCGCCGGCCACCTTCGCGCTCGCCGTCGCGGCGGGCGTCGTCACCGGGTGGGTGGTGCTGTGAACCGGCAGGCCCAGGCCGTGATCCTGATGCTGTTCGGCGGGGCGGTCGTCAAGGCCGGCGTCACCGACCTGTCCCTGCGCTACGTCAAGGAGGGGCTGCGGCCGTTCCTGGTGGCGGCGGGTCTGGTGCTGGTCGCGGCCGCGGTCATGACCCTCTGGTACGACCTCGGAGCGCGCACCCGGGCCCACGGTCATGACCACGGGCACGACCGCCACGAGCCGCGCGTCGGGTGGCTGCTGATCCTGCCGGTGCTCGGACTGCTGCTGGTGGCGCCGCCCGCGCTGGGGTCCTACGCGGCCGAGCGCACCGGCACCGTGCTCACCGCGACCGACTCGGACTACCCGCCGCTGCCGGCCGGCGACCCGGTGCCGGTGTCCCTGCTGGACTACGCCTCCCGGGCCGTGTTCGACGAGGGCAAGAGCCTGACGGGGCGCAACCTGCGGCTGGTCGGCTTCGTGACGGTCGGCGCGGACGGCGCCCCGATGCTGACCCGGATGGTGCTGTCCTGCTGTGCCGCGGACGGGCGCCCGATCAAGGTCGGCCTCTCCGGCGACGCGCCGGCCGGGGTCGCGCCCGACACCTGGGTGCGGGTCGACGGCGTCTACACGCCGCGGACCACGAAGGACGAGATCAATCAGGCGGCGGTGCCCTATCTCGAGGTGACGTCGTGGGCGCCGGTCCCCGCGCCCCGGCAGGAATACGAGTGACGGGCCGGCGTACCCGGATCGGGATCTTGATCGTCGCTCTGCTGGCCGCGACGGGGCTGTTGCTGCTGCCACAGCGTGACGACAAGCCGCCGGCGGCGACGCGCGCCGGGCCGGACGCGGTCTGGCCCGAGGCGCAGCGCGGGGAGATTCCGGGCAACCTGCCGGACGGCCCGCTCTTCCACCCGGAACTGTTCCTGGACGCGCGCACCGCGATCGGCACCGCGCCCACGCCGGACGGCGAATCGATCCGGCTGGTCCTGCGCGACGCCGCCGGCACGATCCGCGAGCTGCGCCGACGGTCGCTGGACGGCAATCCGGTGTTCGACGCGTTCACCACCGACGGCACCACCCTGGCCTGGACCGAATCGGTCGATGGCGGTCGCACCGAGATCTGGGCGGCGGGCACGCGGCCGCCCGCCAAGCTGGCCAATCGGCTGACCGCGGACACCGGCAACGTCCTCGCCTTCGGCTCGCAGCACGACCTGGCGATCGCCGACGGCGCGGTGCACTGGGCGGCCGCACCGCGCGGCGCGGAGTCCACCGAGATCCGATCGGTGGCGCTGACCGGCGGCAAGGTCACGGTGCGCGTGGAGCCCGGGGTGTGGTCGCTGAGCGCTTGGCCGTGGCTGATCGACGGGGCCGGGGACCGCACCGGCGCGACCCGCCTGCGCAACCCGGCGACCGGCCGCGACGTCGAGGTGAACACCACCGGCGCCGAGCTCGCCACCTGCGGTCCGGCCTGGTGCCGGGTGCTGGTGGTGACCGGCGAGGGGGTCGCCCGGATCGACGCGATGCGGCCCGACGGAAAGGATCGCCGCCGGATCGCCGGCGGCGAGGCGACCGCCGCGATCGTCGACGTGGCCGTGCTGGACCGCTTCGAGATCCTCGCCGAGCCTCAGCCGGACTCGGACCTGACCGGCACCGAGGGGCTGGCCGTGCACGATCTCGCCGAGCGGCGCACGGTCGAGCTGAGCAAGGCGGTGGACGGCGCGTTCAGCCGGGCCGGCGTGCTGTGGTGGTCGACCGGCGACCTCGACGACACCACCTGGCACACCCTCGACCTGCGCACCGTCCACCCCTCCTCGTAAACCGAGTTGAGCTAGCTCCCGATCGGGCCGCCGTCCAGCCGCCAGGTGACCACCACGCCGGGCTTGGCGAAGTCGCCGTCCGGCCAGGTGGACGCCGGGTTCTCCTGGGACGCTCCGCTGATCTCACCCGGGTGCTGCACCGCCACGAAGACCGAGCGATCGTCCTCGGTGATGAACGGCCCGCACGTCTCCGCGCCCAGTGGCACCGTCAGGAACTGCCGCAGGTGACCCCGGTCCGCGCCGTCCAGCGGCACCGCGAACAGCCCGTCGTTGCTGAGCAGCGCGTTGCCGTCGGTGGAGATCCACAGATTGCCCGCGGAGTCGAACGCCACGTTGTCCGGGCACGAGATCGGCGAGACCTTGGTCTTGTCGAAGCCCGCGAAGTACGTCGACGGGTCGGCCGGGTCGCCGCAGACGATCGGCAGCGCCCAGGCGAAGGTGGTGCCGGTGTGGTCGCCGCCGTCCTCGGTCAGCTCGAAGATCTGACCGTGCTTGTTGTTGACCCGCGGATTGGCCTCGTCCACGCCCGGGTTCGTACCGACGCCCCGGTTGGTGTTGTTGGTCATCGCGGCATAGATCTTCCCGGTGGTGAGGCTCGGCTGGACGTCCTCGGGACGGTCCATCTTGGTCGCGCCGACCGCGTCGCCGGCCAGCCGGGTGAAGGTGAGCACCTCGGCGGCGGTCATGCCGGGGACGTAGGAGCGCTCGCCGGAGACCAGCCGGATCCACTGGCCGGCGCCGTCGAACAGGCCGTCCGAGGGCAGCTTGCCGGTGCCGTCGATCTCGGCCGGCGGGCTGTCCCCGGTCACCTTGGCGGCGTAGAGCGTGCCCGACTCCAGCAGCGTCAGGTTGTGCCGGCGGTCGCCCGGCTTGTACTTCTTCTCGGAGACGAACTTGTAGAGATAGTCGAAGCGCTCGTCGTCGCCCATGTAGGCCACCACGTGACCGCTGCGGGCCACGATCACGTTCGCGCCCTCGTGCTTGAGGCGGCCCATCGCGGTGTGCTTGCGCGGCCGGGCCTGCGGCTCATAGGGGTCGACCTCGACGATCCAGCCGAAGCGGTTCGCCTCGTGCGGGTGCTTGGCCAGGTCGAACCGCTCCTGCACCCGGTCCCACTTGCGGGCGCCGGACGGGTAGCGGGTGGTGGTCGAGATGCCGTAGCGGGCCAGCCGCGGCTTGTCCGCCTCGGGCACACCGTCGCCACCGCCGAAGTACTGGTTGAAGTTCTCCTCGCCGGACAGGATCGTGCCCCACGGCGTGACACCGCCGGAGCAGTTGTTCAGCGTGCCGATCACCACACGGCCGCGCGGGTCGGCGGCGGTCTTCAGGTGTTCCGAGCCGGCCGCCGGGCCGGTCAGGTCGAAGCGCGTGGCGAAGGCGGTGATCCGCCGGTTGTAGGGCAGCCGCCCGGCGTCCGACCGCCGCCATCGGCCGGTGTCGCCGACCCGTTCGAGCTGCACGACCGACAGGCCGTGCGCCGCGATGGCCGCCTCGATCTGGTCGGTGGTCATCGCGTCCAGGCCGGTGAAGCCGGGGAACATCAGCTCCTCGTTGGTGTACTCGTGATTGCACACCAGCAGCGCGCGGCGGCCGTCGCGGCCCAGCGGCACCACGCCGACGAAGTCGTTGTTGTAGCCGAACTGCCCGGATTGCCGCGCCGCGGTCTGCCGGGTGACGTCGAGCGCCGGCGCGCCGGGCACCACCGGGTCGCCCCAGCGCATCACCACCGCGCTGTCGTAGCCGTTCGGCACCACCAGGTTGTCGAGTCTGTTCGGTGGGATCGGCTTGAAGGTGAGCGCGCCGGCTCGGGCCTTGGGCGCGGCCATCGGGGCCACCTCGGGCGCGGCGGCGGCCGGCTCGGCGCCGGACACCGCGGCCACGCCGGCGCCGATCACGATCGCGCCGGCCAGGACGCCACGCCGGGAGGCGACGATGTCACCCAGGTACGGGTTGTCCGAACCGTTCGGCACCGGATGGTCGCAGGCGTTGCCGCAGCGGTAGAGGCAGGTCATGTTGTCGCGCCCACCATGAACGGCAGGGCCGAGCAGCGGAAGCAGGCGTCGTCTCACGGTCATGTCGAGACGCTAGGAGAACCCGCTTGCCGCCGGCCCGGCCAATGGATGAACGCCGAATGAACAACCCCAGGTGAGTAACCCTTAGCTGCCGATGTAGCCGCCGTCCAGGCGCCAGGTGACCACCACGGCGGGTTTGGCGAAGTCGCCGTCCGGCCAGGTGGACGCCGGGTTCTCCTGGGACGCTCCGCTGATCTCACCCGGGTGCTGCACCGCCACGAAGACCGAGCGGTCGTCCTCGGTGATGAACGGCCCGCACGTCTCGGCGCCCGGCGGCACCGTCAGGAACTGCTTGAGGTGGCCCTTCTCCGGCCCTTCGAGCGGCGTGGCGAACAGGCCGTCGTTGCTGCCCAACTGGTTGCCGTCGGTGGAGATCCAGAGGTTGCCGGTGGTGTCGAAGGCCACGTTGTCCGGGCAGGAGATCGGCGAGACCTTGGTCTTGTCGTAGCCGGCGAAGAACGTGGCCGGGTCGGCCGGGTCGCCGCAGACGATCGGCAGCGCCCAGGTGAAGGTGGTGCCGGTGTGGTCGCCGCCGTCCTCGGTGATCTCGAAGATCTGGCCGTGCTTGTTGTTGACCCGCGGGTTCGCCTCGTCCACGCCCGGGTACGTGCCGACGCCCCGGTTCGTGTTGTTGGTGCAGGCGGCGTAGATCTTGCCGCTGATCAGGTTGGGCTGGACGTCCTCGGGGCGGTCCATCTTGGTCGCGCCGACCGCGTCGCCGGCCAGCCGGGCGTACGTGAGAACCTGCTCGACGCTCATCCCCGCGACGAAGGAGCGGCCGCCGGACGCGAGCTTGACCCACTGCCCGGTGCCGTCGAAGAGCCCGTCCGACGGGAGCCGGCCGGAGCCGTCGATCTCGGCCGGCGGGCTGTCCCCGGTGAGCTTGGCGACGTAGAGCGTGCCCGACTCCAGCAGGGTCTTGTTGTGCGCGCGGTCGTTCGGGCGGAACCTCTTCTCGGAGACGAACTTGTAAAGATAGTCGAACCGCTCGTCGTCGCCCATGTAGGCCACCACGTGACCGCTGCGGGCCACGATCACGTTCGCGCCCTCGTGCTTGAAGCGGCCCATCGCGGTGTGCTTGCGCGGCGTCGACCCGGGCTCGTACGGGTCGACCTCGACGATCCAGCCGAACCGGTGCGCCTCGTTGGGGTGCTTGGCCAGGTCGAAGCGTTCCTGCGCGCGTTCCCAGCGGCGGGACCCGCTCGGGTAGCGCGCGGTGGTGGTGATGCCGTATCGGTTCAGGGTCGGCTTCAGCTCGGCCGGCGCCATGTCCCCGCCGACGAAGTACTGGTTGAAGTTCTCCTCGCCGGACAGCACCGTGCCCCACGGCGTGACGCCGCCCGAGCAGTTGTTCAGGGTGCCGATCGCGCTCACGCCGCGCGGGTCGGCGGCGGTGCGCAGCAGCGGCGAGCCGGCCGCCGGCCCGTCGAACCGGAACGGCGTCTCCAGCATGGTGAACCGGCGGTTGTACCGGCGCCGGCCGGTGCGCACCGGCTGCCACCGCCCGGTGCGGCCGACCCGCTCGAGCTCGACCACGGACATGCCGTGCGCGGCCATCGCCACCCGGACGTGCTCGACGGTCATCGCCTCGAGCGTGGTGAAGCCCGGGAACATCAGCTCCTCGTTGGTGTACTCGTGATTGGACACCAGCAGGGCGCGGTCCCGGCCGAGCGGCAGCACGCCGAGGAAGTCGTTGTTGTAGCCGTACTGCTTGAGCTGCCGGGCGGCGGTCTGGTGGTGCACGTCCAGGGCGGGCGCGCCGGGCAGGATCGGGTCACCCCAGCGGATCACGACGGCGTGGTCGTAGCCGTTGGGCACGATCACGCTGTCGATCTCGTTCGGCGGGATCGGCTTGAAGGTGAGCTCCCCTTTTGCCGCGGGTCTTGTTGCGGGCGCCTGCTGAGCGGGCGCCGCGGCCTCGGCGGGCGCGCCGCCGGACGCCGTCGCCACCCCGGCGCCGATCACGATCGCGCCGGCGGCCAGCACGCCGCGGCGGGAGGCGACGACGTCACCGAAGTACGGGTTGTCCGAGTCGTTGGGCACCGGGTGGTCGCAGGCATTGCCGCACCGGTACAGGCAGGTCATCGGGTCGCGCCCGGAGTGTCCCAGCAGATTGAGCAGACGTCGTTCAGCCATAGGCCGACGTTAGTGGTCCGTTAACCGCTGCGAAACCTTCTGATCACTTTCAGTTCATGATCAGGCTGCTGATCTCGTCGGCGCATCCCCAGGAGAGCGTCATCCCGGCCCCGCCATGCCCATAGGCGTGCACGATCCGCCCGTCCCGCTCCACCCGCGGCCCGCCATGCCGGCACGGCCGCAACCCGACCCGCTCCCCCAGCATCTCCGCGCCCGCGAGGGCGGGCACCAGCGCGCGGGTGCGCTCGAGGATCAGCTCGCGCACCTCCGGCCGCGGGGTCAGGTCCCAGTCGTCCGGCTCGAAGGTGCCGCCCAGCACCACGTCGTCGAGCCGCGGATGCACGTAGAACCCGTGCGACCGCACCGATTCCTCGATGCCGTGGTTGCGGACCAGCACGATCTGGCCGCGGGCCGGATAGACCGCGTCGTCGCCGGCCAGCTCGCGCGCGGCCAGCCCGGTCGCATTCACCACCAGCGGCGCCTCGGCGAGCGCCTCGTCGAGCGAGCCGGCCGCCCGCCGCTCCACCTTGACCTGCCGCTCCAGCCAGGGCAGATAGACCCGCATCTCGGCCAGCGGCGCGGGGAAGCGCAACTCCCGCTCGCCCGGCTCGGCGCCCGGGCGGACGCTCAGCCCGGGTGGCGCCCACCACGGCAGCTCGTCGCCCTCGCCGGGCTCGACGTTGAGGGTCGGGCGGATCAGCAGGCCGGGCACGCCGCCGAGCGCCTGCCGGGTGAACTCGTCGTAGGTGGCCCGGCCCCACGCCTGCACCCGGGGATCGAAATCGGTCCGGGTCGGGTACCAGACCGCGGCGGCGACGGCCGACACGGTCCGCTCCGGCGGGTCCGCCGCCCACACCGTGACGTCGAGGCCTGCCTCGCCCAGCCGGACGGCGGCGGTCAGGCCGATGATGCCGCCGCCGATAACGATCACGTCTACCATTCCGTCACCCTGTCGCAATCGGACCTGAGTACCCGTGCTCAGTCGGCCGCCGCGGGCCCGCCACGAGACTCTCCGTATGGACAACAACACGAACAACAAGCCGACCGGCGCGTTCTTCGGTCAGGCCGTCGCGTCCTTCGGCATCTCGCTCACCGCCGTGTCGGTGGGGATCGTCTATCTTCCGGTCGGCGCCTGGATCCGTGCGTTCCTGGCGATCGGCTTCCTCTATGTGGTCACCTCGGCGTTCACCCTGGCCAAGGTGATCCGCGACCAGCAGGACTCCAGTTACGTGGTGCGGCGGGTCGACCAGGCCCGGCTGGACAAGCTGCTCACCGACCACGACCCGTTCAAGACCCCGGCGCACTGACGAGTTCCAGGGTGCGCTGGTCCGGGCCCTCGTAGTAGCGGGCCAGCACCCGCTCGAAGACCGGGCCGCCGCCGGCCGCCGCGAACAGGGTCATCGACGAGCGCAGCTTGAGGTCGTCGGGGAAGCCGAGGATCTCCGACGCGCTGCGGCCCTCGACCGCGAGCATCGCCTCGGCGGCCTCGGTCAGGCGCGGGCCCAGCACGGGATGCGCCAGGTACTCGCGGGCCTCGGCGAGACCGCTCAGCGCGTACCGCTGGGCGGCCGGGCTGGACCCCAGCCCGGCGACCTGCGGAAAGACGAACCACATCCAATGGGTGCGCTTCCGCCCGGCGCGCAGCTCGGCGACGGCGGTCTCGTGCACGCCCTGCTGAGCGGTGACGAAGCGATCCAGGTCGGTCAACGGTCCCTCCGGGTCGGTCGGTCCGGGCTCAGTGGCGGCATTGCAGAACGACCATCGTGTGCCCCCGGACCTGCACCGCCCCGCCCGCCTTGGCGATCTTCCGCCGGCCGGCCAGCAACGGGTCGGCGGTGTCCACCACAGTGTCCCAGGTGCGCCCGAAGCCGCGCGGCGGAAGCGTGAACGTCACCTGCTCGCCCAGCGGGTTGAAGAGCAGCAGGAACGAGGCGTCGGTGATCGGCTCGCCCATCACGTCGCGCTCCGGGATGCCCTCGCCGTTCAGGAACACGGTCATGGTCATGCCGCCGAGCGTGTTCCAGTCCTGCTGGGTCATCGGCTCGCCGTCGCGGCGCAACCAGGCGATGTCCGGCACCTTCGCGCCGGGCAGCGGGCTGCCCTGGAAGAACCGGCGGCGGCGGAACACCGGGTGCTCGGCGCGCAGCCGGGTCACCGAGGCGGTGAACTGGGTCAGCACGTCGTGGTGCCGGGCGTCCGCCCAGTCCACCCAGGACAGCTCGCCGTCCTGGCAGTAGGTGTTGTTGTTGCCCTGCTGGGTGCGGCCCAGCTCGTCGCCGTGCGAGATCATCGGCACGCCCTGGCTGAGCAGCAGCGTGGTGAGGAAGTTGCGCTTCTGCCGCTCGCGCAGCGCCAGCACCTCGTTGTCCTCGGTCACGCCCTCCACGCCGCAGTTCCAGGACCGGTTGTGGCTCTCGCCGTCACGGTTGCCCTCGCCGTTGGCGTCGTTGTGCTTCTCGTTGTACGACACCAGGTCGGTCATCGTGAAGCCGTCGTGCGCGGTGACGAAGTTGATCGAGGCGATCGGGCGGCGGCCGTCGATCTCGTACAGGTCGGAGGAGCCGCTGAAGCGGGAGACGAACTCGCCCAGGCTGGACGGCTCGCCGCGCCAGAAGTCGCGCACCGAGTCGCGATATTTGCCGTTCCACTCGGTCCACAGCGGAGGGAAGCCGCCCACCTGGTAGCCGCCGTCGCCGACGTCCCACGGCTCGGCGATCAGCTTGACCTGGCTCACCACCGGGTCCTGGTTGACCAGGTCGAAGAACGCGGCCAGCCGGTTCACCTCGTGGAACTCGCGGGCCAGCGCCGAGGCCAGGTCGAAGCGGAAGCCGTCCACGTGCATCTCGGTCACCCAGTAGCGCAGCGAGTCCATGATCAGCCGCAACGACTCGTGGTGGCGCACGTTCAGGCTGTTCCCGGTGCCGGTGGTGTCGTAGTAGTACCGCTTGTCCTCGTCGACCAGGCGGTAGTAGGCCCGGTTGTCGATGCCGCGGAAGGACAGCGTGGGCCCGAGGTGGTTGCCCTCGGCGGTGTGGTTGTAGACCACGTCCAGGATGACCTCGATGCCGGCCGCGTGCAGCGACTTGACCATCGTCTTGAACTCCTGCACCTGGCCGCCGCGGCCGCCGAACGAGCCGTAGCCGTTGTGCGGGGCGAAGAAGCCGATGGTGTTGTAACCCCAGTAGTTGGTCAGGCCGCGCTCGATCAGGGTGCTGTCGTGCACGAACTGGTGCACCGGCATCAGCTCGACGGCGGTCACCCCGAGCTGCTTGAAGTGCTTGATCATCGTCGGGTGGGCCAGGCCCGAGTAGGTGCCGCGGACGTCCTCCGGGATGCCCGGGTGCCGCTGGGTCATGCCCTTGACGTGCGCCTCGTAGATCACCGTCTGGTGGAACGGGATGCGCAGCGGGCGGTCGTTGGCCCAGTCGAAGAACGGGTTGATCACCACGGACCGCATCGCATAGGGCGCCGAGTCGCCGTCGTGGAAGGACTCCGGGTCACCGAACCGGTACGAGAACAGGGCCTGGTTCCACTCGTTGTGCCCGTCGATCGCCTTCGCATAGGGATCCAGCAGCAGCTTGCCCGGGTCACAGCGCAGGCCCGATCCGGGGTCGTAGCGGCCGTGCACCCGGTAGCCGTAACGCTGACCCGGGACGATCCGCGGCAGGTAACCGTGCCAGACCAGGGCCTCACGCTCCGGCAGGTCGATCCGGGTCTCCTTGCCGTCGTCGTCGAACAGGCACAGCTCGACCCGCTCGGCCACCTCCGAGAAGAGGGCGAAGTTGGTGCCGCCGCCGTCGTAGGTCGCGCCGAGCGGGTACGGGTTCCCCGGCCAGATGTTCGTCATCAGCACATCTCACCAGGGCCGACGCTCCGGCGCAGCGCACAGCGGCGTGGTAAACGTCTCGTGGCCGCCGGATGCGGGCAAGATGCCTGTTGTGCCCGGACGCCGCCCCTGGCTCGTGCTCGCAATCTGCTGCATGAGCCTGTTCATCGTCGGGGTGGACGTCACGATCGTGAACATCGCGCTGCCCGCGATCCGCGCCGACCTGGACGCCTCGGTGTCCGGGCTGCAGTGGATCCTGGACGCGTACACGCTGGTGCTGGCCAGCCTGCTGATCCTCGGCGGGGCCACCGGTGACCGGGTCGGCCGGCGGCGCACGTTCCAGACCGGTTTGACACTGTTCACCCTGGGTTCGCTGCTCTGCAGCGCCGCGCCGAGCCTGGGCTGGCTGATCGCCTTCCGGATGGTGCAGGCGCTCGGCGGGTCGATGCTCAACCCGGTGGCCATGTCGATCATCACGAACACCTTCACCGACCCACGCGACCGGGCCCGCGCGATCGGCGTCTGGGCCTCGGTGGTCGGCTTCAGCATGGCGGCCGGGCCGCTGCTCGGCGGCGTGCTGACGGCGTCCTTCGGCTGGCGCTCGATCTTCTGGATCAACATCCCGATCGGCATCGCGGCGGTGCTGCTGGCGGCCCGGTTCGTGCCCGAGTCCCGGGCGCCGCGGCCACGCCGGCTCGACCCGGTCGGCCAGGCGCTGGTGCTGACCGTGATGGCGTCGATCACCTACGGCATCATCGAGGGGCCGTCGTCCGGCTGGTCCTCGCTCGAGATCCTGGGCTGCTTCACGCTCGGGGCGCTGGCGCTGACCGGGCTGCTGATCTATGAGCCACGCCGCGACGAGCCCCTGCTCGACCTGCGCTTCTTCCGCAGCGCGCCGTTCTCCGGGGCGACGGTGATCGCGGTCTGCGCGTTCGGCGCGCTGGGCGGTTTCCTCTTCCTGACCACGATCTACCTACAGGACGTACGCGGGTACAGCGCGCTGCACGCCGGGCTGTACACCGTACCCATGGCCGTGATGACCTTGATCTTCGCGCCGTTGTGCGGCCGCCTGGTCGCCGCCCGCGGCACCCGGCTGCCGCTGATCCTGGCCGGCTCCGCGATGACGCTCTCCATGCTGCCGCTGACCCGGCTGGCCGCGGACACCCCGGACGCGGTGCTGATCGCCGCCTTCGTCGTCTTCGGTTTCGGCTTCGGCATGGTGAACGTGCCGATCACCAACACCGCGGTCTCCGGCATGCCGCCCAGCCAGGCCGGCACGGCGGCGGCGGTGGCCTCGACCAGCCGCCAGGTGGGCGGCTCGCTGGGCGTGGCGGTGATCGGCGCGGTGGTGGCGTCGAGCGCGGCGGCCGACTTCGCCCGGGCCAGCCACGCGGCCTGGTGGATCATCGCCGGCTGCGGCGCCACGGTCCTCGCCGTCGGCATCCTGACCAGCGGCAGCTGGGCCCGGGCCACCGCCGAGCGCACCGCCGCCACCTCCGCCTTCCAGCTTTAACCTCCGCAGCCCTCCGTCCTCTTTGTCCGGTCGGGGAGATCCACCGTAGATCGTGGCCCGGCGCTACCGGGTCACGCTTTCGGCCTCGGCCGGGTGATCCTCCGGGGTGCGGCGGATGCGCAGTCCGGCGAGGCTGCCGGCCAGCAGGGTGACTCCGGCGACCAGCATCACGCCGCTCGCGCCGAGTGAGCCGTCGGTGATGTCGTAGAGGAACTCGGGCACCACCAGGGTCGCGCCGATCACGCCGCCGGCCAGCACCACCCACTCGCGGATCCGCGCATAGGCCACGAAGCAGACGCCGGCCACCAGCGCGGTCAGCGCATAGGCCAGGAAGTCCTGGGCCTCACCGTCGCCGAGCACGATGAACTGGGCCCCGACCAGGGCATAGGTGACCGCGATGGCCAGCGCGAACCGGCGCTCGGCAAACACCCGGCCCCACGTCGCGAGCGCCCAGATCGCGCCGATCGTCAGCAGGCCGCCGCCGATCACGTCGGGATCGGTGGCGTCCCGCAGGTCGAGCACGCTCAGGTAGACCGCGAACACCCCGAACGCGAGGCCGAGCTGGCCGACCGCGCTGCGGGCGAGCAGATATCCGGCGCCGGCCACCACGAGCCCCGCGGCCGAGCAGGCGAGCGGGCCCTGGTCGGCGTCCTCGAGCCGCGCGATCACCGCGAAGGCGGTCGCCGCGGCGCCCGCGGTCATCAGCGTGCTGGCCAGCCGGCGGCGCACGTGGTCGTCGGTCCACGGCCGCCACCAGGCCTCGTCCGGTGGCGCGGCCCGCCACCGCACGGCCAGGCCGGCGCCGAACAGCACCGCGGCCATGGCGGCGAGGATCGCGACCCGGCCCGACCGGCCCAGCGACTCCCACTCCTCGCCGAGGAACAGCAGCGTCGCGCCGATCACGAAGGAGGCGCCCAGATAGCCCGCGATCTCGCCGAGCCGCCGCCGCAGACCCTCCGGCCGCGGCTGGGCTGCGACGCCGCCGACCTCCTGCACGACCGCGCCGGCCTGCACGCGGTTGAGCACGCCGCGATCGACCAGGCGGTCGAGCGCGGAGTTCAGCCGCTCCGCGCTGATCGGATCGCCGTTGCCGACGGTCACCGTTTCCACCTGGGGCCTCCCTTGTCATCGGACGCCCCTAGCGTCTCGTCCGGCCACCGGGGCCGGACAGAGTGCACGTACTCAGGTTCAGCCGGGCTTTCAGCTTCAGCCGGGCTTTCAGCTTCAGCCGGGCTTTCAGCTTCAGCCGGGCTTTCAGCTTCAGCCGGGCTTTCAGCTTCAGCCGGGCCAGGCCGGATTTCTGGTCAACGCCAGATCGGTCACCGTGTCGACGCCGCGCTGCTGTGGCGAAATGTTGCGGCTGCGCAGATTGCGGCGCAGGTGGCGGTAGATGTCGGCGAGGCGGAGCAGTTCCGCGGCCTCGGCGGTGCCGTTCTGCAACAGCCCGATGAATTCGCCGGAGAATGCGGTGTATTTCGCGCCGGCCGGGGCGTAGGAAACGTTCGTCGCGGAGGCGGAGGTGATCACATAGGTGCCCTCCACGTCGACCCGGCCGTCGGCGACGTCGGCGCCGGACATGACGCCGACCGCGCGGCCGGAATAGCAGCAGTCCAGCGCGACGACCTTGTTGCGGGCCGGGCTGTGGATCATCGCTTTGCGCAGGTCCTGATAGGCCAGGCCGGAATACATCGGACGGGCGCTGTTGGTGACCCGCAGGCCCAGATAGAGCTCACCGTCGGCGCCGAGGAGGCCGTGGCCGGCGTAGTAGACGAACAGGGTGTCGTAGGTGTCCTCGGCGATGCCGGCGATCCAGTCGCCGACGTCGCGATCGGGATTCACCTGCACGTGGATGCGGTCGGGGGCGAAGCCGCCGAGCTCGGCGTTGCCCAGCACCTTCTCGAGTGCCTCGAGGTTGTTCGCGACCGCGGGCAGATCCGCCAGGTTGGCGTCGGCGTAGGCCGGGGTTCCGATCAGGATCGCGGACGGCTCGGTGCGATCCGGCATCCGGCCGCCGCCGCTCTCCCGCGGGGTGCCCGGGCGGCCCTTCGCGCGGCGCAGGAGTTCGGTGTAGATCGCCGACTCCTCCCGGCGCAGGGCGTCGGCGCGGTCGTAGTCGCGCCGGCGGATGGCGTCGTCCACCTGCTGTTTGAGTCGTTCGCCCGCCGCCTCCAGATCCTGAATGCTGCTCCGCGAATACTTCACCGAAGGGGTGTCGGGCACGACGGCGATTAGCGAATCCACCGGGGTGTCGTCCAGAGCCCACAGCTGGCCGGTCGGAGCTTCCTCGCGCGGCACCGCACGCGTCTGCCACCAGAACTCGGAGTCCTCCTTGACGACGGCCGGCAGGCCGGAGGCCACCCGCAGTGCGTCGGAACGCATCTCCGGGGCGGACTGGTACCGATCCGACGGGTTCTTCGCGAGAGCCTTGAGCACGACGGCGTCGACGGCGTCAGGGATCCCGCGCATGACCTGGCTCGGCGGCGACGGGGCCTCCCGGACGTGCTGATAGGCGATGCTGACCGGGTTGTCTCCCTCGAACGGAGGCCGCCCGACGAGCAGTTCGAAGAGCACACATCCGGTCGAGTACACATCCGAACGACCGTCCGCCCGCTCGCCACGGGCCATCTCCGGGGAGAGGTATGCCGCCGTGCCGATGACCTCCTCGAAAGGGTCGGAGCCATCGCCGAGTCGGCCGTGGAGGCCGAAGTCCATCACCTTGACCTGGCCCTCGGGCGTCACCATCACGTTGCCGGGCTTGATGTCACGGTGGACGATCCCGTGCCGGTCACTGACCTCCAGCGCGACGCAGATGCCGGCGATGATCTCCAGCGCGCGGCGCGGGACGAGATGGTGCTCGGCGGCGAGCAAGTCCCTGAGCGAGTGCCCACGGACGAGCTCCATCACCAGGAACGGCTGCTCCAGGCCGGGCCGGGTTCCGTCCACACCGTGGTCGAAGACGGCGACGATTGCCGGGTGGTTCAGTATCGAGACGCTGCTCGCCTCACGGCGGAACGCCCTTTGCAGGTCCGAATCGCGGGCCAGGTCGGCGCGCATCAGCTTGACCGCCACGTCGCGCCCGAGCCGCTCGTCACGGGCACGGTAGACCTCGGCCGTGCCGCCGCGGCCGAGCAGCTCGCCCAGCCGGTATCGGCCCGCGATCACCCGCCCGTGGTCCGTCATCGCTGTTCATCCCATCGGGTGCCGGTGGACCGTGGGCCACCAGCGCCATACCGTAAGCCGGATGCAGGTCACTGTAGTCGCGCCCGATGATCACGAAGCCATCCGCTCGTTCGCGGAATGGTGCCGCCAGGAACCGGAACTCCGCGGCGTGCGCATTCAGCAATCCATCCCCACGCCGCCCGCGGACGAAATGGGATCGGTCGCCGACGCCCTCGAATTCGTCAGCAACAACGAGGCTCTCATCACCGCGATCGCCACCACGCTGGGCGCGTGGCTGGGGCACCCGGCGGATCAAAACCAAGATCCGGGTACGCGTCGGCGACCGCGAAGTGGAAATCGATTCCCCGTCGCCGGAAAAGGCGCAGCAACTGGCCGCCCGGATCGTCGAGCAGCTCGGCCCCGGCGAGCCGCGCTAGCGTTCCGACCATGCGGGTGGGTCTGCGTGGCAGGCAGGCCGGGCGGCGGATCGATCTCGCGCTCGGCCTGCTCCTCGCCCTCGGCGCGGTCACCGGGCTGACCGCCAACACCATCGGGGTGAACTGGCCGCTCGACCTGATCCAGGTGCACGCCGCGGCCGCACTGGCGATCCTGCTGCTCACGCCGTGGAAGATCGTGATCATCCGGCGCGGCCTCGGGCGCGTCCGGCGGGCCCTGACGGTCAAGGTCCTCTCGCTCACGCTGGCCGCCCTGGTGCTGATCACGATCGGCAGCGGCCTGCTGCACTCGACCGGCCACGCCGAGTTCGTCGGGCCGCTGACGCTGATGCAGATCCACGTCGGGGCCGCGGTGGGCGCGCTGGTCACGGTGGTCGCCCACTTCCTCCTCCATGCGGTACGCCCGCGCCGCGCCGACGCCGACCGGCGGGCCTTCCTGCGGCTGGGCGTGCTCGGCATCGGCGCCGCGGCGGCGACGGCGGTCTGGGACACCGCGGCCGCGACCGATCGCCGGTTCACCGGTTCGGTGCCCAAGCCCTCGCTCGAGATCACGTCCTGGCTCAACGACGGCGTCCGGCGGGTCGATCCGGCCGGCTGGCGGCTGCGGGTGGGCGCGGCGACGCTCGACCTGGACGCGGTGCGGGCGCTGCCGCACGAGCGGTTCACCGCGGTGCTCGACTGCACCAGCGGCTGGTGCAGCGAGCAGGAGTGGGACGGCGTACGGCTGAGCGCCCTGCTCCCCGATCCCGGCGGGCGCAGCGTCGAGGTGCGGTCGGTGACCGGCTATGCCCGCTGGTTCGGCGCAGACACGCTGGACGACGTGTGGCTGGTGACCGGGGTGGGCGGGACGGTGCTGTCCTACGGCCACGGCTTCCCGGCGCGCATCGTGGCGCCGGGCCGCCGTGGCTTCTGGTGGGTCAAGTGGGTGACCTCGATCCAGCCGTCCAGCCGGCCGGCCTGGGCCCAGTCGCCCTTCCCGCTCAGCTGATCCCGAGCGAGCGCTTCAGGAAATCGACCTCGAACTCCCAGAGGCCGCCGGCCAGCGCGCCCATGTGCGAGGCGCCGGCCAGTGGCAGCACGGTGTGCGGGCGGCCCGCCGCCAGCAGCGCCGCGGACAGCTTCATCGTGTGCACCGGGAGCACGTTGTCGTCCATCAGGCCGTGCACCAGCAGCAGCGGGCGGCTCAGGTTGGGTGCGTCGGCGATCAGCGAGCCGTGCGCGTACCCGTCGGGGTTTTCGCTCGGCAGGCCGAGCGTGCGCTCCTGCCAGTGGGAGCTGTAGAGCAGTTGGTCGGTGACCGGCGCGCCGGCCACCGCGGCGTGGAACACGTCCGGCCGGCGCAGGACCGCCAGGGCGGCCAGATATCCGCCGGCCGACCAGCCGCGAATGCCCACCCTGGTCAGGTCCAGATCGGGAAGGCGTTCGGCGGCGGCGTGCAGGGCGTCGACCTGATCCTGCAGGCGCGGGCCGGAGTGGTCGTCGCCGCGGGCGCGTTCCCAGCGGGGTCCGCGACCGGGAGTGCCGCGGCCGTCCGCGACGACCACCGCGAAGCCCTGATCGGCGAACCATTGCGAGACCAAGTACCGGTTGCGGGCGGTCTCGACCTTCTGCGCGGCCAACCCGCCATAGGGGTCCATCAGCACCGGCAGCCGGGCCGAGCCGGGCTCGTGGCCGGTCGGGAAGACCACCGCCGTGCGCAACTCCCGCTCCCCCAGCGTCATCAGCAACGGCACCGGATGGATCGGCGACTCGGCCGCGTGGCTGCGCAGCTCGTGCCCGCCGACGGTGATCCGCTCGCCGGACAGGGTGTTCTCGTTCACCACGGTCACGCCACCCGCCCGGCGGCCGTCATAGGTGCCCGGCGTCGTGGTGACCTGACGCGCGCCGCCGTCCGCGGACCAGGTCCACAGGTGACGCTCGGCCGGCTCCTCGCGCCCGGCGAAGAGCACGGTGTCGCCGTCGACCGACAGCACCTCCTCCATCTGCAGGCCGGGAGGGGTGACCGGGGCGCCGTCGACGGTGAGCCTGCGCGTGTCGCCGTCGTCCACGGTCCAGATCAGTTCGCCGCCGGGCAGGTGCGCGGGCACGCCGGAAACGATCGTCGTGTAGACCGGATCGGTGGTGTCCTGGACGGCCGCGGTCGCGCCGGTCGCCGGGTCGGCGGCGAGGATCCGCTGCACCGTCTGGCGGCGGTTCTGCACGACCACCAGCAGGGCGGTCGCATCCCAGACGACCCGGGTGACGTATTCGAACTCGGCGCGGTCCCACTCCACCGGCGTGCGGGCGCCGTCCAGGCCCAGCACGTGCAGGCTGACGTCGGCGTTCGGGGTGCCCGCGGACGGGTAGCGCAGGGCGGTCGGCGGCCGCTCCGGGAAGGCGGCGTCGGCCAGGTGCCAGACCTGCACCGGCTCGTTGTCCACTCGCGCCACGATCAGGCGCTCGCCGTCCGGCGCCCACCAGTAGCCCTCGAACCGGTCCATCGACTCGGACGCCTCGTGCTCCGCCTCACCCCAGGTCACCTCGGGGCCGTCCGGCTCGGCGAGCGGCCGGTCGTCCTTGCCGTCGCGGCCGACCACCCGCAGCGCGCCGTCCGACACGTAGGCCACCGTGCGGCCGGTCGGGTCGATCCGGGCCTCGGCGACCGGCTCGCGCGCGCCCAGGTCGTTGACCTCGGCGGTGGCCACGTCCAGCGCGTAGAGCCGCCCGCCGAGGGTGAACACCGCGGTGCGCGCCGCGGCGTCGGTGGCGTACGAGCCGATGCCGGCCGACCGGTCCCGGGCCCGCTCGCGCCGGGCGCGCTCCCGCTCGGACAACGGCTCGTTCCCGGCGTCGCCCAGCATTGTCGCGTCGACCAGCAGACGCTCCTCGCCGCCGGCCACCTCGAACGACCACAGATGGCCGACCGGGTCGTCGCCGCCGCGGGAACGCAGGAACAGCACCCGGGATCCGTCCGGTGCGACCGTGAAGCTGTTGGCGCGACCGAGCCGGAATCCGTGGGTGCGGGCGGCCAGTTCGGGAAACGAGGAAGTCATGGCCTCAGTCTTCAACACCGGCGGCCAGCCGGCTCGCGAGGCCGGCGCTGCGGGCCGCGAACGGCTGCCACTCCGGCGGGGTGCGGTCCAGGTGTGGCTGGGCGGCCGCGTGTGAGCAGGTGCGCTGCTGCCACCGGTTGAGGCGGCCGCCGCGGACCTCGAAGTGGATCAGCAGGCCGTCCGCCCAGCCGTAGACGTCGCAGTCCGGAGTCTGCGGAACGGTCACCTTCTGCTCGGCGACCAGCCAGTCGACCGCCTCGATCTCCTCCTGGAGCCGGGCCGCGAACTCGAACGCCAGGTTGACCGACGCGCGATCCCGCTGGCGGATGAGGTGGTCCCGCACCGTCGCGACGGCGGCCGGATCGCGGCGCAACACCGCGGCGGTGGTGGCCAGGAAGGCGTCCCGGTCGGTCGCCTCGACGCCGCGCACCCGGGCGAGGTCGCGGTGGAAGCCGGTCAGCCGGTCGTCGGTGCAGCCCAGCGGAAGCACCCGGTCCAGCGCGGTCACCGCCAGGCGAGCCTTCGTGCCACCCAGGTAGGGACCGAAGACCTCGACCGTGGCGCGCGGCTCGTGCAGCACCACCAGCCGCGGCTTCCCGCGGTCGAGCCCGACGTAGGCCGGCACCTCGGCGCCGCCGCGGACCCGGTTCCAGCGTGGCTTGGAGCGTTCCAGCAGGTTGCGTTCGAGCCAGGCGGCCTCGTGCACCGAGTCGCACTCGACCGCCTCGACGGAGACGATCTGCGGGACCATCCGGCGCAGATGACGCCGGTCTTTCAGATCCGACCAATAGGACCCGACGCGGCCGCGCAGGTGGGTCGCCCGCCCCACATAGAGCACCCGGCCGTTGGCGTCACGGAACCGATAGACCCCGGGCGCACCCGGCAGTCGCCCCAGCACGCTTCGCACGCCGCGCACTTTACGCCGCGGTCAAGCCTTTGATCTTGGGGATCGGCGGGAACGTATGCTCGGATCTTGTGAGTCCCTCCCTCGTCGTGGTCAGTGGCGCGCCCGGCGCGGGCAAGACCACGCTGGCGCATGAGATCGCACGGGCGGTCGGAGTGCCGGCCGTGTGCCGCGACGAGATCCGCGAGGGCATGATCCACGCCGGCACTCCGGATCGGACGATGCGCCGCACCTATGACGCGTTCTTCGACACGCTCGGTGTGCTGTTGCGGTCGGGCTGCTCGGTGGTGGCCGAAGCGGCGTTTCAGGATCGGCTGTGGCGGCCGATCCTGTCGCCACTGGCCGGACTCGCCACGATTCGCGTGGTGCGGTGCGATGCCGACCCGGCCGTGCGGCATGCCCGGATCGAGCGGCGGCTGAGCGTGCCCACCCGGCGCGCGCACGACGATCGCGGGCATCTCGAACGCGCGCCGGCGGCGTGGGTGCCGATCAGCCTCGACGTGCCGACGCTCGACGTCGACACCAACGACGGCTACTCCCCCGGGCTGGACGAGATCGTGTCGTTCGCGGCGTCGCGCTCGCGCTGAGCCGACGGCGGCAGCCGGCCGGCCACCGCGACGGCGGTGGCGAGGATCGGCAGGCCGACCAGCGCGACCAGGGCGGTGACCGAGGTGAAGCCGGCGCCGAGGCCGAAGAAGGCGTAGACGACCACCGCGAGCACCTCGGCGGCGAAGCCGCTGACCGACAGGACGGTGGCGCGGACCGCGCTCGGCGTGACGTCCTGCAGCCGGGTCTCGGTGATCACCATGGCGAACTGCAGCACGCCGAAGGCCAGGCCGATCGGGAGCATGCCCGCCGGGTGGGCGCTGATGCCGCCGATCGCGAGGAGGGCGGCGGCCGCGGCGAGCAGGAGGCCGGTCCGGATCGGCGAGATCGTCGGCCAGCGGCCGGCCAGGGCGCTGCCGACGGCCATCGCCAGTGCGGGGCCGGCGAACATCAACGGGGCGTAAGCGGTCGGGACGCCGGTGTCCCGGGTGATCAGCGGGAGGTATTCGTCCAGGGCGCTGAAGGCGGGGACCATCGCGGCGATGACGACGGCCCAGGTCACGCGGCGGCTGATCCGGACGTGCCGGAGCCCGGCCCGGAGCGTGGCGAAGTAGCCCGCTTCGGCCTCGGACTCGGCCCGGCCGGTCTCCGGGAAGCCGAGCGCGATCAGGCCCGCGCCCGCGGCGACGACCACGCTGAGCGCACCGACCAGTTGATAACCGCCGAGCAGGAAGACCGGGGTGGCGAGCAGGGTGGCGGCCAGCATCGAGAGAATGGCCACGGTGCCGCTGCGGCCGGCGATGCGCGCGTAGTGCTCAGCCTGACCGGCCGCCTCGAGCTCGTCGTAGACCAGCGCCTCGAGGGTGCCGGAGCACAGCGCACCACCCAGGCCCCACAGCAGGAAGCCCAGCGCGAAGCCCGGGTAGGCCGGCCAGAGCGTCCAGCTCAGGTAGCCCGCGGCGGTGAGCCCGGCGCCGAGCGCATAGAGCCTGCGCCGCGACCAGGTGTCGGCCCACGCGCCGGACGGGATCTCGGCCACGAACGCGACTACCGACCAGAGCCCGAACAGCGTGGAGATCTGCGCGGTGGTGAGCCCGGCGTCCGCGAACAGCAGGGCATAGATCGGATAGAGCAGGATGCCGTCTTCGCAGGCGCGGACCGCGAACCATCGGCGGGCAACCGGTTGGGAAGATCAATGTCGTCGGCGCATGGGAACGACGATTGTCCGCGCCGCGCCGCGCGTCAACCGCTTTACTTTCTGCAAGGCTGGGCCCATGACCCGGTCATCCGTATACGAAGCGGCCGGCGGCGCGCCCGCCTGGCTCACCCTGGCGGGCGACTTCCACGCCCGCTGCCTGGTCGACCCCGAGCTCGAGCACCCGTTCTCGCACACCGGCGACCCGCACCACGTGCAGCACCTCGCCGAATATTGGGGCGAGGTGTTCGGCGGGCCGCCGATCTATTCGAGTTCGCGGCTCGGCCACTCCGGCATGCTCGACCTGCACGCCCGCAACGGCATGCATCCCGAGCTGGGCGAGGCCTTCGTGCGGTGCTTCGACGCGGCGGTCGAAGCACAGCTGCCGGCCGACCCGGCGCTGCGCGCCACGCTGCACGCCTACATGGAGTGGGCCACCGACGAGGTGATGGATTACAACGCCGACGACGCGGTGGTGCCGGCCGGCCTGCCGATCCCGCACTGGGACTGGTCAGGTCCGGCCCAGCGCTAGCGTCGCGGCGTGCGCGGGCGCAGGTCGAGCCCGAACCAGTCGAGGTCGCCGTGCTCGTCGGCGGTGTGCCGCCGATAGGTGAAGCCGGCCCGGCGGGCGACCGCGCCGGAGGCCGGATTGAGCGGGTCGGCCCGGATCACCGCCTCGCGCACGTCGCCACGATCGCGCAGCCAATCGGTCATCAGCCGCACCGCGCGCCCGGCCACGCCCCGGCCGCGCCAGTGCGGCACCACGCCGTAGGAGATGTTCGCCTGGCCGGGCGCCAGATAGGGCTCGACCAGCCGGGCGTCCACCGAGCCCGCGAAGTCGCCGCCGGCCACCATCCGGATCGCGAAGGCGAGGTGCGGGCCGCCGCGCGCCCAGCTCTGCCGGGTGCCGGCGATGTAGGCCCGGGTGCCGGCCACTGTGGACCGCCCGCCGCTGAGGAAGCGGACCATCGCGTCGTCCTCGCCCGCCACGAGCGCCTCGGCGTCACCCTCCTCGAGCTGGTCGAGCCGGATCACGGAGTCGGTCAACGTCACGTCCACGCCCGGAATGCTGCCGCACCCGCGCGGTCCGCCGCCGGCATTTTCTGTCGTACGCCGATGCGAAGCTTCCCCTCGTGATCGAGCGCCTCAAAGCCTGCCTCAACGGCGGCCGCACCCAGTCCTTCGTCCCGCGCACCCCCGCCGAGCTGGCCGATGCCGCCGTGGCGGCGGTCGCGGCCGGCGCCGAGGCGGTGCACCTGCACCCGCGCGACCACGACGGACGCGAGTCGCTGGTGGCGGCCGACGTCGGCGCCGCCGTGGCCGCGGTCCGCCGGGCCGGCGTGCCGATCGGGGTGACCACCGGCCTCTGGGCCGCGGGCGGCGATCCGGACCGGCGGCACGCGCTGGTCGCCCAGTGGGCGGGGCTGCCCGACCGGCCCGACTTCGCCTCGGTCAACGTCGGCGAGGCGGGTTACGACGACCTGCGCGCGCTGCTCTCCGGCATGGGGATCGAGGTCGAGGCGGGCGTCTGGACACCCGCCGAGGCGACCCGGTGCGGCCCGGTCGACCGGATCCTCGTGGAGGTCATCGGCGTGCCCGCGGACCGGGCGGTCGCCGCCGCCGACGCGATCCTGGCCCGGCTCGGCACGGGCACGGGCACGCCGATCCTGCTGCACGGCGAGGAGGAGTCCTGCTGGCCGCTGGTGGCGCACGCCGGCCGGCTCGGCCTGCCCACCCGGATCGGCCTGGAGGACACGCTGACCGGCCCGGCCGGCGAGCCGGTGGCGAGCAGCGCCGAGCTGGTCGGCCCGGCCCTGCGGATCTGGCACGAGGCTCAGCGCGGGCGCAGATGACGACGCAGGTCGCGGGTCTCCGCGGTGGCCGGCCGCGCCGCCAGGATGCAGGTGTCGTCGTCCGGGTTGGCCTGGCGCAGCCGGTCCAGCAGCTCGCTGAGCGGGCGCTCGGGCGCGGCCCGCACCGCCTCGTCCATCGCCGCGGCCACCGTCCGCAGCCCGTGGTCCGGCCCGCGCCGCCGGTGCTCGACCAGCCCGTCGGTGTAAAAGAGGAGCACGTCCCCGATGGCCAGGTCGAGCACGGCCGACTCATAGACGGCGTGGTCGACGACGCCGAGCATCGAGCCGCGCGGCCGGGCCAGCGCGTCGGTCCGCCCGGCACGGCTGAGCAGCGGCGGCGGGTGCCCGGCCTGGGCCCAGGTGATCCGGCCGCGGGCCGGGTCGTAACGCGCGATCACCGCGGTCGCGGACAGTTCCGGCGCCTCGTGCTCGAGGTCGCAGGTGAGCCGGTTGAGGTGGCCGAGCAGGGTGGCCGGATCGGTGGTGATCACGGCGAGCGCGCGCAGGGCGTGCCGCAGCTGGGCCATCGTGGTCGCCGCCTGGGTGCCGTGCCCGGCCACGTCGCCGACCGCGAGCAGCACCGAGCCGTCCGGCGCCGTGGCGGCGTGATACCAGTCGCCGCCGACCAGGCTCTTCTGCCCGGCGGGCAGGTAACGCAGGGCCACCTTGAGCCCGGGCAGCTCGATCGGTTTGTCCGGGATCGGCAGGATGATCTCCTGCAAGGTGGCCGCCATCGCGTGCTCGGCGTCCAGGTCGCGGCGCTTCTGCGCGAGCTGCCGTTCCACCTCGGCGAGCCGCTCCGCGCTGGTCTGCTGCGAGGTGATGTCCTGCACGATGCCGAAGATCCGCAGCGGCCGCCCACCGGCGTCGCGCACCGCGTCGGCCACCGTGCGCAGATGCTTGACGCGACCGCTGATCCGCACCCGCATGGTCACGTCGGCCTTCTCGCCGCGCTCGAAGGCCTCCTCGGCGGCCATCCGCAGCGGCAGGTCCTCGGCGAGCGTCATCGCGTCCGCCTCGGCGCCGGTCAGCGGTCCCAGCGCCGGGTCCCGCTCATAGATCCGATAGAGCTGGTCCGACCAGCGCACCTCGCCGCTGACCAGGTCCCACTCGCCCCAGCCGAGGTTGCCGAGCCGTTCGGTGCTGGCCACCCGGTCGCTCTCCCGCGCCGGGTTCTCGGCGACCGGCGGCGCGAAGGGCAGCGGAGGGAAGACCGGCGGCGGCGCGTCGGTGTCCGGCATGTCGAGCAGCGCGATCACGCCGGCCGCCACCTCGGCCAGGTCGCGCTCCTGCTCCTGGGCCATCCGCAGCAGGTGCCGCTGGGCGTCCGCGAGGCGGCAGCGGGTGCGCCCGGCGAGCAGTCCGATCGCACGGTCCACGGTGGCCCGTCCGGCCTCCGGGCCGGTCCGGCGCGCGAGGCTGCGCGGATCCTCGACCGTGTCGATGTAGACCTGCCCGCTGCCTCGCACCTGTCTCCTCCCCTGACGCTCTTGTCGTCCTGCATACGCCAGTGCGGCTCGGGGCGTCATCCCCCGAACACCCCGCAGGGCATCCGACCTGCGGCGTTGAGGCCTCCGGGTCACCCGATAGAGACGTGGGCGCCGGGGGCCGTTCGGGCAGGGTCAGATCTCGAAGAGGTCGCGCACGGCGTCGGAAAGGCGGACCATGCTCGCGCCGGTGACCATGCCGAGCAGTTCGGCGCCGACCGAGGTGGGCAGCCGGCGCATCCGGTTGACCACGACCACACCGGTGATCGGGTCCTGCTCGGTGAGCGCGACGGCAAAGGGCGGCAGCTCGGTGGCGCCGCGCTGGCGGACGATCGGAGCGCAGTAGGGCGCCGCGTTCTTCCGGTCGTTGTAGGCGTCACCGGACAGCACGAGGACGCGGTAACGCAGGTCGGTGCGGTTGCCGATGGTCCAGATCTCGCCACGTCTCATAGCCGCGGGACCCTCATGGCGGGCCAGGACACGGCCGCAGGTGCGACCCACCGTCCCGCCGCCGATGCCATGCGTGGCAGCGTACCGCCGGACAGATCTTTCCCCGCGCGCGCCCGGCCTGGTCGCGGCGGCGCGTCGCGACCCCCGATCCGCCCGTAAGGGGTGACGGCGACAGCCGGATTGAGCAGGATGAGCAGTGGATGTCCGCCGCTGGGCGGCGCGCCGGCGAGAGGCGCGGCCGCGGCGGTGGACTCGATCGAACTCCCCCGGTCGCGAACACGTAACAATGACCGGGACAGCTGAGGGAAGGACGTGTACGTACATGACGGAGAAGGCACAGATCGGTGTCACCGGGCTCGCGGTGATGGGCCGCAACCTGGCTCGCAACTTCGCACGCCACGGTCACACGGTCGCGCTCCACAACCGGACCTACAGCCGGACCAAGGAGCTGGTCGCCGAATTCGGGCACGAGGGCACGTTCCTGCCGTCGGAGAGCGCCGAGGACTTCGTGGCCAGCCTGGAGAAGCCGCGCCGCGTGGTGATCATGGTGAAGGCCGGTAAACCGACCGACGCCGTGATCGACGAGTTCGCCCCGCTGCTCGAAGAGGGCGACATGCTGATCGACGCGGGCAACGCGCACTACCTGGACACCCGGCGGCGGGAGGCGGCGCTGCGCGAGCGCGGGCTGCACTTCGTCGGCACCGGCGTCTCCGGCGGCGAGGAGGGCGCGCTGCACGGGCCCAGCATCATGCCGGGCGGGTCGCCGGAGTCCTACGAAGCGCTCGGGCCGCTGCTCGAGGACATCAGCGCGAAGGTGGACGGCGAGCCGTGCTGCGTGCACGTCGGCCCGGACGGCGCCGGCCACTTCGTGAAGATGGTGCACAACGGCATCGAGTACGCGGACATGCAGCTCATCGCCGAGGCGTACGACCTGCTGCGGCGGGCCGGTGGACACTCGCCGGCCGAGATCGCGGAGATCTTCAAGGGGTGGAACGAGGGGCGGCTGGGGTCCTACCTGATCGAGATCACCGCCGAGGTGCTCAAGCAGACCGACCCGGAGACCGGCAAGCCGTTCGTGGACATCGTGCTCGACCAGGCGGAGCAGAAGGGCACCGGCCGCTGGACGGTGCAGTCGGCGCTCGACCTGGGCGTGCCGATCAGCGGCATCGCGGAGGCGGTGTTCGCCCGTGCGCTCTCGGGCGACCCGTCCAGTCGCGCGGCGGCACGCAGCCTGCCCGGGCCCAGCCCGACCCCGCAGGACAACCTTCAGGCCGACATCGAGCAGGCGCTGTTCGCCTCCAAGATCGTCGCCTACGCGCAGGGCTTCCAGCAGATCCAGGCGGCCAGCAAGGAATACGACTGGAGCATCGACCCGGGCGCGATGGCCAAGATCTGGCGGGACGGCTGCATCATCCGGGCCAAGTTCCTCGACTACATCAAGCAGGCCTATGACAAGTCGCCGGAGCTGGCGACGCTGCTGGTGGACGAATACTTCCTGGACGCGGTGAGCGGGGCCCAGGAGGCATGGCGCCGGGTGGTGGCGCTGGCCGCGCAGCAGGGCATTCCCGCGCCGGGCTTCGCGTCCTCGCTGGCCTACTACGACGGGCTGCGGGCCGAGCGGTTGCCGGCCGCCCTGATCCAGGGGCAGCGCGACTTCTTCGGCGCGCACACCTATCGCCGGGTGGACAAGGAAGGCTCGTTCCACGTGCTGTGGGCGACCGACGACCGCAAGGAGATCGACGCCTAGAACGCGCTCAGCCCGTCAGCACCCGATCTTCCGGGGCGGCCGCCATCAGCGCGGCCGCCTCGTCGGGCGGGAGCGGCCGGGCCAGGTGGAAGCCCTGCCCGAGGCGGTAGCCCATCTCGCGCAGGCGGTCCACCTGAGCCGCGCTCTCGATGCCCTCGGCCACGGCGGAGAGCTGCAGATACTCGGCCAGCTGGGCGACCGCCGCGGCCACCGCCAGGCGGCCGCGGTCGTTGCCCTCGCTGATCCCGTCGACGAACGACTTGTCCAGCTTGAGCACGTCCACCGGGAAGGCCCGCAGCAGGCTCAGCGACGACTGGCCGGTGCCGAAATCGTCCAGCGCCAGCCGCACACCCATCTCGTGCAACGCCTGCAGGGTCTCGCGCACCTGGCGGCCGTCGACCACCATCGACTCGGTCACCTCGATCACCAGGTTGGCCGGCGACAGGCCGTTCTCCCGCAGCACGGTCGCGACCTCGTCCACGAAGCCGGCGTCGCGCAGCTGGCGGGCGGCCACGTTCACGTTGATCGAGCGGATCGCCACCGGGCCCAGCTCGGCCTGCCAGCGGGCCAGCTGCTCGCACGCCTCGCGAAGCACCCACGAGCCCAGCGACACGATCAGCCCGGACCGCTCGGCGACCGGGATGAAGTCGCCCGGCGACACGAAACCGCGCGTCGGGTGCCTCCACCGGACCAGCGCCTCGGCGCCCGCGATCCGACCGGTGACCAGGTCGAACACGGGTTGATAGAGCAGGAACAGCTCGTGCCGGATGATCGCGTTGTGCAGTTCGCTGCCGAGCCGGGCGTGGTTGACCACGTCGGCCCGCATCCGCGGCTCGAAACGCGTCCAGGAGGCCTTGCCGCCGGCTTTCGCGGCGTACATCGCGATGTCGGCGTTGCGCAGCACCTCGTCCGCGCTGTCGCCCTGCCCGGCGAGCGCGACACCGACACTGGCCTGCACCAGCAGCTGGTGCTCGCCGACCGCGAACGGCGCCGCCAGCGCGGACAGGATGCGCGACGCCGCCTGCTCGGCCAGCCCGGCGTCGTCCACGTCGAGCAGCACCGCGAACTCGTCGCCGCCGAGCCGCGCCGGCAGGTCGGTCATCGAGCGGCTGTAGCGCCGCAGCCGGTCCGCCACCTCGAACAGCAACTGGTCGCCGATCGCGTGCCCCATGGTGTCGTTGACCATCTTGAAGTCGTCGACGTCGATCAGCAGCACCGCGGCCGGCAGGTGCGCGTCGAGCCGATCGCCGAGGATCGTGCCGAAGCGGGCCCGGTTCGCCAGCCCGGTCAGCGGGTCGTGCATGGCCTGCTGCTCGAGCTCGGCCTGCTGCTGCTGGATGTCCACGAGCATCCGCCGGTTCTCGCGCAGCCCGATCAGCTGCCGCAGCACCACGAAACCGGCGATCAGCACCGCGCCGACGATCACCAGACGGTGACGCCAGTCCATCTCGCGCGCGGACACCAGCACGACCAGGCCGGCCGCCGCGGTCACCGCGAGGAAGGGCAGGAGATTGAACAGACTGCGGCCGGGCTTCGCGTCCAGGTCGCGCACGGCGCGTCCCAGGACCAGGAGCTGACGGTACGCGGCGGCGCAGATGACCACGCCGACGATGGGCAGCTCGAGCACCGACAGCGTCAGGCGCGCGGGCCCCTCGCCGACGATCAGCAGCACCGCGCCCGCGGTCCCCCAGAGCGGGGCGATCGTGAGGATCCGCAGTGACAGCGAGTCGACCGGACCGCCCGCGGCCACCGCCGCCCGCCCGATCACGACGACCGCGATCAGCCCGCCGACGCCCACCACCGCGGCGCCGCCCAGGGTGGCCGGCGACATGCCCGGCGCCGCATAGTCGAACACCACGTAGAAGAAGATCAAACTGCCCGCCACGGCCACGGTCGCGCCGTCCAGCAGGGTCCGCAGCCAGTGCAGGAACGACCGGGGCCCGAACGGCAGCTGGGCGAAGGCGAGCATCGCCATCGCGATGCCGAGCACCAGCGCGGCCGCGGTCCAGGGCGACACCCCCGGCTTCTCGTCGTGCACGATCGCCGCCGTCCCGCCGGCGATGACCAGGCAGACCGAGGCGTGCGAGAGCCGCTTCCAGAAGCCGCGCACCGGCCGGGCGAGCACGATCTGCGAGCCGATCCGCTGACAGGCCACCGCCGCGGCGACCATCACGACCGGCCCGGCGAGATACCCCGGCATCAGGCTGCCGCCGTCGCGTCCCACCAGCCACACGGTCGCCGTCAGCGTGCCCGCCACCGCAACGGCGAACGGCACGAGACCGCTGATGCGGCTCGAAGGTCGGCTCATGGCGGAGTACGGCTCTCTGTCGGTCTGTCGGCCTCCTCCTAGTCGGCGCGAATCGGTCGGAACTGAGCATTACGACCACCGCGGCCCCACCGGTCCGGAACCAGTGGGGCCGCTGGGACAGGGGTGCCGACCGTCGCTCAGGCCGGCGTCTCGGACCGGCGGCTCGGACCGGCGGCTCGGACCGGCGGCTCGGACCGGCGGCTCGGACCGGCGGCTCGGACCGGCGGCTCGGACCGGCGGCTCGGACCGGCGGCTCAGACCGGCGGCTCGGACCGGCGGCTCGGACCGGCGCTCAGACCGGCGCGAGGGCGGGCGCGGGCTCACTCGCGAGGGCCGTCGGGCGTGTGCGGCGGCGGATCAGCCAGGCGGCGGCCAGGCCGTAGAGGATCAGGACCGGGACGTCCACCGCGACCACCTCCCAGGGCAGGTCGGCGGCGGTCTCGTCGATGGTGAGGTCGCCGAGGGCGGCCAACGCCAGCATCGCGACGACGTTGTTGACCACGTGCAGGGCGATGGCCGCCTCCAGGCCGCCGGTGCGCACTGTCAGCCAGCCCGCCACCAGGCCGAACACCACCAGGTCCAGGAATCCCCACGGCGTTCCCCAGCCGTGCACCGCGGCGAACAGCACGGCCTGCAGAGCGATCGGGATCCACGGCCGGCGGATCACCGCGCCGAACGCCTGCAGCAGGTAGCCGCGGAAGGCGTACTCCTCGGCGGCCGCCTGCAAAGGCACCACCAGGACCAGCACCGCCGTGGTCAGCAGGAAGGACGACCAGCCCGCGAACTCGCCGCCCGGCCCCTCCAGCAGCAGCATCGCGGGGATCACCACCGCCATGGCGAGTGCCGCCGGGAGCAGGCACCACAGCAGCAGACGCCACCGCAGCCGGCCGGCCACCGAGCTCAGCGTGCCCGGCCGGCGGCCCTGCGCCACCCGGACGCCGAGCCAGAGCGCGGGCAGCAGCAGCGCGACGCAGAGGAAGAGGATCGCCAGCTCGGCGCGCGGCGCCAGGGTCGGCAGGCCGTCGGGTCCGCTCGGCCGGCCGGACAGGGCGGCGGCCACCAGGGCGGCGCCGTAGAGCACAACTCCGGCGATCAGGCAGGCCGCGCCCGCGAGCAGGCCGCCGAGCAGATGACGCCACCAGGCCCGGTCGGCGGCGAGACGGTGATAGGGCTGCGGAAGATCCATGCCGATGAGTCTGGCGAGCGCGGCGGCCGAGCGGATCCCGCCGCCGCCGGAGACCGACCCCTAACCATCGATATAGCCGGAGCCCTGGTTGTGCACAACCGCCATCGAATTGTCGTACCCGTCGCCTAACTTGATGGCCCACCCAGTGCCGGGGTGGGGGAGGTGGCGGCGCGGCGCGGCGAGGCGGCGGCGCGGCGAGGTGGGCGAGGCCGCGGCGCGGCAAGGCGGGCGAGGCCGCGGCGCGGCAAGGCGGGCGAGGCCGCGGCGCGGCAAGGCGGGCGAGGCCGCGGCGGGGCGGGCGAGGCGGCGGCACGGCGGGGCGGCCGAGACGGCGGCACGGCGGGGCGGGCGAGGCGGCGGCACGGCGGGGCGGCCGAGACGGCGGCACGGCGGGGCGGCCGAGACGGCGGCACGGCGGGGCGGGCGAGACGGCGGCACGGCGGGGCGGCCGAGGCGGCGGCGCGGCGGGGCGGCAGCCCGCCCGGAAGCCGCGGCGGGTTTCGCGGAGACCCTAGGATCGGCGCATCATGGGCCGCCGCACCGACTGGATCCTGCCCGCCGCGCTCGCCGCCGTTCAGCTCGCGGCGTGGCCGGGCCTCGCGGCGCTGGACGATCGGGCGCTGTCCGCGCCGCAGGTCGCGGTCGTGCTGGCGGTGACCGTCATCGCGGGCGTCGCCCTGTCGTTCCGGCGCTCCTCGCCGGTGGCCGCGGCCGCCGCCGTCGTCGTGGTCCTCGCGGCCGGCGGATGGGGTGTGCCCGCCGACGACCTGCTCGTCATCTCGCTCTCCGACCTGATCGTGCTCTTCTCGGTCGCCGTGCACCGCTCCCCGCGAACCGCGCTGCTGGTCGCCGCGGGAGTGGCCGCCGAGCAGGTCGCCATGGTGCTTCGGACGCCCGCCGAGCCGGGCCTGCCGCGCGCCGCCGAGTTCGCGTTGATCGTGGTGAGTTGCCTGGTCGTGGTCGCGGCCGGGCGGCGCCGGGCGCGCTGGCACGCCGAGCGGGCGGCCGCGGCGGAGCGGTTCGCGGTGGCCGAGGCGAAACGGGCCGGCGCCGCCGAGAGCGAGCGGCTGCGGCTGGCCCGTGAGCTGCACGACGTGACCGCCCACCACCTGACCTCGATCGTGGTGTCCACCTCGGCCGCGCAGCGCCTCGCGGACCGGCGGCCGGCGCTGGTCGCCGAGGCCCTGGACCACGCCGCGCGGACCGGCCGCGAGACCCTCGACGCGCTGCGCCGGCTGGTCGCGATCATGCAGACGCCGCCCGCGCCGGCATTGCCGGACCTGGTCGAATCGTTCCGGGCCGCGGGCCTGACGGTCACGCTGAGCGTGCCCGGCGGGCCGCTGCCCGAGGCGGTGCCGGGCATCGTGCGGGAGGCCCTCACCAACGTCCTGCGGTACGCGCCGGGAGCACCGGCCCGAGTCACGGTGACCACCGACGACGGCCGCACCGAGCTCACCGTGGACGACGACGGCCCGGCCGGCGGCGCCACCCCGCACCACCTGGGCGGCGGAAACGGCATCGACGGCATGCGGGAGCGGGCCGCGGCGGACGGCGGCGTGCTGACCGCGGGACCCCGGCCCGGCGGCGGCTGGCGGGTCCGCGCCGAGTTCCGCACGGCGCGGCCGAAGCGGGCCGAGCGTCCCTGGGCCGCGCACCTCATCGACGCCGCCCTGGTCGTGCTGGCGCTCGCCGGGCCGGCCTTCGCCATCGCCGAGCTGCTGGTGCGTCCGGGTCTGCCGACGGCCGGCCAGCCCGCCCTGATCATGCTGGCCGCGGCCGTGCACGCGGTGCCGCTGATGCTGCGCCGCACCCACCCGTGGGCCGTCCTCGCCGCGGTGGCCCTGACCGGGTGGTGCCTGCCGCTGCTGCTGGCCGCCGGCCTGCTGCCGCCCGGCACCGGCTGGCTGGTCGTCACCATCGGCGGCGCCGACCTGCTGGCCGCGCACGCGGTCGCCCGCTACGGCCGCCGCCCGAAGACCGACTGGCTGGCGTCGCTGGCCGCCTACGTCTCGTTGTCCCTGCTGATCGGCTCGGTGTTCACGCTGGCGCCGCCGGACGACGTCGAACGGCCGCCCTGGTTCGCCATGCTCGTGATCTTCACCGCGATGGCCGCGATCGCGCTGATCCAGCCGTTCCTGGTGGCGTGGGTGACCGGCTGGGCGGTCCGGCGCCGCCGGGTCGACGTCGCCGCCCGCGAGGAGCACGCGGTGGCCTGGTCGGCCTTCCACTCGCGGGCCGCGGCGGACGCCGAGCGCGCCCGCATCGCCGAGGGTCTGGGCACCGCCGTGCTGCGGCGCACCGAGCAGATGATCGCCGCGGCGGACGCGCGGGACGTGGACGGCGTGCTCGCCGGTGCGCGGGCCGCGCTGGAGGCCATGCGCGGCCTGCTGCAGGACCTGCGCGCCCCGGACGACGCCGCCCGCGCGCCACAGCCCGCCCTCGCCGCGGTGCCCGCCCTGGTCGACCGCTGGCGCGAGCACGGCCGGCAGGTCGACCTGCGGATCACGGACGCGCCCCGCCCGCTGCCCGCCGACCTCGACGTGTCCGCCTATCGGGCGGTGGAGTTGCTGCTGGCGGCGGAGACCGGCCCGGTGCGGGTGGACGTGGACGCGAGCGGCAGCCCGGTGCGCCTGGAGGTGCGGCCCGCTCCCCCGGACCCGGACGGCGAGATCGCGGCGGGACTGCGGGCCCGCGCGCACGCCACCGGGGGCACGGTCGAGGAGTTTCCCGGCGGCCTGGCGGTGCTGCTGCCGGCACGCCTGATCGAGGAGGTGGCGACATCGACGCCGTGACGGTCCGGGTGCTCGTGGTGGACGACCAGCACATGGTGCGGGCGGGCATCGCGGCCATGGTCGACGCCGAGGACGACCTGGAGGTGGTGGGCGAGGCCGGCGACGGCGCGGCGGCGCTCGAGCTGGCCGCGCGCACCCGTCCGGACGTGGTGCTGATGGACATCCGGATGCCCGGCATGGACGGCCTGACCGCGACCGAGCGGCTGACCGCCGGCGACGACCCGCCGCGGGTCCTGGTGCTGACCACCTTCCACCAGGACGCGTACGTGTACGAGGCGCTGCGCGCCGGCGCCTCCGGCTTCCTCCTCAAGGACGCCCTGCCCGCGGATCTGCTGGCCGCCGTCCGGGTGGTGGCCGACGGCGCGGCCATGCTCAGCCCGGCCGTCACCCGGCGCCTGATCGACCGGTTCAGCACCGGCGGCCTGACCCGCCCGCCGGATACCGCACGCCTGGCCGGCCTCACCCCGCGCGAACGGGACGTGCTGCTCGCGATCGCCTCCGGCCTGTCGAACGCGGAGATCGGCGACCACCTGGGCATCTCCACCGGCACGGTGAAGGTGCACGTCAACACGCTGCTCGGCAAGCTCGGCGTGCGCGACCGCGTGCAGGCCACCATCGCGGCCTATGACATGGGACTGGTCCGTCCGGCCTAACCCTTGAGGGCCGCGGACACCACGGCCCGCGCCTCCTCCTGGATGGTGGCCAAGTGGTCCGGGCCGTGGAACGACTCGGCGTAGATCTTGTAGACGTCCTCGGTGCCGGACGGCCGGGCCGCGAACCAGCCGGACTCGGTGGCCACCTTGAGCCCGCCGATCGGCGCGCCGTTGCCCGGCGCCGAGGTCAGCACCTGGGTGATCGGCTCGCCGTCGAGCTCCTTGGCGGTCACCTGCTCGGGAGACAGCCTGCCCAGGATGGCCTTCTCCTCGCGGGTGGCGGGCGCGTCGATCCGGGCGTACGCCGGGGATCCGAATTTCTCGACCAGGTCGCGGTAGTGTTCGCTGGGCGTGCGTCCGGTGGTGGCCAGGATCTCGGAGGCCAGCAGGTCGAGCAGCAGGCCGTCCTTGTCGGTGCTCCAGACGCTGCCGTCGCGGCGCAGGAACGACGCCCCCGCGCTCTCCTCGCCGCCGAAGCCGATCGAGCCGTCCAGCAGGCCGGGCACGAACCACTTGAAGCCGACCGGCACCTCGTCGAGGCGCCGGCCCAGGTCGGCGGCGACCCGGTCGATCATCGAGGAGGACACCAGGGTCTTGCCGATGGCGGCGCCGGACGGCCACTCGGTGCGCACCCGGAACAGATAGGAGATGGCGACCGACAGGTAGTGGTTGGGGTTCATCAGGCCGCCGTCCGGCGTCACGATGCCGTGCCGGTCGGCGTCCGCGTCGTTGCCGGTGGCGATCTGGAAGCGGTCCTTCTGCTGGATCAGCGACGCCATCGCGGACGGCGACGAGCAGTCCATCCGGATCTTGCCGTCCCAGTCCAGCGTCATGAAGCCGAAGGTCGGGTCCACGTTCGGGTTCACCACGGTCAGGTCCAGGCCGTAGTGGCTGCCGATCTCACCCCAGTACGCCACGCTCGCGCCGCCCAGCGGGTCGGCCCCGATCCGCACGCCGGCCGCGCGGATGGCGTTCAGGTCGATCACCTGCGCCAGATCCTCCACGTACGCGGCCAGATAGTCGTACCCGGTGACCAGGTCTGAGGCCCGGGCCCGCGCGGCCGGAATCCGCCGCACGTCGGTGAGGCCCGCGGCGATCAGCGCGTTCGCCCGGTCCTGGATCCATTTCGTCGCGTCGGTGTCCGCCGGACCGCCGTTCGGCGGGTTGTACTTGAAGCCGCCGTCGGCCGGCGGGTTGTGCGACGGCGTGACCACCACCCCGTCGGCCAGCCCGTCCGTGCGCCCCCGGTTGTAGGTCAGGATGGCCACCGAGACGGCCGGCGTCGGCGTGTAACCGTCCCGGCTGTCCACCCGGACGGTGACGTCGTTCGCGGCGAACACCTCGAGCGCGGTGATCATCGCCGGCTCGCTCAGCGCGTGCGTGTCCCGGCCCAGGTAGAGCGGGCCGTCGGTGCCCTGCTCCCGGCGGTATTCGACGATCGCCTGGCTGGTGGCGGCGATGTGGTCCTCGTTGAAGGCCGTGTTGAGGCTCGATCCACGGTGCCCGGACGTGCCGAAGGCGACCCGCTGGCCGACCACCTCCGGATCGGGATGTTCGGTGTAATACGCCGACACGACCCTGGGGACGTCGATCAGGTCGGCCGGTTGCGCAGGCTGCCCGGCGCGGGGATTAACGGACATCAGGGGCCTCCTGGGGAGCGTGGACCTGCCCGGATCGTATCGTCGTCACCTACCCCCGGGATGCGATCGGTAAGCCGTTGAACCAATTGGTCCGCACATCCGAACTACCTGGTGTGACCCACGCCTGGCGCGCACGCGTCCTGGTGCTGGTCGTCGCCGGTCTCGGCCTGTTGCTGGCGCCCGCGTCGGCCAGCGCGCACGCCACCCTCGTCGCCTCGACCCCGGAGGCGGGCAGCATCCTCGGCAGCTCGCCGGCCGAGATCACGCTCACCTTCAACGAGGACGTCAGCGCACTGCCCGACCGCACCCAGGTGCTGGCGCCGGACGGCAAGCGGATCAGCGAGTCGGTCACCTCCCGCGGCAACGTGATCACGATCAGGCTGCGCACGGCCGACCGCCCGCTGGGCACGTACCTGGTCAGCTATCGGATCGTCTCGGCCGACAGCCACCCGATCGGCAACGCGCTGGTCTTCTCGGTGGGCGCGCCCTCGGCGCGACCGGCCGAGACCGATCCCACCGAGGTCCACGGTTCGGTCACGGCCGCGGTCCCCACCTTCAAATTCCTCGGGTACGCGGGACTCACGCTGGCCGTGGGCCCAGCCTTGTTCCTGGCCCTGCTCTGGCCCCGGCGCCTGTCCCGGCGTGGTCCGTCGCGGCTGGTGTACGCCGGCCTCGGCCTGATCGCCGTCGCGACCCTCGGCGCCCTCTGGACCCAGGCGCCCTACGCGAGCGGCGCCCCGCTCTGGGACGTGTCGTTCACCGAGCTCTCCGGGGTGTTCACCAGCGAGTTCGGCGTGGTGCTGACGGCCCGCCTGGCGGTGCTGGCGCTGATCGCCGGCCTGCTTCCCCCGCTGCTGCGCGGTGGCGCCGGGCGGCCGCGCGCGCTCGCCCTGATCGCCCTCGCGCTGGGCGGCACGACCACCTGGCCGCTCACCGGGCACGCCGTGGCGTCCCAGCTCAGCGGCGTGGTGATCGCCGCCGACGTGGTGCACGTCGCGGCCATGTCGGTGTGGCTCGGCGGCCTGGTCACGCTGGCCGCGTTCCTGCTGCGCCGGCGGCACGCGCGGGTGCTCGCGGTGATCCTGCCGGCCTGGTCGCGCTGGGCCGCCCTGGCGGTGGTCTGGCTGGCCGGCGGCGGCATCGTCCAGGCGGTCGTGCACGTCGGCTCGGTGCCCGCGCTCTGGCAGACCGCCTATGGGCAGCTGCTGCTGGCCAAGACCGCGATCCTGGCCGGCGTGCTGGGCGTCGCGTTCCTGGCCCGCCGATTCGTGCTGCGCGGACAGGTCTCGTCGGCCGGGCCGGCCCGGCTGTGGCGCACGGTCGGCGTGGAGCTGGCCGCGACCACGGCGATCCTGGCGGTAAGCGCGGCGCTGGTGCAGACCACGCCGGGCAACGCGGTGACCCGCGAGCGGGCCGAGCCGGTCGAGGACGGCTTCTCGCAGACCCTCACCTCGGATCTCTACACGATGCAGTTCAACATCTACCCGGTCGAGATCGGCGAGTGGAACACCGTGCACGGCATGACGTACACGCCGGAGGGCAAACCGCTACCGGCGGCACAGTGGACGGTCACCACCCGGCTGCTCGGGCCGGACGTCGAGCCGGTGTCCGAGCCGATGCTGCCGCTGCACCCCCGCAACGACGCGCTGGGCTCGCTGACGTTCCCGCTGGCCGGCACGTACGAGATCAGCTTCACCATCCGCACCACCGAGATCGATCAGGCGACCGTGCGCACCAGGGTCACGGTGCCGGCCACCGGTTAGGTTCAGCCGGGGCGGATCTGGGCAGACCTGGCCCATGCACGTGTCCGTGGTCGGCAATCCGGACGACACCGCCGTCGTCACCGTGCGCGGGCACCTCGACCTGGACAGCGCGCCCGTGCTCACCACGACGCTCGACCAGGTCCTGGAACGCCCGCATCCCCGGGTCGTCGTCGACCTGTCCGGCGTCGAGTTCTGCGACTCGATCGGGCTGAGCGCGTTCGTCGTCGGCCAGCGCCGCGCGGGCGACGCCGGCGGCTGGGTGCGGCTGGCCGCCCCCGGCGAATGGCTGGCCGGGCTGCTCGACACGGTCGGGCTGACCGGGCGCATCGGCGTCTATGCCACGGTGGCCGAGGCGCTGGCCGATCGCGGCGACGGCTAATCTCGCTGCGTGCTGATCCTGCTGCCACCGTCCGAGGGCAAGACCGCGCCGGCCGCCGGCGAGCCCGCCGAACCGGCCGCGATGTTCCTGCCGCAGCTGGCCCGGGCCCGCACGCGAGTGCTGGCCAAGGTCGTCGCGATGTGCGCGCGGACCAGCGCCCGCAGCGTCGCCGCGTCGCTGGGTGTGCTCGGGCTGAGCGCCGGCCAGCGGGACGAGATCACGCGCAACGCGACGCTGCGCGAGGCGCCCGCCGCGCCGGCCGCCGAGGTCTACAGTGGCGTGCTGTACGAGGCGCTGGACGCGCACGGGCTGCCGCCGCAGGCGCGGGCTTGGCTGGACCAGCGGGCGGTGGTGTTCTCCGGGTTGTGGGGCGCGCTGCGGCTGCCCGACCGGATCCCGGCCTACCGGTGCTCGGCCGGGGTGGTGCTGCCCGGGATCGGCGGGCTCACCCCGTACTGGAAGAAGGTCTTGAGCGGACCGCTGGAGGCGGCGGCCGCCGACGGCCCGGTGCTCGATCTCAGATCGGGCGCCTACGCGGCGATGTGGACGCCGGGCGGGGCGGTGGCCGAGCGCACGGTGGCGCTGCGGGTGCTGCACGGTGGCGCGGTGGTGAGCCATTTCAACAAGGCCACGAAGGGCCGGCTGGTGCGCTCGCTGGCGGTCTCCGGCGCGCGGCCCGCGACAGCCGACGAGCTGATCGAGGTGCTGCGCGAGAAGCACGACGTGCGAGAGCGGCCCACCGTGGCGGGCCGCCCTCGACAGCTGGATCTGATCGTCAGCGAGCTTTAGGCCCAAGAGCTTCAGGCCTAAGCAGCGTTGAGCACGTCGATCACGAAGCGGAGGTCGCCGGCCGGCTGGCCACCGGTCGGGGCCTCGCCGTAACCCATCTCGGCGGGGATGTCGAGCTGCACCCGGCTGCCGACGGAGACGCCGATCAGGCCCTCGTCCCAGCCCTTGATCAGGTTGCCGGTGCCGATCGGGAAGGTGACCGGCTGGCCGTTGGTCCAGGACGAGTCGAAGACCTTGCCGTCCTTGTAGGTCACTCCGACGTAGTTGACGGTGAGCTGCTTGCCCGCCGTCACCTTCGGACCGCGGCCGACCACCAGCGGGGTCACCTTCAGCTCGGTCACGTCGCCCTTGCCGGCGGTCACCTCGGGCGGCGCCTGCAGCCGCGGGTCGATCGCCTGCCCGGCCGGCGCCTCCGGGGACGAAGCCTCCGGGGACGGGGCCTCGGCGGCCGACTCGGACACGGCCGGCACCGGCGCCGCGGCCGTCGGCGTGTCCGACCCGCCGGAGTTCACCACGGCGAAAACGACCACCAGCACGGCGATCAGCGCGACGCCGGCGAGCGCCCCCGCGATGGCGCGGCCGCGGCCCTGCGCGTTCCCCGCACGCTGACGACTGTCAATCATTGGCTCTGCTCGCGCTCCTTGTCCGGATTCGACGGAAACTCCGCACACGGTACTCGTCCGCCTGTCGGCGCTCGCCGCCGAACCACCGATCCCCGTGATCAACCGTCCGGCTGGTTACTCAATCAACTCTGGTTAGTCACTCATCGGGATGAGATTGTGGGACTCCCCCCGATGACCTGGAGTGTCGGTTTGCCGGACGACGACCGCTGGGCGGGTCGCCAGGGCCAGACGCCGCGCCGCCCTTTCCCCGTGCCGGCCGCGCTGCTGCAGGACAGCCGCCGGCCGTTCACCGAGTTCCTCATGCCCGCGTCCGTGATCCTCGCGGGCGTGCTGCTGGTGGTGGCCTTCGGCTTCATCATCAACCGGGCGATGAACGACTCCGACAACGACGCGGCCTCGCTGCCGCTGCCGCCGCCGGCCCTCGGCGACTTCGGCCCGTCCCCGTCCGATCAGGCGGTCATCCCGATCCCGAGCGCGCCGCCGTCGTCCTCCGCGACGCCGTCGCCGACGCCGTCGCGCACCACGCCGCCGGCCCGCAAGACCCGCCCGGCGCAGGAGATCGACATCGACCGCGGCTCGGTGCCGTCGGTGGTCGACCTGTCCGGTGAGGGTGACCGCGACTGGGTGCACTGGGGTCAGGAGGGCACCTTCTCGCTGGAGCGGGCGGACGGCGGCGACTTCCAGATCCTGGAGGGCGCGCCCACCGCGCCGCGGTTCCGGCACGACCGCAGCCCGCAGCGGTTCCGGTGGCGTGACGGCTCGCCGGTGGAGAGCTCCGACGGCGTCTCGTCCGGCATCAACACCTGCGACAAGGGCAACGGCTTCACGCTGTCGGTGCCGGCCTCGAGCAGCACCCGGGTGCTCCGGCTCTATGTCGGCGTGCAGGGCGCCCGCGGGCGGCTCGAGGCCAAGCTGTCCACCGGCGGCGGCGCCGAGTCGGCCACCCTGGAACAACGCGGCCGTTCGCTGGCCACCGCGGTCTTCACGGTGACATACCACGCGTCCAAGGACGGCAAGCTCAACCTGTCCTGGATCACCGCCGACGAGTTCGTCGACGGCTGCGGCGGCGTCGCCCTGCAAGCGGCCACGCTGCGATGATCCGGCGATTACGGGGTTGATCGGCGTTCGCCGGGGAAGGGGATCTGCGTGTTCGCCGCGTGGGGATCTTGGATCGCCCGGTTCCGCGTCGCCGTGCTCTGCGCAGCCCTGGCCGCGGTGGCCGGGGCCGGCGCGTGGGGCTTCGGTGTCTTCGGCGAGCTGACCGAGGGCGGCTACCACGATCCCGGCAGCGAGTCGACCCGCGCGGCCGAGGTGGTCGAGGAGCAGTTCGGCGCGCGGGGCGGCGACGTCATCCTGATCCTGACGCCGGCGAACACGCCGATCGGCGACGCGGCGCTGGGCCGGCGCGTGGAGAACATGCTCGACCGGCTGCCACGCGAGGCGGTGACCCGGTCCGACTCGTACTGGGTGGCGCGGGCGCCGCAATATCTGTCGGCGGACAAGCGCAGCGCGGTGGTGGTGCTGACGCTCGCCGGGGCGGACGACGGGGCGAAGCTGTCCGCGTACCGGGAGATCGACGACCGGTTCGGTGTGGAGGGCGCCCGGGTGCAGGCGGCCGGGGCGTTGCCGCTCGCCGCCGCGTCGTCCGAGCTGAGCACCTCGGACCTGGGCAGGGCCGAGGCGATCTCGCTGCCGATCGTGCTGATCCTGCTGCTGTTCATCTTCGGCTCGCTGGTCGCCGCGTCGCTGCCGGTGCTGGTCGGCGGCTGCGCGGTGCTGGGCTCGCTGGGCGTGCTGCACGCGGTCGCATTGAGCCACGACGTCAACTCGTTCGCGGTGAACGTGGCCAGCCTGCTCGGCCTGGGCATGGCGATCGACTACGGCCTGTTCATGGTCGGCCGGTTCCGCGAGGAGCAGGCGGCCGGGCACTCCCCGTCCTCGGCGGTCTCCCGCACGGTGGCCACCGCCGGTCGCACGGTGCAGTTCTCCGCGACGTTGCTGATGATCGCGCTGGGCGGGCTGTTGCTGTTCCCGCAGGGCTTCCTGAAGTCACTCGCCTACGGCGGCCTGGCCGCGGTCGGCCTGGCCGCGCTCTTCTCACTCACCCTGCTGCCCGCGCTGCTGGCGATCCTCGGCCCGCGCGTCGACAAGCTGCCGATCAAGCTCCCCGGTCGCTCCTCGGCGGGCGCCGCCTGGGCCCGGCTGGCCGGCCTCGTCCTGCGCCGGCCGGTGCTGGTCGCGGTGCCGATCGTCGTCGGGCTGCTGGTGCTGGCCGCGCCGGTCCGGGGCGTGCAGTTCGGCGAGGCGGACGAACGGGTGCTGCCCGCGTCGAACACCGCCCGGCGGGCCCTCGAAACGCTCAAGGCGGACTTCCCGGCGCTGAGCACGGCGGGCATCCAGATCGTGGTGCGCGGCGGGGGCGCGACCGCCGGCTTCGCCGACCGGATCACACAGGTGCCCGGCATCGCGGAGGTCACGCCCGGCCAGTCCGCCGGTGGCGTGTCGGTCCTGACGGCCACCCTCGAAGACCCCGACCCCTTCGGTACGCCCGCCCGCAACGCCGTCCGCGACATCCGAGCCCTGTCCCCGCCGTCAGTGCTCGTCGGCGGCGCCACCGCCCGCAATGTGGACAGCCTGGACGCCACCGTCGACCGCCTGCCGCTGATGATCGCGTTACTGGCCGGGGCGACGCTGCTGCTGATGTTCCTGGCCTTCGGCTCACTGCTGCTGCCGGTCAAGGCGGTGCTGATGAGCGCGCTGTCACTGGCGGCGACGTTCGGCGTACTCGTCTGGGTCTTCCAGGACGGACATGGCGCCGGCCTGCTCGGGGTGACCCCCGCGCCACCCGAGATCGGCATCGTGGTGCTGATGGCCGCGGTGGTCTTCGGCCTCTCCACCGACTACGAGGTCTTCCTGCTCTCCCGCATGGTCGAGGCCCGAACCCGCGGCGCGTCCACAGCCGAGGCGGTGACCACCGGGCTCGCCCGAACCGGCCGCGTGATCAGCGCGGCGGCCTTGCTGTTGATCGTGGTGACCGGCGCGTTCGCCCTGTCCTCGGTGACGACGATGCGGTTCGTCGGGGTGGGCATGATTCTGGCGCTGGTGCTGGATGCGACGGTGGTTCGGATGTTGCTGGTGCCGGCGGTGCTGGGGTTGCTGGGGGACGCGGCCTGGTGGGCGCCGGGGCCGTTGCGGCGGTTGCAGGAGAGGGCGGGGCTGGCGGAGCATTCCGGCGCCGACTCGGATTCTGGTCCTGGTTCTTCCGGGTCTGGCTCTAGTTCCGGCTCCGTCTCTGGTTCCAGCTCTAGTTCCGGCACTGGCCCTGGCTCCGGCCCTGGTTCGGGTTCCGGCTCGGAAGAGCTGTTGTCGGTGGGGCGGCATGCTTCGCCGGCGGTTTCGCAGTCGTCGGGGATGTCGCGGCCGCGCCATGCGTCGTGGATCTCGGACGATGAGAAAGCGCGGCCGGATTGGGCGACCGAGAGGCCTCGCCGGTTGCCGGTCGACCGGGCGGCGTCGCCGTCGGCTGCGGGCGCTGGGCAGGCTGCGGAAGCTGGTTCGGACGGTGACCCGTCGCGGGACGTTGAGCCGCAATCGTCTGCGACGGTTTCGGGCGGGGAGACGGTCGGTGCTCAGGCATCTGCTGGCGGGGTTCCGGGGGCGGCGGAGGAAGGCACCCAAGCGGGCGCGGAGCCTCCGCCCGCGCCTGCCATCACCGGCTCCGCGGCCGCCGCCTCTCCCGCAGCCACGGCCAGCTCGCCAGCCGTTGCCGATTCCGCAGGTGCCCCAACGCCCACACCCGCCGGCTCCGCACGGACCGCTGCCTCTCCCGGCACCGCGAACGCCCCTATCCCCACACCCGCCGCCGCCTCCGCGAGCGCCGCTATCCCCGCAGCCGCAGCCGCCGCCTCCGCAGGCGCAGCCATTCCCACTACAGCCAGCTCCGCAAGCACCGCTGCGTCTCCGTCGGCCGCTCCCGCGTCGCCAGGCGCCGCCATTCCCACACCCGCCGCTGGCGCCGCGGGCACCGCCAACCCCTCACCCGCTGCCGGCTCCGCAAGCACCGCCAACCCCTCACCCGCTGCCGGCTCCGCAAGCACCGCCAACCCCTCACCCGCTGCCGGCTCCGCAAGCACCGCCAACCCCTCACCTGCTGCCAGCTCCGCAAGCGCCGCCACCTCCCCCACCCAGGCACCGGGTGGGCATCAAACTAAGCCTCCGCTACGACAATTTTCGACGCCCGACGGCCGCGCTGTGGACAACGCCGCTCCTTCGGCCGCGCCCGGCGCATCGGACCAGCCGGCGCCCATCGCGCCTAGCGCGCCGATCGGCCCAACCGCGCCCGACGGCACCCAATCGCAGCCCACGGCTGCGGCGGCCTCAGCCGCCGCCACCTCCCCCACCCAGGCACCGGGTGGGCATCAAACTAGGCCCCCGGTACGACAACTTCCGACCCCGGACGACCGCGCTGTGGACAACGCCGCTCCTTCGATCGCGCCAAGCGGGCCGGCCCGGCCGAACCCCGCCGGCACTCAAGCGCCGCACACTGCTCCAGCAGACGCAGGCTCGGCCACGCACCTAGTCCCCCAACCGCAGCCAGCCGCACACCCGGCACCCCAACCGCAGCCAGCCGCACACCCGAGAACCGAACCGCAGCCGATCACGCCTCCACGAGCCCACACTTCGCCCGGCAGCGCCGAGCCGGTCCCTGCCGCACCCGTCGGCCCCACCGCGCCCGCTCGCGACCAACCGCAGCCCGCAGCCGCGACGACGCCCTCAGCCGCCGCCACCTCCCCCACCCAGGCACCGGGTGGGCATCAAACTAAGCCCCCGGTACGACAACTTCCGACCCCGGACGACCACGCTGTGGACAACCCCCCGGAGACGCGGACGCCCGCCAACCCGAGCCGGACTGTCGTTGATCCGTCCACCGTGGACCTACGAGAAACCACAGAACGATCGACCGAACCACCAACCCTGCGCATCGACACCGGCGAGCAGCGGACCCTGCCCCCGCGCGACCCCGCCGAGCTGCCGCCGGACGAGGTCGAGACCGTCAACCTCGCCTCCCGCATGCCTCCGCAATCGGACGCCGGCAGCCCCGAGACCACCGCCGTGCTCGAGGTCGACCAGGCCGCCGCCGACCGGATCAAAGCCGCCGAGCGCCCGGCCCGGGTCCAGGAAGACGCCTGACGCGATAGCCGACCAGCAAGCTGCCCGCAGGCCCGATTGATGTCGGGTTGTCGGCAGCCGCGGCGCCGGGTGGTCCGCTAGGTTCGCACACATGCTTAGTCGTCGATCCTTGCTTCGCGGGGCCACCGGCCTCGCCGCGGCCGCGCCGCTGTCGCTTGCCCTGCGTGGCGAGGCGTTCGCCGCTGACGGTGACACCGTGCCGCAGACGCTGTCGGCCGCGCGGGGTGCCGTTCAGCCGGGCGTCACGCTCACGCCCGAGTTGCCGCTGACGCATCTCAGCGTGCCGGCCGGCGCGGACGTCCGGCTGCGGACCTCCGCCGGATGGCAGCCCTGGAGCACCGTGTCCGGCTGTCCCGGTGGCACCGATGCCGACCCGGCCGGCCCGGCTTCTGCGCTGGTGGCGGCTCGGGGCGTCACGGCGTACGAGATCAAGGGTGTTGAATCCGGTGCTGTCACCGAGTTGAACACTGTGGATGGCCCGGCGCGCGCGGTGGCGGCGGCGAGGCAGAAGTTGCCGCTGCCGCGGGCGGCCCGGTGTGACTGGCGGCCGCAATATCTGAGCCGGGCGGCGTGGGGGGCCGACGAGTCCTATCGCTACAACCCGGACGGGACGCTGGACACGCCACCCGCGTTCTTCCCGGTGCAGACGCTGACCGTGCACCACACCGGCGAGCCGGCGTTGGTCACCGGTGATCCCGCCGAGCACGTGCGCTCGATCTACCGCCTGCACGCGGTGGAGAACGACTGGGGCGACATCGGCTACCAGCTGCTGATCGACCGGAACGGCCGGGTCTACGAAGGGGTCTATTCGGACACCGACGCGGTGCCGGTGTTCGGGCCGGAGCTCTCCCCCGAGGGCCTGCCGCAGATGGTGAACGGCGCGCACGTGGCCGGCTTCAACGCGGGCAACATCGGCGTCTGCGTGCTCGGCAACACGGATCTGCAGCCGCCGACCAGCGCGGCCGTGCGCACGCTGGTCGTGGTGCTGGCCCTGCTCGCCAAGGCCTGCCGGCTCGACCCGGAGGGCACCACCAACTATGTCAACCCGATCTCCGGTTCGACCGCGACGCTGCGCACGATCTCGGGGCACGGGCAGTGGCACGACGCCAACCCGGCGGCCGGCGCCACCGATTGCCCCGGCGACAGCCTGCTCGATCAGCTCCCCGCGATCCGGCGCCGCGTCGGCGCGCTGACCCGGCTGCTTCCGTAGATCTTCGAGCGCGACCATCGGAAGTCCACCCACGCCGACGACCCCGATCGCCTCGAGGTAGGCGCCCCGTCGGACAGGTGGACCGCGAATCAGAGGAACGCGATGCCGAGAGGCCCTCGCCGAAGTGGCCGCGGGCCACTTCGGCGAAGCCGCATGATCACTACGCAGGCGCTTCCCTTGAGCGCCTCGCGTATGCGGCGTGGATCCTCAGCGATGGTCCGGCCGCCCGCACGCCGGTTGACTGGTGGCATGTTCGCACTGCGCGTGACCGCCCTGATCGCGGCAACCATGACCACCGGGCTGATGGCCGGGGTGTTCGGTCTGTACCAGCACACCGTGATGACCGGCCTGGGCCGCACCGACGACCGCACCTTCATCGGCGCCTTCCAGGCCCTGGACCGCGCCATCATCAACCCCTGGTTCATGCTCGGCTTCCTCGGCGCGCTGCTGTTCACCGCGGCGGCGTCCTTCCTCAACCCGGGCCGCGAACTGCTCCCGTGGGTGCTCGCCGCGCTCGTGCTCTACCTCGTGGTGTTCGCCGTGACGATGCTCGTGAACGTCCCGATGAACGACGCGCTCAAGGCCGCCGGCAGCCCCGATCGGATCGCTGATCTGGCCGGGGTGCGCCGGGCCTTCGACGAGGCGCGCTGGACCACGTGGAACCTGGTGCGCACGATCGCGTGCACGGCCGCGTTCGGCTGCCTCTGCTGGGCGCTGGTGGTGCGCGGCCGGCTCGGCTAGATCAGCCCGGCGAGCTTGTAGAGCACGAGCGAACCGGCGACCGAGACGTTGAGGCTCTGGCCGGTGCCCACCATCGGGATCTCCACCGCGCAGTCGAGCAGCTCCAGCGCCTCGGGCGGGATGCCGGTGCGCTCGTGCCCGAGGACCATGACGGTGCGGCGGCGGGCCGCCGGGAGGTCGGCGAGGCGGATGGCTTCGTCGGCGAGTTCCACGCCGACGACTCGCGCGCCGCCGGCCCGCTCGGCCGCGAGCCAGTCGGCCGGGTCCGAGACCCGATGGACGCAGGTGGGCCGGCGCAGCGTGTTGCCGCGGGCGAGTGCCTCGTCGATCCAGGCGGATTTGGGTACGGCCAGACAGGCGCCGACCGCATCGCAGGTGCGCAGGAGCGTGCCGAGATTGGCGCTGTGCATGGGCCACAGCGGGGCGGCGAGCAGATGCCCCCAGCAGCGGTGGGCCCGGGGCCGGCGGGCGGTGCGCAGATCCTTGCGGGTGCGCACCCGGATCGCGGGGCTCACCGGACGAGAGCGGAACCGCTCCGAGCGACGTCGAGAAACATGTCGGAAAGGCGCTTGGCGGCGCGCCCGGGCCATCACCGGCAACAAGGCTGCCGTAACGATAGCCGCGCTCGGCAATGCGCGCCATCGCACTTCTCGAATAGCCACAATGGCCGGTGTTGATCGGTTGAGTGGGTCGCGTCAGCCCTTTGCCGACGAAGGTGCCTCCCGCGGCCCGCGTCGCATGATCAACCCTTCGCGCCATCAGAACTGTTGCCACGTCAGCGATCCGTGTTGGGCGGCAGGCTCGCGCCGGATCGGCGCGCACGTCCACACGGCCCGTGCCGAACTGCACGGGCAAACTTTGCGAAATGCCAGGGTGTGCCCCTTCCGCCACGGGTAATGTCCGCGGCGGACGTCACCGGCCGCGGATCGCGCGGCGCTTGACGACATCTGACAAGGAAAGTCAAACGCGTCAACCGGTAACTCGGGAAACGACCTCGACTCGCCGGGACTATCTGCTATGTTCTTGACCGTCATGGACCGGAAGACGGCATGACGTAAAGCAATGAACGGACAGCAGATTGTAGTTCTTCGCGAGGCTATCCCTCTCCGGAGGCCGACCTCGTTCGCGACCCGAGCGTGGACCGCTGTTTATCTTGCATTTCTTTCATTTACGACGAGAAAGACAACAATGAACAATATCGCGAGTCGGATCGGTGAGTCGCGCCGTCCGTGGCGAGAAAATGTGAAGTGCATGACAAACCAGGGCTGCCCGGCCATCTGCCGGCTCGATAACGGCGATTTCGCCATCATCGGCCGCAGGGCGCCGAGCAGAATCCGGGAGCAGTTGAAGAATTTCGGCGCCGGCGTCGGCGCGGGTGAAGAGTCGATCACCATCGAGAAGACGCTCTTCCTGAACGCGGTCGGCGACCTCGCGGCCCGTGAGCTGGTGATGGCCAAGGTGCGACGGCTCAGTGAGTCGATCTTCGTCAACATCAGCATGTGGGCGGCTGCGGCCGTGGTCCGATTCCGCGCTGCAGCGCAGCGCTGGGCGACGCCGGGCGCGGCGCCCTACCGATTCGCCTGATCGGGGCGCGGCGGGGCCTCGGCAGGCGTTCACGACAGGCGCTGCCGAGGGTCCGCCGCTGCCGATGACACCTCTGCCAGGTCGGGGACGTCCGGCTCCGGCACGGCAGCGGCCTCCGCGCGACTTCGATAGCTGGCCCACGCGACCGTCATGAACTCGTCGTGCCGGCGCGACTTCTTCGCCAGCCAGCCCGGGCCGAAATCAGACCACCATTCGCGCGCGAGCGCGTCGGTGAAAAGCTCGTCGAAGGATGACCGCAGAAAGTCCGGGTCCAACTCGCCGATGTCCCACAGCAACAACCAGTGCGAGACCCACAGATTGTTCAGCAGTTTCCGGCGAGTCCGCTCCGGCGTGTCCCCCGCACGGGCTTCGTGACTCAGCCGCGGATCGTCCAGCATCAGCTTGATCAGCTCGAAGTGCCGCTCGCGGGCGCTGACCATGCGCGCCCAGACGACCTGCCGCCACTGCAGGGTCACCGAGAAGGCGACGCCGCACAAAGCCAGCCCGGAAAGAATGGCGGATATCGCGCCATAGGCCTGGCCGACGTCGGAAAGGGTCTGCCAATCCAGGTCGCTGCCGCCGGTGAGCCGTTGCAGAAAGAACGGAAACGACAGGATGGCGATCAAGAAAGCGGCCGTCAGGCCGAGGATCACCAACCCATTGATCCACCGCCGGGATGCATATCGACGAGCAGGCATACCGGCATTGTGACAAAGGCCTGCACGCTTTGTCCCGAAATGATCTTTGGTCAGATTTCACGCCGACCAGCGGGAAAGAAGCGGTCCGCCATGGCCGGGTCCCGCATGCCGCGCTGGAAGCTCTCCCAGGCGATCGGATCCTTCGCCGGGTCCGGGCAGTTCCGCGGGTTGCCCGTGGCGGCCCGGACGAAGCCGCCCTGGGCGCGTTCGCACGCCAGCTCGGCGTCGTCGGCCCTCCTCCCCCGGGTCGTCCGCGGCCTTGATCGGCTACCAAATGTAGGGGATCAGCCGGGCACGACTCGCCGCGAATTCGCGGTAGCTGTCGCCCAGGGCTGCGATCAAGGCGCGCTCCTCGATCCGCAGCCGATGGACCAGGGCGACCAGGACCAGACCGACCGCGCCGACCGCGCTGACCCAGTTCCCGACCGCCAAGCCGACGCCGGCGAAGATCAGCAGAAGCCCGGTGTAGCTCGGATGCCGCAAGACCCGATAGGGACCGCGGTCCAACACGGGCTGGCCCGCACTGGTACTGACCACGACCGTGAAATACCTGCCCAGGCTCACGAACGACGACCAGCGCCGACGCTGGCGAGGAAGGCGGCATCGCGCATGCGGCTAGGGCGCGGTCCATACGAAGCGGATGTCGGGCGCCTTCTCCTCGTTGCCCGCGCCGTCGGTCGCCTCGGCCACCGTGAAGCCGTGGCGCAGGTAGAACCGCTGCGCCCCGGTGTTCGACGCGAACGTCCACAGCTGAAGCCCGGCGGGCCGGCGGGACTTGGCGAGCTCGATGAGGCGGGAACCCAGTCCCGCGCCGGTGCAGGCCGCGTCGACGTAGAGCTGGTCGACCCAGTCACCGTCGAGAACCAGCACCGCCAGCGCCCGGCCGTCGGCGCCCTCCATCAGCCACACCTCCCGCTCGGGCAGCACGACGGCGCTGACCCACCCCAGCATCTCGGCATCCGAGTGGACGGCGGGAGGGATGGCGTCGCCCGCGGCCCGCCGGGAGTGGATCAGTACGTCCGCGACCGCCGCCGCATCCTCGGCACCGGCGCGCCGAGGCGTCGCTGAAAGGCCCATGGACCGCATCGTCCTCACCCGTCGAAGGATGGGCAATGGATTAACCCCGTCACCGCGGACGGGATGCGCGAGGGAGATCAGTCGGGGTCGGGGGGCAGGGCCAGGTAGGCCGGGCGGAGCGTCTCGACCAGCGAGTCGCCCAGCGGCGGCGGGTCGAGCTGGTCCAGCAGGGCGTCCGAGCGGCCGCGGGCGGGCGCCTCCGAGACGTACGGCGCCGGGGATCCCCAGAAGTCCGCCAGGTCGCCCAGGGTCGCGTCCGGGGCCTCCTCGACCGGTTCGACCTCGTCGAAGGCCTCCACCGCCACCGCGCCGCGCAACCTGCGCAGCCGATCGAGCAGTTCCTCGCGGGAGCGGCCGCGCCACGCGAACACCCCGAACGGGTCGGTGTCGAACGAGCGGGCGAGTTCATAGAGCGTCGCGGCCAGGTGGGTGCACGGCATCGGCCAGCGCTCGCAGCTGCAGTCCATCGCGATCTCGTCCAGCGACAGCGGCAACAGGTGCAGGCCGGCGCCCGCGAAGACCGCCTCGATGCCCGGCGGCATGCGGCCCGCGAGCAGATCCGCGACGTACCGCGCCTGCTTGGCCAGATCCTCCTCGACGCGCGCCCACTCGGCCGCGCCGAACGCGCGCAGCGCGATCCGCGCCCGGAACGACACCTCGTCCTCGGGACCCCGCACCTGGGCCACGACCAGGCTGCTCGAGATGGTCAGGCTGCGCACGTGCCCGGCCCGCATGTCGCGGCGGCCGCGCGCGAAGGTGCTGCCCATCCGCAACGACTCGAACGTGCCGAGGAACGGCGCGGCGAGACGGGCCGGCTCGAGATCCTGGGACGGCTCAGCCACCGACGGCCTCCGGGGACAGCCGGAGCAGGTCGCGCAGCTCCGTGGTGGACAGGGAGGTCAGCCAGCTCTCGCCGTTGCCGACCACACGCTCGGCCAGCTGGCCCTTCTCGGTGATCAGGCCGTCGATCCGCTCCTCGAGAGTGCCCAGGCAGGTCAGCGTGTGCACCCGCACGTCGCGGTTCTGGCCGATCCGGAACGCCCGGTCGGTGGCCTGCGCCTCGGTCGCCGGGTTCCACCAGCGGTCGACGTGCACGACGTGGTTGGCCGCGGTCAGGTTGAGCCCGGTGCCGCCGGCCTTGAGCGACAGCACGAAGATGCCGGGGCGGGTGTCCTCCTGGAAGGAGGCGACCATCCGGTCGCGTTCCGCGCGCGGGGTGCCGCCGTGCAGGTAGCGCACCGGCACCCCGAACCGCGCGGCCAGGTGCGGGGTGAGCATGCTGCCGAACCGCGCGAACTGGGTGAAGCACAGCGCCCGCTCGCCGGACGCGAGCACCGCGTCGAGGATCTCCTCGAGCCGTTCCAGCTTGCCGGAGCGGCCGGGCAGCGGCGAGCCGTCGCCGAGCAGCTGCGCCGGGTGGTTGCACACCTGTTTGAGCTTGGTCGTCGCGGCCAGCACGAAGCCCTTGCGCCGGTCGGTGGTCTCGCCCATCCGCTCCAGCATGTCGTCGAGCACGGCCTGGTAGAGCGTGGCCTGCTCGGTGGTCAGCCCGCACAGGTGCCGCACGTGCCGCTTGTCCGGCAGGTCGTCGATCACGGCCGGGTCGCTCTTCTCCCGCCGCAGCAGGAACGGCCTGGTCGCCTGCCGCAGCCGCAGCGCCGCCTCCTCGTCCGCGTAGCGCTCGATCGGCACCGCGTAGCGCGCCCGGAACGTGTGCGCGTTGGTCACCACGCCCGGGTTGAGGAAGTCCAGAATGGACCACAGCTCGGCCAGCCGATTCTCCACCGGGGTGCCGGTCAGCGCGATCCGGGTGCGCGCCGGGATCCGCCGCACCGCCGTGGCCACCGCGCTCGCGCTGTTCTTGATGTGTTGCGCCTCGTCCAGCACGATCCGGTCCCAGCTCGTGCCGGCGAGCATCTGCCAGTCGCGGGTCGCCGTCGCATAGGTCGTCAGCAGCACGTCGCAGTCGTCCATCGCGCCGAGATCCTCCGGCCGATCGGCGCCGTGCCGCACCCGCACCCGCAGCGTCGGCGCGAACCGGGCCGCCTCGCGCTGCCAGTTGCCCAGCACCGACAGCGGGCAGATCAGCAGCGCCGGCCCACGCCTCTCGTGCAGCAGCAACGCCAGCAGCTGCACGGTCTTGCCCAGGCCCATGTCGTCCGCCAGGCACGCGCCCAGCCCGAGACGATCAAGAAAGGCAAGCCAGGAAAAACCCCTTCTCTGGTACGGCCGGAGCACGCCGGCCAGATCCGGCGGCGCATCCAGCAGCTCCAGCCGCTCGTCCAGGTCACCGGTCAGCAGCCCGGCCGCCCACCCCTCGCCGTAGGCCGCGGTCACCGGCAGCGGCAACTCCTCGGGCGGCAGCAGCCGGACCATCCGCAACGCGTCCCCGGCAGTCATCGTGCCGCCGCCCCGGGCCAGGAACGCCAGCCCCGCCGCCAGCCGCTCGGGGTCGAGGTGCACCCATTCGCCGCGCAGCCGGATCAACGGCACCTTGACCTTCGCCAGGTCGGCCAGCTCGTCCTCGGTCAGCACCCGCCCACCGAGCGCCAGCCCCCAGTTGTAGTCCACCAGCGACGACATGGTCGCCGTGCGGTCCCGCAGCACCGGGCTGATCGGCTCCGGCGTGCGCACCTCCAGCGCGAGCCCGAGCGTGGGCCGCCCTCGCCACCAGGCCGGCACCAGCACGCCGTAACCCGCCTGCTCCAGCACCGACGCCTGGCTGAGGAACTGATGCGCGCCCTCGGTGTCGAGCACCAGGTCGGCCGGTCGGGCCACGCGCAGCGCGTCGTGCAACGCCGGATAGAGCCGGGCGGCCCGTCCGAGCCCGGCGAGCAGCCGCTCCTGCGGATGGTGTGTCCACCGCCGCAGCGGCGCGATCCGGTCCCGCCAGACCTCTTCGGCCGGCACCAGCACACTGGGCTCGTCGAGCGGCTGCAACAGGAACTCGAGCAGCCACGCGTCCTGCGAACTCTCGTAGTCGATCGGCGCCCCGGTGGCGTCCGGCTGGTCCGGCTCGAGCGCATGCAGATGGCCGAGCCGGAACACGACCCGCACCGCCGCCCCGCTGACCGCGTCGGAGTGCCACGCGTCGAGCAACTCGGTGAGCGTGTGCACGGTGCCCGGGGGTGCGTCGAACCGCCCACCGGGCCCGTCGGCGGCGATGTCGTCCGAGGTGAGCGCGGCCAGCCAGGGTTCGCCGGTCAAGGTCAGGTTCGCCTCGGCCAGCCGGGTGCGAACCAGCCCGTCCACCAGCCGGTGCAGCGCCGCCCGCAGGACTTCGGCGGCGGGCCGGCCTTCCAGCGCTCCCGGCCGCACCCGCTCGGCGCGACAAGCCGCGGGCATCCGAGCCACCAGCTCGGCCTGCCGCGACAGGTCGGGCCCGGTCAGCACCGGCCGCCAGAACGCCCGCGGTCCGTCCGGCCACACACTCGGCAACACCCGCCCCCGAGCGACCAGATCCGCCGCAAACGAACAGACCTCCGCCAGAAAAGCGAACGAGGGCGCAACCCGATCCCCCTCGCCCGAGACGTACCCGGAGGAAGGAGTGAGAGTGGGAGTCGGGGCGGAGGCCGATGCCGAGGCTGAGTCCGAGTTGGGATCCGAGCCCGAGCTGAGGCCCGGGTTGGAGCTGAGGCCCGAGTCCGAACCGACGCCCAAGTCCGAACCAACGCCCGCACCCGAACCGACGCCCAAGTCCGAACCGACACCCGAGCCTGAACCGACGCCCGACCCCGAACCGACACCCAACCCCGAACCGACACCCAACCCCGAACCGACACCCAACCCCGAACCGACACCCGACCCCGAACCAACGCCCGGGTCCGGGCCGAGGCCCGGATCCGAACCGACGCCCGGATCCGAACCGACGCCCGGATCCGGGCCGAGGCCCGTGTCCGGCTTCGGGGCGCTCGCGGCCAAGGCGTCAATGAGGTCGGCGGAGACGAACGGGACCGCGGAGGCGGGCACCCGCCAAGGGCGCAGCCGTGGCTGCGCCCGACGCGCCCCGAGCCCGAGCTGCGGCGACGCCAACGGCGCGGCCGAGCCGGACGGCAGCAACAGGATCGGCGCCGCCATCGGGTCACCCTCGACCGCCACCGCGAATGGGTGCCAGGGCACATCCCCACGAGCCGAAACACCATCGGTGACCACCGGCTCGTCGGTCTCGGCCCACACGCCGAGCGTGCCGTCCCGAGCGATCAGCCCGTGCAGGACCCGGGTCATTCGAGAGTCCAGGTGATGTCGGGTGGGCGGACCCGGGCGCAGCGCGGGCCGCCGTCCTTGCCGGTCAGGCCCAGGCGGCCGACCAGCACCCCCGGGCCGGCGTGGGCGCCGCGCAGCACTGCGGCCGGGATGTCGCCGAAGAGCAGCTTGGCCCGGCGGAACATGGCGAACCCGTCGCCGGAGACCGCGCCCCAGCTCAGATAGAGGAACCGGGCTCCGGGCCGGCCGTGCACCCACGGACCGAAGACGTCGAGGAAGCCCTCGCCCACGTCGCGGCTGTCGACCTCGAACTCCCAGACCGCCGCGGGCGCGGACGCGAGGACGCGGTCGACGACCTCGGTCTTGCGCTGCACGCCGACGTGCACGTTGCCCAGGCGCAACGCGTCGGCCTCCGCGCCGGCCCGCCGGCCGGGCAGGTCGCTGCCCTCGATCCTGATCCGCACCCCCAGAACTCTAGGCCGCCGGTCTGACACTTCCGCGTCTGCGCAGCTCGGGGCGCACGGGGAAGGTGATCGGGCCGCGGATCAGGCCGGACGTGCGGCGCTTGATCGGGCCGGCGCGGTGCAGGCCGGGCAGGCGCTCGGCCAGCCGCCGCACGGCGACGGTGGCCTCCAGCAACGCCAGTGGCGCGCCGACGCAGTAGTGGATGCCGCTGGAGAAGGCCAGGTGGTCGGCCACGTGCTCGCGGTGCATGTCGAACCGGTCGGCGTGCGGGAACACCGACGGGTCGCGGTTGGCCGCCGCCAGCAGGGTGACGACGTATTGGCCGCGGCGTACCGGATGGGTGTCGAGGGTCAGATCTTCGCGGGCGCACCGGCCGGTGCGCTGGACCGGCGGATCCCAGCGCAGGGTCTCCTCCACCGCGGCGGCCGCCAGGCCGGCCGGGTCCGCGCACAGGTCGGCCCACTGGTCCGGGTGGTCGAGCAGCGCGTTCACCGTGTTGCCGACCAGGTTGACCGTGGTCTCGAAGCCGGCCACCAGCAGCAGGGTGCACATCGGCAGCATCTCGGCGGGCTGGATCCGCTCGCCCTCGGCGGCCACGATGTGGCTCACCAGGTCGTCGGCCGGCTCGCGGCGGCGCAGCTCGAACAGCTGCTGGAACAGCTTGCGGAGGTCGCGCTGGGCGGCCTGCAGCCGGGCCGCGTGGCGCAGCGAGTGGATGCCGTCGAGCGCGCTGCCGAAGACCGTGCCGATCCTGGCGAAGCGGTCCGCGTCGGCGTCCGGCACGCCGAGCAGGTCGGTGATCACCGCGATCGGCAGGGGCGCGGCGAAGGCGGAGACCAGGTCGACGTCGCCGCCCGCCGCGAACCGGTCGATCAGGTCGTCGACGGTGCGTTCCACCCGGGGGCGGTAGGACTCCATCCGCTTGGGGCTGAACGCGGGCTGGGCCAGCCGGCGCAGCCGGGTGTGATCGGGCGGGTCGCGGTCCAGGAAGGACATGTCGAACTGGTCCGGGTCCGCCTCCGGCGCGATGTTCTGCTGTGCGCCCACCCCGAAGCGCCGGTCGCGCAGCACCGCCCGGCACACCGGATGGCTGGTGGTGACCCAGTTGCCCATGCGCGTCGGCACCAGCGTCCCGGCCCGGCGCAGGCGCTCGTAGACGGCGTAGGGGTTGTCCCGGCCGATCCGCAGGTGCAGCTGCGACATCGGGTCGCGGCGCAGATGACCGTGATAGGCGAAGCCGAGCCGGCGCTTGTAGAGGGCGACGGCGAAAGCGAGCTCCCGGTTAGGCATGGTCCCGGATCCAGGCGTCCATCAGCCCGCCGAAATGGCCCAGGAACCGGTCGTGCTCGGCCGGCGGGAAGGTCAGCCGCACGGTTTCGTTGAGCAGCCCGCGGAACTCCGGCGACGACACCCATTCGTAGACCATCTCGTCGACGTGGGACAGGTGCCGGGCGCAGAACTCCTGGTACTTCTCCACCTCGAAGTAGTCGTCGGCGAGCTTGCGGTATCCGGCGAGCTTCTCGGCGTACGAGAGATCCGGGTTGTCGCCCACCGCGAAGTAGTCGGCGGTGTTCATGTCCAGCCGCGGCCTGCGACCGCTGACCACGCAGAACACGGTCCACTTGAGCAGCGCCGACATGGCCCACGGGAAGTAGTAGTGCAGCGACGTGACGGCCACGTCGGGGCAGGCGTTCGCGTAGTCGATCGGGTGCACCTCGCCGCCGCGGATCAGCGACTCGCACGAGTTGAACTCCCACCGGAAGAACGCGTTGATCAGCCGCGAGATGGTGATCACCTCGTCGCCGGTCTCCGGGGTGAGGAAGTCGTGCTCGACCGCGTACCGGTCGTACATCGGCAGCTCGGGGCGGAACTTCATGACCATGGTCTCCGGGCCGATGGTCAGCGAGCGGGCGAACACGTCGTAGTTCTCCACCGACGACTGCAGGTGCATCAGGCGCTCGCCGGACGCGTCGTACGCCGCGTGCAGCTCGTCCGAGTTGCGGATCTTCGAGACGCCGACCCAGGCGCCGCCGTCGAACGGCTTCATGAACATCGGATAGCCCACCGAGGCGGCCGTCTCGTCCAGGTCGAACGCCTGGTTGTAGCGCTTCGAGGTGTATGCCCAGCGCGAGTTGTCCAGCGGGTTCTTGAACGGCACCAGCACCGTCTCGGGCACCTTGAGCCCGAGCCGCATCATCGCGCAGTACGCCGCGTGCTTCTCCATCGACTGGAACGTGAACGGGCTGTTCAGCAGGTACACGTCGTCCATGAGCGAGATCTTCTTGAGCCACTCGCGCGGGTGGTAGTACCAGTAGGCGAGCCGGTCGATGACCAGCTCGTGGCGCGGCTTGTCGCGCAGGTTGAAGGGCTCGATGGTGACCCGGACGCTGTTCACCTCGTGGGTGCGCCCGGCGTCGTCCTTCACCACACCCAGCCGGCGCAGCAGTGCCTCATAGGCCCGGGGCCAGTCGTCCTCCTGGCCCAGCAGCAGTCCGATGATGTGCTCGACGTCGGCCACGGTCGCCTCCCGGGGTTAGAACACTTTCCGCAGCAACGCGGTCAGATGTGGGTCGAGGGCGTCGCGCCACCCGATCCAGGTGTGCGCGTCCGGCACGTCGGCGAACGACACGTCGTAGCCGTGCCCGCGCAGCACGTCCGCCATGTCGACGTTGTTCGCCAGGTTCTCCTCCACCGCACCACAGGTCATCGCCACCGGCACGGCGGGGCCGCCGGTGCGGCGGCGGACCCGGCCGGTGAACCGGACGATCCGCAGGTAACGCCGGAAGCTCGACTCCTGCCGGTCGAAGCGGGGCTGGAACAACGACGCGGACTGCAGGAAGAGCCCGGCGAAGCGGTCCGGGTGGCGGCGCTGGGCGTGCAGCATGGCGAGCCCGCCGAGGCTGGCGCCGACGCCGACCACGGGCGCGTCCGTGCCGAGCTCGGCGGCCAGCTTGGGCAGCACGTCGGTGGCCAGCGCGCGGGCGTACGCCGGGCTGGCCGAGTACCACTCGAACCGCTCCCCCGGCGGCAGCAGCACCAGGTGGAAGGGCGGCACCCGGCCGGCCCCGATCATCACGGCGGCGTAGCGTCCCAGCTCGCCGAACCGGTCGTAGTCCGGCCCGTCGTGCGCGATCACGATGTGCGCGGCGCCCCCGCGCGGCGACCAGACCCGGGCCACCATCTCGCTGTGCAGCGCGGGCATCGGCAGATAGAGGTCACGCCACTCGCCGGGCGCGGGCGGCAGGCCCAGCCACTGCGGTTCGTGGTATTCCGGGCAGCGCAGTTCGGACGAGTCGCCGTAGCCGCCGGGCGCGCGCAGCGGGTTGTCCGGATCGCAGACCCACTCCGACGGGCCGACGGCGTGGATCAGCTCGAGCTTGTATTCCAGGCGGTTCACGGCCGGGCGGGGCGCGCGCAGCTCCCAGGCGTGCGTGTCCTCGTCGTAGGCGAAGGACAGGTCCGTGCCTCGGGGGAACGCGCCGCTGCCCAGGCGTACCCCGAGCAGCCGTTGATCTTGATCGTGCAACCGGAAGCAGACCTCGGCGCCGCGGCACCACACCCCCACGGCCGGATCCATGACCCCGACCTTAACGGTCATTACAGCGAAGGGCGCAAGATCCTACGGCGTGTACGACTGCGGCGACTCGGACTCCGAGGGCAGTCCGAACATCTCGGCCAGCCCGGTCACCCGCAGCTGGCGGTGCACGAACTCGCTGGGGTTGCGCAGCACGAAGCGGGTGCCGGTCTCGCGCGCCGCGTTGTAACCCGTCACCAGCGCGCCGATGCCCATCGAGTCCATGAACGTGACGAACGTCAGGTCCACGATCATCGTGACCGGCCGCTCGGCGTGCAGGGTCGACAGCAGCGCCTCACGCAGGGCGTCGACCGTGGCCGCGTCCAGCGTGCCGCGCACGTCGACGACGATCGCGCCGTCGGCCTGCCGCCGCGTGGTCATCACGGCCTCACCCATCTTCGCCGCACCTCCGCTAGTCCCGTGACAACACCATACAACGGACTGTGCACCCGTCGCAGGTTCCCTTATGTATCCGGGATTTCGCCGGACAAACCGTGCGCTGGGCGTGACTGTGCACTCACCCACCGTCCCGGGAAAACGGCAACAGATCACCGCAAGATTGCCGCCTTCTGCCGATCATCTTCCCTTCCATCTTGCGCCTGACCACGGAAAACGCAAGTGTGACCTTGGCGGTCGTCAATGCCCCCGCTCGCAGCGCGGCCGTCACCCGGGAGGGCGCGTCCCGGGGTTCGAGTGCCACGCGGCGGACTTGCGCCTCCGCCGCCCAGGTGGAGGGCAGGCCGGCATGGCCACAGCATCGGGGCAGAAGAAACCAGGGATCTTCGCGATCCGCGAGGTCCGCAGCTTGATCACCGAGACCGCCGAAGAGGGCCACGGCCTGAAGAAGGCGGTCGGTGCGACCCAATTGACCGCGATGGGGGTCGGCGCCATCATCGGCACCGGCATCTTCGTGGTGATCGGCGAGGGCGCCGGCATCGCCGGGCCCGCCGTCATCCTCTCGTTCGTCCTGGCCGCGGTGGCGTGCGCGTTCTCCGCGCTCTCCTACGCCGAACTGGCCTCGTCCATCCCGGTCTCCGGCAGCGCGTACACGTACACCTACGCGACGCTCGGCGAGATCGTCGCCTGGATCATCGGCTGGGACCTGATTCTGGAGTACGGCGTCTCGGTGGCCGCGATCGCGGTCGGCTGGGGCGGCAACCTGAACGCGTTCCTGGACTCCGCCTTCGGGGTGGCGCTGCCGGACGCGATCGCCAAGTCACCCGAGGACGGCGGCATCTTCAACCTGCCGGCCGTGTTCATCGTGCTGGCGATCACGCTGCTGCTGGTCCGCGGCGTCACCGAGAGCGCCCGGGTCAACCTGGTCATGGTCGTGGTCAAGCTGGCCGTGCTGCTGTTCTTCATCGTGGTGGCGTTCGTGAACTTCGGCACCGGCAACTTCACCCCGTTCGCTCCGGACGGCTTCGACGGGGTGACCGCCGCGACGGCGATCATCTTCTTCGCCTACATCGGGTTCGACGCGGTCTCGACCGGCAGCGAGGAGGCCAAGAATCCGGCCCGCGACCTGCCGATCGCGATCATCGGCTCGCTGGTCATCTGCACCGTCTTCTACGTGCTCACCGCGGTCGGGGCGCTCGGCATCGCCAGCCCGTCCCAGATGGAGGAGAGCGACGCGCCGCTCGCCGCGGCGCTGGACCAGGGCGCCGGGATCAGCTGGGCGGCCGGCCTGCTGGCGCTCGGCGCGGTCGTCGCGATCACCAGCGTGGTGCTGGTCATCATGTACGGTCAGACCCGCATCTTCTTCGCCATGTGCCGCGACGGCCTGCTCCCGCAGAAGCTCGCCACGGTCAACCAGCGCTACGGCACCCCGGCCCGCCTCACCATCGGCCTGGGCATCCTGATCGCCATCCTGGCCGCCCTGGTGCCGCTCAGCGAGATCGTCAAGCTGGTCAACATCGGCACGCTGTTCGCCTTCGTGCTGGTCAACATCGGCGTGCTCATCCTGCGCCGGACCCGCCCGGAGATGCCGCGGCCCTACCGCGTGCCGTGGTCGCCGGTGCTGCCGGTCCTCGGCGTGCTGTTCGCCGTCTATCTGATGCTCGACCTGCCGATCGACACCTGGATCCGGTTCGTGGTGTGGCTGGCGATCGGCATCATCATCTACTTCGCCTACGGCTACCGGAACTCCCGGGTCCGCAAGGAGGCCGCGGCCGGCACCGGCGGCACCCCGAGCTGGGCGCGCGAGCAGGACAAGCCGGAGGACGGTGAGCCCAGATGACCGCACCGGTGGTCGTCGGCGTCGACGGCGGCGCGTCCGGGCGGGACGCGCTGCTGCTCGGACGGTGGGCCGCGGACACGCTCGAGGAGCCGCTGATCGTGGCGGTGGTCCATCCGGCGCCGTCCGCGGTCGGCTCGGGCCGCGTCGACGCCGAGTGGATCGCGGACCGGCACCGGGCGGCCGAGGCGGTGCTGGACGGCGCCCGGGCGGTTCTCAAGGACCTGCCCGGCGAGGTCGACTACCGCTCGGTGGCCTCCTCGTCGGCCGCGCACGGCCTGCACGACCTGGCCGAGGAGGTGCGCGCCGAGGTGATCGTGGTGGGTTCCGGCCGCAATGCGCCGCGGCAACGACTCTTCGCGGGCAGCACGGCCGAGCGCCTGCTGGCCGGCAGCCACTGCCCGATCGCGGTGGCGCCGGCCGGCATGGCGGATCCGCCGGGCACGCTGGGCCGGATCGGGGTGGCCTATGTGGACACTCCGGACGGCCGCGCGGCGCTGGACGAGGCGGCCAAGCTGGCCCGCCGCACCGGCGCCGGGCTGCGGCTCTACACGGTGGTCGCGGACGCCAAGGGCACCAAACCGTTCCTGGTCGGGGACGACGCCGAGCACGCCTTCCTGGAGACCGCCCGGGAGACGTACGAGGAGTCGCTGCGCCGGGCCGCGGAGACGGTCTCGGACGTGGCCGTGGACTGGAGCCTGCTCGGCGGCAACGTGGTCGAGGCGCTGTCCGACCTCGACGAGGTGGACGTGCTGGTCTGCGGCTCCCGCGGCTACGGCCCGACCCGACGGGTGCTGCTCGGCGGCGTGTCGACGAAGCTGGTCCGCGGGGCTCGGCGACCCGTGGTCGTCGTTCCGCGCAGCGGTTAGCGAATCACTCGGCGCGGGGGGGGGGGGAGGGGGGGGGGGGGGGGGGGGGGGGGGGGAAGAAAGAAGGGGGGGGGGGGGGGGGGGGGGGGGGGGGGTGGGTGGGGGGGGGGGGGGGGCGGCGGCCCCCGCCACCCGGTCGGCGCTCACC
>NZ_JBVJIP010000009.1:224565-275329 GCF_055586225.1 Actinoplanes sp. NPDC051388 | reverse complement strand
TCGTCCTCTCCTCTCTCCTCCCCCCCCCCCCCCCCCCTCCCCCCCCCCCCCCCCCCCCCCCCCCCCCCCCCCCCCCCCCCCCCCCCCCCCCCCCCCCCCCGCCACCGAGGTGGGCTCCTCCGCCGCGCGCTCGTCCCAGCGCGGGACCGGCCGGGCCCCGGCCTCGTTCATCGGCACGTAGACCCGGGCGTCCACCGCCTCCGCCAGCAGCAGCGCGGCGACCAGGGCGGTGGGCCGCTCGGCCGGCTCCTTGCGCAGGCAGCGCGTGCAGAGGTCGAGGACCTCCGGCGCGAGGCCGTCGATGTGCGGCAGCGGGTCGGGAGTGCCGAAGCGCTGGGCGTGCACCAGCTCGGTGTTGGTGTCCGCCCGCCAGGGCAGCCGGCCGGACAGGCTGTGATAAAGCAGTGTGCCCAGCGAGAACATGTCGGAGCCCGGGGTGGCGGGCAGTCCTTCGAAGCGTTCCGGTGCCACGTACGCCGGGGTGCCCATCACCGGGCCGTCCGGGTCGGGATCGGGGGTGCCCACCGCGGCGGCGATGCCGAAGTCGAGCACCTTGGCGCCGGCCGGGGTGAGCATGATGTTGGCCGGCTTGATGTCGCGGTGCACCACGTGCTCGGCGTGCGCGGCGGCCAGGGCGGCGGCGACCTCGGCGCAGATCCGCACCGCGATCCGCCAGTCCAGCGGGCCGGCCGCCAGGTGCTCGCTCAGCGTCTGGCCCTCGACCAGCTCCATCACGATGTAGGGCACCTCGCGGTCGAAGCCCGGCGAGGTGCCGAAGTCGTGCACACCGGCCACGTTGGGGTGGGCCAGCCGGGCGGCCGCGCGGGCCTCGGTGCGGACGTGGTCGACGCCGGACACCTCGCCCAGCGTGCCCTCCACCGCGGACGCCATGATCTTCACTGCGACCGGCCGGTCCAGCACCTGGTCGTGGCCGCGCCACACCTCGGACATGCCGCCGATGCCGATGCGCTGCACGAGCTGGTAACGCCCGCCCACCGTCCGCATCCAGTCTCCCGTCCCCGCCGTTCCGGACTGGGTACCCGACGCCCAGCGGGGACAAACCGGAGATCACCCGGACGTGACCATCTCGACAGACATGGCGGAGGCCGTCCTTGTGGGACGGCCTCCGCCATGGACGACGCCCAGTCTTTTATGCCTGCCTTTTACGCTGGCGCCGGAGCGTTCGATCTTGACACTAGGCGGCCGGTGCGGCCGCCGTGCGCGGACCCCGCGGGAAGGTGACCCGGCTCTCAGCTCAGTTCGGAGCGGAGGTCGTGGGCGCCGTCCTGGCGGGTCGCCTCGTAATAGATCCGGGTGCGCCCGTCCGGCATCGTGACCAGGCTCAGGTAGCGGAGCCCGAACGGGGCGTGCGGGCTGCCGACCGGCTCGCCGTCCTCCGCGGTGAGCGCGCCGAAGCTGCCGTCCGGCAGGCGGGCGCCCCGGGCCGTGCCGGTGCGCTCCTCCCAGTTCTCCCCCGCGGTGGCCCGCCCGTCGTACGCCGCCACCACCGCGTCACCGTCCACCACCACCGAGGACACCCGCACGCCGCGCGCGTCCCACTCGCCCGGCCGCCCCGCCAGCGCGGTCGAGCGCCAGGTCCAGCGCACGCCGTCGGCGCTGGTGTAGTACTCCGTGGTCATCCGGTCGGCGTCGTCCCAGGACTCCAGCGGGTGCACCGACGCCCACAGGTGCCAGCCGTGCTCGTCGTGGTGCAGCACCGGGTCCTTGACGCCGACCGTGGCGTCGCCGGCCAGCACGGTCCGCGGCGTGGCGGTGGCCAGGCCCTCCGGGCTGTCCGCCTCGAGCAGGTCGACCCGCCAGTGCTTGGTGCCCGGCGTCGCCACGCTCACGTAGAGCCGCCAGGCGCCGGCCGGCGTGCGGACCAGCGCCGGCCGCTCCAGCGACTCGGCGACGAACATGTCCTTGCCGACCTCGGCCACCACGGTGAAGGTCAGGCCGTCGTGCGAGCGGGCCACCACGTTCGCGATGCCGCGCCCCTCGCCGATCGGCAGCCGCAGCCGGTATGCCAGGTAGACATCACCGTCCGCGACGATCGAACTGGGCGCCCCCGACCACGCGCCCGGTTCGTCACCGGGCGGGTCGACGACCACCACCGAGTCGTCCCAGCGTGGCAGCGGCAGCGTGGAGATTCCGGTGGACAAGGCGGCTCCAGTTCGTGGCGGGGGATCTTAGCGAAGAGTATGCCATTCTCTACGCTTCCGATGGGATTAGATGGCGTTGGCGTGTCGGTCCACGGACAGCCAGTCGTCGTACCGCTCACCGGTCACCCGCTCCAGCAGAGCGATGTCGTCGGCGAACAGCGGCAGCAGCTCGGCGCGCTCCGCCGGGGTGGTCACCGGGCGCGCGCCGGTCTTGCGATGCAGCACGGTGAGCAGCGGTCCGCGGGCGGCGAGGCGCAGCGGAAGCGGGAAGCGGTGCCCGAATCCGCCGCCGGCCCGCAGCAGGCCGCGGAGCACGGCGTTCACCCGGGTGTCCTCGACCACGTGCCGGTTCACATTCTCCTTCGGGATCTGGGCCAGCGCGCCCGCGCGGACGCCGAGGAAGGCGGCGACCCGGTCGAGCGTCGCGGCCGGCGCGTCCTTGAGGTCGCGGTAGCGCAGCAGCAGCACCTGGTCGCGGTCGAAGACCTTGAGCAGGTGGTCGATCTGCTCGCCGTAGCGGCCCAGCCGGGTGTAGTGCCAGAAGGGCGCCCAGCCGGCCGCGATTCGCTCCGGCTCGGCGTGGCAGGCGGCCAGGAAGTCGGCCTCCGGCTCGAGTCCGGCGTTCCACAGGTGGGTCCAATTGGAGTGCGCCCGGTCCACCGGGTCACGCAGCAGCAGGATCAGCCGCACGTCCGGCAGCAGGCTCTTGATCCGGTCGTGCGCGTCCAGGTCGTACAGGTAGAAGGGGGTGGCCTCGCCGCGCATCGCGCCCGACGGCGCGGCGTCGAACAGCGCTTCGTAGTCGGCCTGCCGCCAGACGTGCTCCTGATAGGTCTGCACGTCGCCCGGGCCGCCGGTGCGTGGCGGCGGGCCGTCGGTCAGGAAGAACTTGGGCTCCTTGACCGGCGAGAGATAGAGGTCGGGGTGCCGGACCAGAGCGGCGTGCAGGGCGGTGGTGCCCGCCTTGGGAACGCCGGCGATCAGGAAGTCCGGGAGTGCCATGGGGGTCCTCCAGGGCGGGGGCTGGGCCACAAAGTGGGAGTTAGCCTACGGGATTTATAGGCTTTCGCACATCGGGTCACCCGCGCGAACTGGTAGCCCAGCCGTGCATCCGGGGCCTGGATGCACGGCTGGGCTACCACTCCGGGGTTAGACCGAGCGCTTCCACCACCGCTTTCGCCGGAATCGCGGGCATTTCCCGGCGCCGCAGAACGAGCACTCGGCGCCCTTGCGCAGATGCTCGTGGGCGAGGCGGGGATGGCCACAAACACACACAGCTTCGTCGGCTGTCATCGTTTCACCCACGGTAATGAAGGACTCACGCAGCGAGTCTAATGTCGCCGGCGGATCGTCGACGTCATCTGAACATCGACACCGGACGGGCCACACCCGGAGGCGGATGTAACCGATCCGCACCCGGTAATACACGTTCCGTAGTCGCGTCTCTCAGTGACTTTCGTCACGCCGAGTAATCCGACATCTCGACCTTGTCCCGGTCCTGGCCTCGATCATGGCCGGTGGGCCAACCCCTGCCCGAACGACCGGTTATCGACCTGGCGGGGCGGAGTGACCGTTACCTTGCGTGACCGCTGAGACTGGGCGTGAATCTTGATTTCAATGCGAATATTGCCTGCTCAAACAGCCAACGGACAACCCCGCATGGATGGCTACTGCCCGTACTTTTGGCCATTTGACGCTACGTAGCGTGTTGCTAGATTCGTGGCAGAAGTAAGCGACTCGGTTGATCACCCCTCGATCCCCCCGAATACGTCGCATCTGCCGCCCCCCGAAGGGACCGACATGCAGCTCTCCACTCCCGCCGGCAACACGCCGGGTAGTGCTTCGTCGTCACCGACCGTAAGCGTCGTCATTCCGACCCTCAACGAGGAGCGGAACCTGCCGCATGTGTTCGCCGACCTGCCCGACGGCATCGACGAGGTGGTCCTGGTGGACGGCGGCTCGATCGACGACACGGTCGCGGTGGCGCGTGCGCTGCGGCCGGACGTGGTCGTCGTGCACCAGACGCGTACCGGCAAGGGCAACGCCCTGGCCTGCGGGTTCGCCGCCTGCACCAGCGACATCATCGTGATGATCGACGCGGACGGCTCGACCGACCCCAAGGAGATCCCGGCTTTCGTCGCCAAGCTGGTGGCCGGCGACGACTTCGTGAAGGGCTCGCGCTTCTCGCACGGCGGAAACAGCCACGACATCACGCCGCTGCGCAAGCTCGGCAACGACGGGCTGAACATGGTCGTCAACGTGCTGTTCGGGACCCGCTTCACGGACCTCTGCTACGGCTACAACGCGTTCTGGCGCCGCGTGGTCCCGGTGCTGGACCTGCCGGACACCCGGCTGCCGCGGCCGGCCGACGGCAGCAAGCTGTGGGGCGACGGGTTCGAGATCGAGACGATGATCAACATCCGGGCCGCGGTGGACGGCATGAAGGTCGGCGAGGTCGGCAGCGTCGAGCACGCCCGCATCCACGGCGAGACCAACCTGAACACCTTCCGGGACGGCTTCCGGGTGCTGCGCACGATCTTCAGCGAGTACGGCCGGATGCGCCGCAACCGCCGCACCGGCACGGTCACCGTCGCCGCCGAGCCCGCCCTGGCGCCGGCCCGCCGGATCGAGCAGTTCGACCGGAACATCCCCCGCTCCTCGGTCGCGCACGTGAACCGCGGCGCGCTGCAGGAGACCGGTGCCCGCCGTACGGACGACATCAAGCAGCGCCAGCACGCCCAGGACTGACGCTCGTCCCCCGTTCCCGCCCCTGCAAGGAGTCCCCGAAAGTGGAGAACTTCCGTCCCGAGGTCAGCATCGTCATCCCGACGCACAGCGAACAGCGCTGGTCGTCGCTGGTCCGCACCGTCGCCTGCGCCCGGTCGCAGGTCTACACGCCGGCCGAGGTCGTCGTCGTGGTCGACCACAACCCCTCGCTCTACCGCCGGGCCAGGCGGGACCTCGCCGGCGTGACCGTGCTGGAGAACCTCTACGCCAAGGGCGTCTCCGGCAACCGCAACACCGGCGCCTTCCACACCCACACCGCGCTGATCGCGTTCATGGACGACGACGTGATCTCCGAGCCGGACTGGCTCGGCAGCCTCGTCGCGCCGTTCGCCGACCCCAAGGTGGTCGGCACCGGCGGCGGGATCAGCCCGGCGTGGGAGGGGCGGGCGCCGCGCTGGATGCCCGAGGAGTTCCTCTGGGCGGTCGGCGGCTCGTACTCCGGCATGCCCACGGTGACCGCGCCGATCCGCAACGTCTGGTCGGCGAGCATGGTGGTCCGGCGCGAGTCGTTCATGAAGGTGGGCGGCTTCCGCACCGGCTTCGGCAAGGTCGGCGGTCAGAACCGGCCGGAGGACACCGAGCTCTGCATCCGGATGAGCGAGGCGGCCGGCGGCCACTGGATGTTCGTGCCGGAGGCGGTGATCCGGCACGAGGTGCCGGCGATCCGCTCGACCTTCTCGTTCTTCCTGCGCCGCTGCTACGCCGAGGGGCGCGGCAAGGTGCAGATGGCCGGCCTGCACCGCGGCGGCGACAGCCTGGACGCCGAACGCGACTACCTGCGCTCGCTGCCCAAGGCCGTGGCCCGCAACATCGCCGCGGCTTCGCGCGGCGCGGGCGTCTCGCACGCCCTCAAGGCCGGCAGCGTGCTGGCCGGTGTCGCCGCGGCCGGTTTCGGCGGCGCGGTGGAGACCATCTCGATCCGGCGTACGGTGCGCCGCCCGCAGCTGGAGGCCAGCCGATGAGCACCGGAGTCAACGGCCACGTGTGGACGCCCGCCGAGCGCGTCGAGGACGTCCTGATCCGCCCCGAGGTCGAGCCGGCCGGTGGGGTGCTGCCCGCCGCCGTGCACGACGTCGAGATCTCCGACCCGCTGCCCACGATCGCCGGGATCGGCGCGGACGGCCGCCGGGTGCTGCAGGCCTGGATGCTGGTCCGGCTGTTCTCCGAGCCGCTCGGCACGGTGCTGGTGGACGTGCCGCTCACCGGTCTGCGCCCGGCGGACGTGGGCCGGGCGATCAACGCCGAGCTCGGTGTCCAGCTCGCGCCGAGGCTGGCCGGGCTGGGCCTGGCCGCGCTGCCGATCGACGGGGTCACCCCCGCCACCGAGCCGGCCTTCCTGGCCCGCCGCCGCGAGGTGCTGGCCACCGCGCCGCACATCACCGTGGTGATCTGCACCCGGGAACACCCGGAGGCGCTGGCCAACTGCCTGGACAGCCTGCTGGACCAGAAATACCCGGCCTTCCGGGTGCTGGTCGTGGACAACGCGCCGACCAGCGACGCCACCGCCAAGGTGGTCGAGGCGGCCGCCGCGCGCGGCCACGTCGACTACCTGCTCGAGGCGACGCCGGGGCTCTCCTTCGCCCGCAACGCCGCCGTGGCGGCCGCGCCCGGCGAGATTCTGGCCTGGATCGACGACGACGAGCGGGCCGACGAGAACTGGCTGGCCGAGGTCGCCCGCGCGCTCGCCGACCACCCGGAGGCGGACGTCGTCTCCGGCGTGATCGTGCCGGCCGAGCTGGAGACCCGGGCACAGCTGTGGTTCGAGCAGTTCGGCGGGCACAGCAAGGGCCGCGGGTTCAAGCCCGACGTGTTCAGCCCGGCCACCGCGCACATCCAGAGCCCGCTCTACCCGCTGCCGCCGTTCGGCACCGGGGCGAACATGACCTTCCGGCCCGGCGTGATCGAGCGGATCGGCGGCTTCGACGTGGCGCTGGGCGCCGGCACCCCGGCGATGGGATCCGAGGACACCCTGGCGTTCACCCAGGTGCTGGTCGGCGGCGGCACCATCGTCTACCAGCCGAGCGCGGTCACCCGGCACTACCACCGGCGCGACCTCGAGGGCCTGCGCAAACAGATGGTCGGGTACGGCGCGGGGCTGACCGCGGCGTACACCAGCCTGCTGCTGGGCCGGCCGGGGCTGCTGTGGTCGTTGATCAAGCTGGCCCCGGGCGCGCTGCGCGACCTGACCGGCTCGGACAGCCTGCGGGTCGCCACGCTCGAGGAGGACTTCCCGCGCGACCTGCTCACGGCGAACCGCAAGGGGATGCTGGCCGGACCGCGGGCCTACTTCAAGGGCCGCCGGGCGGCTCGGGCGAGGGCGCGCGGCGCCCACTGATCCCTCGAACACCGGACATGTGGCCCCGGAACCGGGCATTCTCGGATCGGGGACACCGATGTCGCGAGACCAGATGCCCGCTGGGGACTGCAGATGCCGATGGACCACCCCGTCCGAGTCCCCCGACGCCGCGGAGGCGCCCGAGATGCCCGACCAGCGATCCGGTGACCGGACCGCGACCGAGGAGGCGCCCGTCGCCGCCGCGGGGACCGACCGTCCGCACGACCACGCCCGCGGCACCGCACCGGTGCCCGGGCGGCGTCCGCGTGGGCGTAAGCAGGCGCGCGGCAGCGTGCGGGTGGCGGACATCCAGACGAGCACCGGCGTGCCGAAGACTCAACTCAAGGTTGAGGGTGAACCTGAAGTAGAGGTTGAAGCTGTCAAGCCGCCGAAAATCGACAATTCGGCCACCCTGGACGAGCTCGTCGGCCGGGCGCTGTCCAAGGCCGTCGCCGAGGTCGCCAAGGCCGACCTGCCGGTGCGGGAACGCGCGGACACCGGGCGCATCGAGCAGCCGAGCCGGGAGCGGCGCAAGGCGCCGCGCGGCGGGCCCTTCGATCTCGGCCACGCGCCCTCCGTGCTGCTGTTCTCCAGCCTCGGTGTGCTGCTCGTGGCGCTCGCCTACACCGGTGGGCGCTCCGGCGCCGCGGGCGCGACCGGCGCCTACTGGATCGGCCAGGTGGTCGTCTTCACGCCGGTCGTGCTGCGCCTGCTGAGCCGCCGGATGGCCGGCGTCGCCGAATCGTTCCTGCTGGTCATGGGACTGGCGGTCAACCAGTACCTGCTGAAGTGGATGTACAGCCCGGACCAGTTCCGGTTCCCCGACGAACTGCAGCACTGGCTCGCCACCACCACGATCATGGAGACCGGCGAGCTGTTCCGGCCCAACCCGGCGCTGCCGCCCGCGGTGCACTTCCCCGGGCTGGCCGAGATGGGCGCGGCGGTGGCCTCGATGACCGGGCTGCCGGTCACCGCTGCGGGCATCATCGTGGCCGGCGTGGCGCACCTGGTCTTCGTCGGCGTGCTGTTCGTCTGCGTGCTGCGGGCCAGCAACTCCCCCGCGGTGGCCGGCGTGGCCTGCGCGACCTACGCCACCGCGCTGCACTACCTGTTCTTCAGCTCGATGTTCCTCTACCAGACCGCCGCGCTGCCGTTCTTCATGCTGGCCGTGTGGGCGGTCCGCCGATGGCGCGTCGAGGGCGGCAAGCCGTTCCTCGTGATCACCGTCGCGTCGGCGGCGATGACCGCGGTCAGCCACCACGTCACCGCCTTCGCGCTGATCGCCACGCTCGGCCTGCTGGGCCTCACCGAGCTGGTCGTGGAGAAGCCGCGGCGCTGGTCCGCGCTGCTGCCGGCGGTGATCGCGCTGGGCGTGACCGCGACCTGGATCCTGCTGGTCGCCACCGACGTGATCGGCTACCTCGAGGAGCCGGTCCAGCAGGTGATCACCACCGTGCAGACTCTGGTGAACGGGCAGCAGAGCGCGGCCTCGGCGAGCGCGCCGGTGTCGATCGCCCAACTGGCGCTGCAGGCCACCGGCCTGATCGGGCTGTTCGTGCTGTTCGTCGCGGTGGGCCGGGACATGGTGACGCGGCAGGACCGGGACACCTGGCGGTGGGCGGCGCTGATCGGCGGCGCGGTGTTCTTCGGCGGCAACGCGGTGCGGTTCCTCGGGCAGAACGGCCCGGAGATCGCCGGCCGGCTGTCCACGTTCACCTACGTGCCGATCTCGATCATCGCGGCCATCGCGCTGGTCCGGGCGGTGCAGATCCTGCCGTCCCGGGACACCGCCGGCCGCCGGCACTGGGTGGCCCCGGCGCTGTCCACCCCGCCGGGGACCGGGCGCAGCCTGGTGATCCGGGTGCTGGCCGGCTCCGCGCTGGTCACCCTGCTGATGATCGGCGCGCGGGCCGGTGGCTGGCCGCCGCTGGGCTCGCTGCTGCCGGGTCCCTATCTGGCGGGCGGGTTCGAGCGGTCGGTGGACGCGTACGGCGTGGACGCCGCCGAGTGGCAACGCGACGTGCTCGGCCCGGGCAACCGGGTCGGCGGCGACGTGACGTCGGTGTCGCTGGCCTCGACCTACGGCCGGCAGGACCCGGTGCGCGAGGTCGGCCCGCTCTACTACGCCGACTCGTGGAGCCTGGCCGACGACGACCTGGTCGCCGACCTGCACCTCAACTATCTGGTGGTGGACCAGCGGCTGAGCACCCAGCTGCCGGAGAGCGACGCGTACTTCGAGAACGACCCGCGGGCCGGCCTCATCACCGAGCCGCTGACCACCCGGCAGCTGGGCAAGTTCGACTCGCTGATCGACGTGGACCGGCTCTACGACAACGGCACGGTCCGGATCTACCGGATGGGAACCGACCAGTGAACGCCACCGAGCTGCGCGCGCGGGCCCTTTCCACGCTCGTCTCCGGCCCCGTGCTGACCGCGATCGCCACCGCCGTGTCGGCGGCCGCCGCGCTCGCCGGGCCGCCGGTGCTGGCCGTGCCGGGCGGGCTGCTGCTCGCCTTCCTGCTGCCGGGCCTGGCGCTGAACGCGCTGATCTTCCGCTACCGCACGCTCAGCGCGGTCGAGCGGACCGTGCTGGCGCCGGCGCTGAGCATGGCCACGATGATCGTCGCCGGGCTGGGCGTCTTCGTGGCCGGCTTCCCGCTGGACCGGATCACCTGGACCCTGGCCACGGCCGGGATCACCCTGGTCGTGCTGCTGCTCGAGGCGGTGCCCGAGCGGGTCTGGCAGGGCGAGGACGAGGACGACGAGGACGGCCCGGCGACCAAGCCGATTCCGGTCATCGGGGACGCCGACCCGCTGCGCAAGCTGCCCGGACCGTTCGCGCCGCGGTCGCCGGAGCAGCGGGTGCCAACCCGCAGGCTGGTCCGGCAGCTGCTGCCGATGCTGCTGGTGGTGGCGGTGCTGGGTGGGGCCGGCTGGCTGTCCTTCCGGAGCTCGGCGGACAGCTACCGGGTCACCGTCACCACGCTCGCCGCCGCGCCGCCCGGTCCGGTGGCCGCGGACGGCACCCGACAGGTCATCGTCACCGCGTCCGGGCTGGTCTCGGCTGACGGGCCGTACACGCTGGTGGTGACGGATCCGGCGGGCACCCGTACCGCGGAAGTGCCGGTCGGGGCCGGCGCCGGCGACCGGAGCGTGACCCTCACCCTGCCCTCCGCCGCCCGGATGACCGTCGGGCTCTACCGGGCGGGCGACTCCGCCGCCTACCGCGCGGTCATCATCGCGGCCACGGAGTAGGTTGGTCTCCTTCAACGCGACTGGCGGCACCGAGGATGGCGATCACCATCGGGGAGCGCGTCGTGGGGGCCGTCCGCCTGGGTGCCCACGGGGAGAAACGCATGTCCGACACCTCCACCGCCCGGCTGCTGCCGGGCGCGCCCGTGGCCAAAGCCGTGCTCGCCGACGTGTCCCGGCGCGCGACCGCCCTGCGCGAGCGCGGCGTCGAGCCCGCCCTGGCGACGATCCTGGTCGGCGACGACTCGGCCAGCGCCGGATACATCCGGATCAAGCAGAAGCAGGCCGCCGAGCTCGGCTTCGTGTCGCCGCACGAGCACCTGCCGGCGTCCGCCACCCAGCAGGATCTGCACCGGGCGATCGCCCGCTTCAACGACGATCCGGCGGTGCACGGCCTGCTGATCCAATACCCGATCCCGGGTCACCTCGACTACGACGCGGCGCTGATGACGGTCGACCCCGACATGGACGTCGACGGCATGCACCCGCTCAACCTCGGCCGGCTCTCCAGCGGGCTGCCCGGACCGGTGCCGTGCACGCCGGCCGGCATCGAGGCGCTGCTCGCGCACTACGAGATCCCGGTCGCCGGGCACGAGGTGGTCATCCTGGGCCGCGGCGCCACCATCGGCCGGCCGCTGGCCATGCTGCTGGCGCAGAAGCGGCCGACCGCGAACGCCGCGGTCACCGTGGTGCACACCGGCGTGCCGGACTGGCAGCGCTACACGCGCCGGGCGGACGTGCTGGTCGCGGCGGCCGGCGTGCCCGGCATCATCCAGCCCGAACACGTGCGGCCGGGCGCGACGGTGGTCGGCGCGGGCGTGCGCTACGAGGGCCGGCGGCTGCTGCCGGACGTGGACGAGTCGGTGGCCGAGGTGGCCGGCGCGATCACCCCGCGGGTCGGCGGCGTCGGCCCGACCACGGTCGCGATGCTGTTCCGCAACGCGGTGGACGCCGCGGAGCGCGCTGTGTGACTGGCCCCCTTACGCCTTGAAGTGCGGGTCGTTCGCCAGCGCCTTGAACGCGGCGAGCGACTCCGCGTCGGTGTCGATCCGCCACTTCTCGTGATAGCCGGGATGCGTGTCGGTGTCGAACCACACCAGCGCGCCGATCGCCGGGTGCTGCTCGACCCAGTTCCCGGCGAGGGTGATCCAGTCGGCCTTGGTGCTGCCGCCACGGTCCACCGAGCCGATCTCGGTGATCATGATCGGCTTCGTCGGCGCGTAGGAGTCGTAGAGCGCCTGGAACAGCCGGCCCGGGACCTCCCGGTGCAGGTTGTAGCCGGACACGCCGACCCAGTCGACCTGGTCGTCGCCCGGGTAGTAGCGGGCCTTGGCGTTCCAGCTCTCCGCCGGGCTGTCGTTCCAGTTCGGGCTCCACACCCAGGACACGTTGTCGGCGCCCTGGTCGGCGAAGATCTTCCGGAGGTGCTTCCACGACCTCACGTAGCCGGACGCGTCGTTGCCGTTCTTGGCGCCGCCCCAGGCGTACCAGCTGCCGTTCATCTCCCAGCCCCAGCGCAGCAGCACCGGCCGGCCGAAACGCCGCAGCTGACGCGCATTGCGCCGGATCAGGTCGTCGTGGTCACCGCGCAGGATCGAGGCGTGGTCGGTGCCCCGCCAGGAGATCATCGGGTACGTGTCGTCCGGCAGCCACGAGATCCGGCGCGGCAGGGTGTCCCGCCACGCATAGAAGGAGTGCAGGATCCGCGGGTCACGCCCGAGCTGCTGGCGCCGCAACGCGACCGCCTCGGCCTCGGACAGACCGTCGAGATCCAGGTACGCCCCCAGCATGGCCTTGCCGCTGACGAACGGCACCGGCCCGCCGCCTCGGGTGACGATCCGGGGAGCGGCGCTGGTCGCCGACGCACCGGGCGACGGCGTGGCGGCGGCCGGCACATCGCGCCCGAGCCCGGTCGTCGCCTCGGCGGGCGGTGTCTTGGCCCGCGCCTGCAACACCACGACCGCCGCGGTGGGCAGCGCGGCCATCCCGGCCAGCCCCAGGAAGATCCGCCGGCCGTAGCGCTTCGGCGCCCGGTGCAGTGGGCTCATCATGTCAGCGTCCGTCCGGTCGCCTGGGCCACCTTGCGCGCCATCCGCCAGGCCGGCTGGGCCAGCCGCTTCACCTGCGGCACCAGCTGCGATCCGCCGCCGGCCACCAGCGCCACCAGGTCGTCGCCGGAGTGCGCCGGGATGGGCTGCAGCCGCGGCACCGCGAACCGGTGCTCGCCGGGCCGGTGCAGACGACGGCCGACCTCGGTGGCGTTGTCGTGCCCGGCGGCCCGCACCTCGTCGCGCACCCGGCGCCCGTTGTACCCGTGCGGGTACGCGAAGCTGCGCACCGCCACCTGCAGCCGCTGCTCCAGCTCGTCGTGACTGCGCACGATCTCGGCCCGCAGCACGTCGGGCGGCAGCACGTCCAGCGGGTGGTGGACGAGGCCGTGGTTGCCGATCTCCACCCCGGCGGCGGCCACCTCGGCCAGCTCGTCCCAGGTGAGCAGCCGGCCGAAGTCGGGTGACCAGCGGCCCAGCCAGTCCGCGCGCTCGCCCAGGTGCCCGACGGAGGCATAGAGCGTGGCCCGCGCGCCGGCCGCGGCCAGCACCGGCACGCCCGCGGTGAGGAGGTTGCGATAGCCGTCGTCGAAGGTGACCGCGACCATCTTGCCGGTGTCACCGGCCGCCAGCAGGTCGAGCGCCTGGCTCAGCCCGACCAGGCGGTAGCCGGCCCGGGTCAGCGCGGTGAGCTGCTCGGTCAGCCGGCCCGGAGGCACGGCGAGGTCGCCCAGTGGCCCGCCGATCGCGGACACGGAGTGGTACATCAGCGCAGGCAGGGTCTCCCAGGCCGGCGTGGCCGTGTCGGTCACCGGATTCCTTCCTCTTTCACTACCGGACAACTCCCCTATCGGCCGGCCGCCGGGCGAGTTTCGGGTTTACCGGGTTCCGGGCCCGATCGACTCGGCCGAAAGTCATAGACCGGGATCTGCCCGCGGGCGGAAGCGGCCGACCGGCCGGGCACGGCAGGGTGACCGCCATGACCGGACGGATCGATGCACGACGGCTGGCCGAGGCGGTCGCGGAGGCGGCGGCGGTGCTCGGCGTGACCGCGCTGCCGGTGGCCTGGCGAACGCTCGACGGCTCGGTGTCGGCGGTTCTCCTCGGCATGTTGGCGCTCCTCGCGGCTGGCATCTACGCGCTACACGCCGTAACCTTCGACTGCTTCCGGATGACTGGGCACCGCGAAGAACGCAGTTTCTCCTACACACAGCGTGAGGAGTGAACCGTCCCCTCGCACGGTCCGTATCCCCGGGAGACGACGCACAGCACTACCCCCGGGAGCGGCCTCATGTTCCGGCTCATCCAGCTCCACGCACACCTCGGCGTACCCCGCATCGGTGTGGACCCCGACGGCTATGCCTCCGAACGCGCCGCACTGGCCCGCTACCGCGCGACCCCGGCGACGTTCTTCGGCGTCGGGCGGTTCGACGAGGAGGGCACCCTCGCCGAGATCATCATGGACACGGTCTGCGGACCGATCGGCGACTGCCCGCGGCCGGCCACCCTGGTGCACGCGCACACCTTCCAGCGGCTCTGTGACACCTGCGGCTTCGGCCTGGAGGTGCTGAGCGTGTCCGAGCTGGCCATGCGGCTCGGCATCGCGGTGCGGCCGGCGCCCGCGCTGGCCCGGTCCGGGCGGCACGCGGCGGCGGAGTTCGCGTTCACCGCGAGCAACCGGATCGCCCGCGAGTTCGCCACCCGGGTCGACGACCCGCAGTGGCGGATGGAGCTGTGCGCCGAGCTGGCCCGCAACCCGAGCTCGGTGAACGGGCTGCTGATCGGGGTCGGCGCGCTGTCGCACCGGGACGTGCTGGACCTCTACCCGTCGCTCTGCGCGCTGGGCAGCCAGCTTCCCGCCTACGTGCACGGCGACCTGTTGCGAGCCACCGCCCGGCCGCTCTCACCGGCCGGGGTGGCGGCGCTGCGGATGGGGCTCTGACCCGGCCGGCCCGCCTAGGCTCGGGCGCATGGACCTCCCGGGCGGCGCCAGCGTGACCCTGGAGTCCGCGCGGCCGGTCACCGAGGGCTGGTGCAACACCGTCGCGGTGAACCCGCGGCTGCTGCGCTGCACCGCCGACGACGGCCGCACGGTGATCGTGAAGATGCGTCGGGCGCCCGGCGATCCGCGCCGCCGCGAGGGCTTCCGCCGCGAGCTGACCGCGTTGCTGCTGCTCGCCGAGCTGGACTGCGACGCCGGGCCACGGCTGCTCGCCACCGACGACAGCGCCGGCCTGCTGGTGCTGGAGGACCTCGGCTCCGGGCCGGCGCTGGAGGACCTGCTGGTCGGCGACGACCCGGCGGCGGCCACCGCGGGGTTCGTCGCGCTGGCCGAGGCGGTCGGCCGGATGCACGCCGCGACGCTCGACCAGGCCGCTCAGATCGGCCCGTCCTGGTTCGACGTGGCCGAGCAATGGAGAAGGATCGGCCACTTCCTGGAGACCGGGTGGGCCGACCGCGACGTGGCCGCGCTGCTGGAGATCCTCGGATCCGGGCCGATGGCCCTCTCCAACGGCGATCTGGCGCCGCAGAACTGCCGGCTGCGCGACGGCCGGATGCGCCTGCTCGACTTCGAGGACGCCGCCTGCCAGCATCCGCTGCTCGACGCGGCGCAGTTCCGGCTCCCGTTCTACGGCGGGCCGTGCTGGGCGCGCATCCCGGCGCCGGTGGGCGCGACGGTGGAGGCGGCCTATCGCGCGGCGGCCGGGCGGGCCGACGACCGCTCGTGGGCCGAGGGCATGGCCGCGGCGGTCGGCGCGTGGACCATCGTGCGGCTGGTCCGGGTGCCGAAGCTGCTGGCCGGGGACTCGCCGCACCCGATGGGCTTCTCCCGGCGCGGCCAGTTGCTGGACACGCTGCGGGTGGGCGCCGAGGCCACCGCGGAGGTGCTGCCCCGGCTGTCCGCGTGGTTCGCGTCGACCGAGGACGGGCTGCGGGCACAGTGGCCGGGGGCCGCCGACCAGCAGGACGTGTATCCCGCGTACCGATGAGTGGCATGCTTGCTGGCGTGTCAGTTGGAGAAGCGGTCGAGACCGAGCCACGCCGGCGCTCGCCGCGTGCGGTGCTGTTCGGCCTGACCATCACGACGATCCTGGCTCTGCTCTTCGGCACGCCCTGGTGGACGCTCGTCTGGGCGGGCAACGACTGGCCACGTCCGGTGTTCGTGGCCGGCACGGTGCTCGTGGTGCTGGCGGTGCTGACGTTCCCGGTGCTGATGTTCGCCGGCCACGGCCGCCGGCACCGCGACTCGATGGCGATCGTCGCGGACACCATGCTCGGCGTCGTCTGGGTGCTCTTCGTCTGGTCCCTGCTCGGCAACGTGCTCCGGCTCGTGCTGCAGATCGCCGGGGTCGCCGATCCGGTTCGCTCCCGCGTCGTCACCGCGGTGGTCGCGCTGATCGCGCTCGTCCTGCTGATCTGGGGGTACGCGGAAGCGATGCGCGTCTCCCGGGTCCGGCGGGTCGACGTGGTGCTGCCCCGCCTCGGCGCCGGCCTCGACGGGCTGCGCGTGGTGCTGCTCACCGACACGCACTACGGTCCGATCAACCGCGCGAAGTGGTCCCGTGGCGTGATCGACGTGGTCAACAGCCTCGAGCCGGACGTGGTCGCGCACACCGGCGACATCGCCGACGGTGAGGTGGCCCAGCGCCTCGAGCAGGCCGCGCCGCTCGGCGACGTGCGCGCCGCCCTGGCCCGGGTCTACGTGACCGGCAACCACGAATACTTCTCCGGCGCGCAGGGCTGGATCGAGCACATGGCGTCGCTCGGCTGGGAGGCGCTGCACAACCGGCACGTGGTGGTCGAGCGCGGCGGCGACCGGCTGGTGGTGGCCGGGGTGGACGACCGCACGGCGGCCGGCTCAGGAGTGCCCGGGCACCACATGGACCACGCCGCGGCGCTGGCCGGCGCGGACGAGTCGCTGCCCGTCCTGCTGCTCGCGCACCAGCCGCACCAGATCACCGGCGCGGTGGCGCACGGCATCGACCTGCAGCTCTCCGGGCACACCCACGGCGGGCAGATCTGGCCGTTCCACTACCTGGTGCGGATCGACCAGCCGGTGCTGCAGGGGCTGAGCCGGCACGGCGCGCGGACGCAGCTCTACACCAGCCGGGGCACCGGGTTCTGGGGGCCGCCGTTCCGGGTCTTCGCGCCGAGCGAGATCACCCTGCTCACGCTGCGAACCGGCGGCTGATTTCGTCCGCGGCGCCGAGCATCTCGGACGCCAACGGCTCGAGGCCGACGCCGGCCAGGACCAGGCCGGTGGACACGCGCTCGGCGACGCCCCACTCCCAGATCGCGGTGACGTTCGTGCCGGTGCGCGCGGCGAGCCAGTGGGCGCGGTCCCAGGGGTCGCCGGCCATCAGCTCGACCGGATCCTCGCGCATCAGCACGCCCAGGTCGTACTCCGGCTCGGCGATCAGGCCGTCCGGGTCGACCAGTTTGAAGCCGTCCGCCGACCGCAACGCGTTCCACTGGTGCACGTCGCCGTGGACCAGGACGGCGCGCTCCCGGGCGTACCCGAGAATGCGGTTTTGCAGTGCGGAAAGAGCGTGCTCGACGGTGCGCTCGGCGCAGGGCCGGTCCAGCTCCGCCCACCGGCGCCGGATGTAGCCGGCCAGCCAGCGTGCCTTCCCGGCGCCGGTCGGCAGGTCCGCGTCGACCGGCCGCCAGACCCGGCGGGCCGCGTCGGTGAGGATCTCCAGACGTTCCGGCAGCGGGCGGTTCAGTTCGAAGAGCGACGGGCCCAGGCGTTCCAGCAGCATCGCGCCGAGGTCCTCGTCGGCCTCCAGCAGCGTGGCGCAACCGTCGCCGCCGGCCAGCCGCAGCACGGTGATCTCGTGCCGGGCGTGGTTGCCGAGCCGTGGCACCAGCATCTTCAGCACCGCTGGGGTGCCGTCCGAGCGCGTGGCCTCCGCCACGAACGCCTCGGTGCCGTCCTGGAACGTGCGGCCCAGCGTCAGCCCCCAGCGCCGCTCCAGGTCCACGACCAGAGACGGCAGCCCGGCGAGCCAATCGCCGGCGCCGGCCAGGCGGGCCTTGGCCACCACGGTGGCCGGGAGATCGATCATTCGCGTGATGGTGACACGCGTGACACCCGGCGGCGACGTAATTGCGTTGAAGCGCTCTCCGGCGCGCCGGAGGATGGGGGTACCGCCCGTCCATCCGAAGTGAGGAACTTCTATGCGCCTGCTCCGTGACCTGTGGGACACGTCGTCGCGCCGGACGTTCCTCGTGGCCTTCCTGATCGTGCTCGGCGCGGCCGGGCAGGCCGGTGCCCTGGCGCTGGCCGGCGCGGTCCTCATCGACCGCTCGGTGCCGATGTTCGTGCTGCTCGCGGTCGCCCTCGTGGTCTCCGTGCTCGGCGACATCGTGGTCGGCCTGGTGGTCGCCGGCCTGACCGCCGACTGGGCCGCCCGGGCCCGCCGCGGGCTCAACCGCCGCGCCTTCGGGCAGGACCTGCCGACCCTGGAGAACACCCCGGTCGGCGAGCTGCTGGACCGCATCGACAGCGACGTCTATCAGGTCGGCTCCGAGATGCGCAGCAGCGGCGTCCGGCTCGCGAACTCCCTGGCGGTGGCCACCCTCTCGGTGGTCGTCGCCTTCATCGTCTGGTGGCCGGCCGGCATCGGCATGGTGCTCGTCTCGATTCTGCTCTATGTGACCATGAGCAAACCGGTCGCCCGCATCTCCCCCGCCCGGATCAGCGAGGAGGAGGCCTGGTCCGACCTGGCCGCGGTGATGGAGGAGTCGGTGCACGGTCAAGACGACGTGCGCACCAGCCTGGCCGCGCCCTACGTGCGCAAGCTCTATGCCCAACGGGCCCGCGAGGTGCTGGTCCGGGGCCGCAAGGTCTGGCGGATGTCCGCCCGGATCACCCTCGGCGCGGGCGCGATCACCCGCACGCTGATCGCGGTGCTGGTCGTCGGCGGCGCGTTCGCGCTGGTCGCGGGCGCGGTGGACAGCGCCCGGCTGACCTCGATCTGGCTGCTGGCGCTCGGCTTCGGCGGCACCCTCGAGCACGTCACCCGCATGGTGCCCGAGCTGCAAAATGCGCTCGGCGCCTGGAGCCGGGTGCAGTTGCTGCGCGAGGTCAAGCAGGAGCCGGTCGGCGGCGCCGACCCGGCCGACGGCGACCTCGAGATCCGCGGGCTGACGTTCCGTTACGGCGAGTCCGACTCCGGCCGGCCGCCGGCCCTGCACGACGTGTCGCTGACCTTCGCCCGCGGCCGGTCCTACGCTCTGATCGGGCGCACCGGGTCGGGCAAGTCGACGCTGGCCAAGGTGCTCACCCGGGCGGTGGACGTGCCGCACGGCACGGTGTTCCTGGCCGGCACCGACATCAACGACCTGGACGTCGAGGGGCTGCGCCGGTTCACCGCGATCGTGCCGCAGCGCACCGAGATCCTGGCCGGCACGCTGGCGGAGAACATCGCCTTGTTCGACCCCGAGCTGCTGCACCGGGCCGCCGCGGCGCTCGCCGAGCTGGGCCTGACCGCGTGGGCGGAGAGCCTGCCGGACGGCATCGAGACCCGCCTCGGCGACGGTGGCTACAAGCTGTCCGCCGGGCAGGAGCAGCTGGTCGCATTCGCCCGCATCCTGGTCCGCAATCCGCACGTGGTGATCCTCGACGAGGCCACCGCGCGGATGGACCCGGTCACCGAGGCATGGGTGCAGCGGGCCACCGACCGGCTGCTCGAGGGCCGCATCGGCGTGATCGTGGCGCACCGGCTCTCCTCGGTCGAGCGCTGCGACGAGGTGATCGTGCTGGCCGACGGCCAGGTGGTCGAGGCCGGCCCGCTGCGCGGCTCGCGACGCTTCGCCGAGCTGCTGGCGACCAGCAACGCCGCGGTCCCGGCCGGCTCGACCGGCGCGACCAGCGGTGGAGTGCTGCTGGCCGAGCGTGACGGCGGCTGGGACGACCCGGCTCCGCCCGATGACCTGGCGACCGAGTCGCTGGTGAACAACCTGCCCAAGGCGGACCCGCCACCGCTGCCGCCGGCCCCGCGGGCCCGCACGATGCGCGAGATCTTCCGGCTGGCCGTCAACGACCCCCGTTACGGCCTGGGCGCCGTCGCGTTCTTCGGCGTGCTGGTGCTGCTCGGCCTGGACGGCGCGATCCTGCCGCTGCTCTGGGCGCACGTGGTGGACGGCGTGGGCGACCCGCTCTGGCCGGCCATCGGCATCGCGGCCGGCCTGATCTTCGCGATCCCGACGCTCTATTACACCGGCGCCTGGTTCCCGGAGTGGTGGGTCCGGCAGATGCTGCGGATCAGCATGCGCCTGGTCCAGGGCCAGATCGGGCCGCGCCGGGTCAGCAAATACACGCCCGCCGAGGTGGTCGCGCACGGCGGTGACACCGAGCGCGTGGTCATGCTGGCCGACAACATCATCGACCTGAGCATGAGCGTCATCGTGATCGTGGTGATGACGCTGGCCGCCGGGTCATATGTGCCGGCGCTGTTCTTCCTCGGCACGATGGTGGTGTCCGGCATGGCCGCCACGCTGTTCGGTCCCCGCCTCGAGCGGGCCGCGCGTCGCACGGTGGCGGCGCGGGCGGCGTTCGCGACCGCGCTGGTGTCGTCGCTGTCCGCGGCCCGCACGGTCAAGCTGGCCGGCGCCACCGAGCCGGTGCTCGACCACCTGGCCCGGCTCGACGCCGACCGCAGCGAGAAGCAGCGCCGCGAGATCGCCATCCAGGTCTGGGCGCGGTCGACCCCGTCCGCGCTCAGCGGCCTGGTGCCGATCGCGGCCTGGGCGCTCTATCTGAACGGCGGCCTGACCGCGGCGGCGACGCTGATCGCGGTGTCGGTGCTCGGCTCGGCCCGGTGGTTCGCCTGGGTGGCGGCCTCGCTGGTCTCGCACTTCCCGTCGGCCCGGGTGTGGACCCGGCGCACGGTGGCGATGACCGGCGTGGCGGACTACTCGTCGGCGGTGTCCGGTGTGGACATCGCGGAGGGCACCGCGCCCGCACCGCCGGCCGCACCGCGGCAGCCGCTGGAGCGCCTGGAGCTCTCCGGCTTCTCCGCGGTGCACGAGAACGGCACGGTCGGCGCCGAAGGGGTCGACCTGACCGTGGACCGCGGCCAGCTGGTGCTGGTGGTCGGCCCGGTCGGCGCCGGCAAGAGCTCACTGCTGCGCGCGCTGGCCGGGATCGTGCACCACACCGGCCGGCTCACCTGGAACGGCCGCCCGGTCGACGAGCCGGAGCTGTTCCTGCGGCCCAACCAGGTGGGATATGTGGCGCAGCTGCCGCGGGTGCTCTCCGGCACGGTGGCGGACAACATCCAGCTGGGCCACGAGGTGGACGCGGAGGACGCGGTCTCGACCGCCCAGCTGGAACACGACCTGGCCGCCGCCGGCGGCGGCCTGCAACTGCTGATCGGCCACAAGGGCACCCGCCTCTCCGGCGGCCAGCTCCAGCGCCTGGCACTGGCCCGGGCCCTGGCGCCGCGCACCGAGCTGCTGATCGCCGACGACGTGTCGTCCGCCCTGGACGTCACGACCGAGCTGGAGTTGTGGCGGGCGCTGCGCGACCACGGGGTCACGGTGGTCGGCTCGACCTCGAAGCGGGCCGCCCTGGTCCAAGCCGACAAGGTCGTGGTCTTGATCGGCGGCCGGGTCGAGGCGACCGGCACGTGGCGCGAGCTCGAGGACCGCTGGGGCCACCTGGCCGGTTGAGCCGGGCCGGGCCGAGGTTCCGCTGAGTTTGTTCGGCGGGCCTCGGCCGGCCCTGCGATCCGCAGGACTGCGTGCGCGGCCGGAATCGCCCGGCCAGTTTTGCTCGTCCTTTCCCTGCCTCTCCCCGCCCGCCGCCTCTCCTGCCCGCCGCCTGCCCTGTCCCCGCCGGTCGCCTCTCCTCGCCGTTCGCCTCTTCTGGTCCGCCGCGCCGCGCCAGGTTGGCCTCGCCGATTCTGAGGAGAGCCCGAGGAAGTTGCGGGGCACGCATCTTTGCGGGGCACGCAGCTTTTGCTACCTTGGTGGCATGGGGCTCCGGGAAGAGAAGAAGCAGGCCACCCGGGCCGCGCTCACGTGGGCCGCGACGAGGTTGGTCGTCGAGCGGGGCTACGACAAGGTGCTGGTGGAGGACATTGCGGCAGCCGCCGGGGTTTCACCGCGGACGTTCAACAACTATTTCGCCAGCAAGGGTGAGGCCATCGCGGCGCGGCACTCCGATCGGCTGGTGGCGGTGGCCACCGCCCTGGGCGAACGGCCCGCCGGTGAGCCGTTGTGGGACTCGTTGCTGGCCGCCGCAACGGTGCAGATGGAACCAGGTCCGGAGGTGTCGGCCGACCCGGTGGTCGATCGCGAGAAGTGGATCGCCGGGGTCCGGGTGATGGTGGAGCACCCGGCGCATCAGGCGGAGTTCATGCGGGCGGCGGCCAAGGCCGAGGCGGCCCTGACCGCGGCGGTGGCCGCCCGCACCGGCACCGACCCGGTGCGGGACCTCTATCCCAAACTGGTCGCGTCGGCGGTCCTGGCCGCGGTCAACGTGTCGATCGCCCAGTGGTTGGCCAGCAACCCGCCGGCCGACATCAACGCCCTGCTGACCGAGGCCCTGACCACCCTGGCCGCGGGACTGCCCCCACCCTGACACCCAACCCGGCCCACCGACCGACAACAGCGCCCCATCACCCGAGCCCCGACCAACCTGGCCGCAGCACCGCCCCTGTCCTGACACCCGGCCCGGCCCGGCGGCCGACATCTGGCCACCCCGCCCGGATCTGCTCCATCTCGACACCAGGCTGTCCGCCCCGACGTGGGGCCACATCCACGGCCATCGCGCCTCCCGGATGGGCCTCGTCCACAAAGGTCTATCGATCAGGACCGCTGGTCGAGCCATCGCGCCCGCCGACCGCATTTGCATCAGCCCACCGCGGCGATTCCTGTTCGCGCTCGAATACAACACATGCACCTGCGCCACTCGGCGTTCTTTTTCGCGTACCCAAGGGAGGGGTTTTGTCATGGTTGAGGTTTTGATTTCTGGGGGTGGGCCCAACGGGCTCATGCTGGCCTGTGAGCTTGCGCTGCACGGGGTCAGGGCCGTTGTGCTGGAGAAACGGACCGGGCCCACCACCGAACAGCGCGCCAACGGGATCGTCGGGCAGGTCGTGCGGATGCTGGATCGGCGTGGGCTCTATGCGCGGCTCGCCGGATCGGAAAAGCCTCCGGCACCGGCGCCGCGGTTCATGTTCGCGGCGTTTCCGCTTCCGCTCGATGAGCTGGCCGACAATCCGGTATACACCCTTCTCGTGCCCCAGCAACGCATTGAGGAAATGCTTGCGGAAAGGGCGGCGGAGCTCGGAGTCGAGGTGCGGAAAGGCTGCGAGGTCAGTGGATTCAGCGAGCGCGGCGATCGGGTCCTGGTGGAGACGACGACCGGGGAGACTTTGGAGACGCGGTGGCTGGTCGGCGCGGACGGCGGGCACAGCGTGGTGCGCAAGCTGGCCGGCATCGGCTTCCCGGGCGTGACCACCGATCACACCGTGTCACGGACGGCCCACGTCACCGTGCCCGACCGGCTGCGGGATCCGGCCACCGGCGGGCTGAGCGTGCCGGGCTACGGGGTGATCCCGCCGTTCCTGCATCACCGCAACGAGCGTGGGCTGCTCACCTTCGCGACCATGCCGAACGGGCGCCAGCTGGTCAGCGTGAACGACCGGGAGCCGGCGCCGGACGGGCCGATCACTCTCGGCGAGGTGCGGCAGGCGGTGGAACGGGTGCTCGGCGTGCCGTTCGAGCTCGGGGCGCCGCGCGGGGACGGGCCGGAACTGTTGCGCCGCACGGTCGGTGGCAACACGCGGCTGGCCGAGCGGTACCGCGCCGGGCGGGTGCTGCTGGTCGGCGACGCGGCGCATGTGCATTCGGCGATCGGCGGTCCCGGCCTCAACCTCGGACTGCAGGACGCGGTCAATCTGGGCTGGAAACTCGCGGCCACGGTGCGGGGCGAGGCCCCGGACACCCTGATCGACACGTACGAGTCGGAGCGCCGCCCGATCGCCGAGCGCGTCGTCATGCACACCCAGGCCCAGTCCGCGCTCGTCGGGCCCGGGCCGGAGGTGACCGCGCTGCGGACGTTGTTCGGCGAGTTGCTCTCCGACCCGAGCGCCCTGACCCGGGTCGCCGACCTGATCGCCGGATCAGGGTTCAGCTATCCGGGCGCCGGGCCCTGGGCGCCCGACCTCACTTTGCGGGACGGCACCCGCCTCGCCGAGCTGACCCGGGCCGGCGGGCCGGTGCTGATCGACCGCCACGGCGTCGGTGACCCGTGGCGCGACCGGATCAGGGTGATCAGCGATCCCGGTCCCGGCGACTCGATGCTGTTGCGGCCGGACTGCTACCTGGCCTGGACGTCCGCCGAATCGGAGGACGCCCTGGCCGAGGCGGTCGGGCGCTGGTTCAGCGCGCCTGCGATTCGAGCTGCTTGACGACCGTGCTGACCGTGTCGGACGGGATCGCGAAGCCGACACCCACACTGCCGGTGGAGCCGTCGCCCGCCGTCGCGATCGCCACGTTGATGCCGATGACGTTGCCGGAGGTGTCGACCAGCGCCCCGCCGCTGTTGCCCTGGTTGATCGGGGCGTCGGTCTGCAGCAGGCCGGTGAGCTGCTCGTCGCCGGTGTTCACCTCGCGGTCCAGCGCCGAGACGATGCCCGAGGTGACGGTGCCCTCCAGGCCGAGCGGGGCGCCGAAGGCCAGCACGGTGTCGCCGACTGCCACGGTGCTGTCCGACGCGAAGGTGGCCGGGGTCAGGCCGGACACGTCCCGGATCTGCACCAGCGCGAGGTCGTGGGTGGTGTCGGCGGCGACCACCGAGGCCGGCAGCGTACGCCCGTCGGAGAGGCGCACGCTGACCGTGCCGTTCGTGGCGATCACGTGATTGTTGGTGAGGATCAGCCCGTCGGAGTCGAGCACCACGCCGGAGCCGAGCGAGGTCGAGCGGGCGCCGTCCACCAGCACGGTGACGATGCTCGGGCTGACCCGCGCGGCCACCGGGGCCAGACTGTCGCCTTCGGTCACGGTCGTGTTCGCCGTGGTCGCGGCCGTGGCGGCGACGGTGCTCGTGGCGCCGTCGCGGTATTGCTCGGCCACCAGACCGCCGGCCACTCCGCCGCCGCCGATCAGGGCCAGCAGCAAGGCGCCACCGGCGAACCGGCGCGGCCACCGGCGGTCGCCGCGATGCGAGCGCGGCGGCGGTGGGGTGATCGGAGGCGGACCGCCCGCGGCACCGAACTCGGGCGCGGAACCGTAGGTGTAGGTGTCTTGCGGCCGGGTCATGGTGTCGGTCATCGCGGGTGCCTCACTTCGTCGGGCTGATGTGGTCGAGGTTCCCCGGGCGGCTTGTCATGTCGTTGTGAGTCGTCTGTGAGTCCGCTGAACACCCCGTCACGCCGACCGGTCCGGCGACGTTGAAGCATTGTGATTTCGGGGCGGTTCATGCGTATCGAGCTGGGGATCGTGGCCCTGGCGGCGGTGGTGCTGGCGCTGGGCGGCTGCGGCGGGGATGAGACGAAGCCCACTGAGGTGCCGGCGTCCGTACCGGTCGGGGTCGGTGACGAGCCCACCGCCGAGCCGGACGCGCCCTCCGCGCGGGTGACCAGCACGGCGACCGCGGCGACGCCGGCCCGCACCACCCGCAAGCCGACCGCGAAGCCGGGCCGGACCGGATCGGGGGTGGCCGGCTTCGTGCGGACCGTGCAGGCCCGGGTGACGGAGGTGGCGATCGACCGGCGGGACGAGGAGATCGCGGCGATCGCCCAGCAGGCGTGCGCGTCGCTGGCGGCGGGCAAGTCGGCGCGGGCGCTGGTCGCCGAGACCCGGTCGCTGGGCACCGCGGACGCCGAGGCCACTGACCAGGCCACTGCCCACGACCTGATCAAGCTGGCGATCGACACGGTCTGCCCGGACCAGGACGCTCGCGTCGACGAATTCTGAGCCCCGCAGGGGGTTGCCCCTAGACCGAAAGTCGCAGCCCGGCATACAGGCTTTGAAGACCTCCGGCAGATGTGGTTCACAGCCAGGGGATCGATCCTTGATGCATGACATCGTCGAAGTTCCTGAGCGTGGTGGGAACCGCCGTGGGCGGGTTGATCGGCTGGTCCGACGAGCCGGCGCCGGCCGCCGACCCGGCCTCGTTGCGTGCCCTGTTCGCCGACCTGGCCGTGCGGATCGGGCCCTCCGAAGCGGCCCTCGACGCGACCGTCCGCCGGTTCCAGGCCCGGGTCGGGCTCGAACCCGACGGGGTGGCCGGCCCGCGCACGGTGCACCAGCTGGCGCGCTATGCCGCCGAGGCGCGCGACCTGCGCGGTTTCGAGCGGGCCGCGGCTTGATCGGATAGGTTCGCCCCGATGGAGATCTTCGACCGACCGGCCGAGCTGTATCAGGGCGAGCACAGCGCCAACCCGCACCAGAGTGCTCTGATCGAGCGGGTGAGCTCGCTCATCCCGGCGAACTCGCTGATTCTCGACCTCGGCTGCGGCACCGGGGTGCCGACCGCGCAGATCTTCACCGCCGCCGAGCAGCGGGTGATCGGGGTGGACATCTCCGAGGAGATGCTGCGGCTGGCCCGCGAGCAGGTGCCGGCCGCCGAGTTCCGGCACGGCGACTTCCGCGAGCTGCCCGGCGATCTGGGCCCGTTCGACGCGGTGACGTCGTTCTTCTCGCTGCTGATGCTGAGCCGCGCGGACATCGGGGCGGTGCTGGGCAAGGTGTCCGGCTGGTTGTCGCCGGGCGGCTACTTCGCGATCGGGACGGTCGACTTCGACGGCGACAGTGTGCCGGTCGAGTTCCTCGGCGTGCCGGTGCGGATCTCCGGATACCCGCAGGCCCAGTGGAAAGACGTGCTGTCGGAGCACTTCATCGTCGACTCGATCGAGACGGTGGACTACACGCCTGCGACCGGTCCGCCGGAGAGCCAGATCTTCGCGTTGTGCCGTAAGGCCTGAAGGGGCGCTGGCGGGCGCCCCCGTTTTTCAGCCCACCTGGCCGGCTGGTCAGCCCACCTGGTCGGCGATGAAGTCGCCGGCCGCGTTCAGCGAACCCCGGTAGTTGAGGTGCGCCGCCAGGCTGTTGCCGCTCTGGCAGAACCGGTCGTTCTGGTTGCAGAACGACTGGGTGCGCGCCGCGAACGCGTCCAGCTCACCCGCGCCGCGGGCGAAGATGCCGGACCGGTTGCCCTGCGCGACGTTAAACGGCTCCCCGTTGGTGAAGGTCGGATCGCCGAACAGCACCACCGCCGCCACCTTCGCGCCGAGTTCGTCGGACACGGTCGGGGCCGCCCGCCCGCGTCCGGCCAGCGCGTCGCCGACCACATTCGCCCCCTGCGAGTAGCCCATCAGCACGAATCTGGTGTCCGCGCACGCCGCGGCGGTCTTCTCCATCTTCGCCGTCAGGTCGGTGACCCCTTGGCGCACGCTGTTCTGGTAGTTGCCCAGCGTGGCCGGGTAGTCGACCGCCGTGGTGCGGACCGCCTGCGGCAGGTCGCGGGTGAGCTGCTGGGCCAGTGGCCCGAGCAGGACTCCCAGACCGGGCCGCTCGGTGGAGGCGCGGGCGCCGATGATCTCCAGATCCGCGCAGCCGTTGGAGGGCGCCTGCGCGGCAAAGGTCAGCGGCGCCACCGCCAGTCCGCCCGCTGCCACGATGCCGGCCGCGGCGATCATGAGAGCTTTGCGTGCTCGCATTTCTAGCTCCTTTCCTCGGTGTAGCTACTTCTTGCACCGAGTACGCAGGAACCTCGTGACCAGGACTGCCGCAATGGAGTTGCCCACAAAGTGCACTGATCGTGAACCAGTGACGTTGTTGATGCGTACCGTCCTGCGTCTTCACTAATCGTCGAAGCTCACCACGACCTTCTCGGTCAGTGGCGTGGACTGGCAGGTCAGCACGTATCCGGCGGCGATCTCGTGCGGCTCCAGCGCGAAGTTGCGGCGCATCCGCACCTCGCCCTCCTCGAGCCGGGCCCGGCACGTTCCGCACACGCCGCCCTTGCACGCGAACGGCAGATCGGGCCGGGCACGCTGAGCACCCTCGAGCACCGTCTGCCCCTCGATCACGGTCACCGTGGTGGACCGCCCGTCGAGCAGCACGGTCACCTCGCTGGCCGGGCCGTCCGGCGTCGCCTCCTCGCGCACCACGTCGGGCGGCGCCTCATCCACCCAGAACAGCTCACGATGGATCCGCTCGGCCGGCACCCCCTGCTCGCCGAGCACCTCGGTCGCGTCGACCACCATCCTGAACGGCCCGCACAACCACCAGCCGTCGACCGCCGGGACATCGATCAAAAGCGGGAGAAGGGTACGCAGCTTCGCCGCGTCCAGCCGCCCGCTGAGCAGCTCGGTCTCCCGTGCCTCGCGGGACAGCAGATGCACCAGCTCGAGCCGGGCCGGATGCCGGTCCTTCAGGTCGGACAGCTCCTCCGCGAACATCACCGTGTCCGCCCGCCGGTTGCCGTAGAGCACGCTGACCCGGGTCTCCGGGTGCCGCAGCAGCGAGGCGGCGATGGACAGCACCGGGGTGATGCCCGAGCCGGCCGCGATCAGCACGTGATGGCCGGGCCGGTCGAGCTCGGGGGTGAAGGTGCCGCTCGGCGGCGCCACCTCGACTCGATCGCCGGGCCGCAGGTCGTGCACCAGCCAGCGGGACACCAGCCCGCCGGGCACCTCGCGCACGCCGATCCGGGGCCGGTCACCGGCCGGGGCGCAGATCGAATAGGTGCGCCGCTCGTCGGCGTCGTCGTCCGGTCGGCGCACCGTCAGCGACTGCCCGGGCCGGAACGCGAAGCGCTCGGTCAGCTCGCCGGGCACGTCGAAGGTGACCGCGACCGCGTCGTCGCAGAGCCGCTCGACCTCGGCGACCCGCAGCGGATGGAACTCGCGCACGACCACGTCAGATCTCCTTCACGTGCTCGAACGGCTCGCTGCACCGCGGGCAGCGGCGCAGCTCGCGGCAGGCGGTCGCGCTGAACGCGGAGATCAGCTCGCTCTCCGGGTGGCCGCACTGCGGGCAGGCGATGGCCCGGCGCGGCGGCCCGAGCACCAGCGGCACCGGGCCGGGCGCGCGGAGCGGAGCCGGGCCCGGCGGGGAGATGCCGGCGGCGGCCAGCTTCGCCCGGCCGGTCGCGCTGATCCAGTCGGTGGTCCAGGCCGGCGCCAGCACGGTGCGCACCTCGACGCGCTCGAACCCGGCGCCATGGAGGGCGTGGCGCAGATCGGCCCGGATCTCATCCATCGCCGGGCAGCCCGAGTACGTCGGCGTGATCGTCACGACCACACCCTCGTCGCTCTCGCGCACCTCCCGGATCACGCCGAGGTCGGCGAGCGTCAGCATCGGCATCTCGGGATCGGTGACGGTCGCGGCAACGGCCGCCGCCGACCGGGCCGGCACTGCGCCGGTGCTCGCGGCGACAGCCGCCGGGCGGGTCACCAGACACCGCCGGGCGTTGCTCGCGCGAGCCCCTGCATCTCGGCGAGAATCTCCGTGAGGGCGGGCGTGTGCTCGCCGTCGCGGCCCGTGCGGCCTGCGTCTGCCCGCGTGGGGATCTCGGTCTGGGCGGGGGTCTGCAGGGTCGCCGCCGTCAGGACCTGGCTCAGCACGTCGTCGAACTCGGGGCGCCACGCGGACGGGTCCATGCCCAGGCGCCGCTCGACGTCGTGCGGCGTGAACAGCTCGCCGAGCAGGGGCCACAGCTCGTCGATCGCGACCTGCATCCGCCGGTGCGACTCGTCGGTGCCGTCGCCGAGGCGGACCACCCACTGGGCCGCATATTCCCGGTGGTAGGTGACCTCCTTGACGCCCTTGGCGCCGATCGCGGCCAGCACCGGGTCGGGCGACGCGGTCAGCCGGTCGAGCTGCGCGAGCCGCCAGGTCGCGAAGGCGAGCAGGCGGGCCACCAGGTGCGCGAAGTCGGCGTCGGCGCGCTCGGTCAGCCGCACGTTGCGGAAGTCGGCCGGGTCGCGCTGATAGGCCAGCGCGTCCTCGTCGCGGCCGGCGCCCTCGGCCTGCCCGGCGCGGGTGAGCAGCAGCCGGGCCTGGCCGAGCAGGTCGAGCCCGATGTTGGCGATCGCCACCTCGTCCTCGAGCTCGGGCGCGCGGGTGACCCACTCCTGCAGCCGGTGCGACATGATCAGCGCGTCGTCGCCGAGCATCAGGCAATATGCCGCCAGGTCGGCCCGGTCCACCCCGTCGGGCAGGGCGGTGTCCACGCCGGTGAGCGGGTCGGCGAACCCCGTTCCGTAGGCCCAGCGGGCGTCGTCGGCGTGGTCGGTCAGCGCGCCGTACGCGTCGTCGAAGGACATCAGATGTGCGGGACGGAGTCGGGGATGGCGTAGTACGTCGGGTGGCGGTACATCTTGTCGCCGCTCGGCGCGAAGAACGCCTCCTTGTCGTCCGGCGCGGAGGCCACCACGTCGTCGGAGCGCACCACCCAGATGCTCACGCCCTCGTTGCGCCGTGTGTAGAGGTCACGCGCGTGGTGCAGGGCCATCGTCGGGTCCGCCGCCCGCAGCGAGCCGACGTGCACGTGGTTGAGGCCGCGCTTGGCCCGCACGAACACCTCGAACAGCGGCCACTCGTGCTTGATCTCGCCACTCATGCCGCCACCACCGTCGTCTTGTGCGCGTGCGCCACCGCGGCCTCGCGAACCCAGGCGCCCTCGTCGTCGGCCGCCTTGCGGTGCGCGATGCGGCGCCGGTTCATCGGGCCGTCGCCGGAGATGACGCGCTTGAGCTCGTCCCAGTCCGGTGTGCCGAAGTCGTGGTGCCCGCGCTCCTCGTTCCACCGGAGCTCCGGATCCGGCAGCGTCACACCCAGCGCGGCGGCCTGCGGCACGCTCATGTCCACGAAGCGCTGCCGCAGCTCGTCGTTGGTGTGTCGCTTGATCTTCCAGGCCATCGACTGAGCGGTGTTGGGCGACGCCGCGTCCGGTGGGCCGAACATCATCAGCGACGGCCACCACCAGCGGTTCGTCGCGTCCTGCACCATCGCGCGCTGCTCCTCGGTGCCGCGCATCATCGTCATCAGCAGTTCGTAGCCCTGCCGCTGATGGAACGACTCCTCCTTGCAGATCCGGATCATCGCCCGCCCATAGGGCCCGTATGAGCTGCGGCAGAGCGGCACCTGGTTGCAGATCGCGGCGCCGTCGACCAGCCAGCCGATCACGCCGACGTCGGCGAAGGTCAGGGTCGGGTAGTTGAAGATCGAGGAGTATTTCTGCCGGCCCTCGATCAGCCGGCGGGTCAGGTCGCCGCGGTCCGCGCCCAGCGTCTCGGCGGCGGAATAGAGATAGAGCCCGTGTCCGGCCTCGTCCTGCACCTTGGCCAGCAGGATCGCCTTGCGCCGCAGGGTCGGCGCCCGGGTGATCCACTCGCCCTCGGGCTGCATGCCGATGATCTCGGAGTGCGCGTGCTGGGCGATCTGCCGGATCATCGTCTTGCGGTAGCCCTCGGGCATCCAGTCCCGCGGCTCGATCCGCTGGTCCTTGGCGATGGTCTCCTCGAAGAAGGCCTCGGTCATGACAGTCCCCTCATTGTGCGCCCGGCCATGCGTAGAAGCCTTGTCCGGTCTTGCGGCCCAGCTCGCCACGCTCGACCTTTTCCCGCAGCAGGCGCGGCGGCGCGAACCGCTCGCCCAGCTCGGCGTGCAGGTGCTCGGCGATGGCCAGCCGCACGTCCAGCCCGACCAGGTCGGTGGAGCGCAGCGGGCCCATCGGGTGCCGGTATCCCAGCTCCATCGCCCGGTCGACGTCGGCCGCGTCGGCGACGCCCTCCTCGAGCATCCGGATCGCCTCCAGGCCGAGCAGGACACCCAGCCGGCTGGTGGCGAAACCGGGCGAGTCGCGCACCGTGATCGCGGTTTTGCCCACGGCCTCCACCCACGACCCGGCGGCTTCGCGCACCACCGTGGCCGTCCGCGGCCCGAGCACGATCTCGACCAGGGCACTGACCGGCACCGGGTTGAAGAAGTGCAGGCCGACCACCCGCTCGGGGTGCCGCAGGCCCTCGGCCAGCCGCGCGATGGACAGGGCGCTGGTGTTCGACGCGAGCACCGTGGTGTCGCCGACCGCGTCCTCCGCGGCCGCGAACACGCGCGCCTTCAGCTCGGCGTCCTCGGGCACCGCCTCGACCACCAGCTCGGCCATGGCGGGCAGCCCGGACACGTCGTGGGCCAGGTCGACCCGGTCGAGCACCGTGCCCGGCGGCTCGGAGAGCGTGCCCTTCTCCCCCGCCCGGTGCAGGCCCATGGCGACCCGGTCACGGGCGGCCGCGGCGGTCGCCTGATCGCGCTCCACGATGGTCACGTGCGCGCCGGCGGCGGCGAAGACCTGGGCGATGCCCGAGCCCATCCGCCCGCCGCCGATGACGCCGACCACCTTGGGCGCGCCGCTCATACCCGCTCCACCAGCATCGCCACGCCCTGCCCCACGCCGACGCACAGCGTGGCCAGGCCGCGGCGGGCGCCCTCGCGCTCCATCCGGCCGAGCAGGGTGACCGTGATCCGGGCGCCGGAGCAGCCGAGCGGGTGGCCGAGCGCGATCGCCCCGCCGTCCGCGTTGACCCGGTCGTCGTCCAGCTTGAGCCGGCGGATGACCGCGAGGGACTGCGCCGCGAAGGCCTCGTTGAGCTCCACCGCGTCGAGGTCGCCGGTGGTCCAGCCGGCCCGGGCGAGGACCTTTTCGGTCGCCGGGACCGGGCCGATGCCCATGATGTGCGGCGGCACCCCGGCGCTGGCCGACGTGACCACCCGCGCCCGCGGCGTCAGGCCGTGCCGCTCCACGGCCGCCGCGCTCGCCACCACCAGCGCCGCGGCGCCGTCGGAGAGCGGCGAGGACGACGCGGCGGTGACCACTCCCCCGGCCCGGAACACCGGCTTGAGCGTGCCCAGCTTTTCCAGCGTGGAGCCGCGCCGCGGGATCTCGTCGGCGGTGACGTCACCGACCGGCACGATCTCGGCGTCGAACCGGCCGGCGTCGATCGCGGCGATCGCCCGCTCGTGGCTGCGCAGCGCGAACGCGTCGCTGTCCGCCCGGGTGATGCCGTCGAGCGCGGCCACCTCCTCGGCGGTCTCGCCCATGCTGATCGTGGTCTTCTCCTGCGCGGTGAAGACCGGGTTGGCGAACCGCCAGCCGAGCGCGGAGTCGACCACCTCGCCGGGCCGGGCCCACGGGGTGCCGGGCTTGGCCATCACCCAGGGCGCGCGGGTCATCGACTCGACCCCGCCGGCCACCACGACGTCCTGCTCGCCGGCCCGCACCGCGTTGGCCGCCGCGATGATCGCGGTCAGCCCGCTGGCGCAGAGCCGGTTGACCGTGAAGCCGGGTGTGGAGTCGGGCAGGCCGGCCAGCAGCGCCGCCATCCGGGCCACGTTGCGGTTGTCCTCGCCGGCCTGGTTCGCAGCGCCGAGGATGACCTCGTCGATCGCTTCGGCGGGCACACCGGCGCGGCGCACCGCCTCACCGACCACCAGCGCGGCCAGATCGTCCGGCCGCACCTTTGCCAGCGAGCCGCCGTATTTGCCCTGCGGCGTGCGGACGCCGCCGACCAGGAACGCTTCAGCCATCGTGACGCCTCGACTGCAGGGTGAAGAACCGGCCGCTGACGAACCAGTCGTCGGTCAGCGCGGTGGTGGCCGCCGGGTTGGCGCCGGTGCCGTGCAGGTCGCTGAACGCCGCGGTCTGGTTGACGAAGACGCCGCCGGTCAGGTTTTCGGAGAGGTGCACGCCGGCGTCCAGCGCCGCCTCGCGGGCCGCCTCGATCACCTCCGGCGAGGTCGAGTAGACCGCCGCGGTGAGCGCGCCGTGATGCCGCACCGTCTCCACGAAGAGCCGCAGGCTGGCCGGGGTGTCCTCGGTGGCGATCACGAACGACACCGGCCCGAACCACTCGCGCGTGTAGACCTTTTCGTCGGCCGCGTCGAGCCGCACCACCACCGGGGTGCGGATGGTCGCCTCGGGCCACTGCTGGTCGGACACCTCGGCGGTCGGGCGGGTCGCGCTGGGCGCGCCACTGGCCTCGGTCAGCCGGGCGAGGACGCCGTCGTTGACGATCGCGCCGAGCGTGCCCGCGGCGCGCTGCGGGTCGCCGAGCAGCTTGTCGATCGCGGCGGTCAGGTCGGCGGCGAACTCCTCCGGGCTCCGGTGCCCGGCGTCGGTCTCGATGCCGCCGGCCGGCACCAGGAAGTTCTGCGGCGTCGTGCACATCTGTCCGCTGTAGAGCGACAGCGAGAACGACAGGTTGCGCAGCATGGCCCGGTAATCGGACGTCGAGTCGACGACGACCGTGTTGAGGCCGGCCTTCTCGGTGTAGACGACGGCCTGCCGCGCGTTGGCCTCGAGCCAGTTGCCGAACTCGCTGGACCCGGTGAAGTCGATGATCCGCACGTCGGGGTGGGTGGCCAGGGTGGCCGCCACGCCGTCGCCGGCCCGCTCGGCGGCCAGGGTGACCAGGTCGGGGCTCTGACCGGCCTCGGCCAGCACCTCGCGGGCGATCTGCACGGTCAGCGCCAGCGGCAGCACCGCGCCCGGGTGCGGCTTGACGATCACCGGGTTGCCGGTGACCAGGCTGGCGAACAGCCCCGGGTACGAGTTCCAGGTGGGGAACGTGTTGCAGCCGATCACCAGGGCGACACCGCGGCCGGCCACCGTCGCGGTCTTCGTCATGCGCAACGGCTCGCCCCCGCGCTGCGGCTTGCTCCACGACGACTCCGCCGGGACGCGCGTGGTGGCGTCGAGCGCGGCGGCCACCGCCTCGAGCCCGCGGTCCTGCGCGTGCGGGCCGCCCGCCTGGAACGCCATCACGAACGCCTGGCCGGTGGTGTGCTGCACGGCCTGGGCGAACTCGAACGAGCGGGCGTTGATCCGGCGCAGGATCTCGGCGGCGACACCCGCGCGGCCGTGCGGGCCGACGGCCCGCCAGGCCGGGGTGGCTGCGCGGGCCGCGGCGATCAGCGCGGCCGGGTCCGAGGTCGGATAACGGATGCCGAGATCGAAACCGTACGGCGAGCGCTCGGTCGCGACGCTGCCGGAGGCGCCCGGCACGTCGATCGGGAAGTCGTTGTCGAGCAGCGCCCGGAACGCCCGCTCGCCGGCCGGCGCCGCGTCCTCGCCGTAGACCGACTTGCTGGGCGACTCCGGATAGGCGGAGAAGTAGTCACGGGAGCGGGTCGCGGCGACCGCCCGGTCGAGCAACTCGCGATGCGTTTCGTACAACTCGGTGGGGGTTGTCATTCGCGCTCCTGTGCGGTTGGCTACCTAAATATCTACCGTCCGTTCGTTCGGTAATCAACCCCATCTCTTCTCCAAACAGGCTCAGGGGGTCGTGTTGGCACTCACCGCGGCGCACGAGATGTTCGAGCGCGACCAGGCTTCGCGGGGCCTCGGCATCGAACTGCTCCAGGCCGGAGACGGGCAGGCCACGGTGCGGATGACGGTCACCGCGGCGATGGTCAACGGGCACGCGATGGCGCACGGCGGATATGTCTTCCTGCTCGCCGACACCGCCTTCGCCTGCGCCTGCAACAGCCACGGCCCGGTCACCGTAGCGGCCGGGTGTGACATCGACTTCCTGCGCCCGGCCCGGCTCGGCGACGTGCTCCTGGCCACCGCCACCGAGCGGGTGGTCAGCGGCCGCAACGGCGTCTACGACGTCACCGTGACCCGGGCCGGTGACGTGGTGGCCGAGTTTCGCGGCCGCAGCCGCGTCCTGGGCTCGGGACGGCCGGCGTGACCGCCGAGGCGGCCCGCCCGCGGCGCGGCCGGCCCGGCCACGACCAGGGCGCGGTGCTGGCGGCGGCGGTCCGGCTCTTCAACGACCGGGGCTACGAGGCGACCAGCATGGGCGACCTGGCCGACGCCCTGGGCATCACCAAATCCACCATCTACCACCACGTGACCAGCAAACAGGACCTGCTCCGGATGGCGATCAACCACGCCCTCGACGGCTTGCAGCAGGCGGCCGCCGACGTCAAGGCCATGGACGCGCCCGCCATCGAGTGCCTCGAGACGCTGGTCCGGCGCAGCGTGCTGGTGCTGGCCGACCGCCTCGAGTTCGTCACCCTGCTGCTGCGGGTGCGCGGCAACAACGCCATCGAGAAGGGCGCGCTGATGCGCCGCCGCATCCTCGACGCCCAGGTCACCGACCTGGTCAAGCAGGCGCAGGCGGACGGCGATCTGCGCGCCGACGTCGATCCGGCGACCGCCGCGCGGCTGCTCTTCGGCATGGTCAACTCGCTGACGGAGTGGTACAGACCCCGCCGCGGCGGCGCTGAGGCGATGGCCGACGCGGTGGTCACCATCGCGTTCGAGGGCCTGCGCACGAGACAGGAGTGAAGCCGTGCAGGATCGCACCCCCCGCAAGGAAGACCTGGACCCGATCGAGCGCGCCTCCGTCGACGAGCTGCGCGATCTCCAGCTGACGCGGCTGCGGTGGTCGCTGCGGCACGCGTTCGACCACGTGCCGCAATACCGCAAGATGTTCGAGTCGCACGGCGTGCACCCCGGCGACCTGCGCTCGCTCGCCGATCTCGGGCGGTTCCCGTGCACGGACAAGGCGACGCTGCGGGACAACTACCCGTTCGACATGTTCGCCGTGCCCCGCGAGCAGATCTCCCGCATCCACGCGTCCTCCGGCACCACCGGCCGGCCCACGGTGGTGGGATACACCAGGGAGGACGTGCGCACCTGGGCACGGCTGATGGCCCGCTCGATCCGGGCGTCCGGCGGCCGGCCCGGCGATCGCGTGCACGTCGCGTACGGTTATGGGCTCTTCACCGGGGGTCTGGGGGCGCACTACGGGGCCGAAGAGCTCGGCTGCACGGTGATCCCCGTCTCCGGTGGCATGACCGAGCGGCAGGTCATGCTCATCCGGGACTTCCAGCCCGAGGTCATCATGGTCACGCCGAGCTACCTGCTGGCGATCGTCGACGAGATGCGCCGCCAGGGCGTCGACCCCCGGACCACGTCGTTGCGGGTCGGCATCTTCGGCGCCGAGCCGTGGACGCAGGACCTGCGGCAGGAGATCGAGCAGACCCTCGACATGCACGCGGTCGACATCTACGGGCTGTCCGAGGTGATGGGCCCCGGCGTGGCCAACGAGTGCGTTGAGACCAAGGACGGCCTGCACGTCTGGGAGGACCACTTCTATCCCGAGATCGTCGATCCGGTGACCGGCGAGGTGCTGCCCGACGGCACCTACGGCGAGCTGGTCTTCACGTCGCTCACCAAGGAAGCGATGCCGGTGGTCCGCTACCGCACCCGCGACCTGACCCGTCTGCTGCCCGGCACGGCCCGCCCGATGCGCCGCATCGAAAAGATCACCGGCCGCACCGACGACATGATCATCCTGCGCGGCGTCAACCTCTTCCCCACCCAGATCGAAGAGCTGATTCTGGGCACGCCCGCGCTGGCGCCGCATTTCCAATGTGTCCTGACCCGTTCCGGCCGGCTCGACGAGCTGACGGTCAAGGTGGAGCGCCGGCCGGACGCCACTGGAGAAGACGCCGAGCGGGCGGGCCGCGACCTGGCCACCCGGATCAAGAACAGGATCGGCGTCAGCGTGGCGATCGAGGTGATCGGTCCCGACGGCGTGGAGCGCTCGATGGGCAAGATGCGGCGCATCGTCGACCAGCGCCCCACGGCCTGACCGCGATCGACCAGGGCTTTGACATCGTTGAGCGTCGATGTATTGTGGGAGCGCTCCCAATCGCGTCCTCTCTGCCCGAGGAGCTCACACATGTCACGACTGCGTCGTCGTCCGACCACCGTGCTGGCCGGCCTCCTCGTTCTGGTCCTGCCCGCGTTGCTGTTGCCGTCGTCGTCGGCGGCCGGCACCCCCGCGGCCGGCACGCCGCGCCCCCGGACGGTGCCACTCGCCGAGCTGACCGTGGTGTCCGAACAGGTGGCTTCCGGTCTGCGGCGTCCGATCGCGATCACCGGGCTGCCGGACGGCCGGATGCTGATCGCGGAGAAGGACGGCACCGTCCGCGCCTACCACCCCGACACCGGCTTGGCGGCCGAGCCGGTGCTCGACCTGACCGCACTGATCGACACGTCGGACAACGAGCGCGGACTTCTCGGCATCACGCCCGCACCGAACTTCGCGCGGACCGGGATGCTCTACGTGGCATACACGAGCCTGCCGGCCGGCGCTCTGACCCTGGCGCGAGTGCCTCTCGGCGCTCCCGACCGGGTGCAGGTGCTGCTCACCCAGGAGCACGCCGAGTACGGCAACCACAACGGTGGACAGGTGGCGTTCGGCCGCGACGGGCACCTCTACTGGTCGCTCGGCGACGGCGGCCACGCGAACGATCCGTTCAAGGCCGGCCAGGACCTCGGCACCCTGCTCGGCAAGATCGTGCGGATCGACGTCAACCGCAGATGCGGAGCGAAGCCCTATTGCGTGCCCCCCGACAACCCGTTCGTCCGCACGCCGGGCGCGCGGCCGGAGATCTGGGTCTACGGCCTGCGCAACCCGTGGCGGTTCTCCATCGACCCGGTCGACGGCTCGCTGTGGATCGGCGACGTCGGCCAGGGCCTGGTCGAAGAGATCGACCACATCCGCCCGTCGCAGCGTGGGGCGAACCTCGGCTGGTCCTGCCGGGAGGGCACCCCGGTGTTCGACCCGGAGCAATGCCGGCCGGGCGTGCGGTACACCGACCCCGTCTTCGAGTACGAACACTTCCTCACGGAGAACTGCTCGGTGACCGGCGGCGTGGTGTACAGAGGGTTCCGGACCCCCGAGGCACGGGGCACCTACATCGCGAGCGACTACTGCTCGACCCTCGCCTTCGCCGTGCGTCCCAAGCCCGGGGGCGGCTACGAGTCGGCCACGATCGGCGACTTTCCCACCCAGCCGACCGCGTTCGGCACCGACGTGCACGGCGAGCTGTATGTGCTCAGCGACCTCCCGGGATGGCTGAACCGGGTGCGGATCGAGCGGGCCGAGAATGTCCAGCGCGAGAAATAGCTGACTGGGTCGTGCGGCCCGGTCACCACCGATTCAGACCGAGTCAGCCCAGCAGACCGATTCAGCCCAGCACCGGACCGGTCGTGCGGCGGACCACCAGGTGCGGGCGCAGGACCACTTCGAGCCGCTCGGTGCGGCCCTCGTCGAGCCGGGACACGGCGGCCGCCACCGCGTGCCGGGCCTGGGCGGGCGCGTCCTGGTTCACCGTGGTCAGGTCGATGTGGGCGAGCCGCGCGAGGGTGCTGTCGTCGTACCCGACGACCGAGATCTCCCCCGGCACGTCCAAGCCGGCGCGCAGAAACGCATCCAGCAGCCCGACCGCGCAGCGGTCGTTGGAGGCCATCACCGCGCTGGGCCGGCCGGTCGCCGCGGCCAGCAGGCGCCCGGCCCGCAATCCGCCCTCCTCGGTGTGGTCGCCCGGGATCACCTCGGCGGGAAGCCCGGCCCGGCGCATCGCGGTGCGGTAGCCGCGACGCCGCTCGACCGCCACCGCACCCTTGCCGCCGTCCACGAACGCGATGCGGGTGTGACCGAGTTCGATCAGGTGGTCGAGGGCCGCGGCGACGCCGATGTCGTCGGCCGGACGGATCACGTCGACCTGCGCGCGGCGCACCCGGCGGCCGATCACCACGGCCGGGACCTGGGCGGCCAGCTTGTCCAGGCCGTCGTCGCCCAGGTCCGGGCCGAGCAGCAGCAGGCCCTCGCAGCGGAAGTCCAGCAGCGAGGCGATCGCGCGGTCCTCGTCGTGGCTGCGGGTGAGCGTGGAGAGCACCACCTCGTAGCCGGTCCGGTCGGCCTCGACCTGGATCTCCTCGACCAGCTCGGCGTGGAACGGGTTGCGCACGTCGAGCAGCACGCCGAGCAGGTGGCGGCGGCGCCGGGCGAGCATGCTGGCCGCCCGGTCGGCGCGGTAGCCCAGCTCGGCGGCCGCCTCCATCACCCGGCGGCGGGTCTCCGCGCTGGGCCCGGGCGCGCCGCGCAGCACCAGGGACACCGAGGCGGTGGAGACACCGACCCGCGCGGCGACATCCTCCAGCCGCGGCCGCTGATCCACGAACCGACCCCCGTAACACCCTTGACACACAACGAGATCGACTCAGATAGTACTGGTACTTAAAGCGCTTTAAAAGGAGGTTGGCCGTGGGTCAGCAGATCGGCGTGGCGGTGATCGGCGCGGGCATGGTCGGCCGGGCGCACGCGAACGCGTACCGCAACTCCTCGACCGTCTACGACCTGGACGGACCGCAGGCCCGGCTGGTCGCGATCGCCGACGTGCACGAGCCGTTCGCGGTCGACGCGGCCCGGCGCTTCGGCTTCGAGCGGGCCGAGACCGACTGGCGCGCGGTGATCGACGCGCCGGACGTGCACGCGGTCAGCGTGGCCGTCGCGAACGGCCTGCACCGCGAGATCACCGAGGCCGCGCTGGCGGCAGGCAAGCACGTGCTGTGCGAGAAGCCGCTCGCCCCGAACCTGGCCGACGCCGAGGCGATGGTGGCGGCCGCGGCGGCCGCGCCCGGCCGGGTGAACGCGGTCGGCTTCACCTTCCGCCGCTCCCCCGCGATCAACGCCATCCGGGCCGAGGTCGAGGGCCGGCTCGGCAAGGTGCGACAGTTCGTCGGCAACTACTGGTGCGACTACGGTTTCGCCGCCGACCGCCCGATGAGCTGGCGCTATCTGGGCGGCCCGGGCAGCGGCGTGCTGGCCGACATCGGCAGCCACCTGACCGACCTCGCCGAGTTCTTCTGCGGACCCACCTCGGGCGTGCAGGGCACCACGATGGCCACCCTGATCAAGGACCGCCCCAAGCCGCTCGGCGTGGCCGTCGGGCACTCCGGCGGCGTCCAGGTCAGCGACGAGCGGCTGCCGGTGGAGAACGAGGACGTCTGCACCTTCACCACGAGCTATGCAAGCGGGGCGGTCGGCACGTTCGCGCTCTCCCGGGTCGCCTTCGGGCACGCCAACACCCTGAAGTTCGACCTCTTCTGCGAGGGCGGCACGGCGTCCTTCGACCTGAACCGCCCGGCCGAGTTCGGCATCATCGACGACGGCCCGGCGCAGGCCTCGAACGGCGTCCGGACCGTCTCGATCGGCCCCTGGCACCCCTACGTCGCGGGCGGCCTGCCGATGGACTTCCCGACCGTGGGCCACGGCCAGAACGACTTCTTCGTCTATCAGGCCCGCGCGTTCCTGGACCAGATCGGCGGCCTGGACCGGTTGCCGGCCTGCCCCGACATGGCGCACGGCCTGCACAACCTGCGCGTCCTCGACGCGGTCACGAACGCCATCGACAAGCCCGTCTCCCTGCCGGAAGGACTCCACCCGTGAAACTCGGCGCCTACACCGCCTGCCTGCACGACCGTTCGATCGACGAGACCCTGAAGATCCTCGGTGAGATGGGTCTGACCAGCGCCGAGATCAACACCGGCGGGTTCATCGGCGCACCGCACATCCCGATCACCGACATCCTGGCCAGCGAGGGCGCCCGCCAGGACTACCTGGGCCGCTTCGAACAGGCCGGCATCGCCCTGACCGGCCTCAACGTCAACGGCAACCCGCTCAACCCGGACCCGAAGGTGGGCCCGGCGCACGCCGCCGACCTGCACCGCACCATCGAGGTGGCCGCGGCGCTCGGGGTCAAGCGGGTCGTCACGATGTCCGGGCTGCCCGGCGGGCACGCCGGCGCCACCGCGGCCAACTGGGTGGTGAACCCGTGGGACAGCCAATTCCTGGACACCCTCGACTACCAGTGGACCGAGGTGGCGATCCCGTTCTGGAAGGACGTCCAGGCCCGGGCCGCGGACGCCGACGTCAAGGTCTGCATCGAGATGCACCCGCACAATCTGGTCTTCAACCCGGCCACGTTGCGGCGGCTGGTCGAGCAGACCAACGCGACGCACGTCGGCGCCGAGATGGACCCGAGTCACCTGTTCTGGCAGGGCATCGATCCGGTGGCGGCGATCGAGCACCTCGGCGACCTGGTCTTCCACGCGGCCGCCAAGGACACCCGGATCAATGCGGACAACGTGAAGATCTTCGGGGTGCTGGACGACCGCTTCACCCGCACCCCGGCCGAGGAGAACCCGCTGAACCTGGGCGGCGACAACACCCTCAACATCTGGCCGCGGAACCCGGCGTGGCAGTTCGTCGCGGTCGGCCGCGGGCACGGCGTGGACGACTTCTGGGTGCCGTTCCTGCGCGCCCTGCAGCGGGTCGACCCGGACATGGCGGTGAACATCGAGCACGAGGACACCGAACTCGACCAGATCGAGGGCCTGCGCCAGGCCGCGGACAACCTGAACGCGGCGGCCGCACGGGTTTAGGCGCGCGGGCGGGCGCGCATCGCGCGCAGCGCCTGCCGGCGGACGTCGCCGGTGAGGGTGTCGATGTAGAGGCGGCCGTCCAGGTGATCCGTCTCGTGTTGCAGAGCCCGGGCCAGGAAGCCCTCGCCCTCGATCACGAGCGGCTCGCCGTGCTGGTCCTGGCCGGTCGCCACCACCCGCATCGCCCGCTTCGTCGGGAAGTACAGGCCGGGCACCGACAGGCAGCCCTCCTCGTCGTCCTGCTCACCCTCGAAGCCGGACAGCACCGGGTTGACCAGGTGGCCGACCACGTCGTCCACGTTGTAGGAGAACACCCGCAGGCTGACGCCGATCTGCGGGGCGGCCACCCCGGCGCGGCCCGGCTCGCGGACCGTGTCCTCCAGGTCGCGGACCAACGCGCGCAACGCGGCGTCGAACTCCTTGACCGGGTCGGCCTCGGTGCGCAGCACCGGGTCGCCGACCACTCTGATGGGCCGAATCGTCATGCCGGCCAGGCTATCCGGCGAGCGCGGCCTATCCGGCGAGCGCGGCCCGGATCGGCGCCGCCTTGGCCGCCGCCTCGGCCACCTCGGCCGCCGGGTCGCTGTCCCAGGTGATGCCGCCGCCCGCCCATAGATGCACCAGGCCGTCCGCGGCGGCCGCGGTACGGATGGTCAGGCCCAGGTCGACGTGGTCGTGACCGATCCAGCCGATCGCGCCCATGCTCGGGCCCCGGCCGACCGGTTCCAGCCGGGCGATCTCGGCCAGCGCGGCCAGCTTGGGCGCGCCGGTCACCGACCCTCCCGGGCACATGGCGCGCAGCAGCGACGCCAGGTCCAGGTCGCCGTCCAGCGGCGCGGAGACGACCGATTCGGCCTGCCAGAGGTTGCTCCACCGGCGTACCGCGAACAGCTCGTCGACCCGCACCGGGCCGGCGCCGGGCAGCCGGGCCAGGTCGTTGCGTTCCAGGTCGACGATCATCACGTGCTCGGCGCGTTCCTTGGCCGATGCCAGCAACTCCCGGCGGCCCTCAGCGGTGGCCGGCCGGGTGCCCTTGATCGGCCGCGTGATCACCCGTCCGCCGCGCACCTCGACCAGCGTTTCGGGCGAAGCGCAGCCGAGCGCCCAGCCGTCGCCTCCCCGGCATTCTCCGCTCAGCACGCCGCCGTAGCGCGCGCCCGGCAGTGCGGCCATCCGGGCCAGCGCCGGGAGCGAATCACCGGTGTAGGCCGCGGAGGCGTGGCCGACCACGTTGACCTGGTACACGTCGCCGCGTGCGATCGCCCGGCGCGCGGCGTCGACGGCCGCGGCGTGCTGCGCGGCCGTCCAGCTGTCCCGCCAGGGGCCCAGCCGCCACCCGGCCGGGTCGGCCGCTTGCGGACGTTGTGAACCATGAGTGAGCACGGCGGCGTACACATCAGGGACGGACGGTGCTGGTGTCGGTGATCCGGCAGCTCCACCGGCCATCACGGATCCGGCCGCGGCGGACACGAAGAGTGCGGCTCCGCACGGTGCACCATCGCCGTCCGGTTGGACCTGGCTAGCCGTTCGGCCAAGGTTTCGCACCGGCAGTCCGTTGTTCGACAGGAAGGCAGCGACAAGCTCGGCGGGATCGCCGTTGTCGCCGAGGTACCACGAGAACGACGATGACAGACGGTGACCGCCCTGGCAGGAGGCCGGGGCGGCCGGAACGAGACACGAGGGAGGTGTCGGGAAGTGGTCGGCAGCGCCCCTACCGTGGATCATCGGAAGCGAGGATTCTGACAACGGGACGCCGTCACCCGCTCGATCCACGGTCGTTCGGATTGAGGTAACGTTCGTCACCGCAGTTGTGAATCATCACACAGCCCCTGACCGGAGAAACCGATGTTGTGCCAGCACAAGCAAGCTTGTCCCCCCGCCGACGCCGTCGACCGTGAGGCCGCCCGGATCGTCGCCACGTGCCGCGAGCAGGGTTGGAGCCTGCTCTGCAACGGCGTGATCGTCTTTGAGGACACCGGCGAGATCCTGCCGGACGGCACGCTCATCCAGCCCCACCGCGGACCGGCCAAGCACGCTCTGGCCGCCTGACTTTCCGCAACGTTTCAATACGCACTTCCGTCGTCACCCTCGGTGATGGCGAAGGGGCCGCGACCCACCCCATGAGCCGCGGCCCGCTGATCCGCCTCACTCCTCGAACGCCTCCGGCGCGGGGCACGAGCAGACCAGGTTCCGGTCGCCGTAGGCGCCGTCGATCCGCCGCACCGGCGGCCAGTATTTGGACGCCCGATCCACTCCCGCCGGGAACCCCGCGACCGACCGCGGATATGCGTGACTCCACTCGTCGGCGGTCACCGCGAACGACGTGTGCGGCGCGTTGGCCAGCGGATTGTCGTCCTTGGGCCACTCCCCCGACGCCACCGCGGCGATCTCCGCCCGGATCGCGATCATCGCGTCGCAGAAGCGATCGAGCTCGGCCAGGTCCTCACTCTCGGTCGGCTCCACCATCAACGTGCCGGCCACCGGGAACGACATGGTCGGCGCGTGGAAGCCGTAGTCGATCAGCCGCTTCGCCACGTCGTCCACCGAGACGCCGGTGGCCTTCGTGATCGGCCGCAGGTCGAGGATGCACTCGTGGGCCACCAGGCCGCGGTTGCCCGCATAGAGCACCGGGTAGTGGTCCCGGAGGCGGGCCGCCACGTAGTTGGCCGCCAGCACCGCGACCGAGGTCGCCGCGGCCAGGCCGTCCGGGCCCATCATCCGCAGGTACGCCCAGGAGATCGGCAGGATGCCCGCCGAGCCGTGCGCGGCCGCCGAGACGGCGTGGTGGTCGCCGGGCTCCAGCGGGTCGCCGGGCAGGAAATCGGCCAGGTGCGCGCGCACCGCGACCGGGCCGACGCCCGGGCCACCGCCGCCGTGCGGGATGCAGAACGTCTTGTGCAGGTTGAGATGCGACACGTCGGCGCCGAAGCGACCGGGCCGGGCGAAGCCGACCAGCGCGTTGAGGTTGGCGCCGTCCACGTAGACCTGGCCGCCGGCGTCGTGCACCCGGGCGCACAGGTCGGCGATGCCGGTCTCGTAGACGCCGTGGGTCGACGGGTAGGTCACCATGATCGCGGCCAGTCGGTCGGCGTGCGTCTCGATCTTGGCGGCCAGGTCGTCCAGGTCGACGTTGCCCATGTCGTCGCAGGCCACCACGACCACCCGCATGCCGGCCATCACCGCGGAGGCGGCGTTGGTGCCGTGCGCGCTGGACGGGATCAGGCAGACGTCGCGGTCGAGGTCGCCGCGGGAGCGGTGGTAGCCACGGATGGCCAGCAGGCCGGCCAGCTCGCCCTGGGAGCCGGCGTTCGGCTGCACCGACACCGCGTCGTAGCCGGTCACCTCGGCCAGCCACGACTCGAGCTGGGCGACCAGCGCCTCGTAGCCGGCGGTGCGCGACGCCGGGGCGTAGGGGTGGATGTTCGCGAACTCGGGCCAGCTGACCGGTTCCATCTCGGCGGTGGCGTTGAGCTTCATCGTGCAGGAGCCGAGCGGGATCATGCCGCGGTCCAGCGCGTAGTCCTTGTCGGAGAGCCGGCGCAGGTAGCGCAGCATCGCCGTCTCGGAGTGGTGGCTGGAGAAGACCGGGTGGCTGAGGAAGTCGCTCGTCCGGGACAATTCGGATGGAATGGCACCTCCGCCGCTCTCTGCCGGCGTCGCGCCGAAGGCTTCCAGCACGGTGGCCACAACGTCAGGCGTGGTCGTCTCGTCGCAGGCGATGGAGACCGTGTCCGCATCCACGAAAAGCAGGTCGATGCCCTGCCCGGCGGCGGCCGCCACGATCTCGGCGGCCCGGCCCGGGACGGACGCGGTCACCGTGTCGAAGAACGCGGCGTGCGCGACCGGCACGCCCGCCGCGGCGAGACCGGCCGCGACCGCGAGAGCCCGCTCATGGGCGCGCCGCGCGATCGCCCGAAGTCCGTCCGGCCCGTGGTAGACCGCGTACATGCTCGCCATCACGGCCAGCAGGACCTGGGCGGTGCAGATGTTGCTGGTCGCCTTCTCCCGGCGGATGTGCTGCTCGCGGGTCTGCAACGCGAGGCGGTAGGCCGGCTGCCCGTCGGCGTCGCGGGACACGCCGACCAGACGGCCGGGCAGCGACCGCTCGAGGCCGGCGCGGACCGCCAGGTAGCCCGCGTGCGGGCCGCCGAAACCGAGCGGCACGCCGAAGCGCTGCGTGGTGCCGGCCGCGATGTCCGCGCCGATCTCGCCCGGCGACCGCAGCAGGGTCAGCGCGAGCAGGTCGGCGGCGACGGTGACCAGCGCACCGGCGGCGTGCGCGCGCTCGACCAGGGCGGCGTGGTCGCGGACCGCGCCGGACGCGCCCGGGTATTGCAGGTGCAGCCCGAAGAACTCGCCGGGCAGCTCGTCGCCGGCGTCCAGATCCACCAGGCGCAGCTCGATGCCCAGCGGCTCGGCCCGGGTGCGGAGCACGGCCAGGGTCTGCGGGAACGTGTCGGCGTCCACCACGTACACCGAAGATTTTGATTTGGATCCGCGGCGGGCCAGCGTCATCGCCTCGGCGACCGCGGTGCCCTCGTCGAGCATCGAGGCGTTCGCCGTGGTCAGGCCGGTGAGATCGGTGACCATGGTCTGGAAGTTGAGCAACGCCTCGAGCCGGCCCTGGCTGATCTCGGGCTGGTAGGGCGTGTAGGCCGTGTACCAAGAAGGGCTCTCCAGCACGTTGCGCCGGATCACCGCGGGCGTGAAGGTGCCGTAGTAGCCCAGGCCGATCATCGAGGTGGAGACCTCGTTGCGGCCGGCCAGCTCGCGCAGCTCGGCGAGCGCCTCCTCCTCGGTCGCCGCGGCCGGCAGGTCGAGCTCGCCGTGCCAGCGGATCACCTCGGGGATGGCCGCGTCCATCAGCTCGTCGATCGAGGGATATCCGATCGCCTTGAGCATGCGGGCCTGCTCATCGGTGTCGGGACCGATGTGACGGTGGGCAAAGGTCGTCATGGGGCGCACTCCAGGCGGAAGGTCGTCGGACGGACCCTCCCCCTCTGTCATACCCATTTCACCGGGAACTTCAGAGTCGCCTGCCCGCGCGGTCCTTTGTGCCTGAGAGGTTCCGGGGAGGATTTGCCCCTTCGGCGCCACGGCTGCCCTGGTGGGGCCCGCGAGCTCTCCCGCACGGCTGGCGACCAACCTACCAGCGAAGATGTTGCGGGCACGTATCCCTAGAGTGTGGCGTGTGACCTACTCCGCGGCGGACGACCGCTACGACACGATGACCTATCGCCGGGCCGGGCGCAGCGGCCTGCGACTGCCCGCGATCTCGCTCGGGCTGTGGCACAACTTCGGCGAGGCGCGCGCGTTCGAGACCCAGCAGGCCATCGTACGGCGCGCGTTCGACCTGGGGGTCACGCACTTCGATCTGGCCAACAACTACGGGCCACCGCCGGGCAGCGCGGAGACGAACTTCGGCCGGATGCTCGCCGGGGACCTGCGGGCGTACCGGGACGAGATCGTGGTCAGCACCAAGGCCGGCTACCACATGTGGGAGGGCCCCTACGGTGAGTGGGGCTCACGGAAATACCTGGTCTCGTCGCTGGACCAGTCGCTGCGCCGGATGGGCCTCGACTACGTGGACGTCTTCTACCACCACCGGCCGGACCCGGACACGCCGCTGGAGGAGACGATGGGCGCCCTGGACGCGGTGGTCCGCGCCGGCAAGGCCCTCTATGTCGGGATCAGCAACTACACCGCGGACCAGACCGGCCAGGCCGCCGCGATCCTGCGCGAGCTGGGCACGCCGCTGCTGATCCACCAGCCGTCCTACTCGATCCTGAACCGGCGGCTCGAGCACGACCACCTGCTCGACGCGCTGGAGCGGGCCGGGGCCGGCTGCATCGCGTTCAGCCCGCTGCAGCAGGGTCTGCTCACCGACCGCTACCTGAACGGGATCCCGGAGGATTCCCGGGTGCGCACCAGCGTGTTCCTGACCGAGGAGGCCCTCGACAGCAGGACGATGGGCCGGATCCACTCGCTCAACGACATCGCCCGCGAGCGCGGCCAGTCGCTGGCCCAGATGGCGCTGGCCTGGGCGCTGCGCGACCCGCGGATGACCAGCCTGATCATCGGCGCCTCGAGCGTGACCCAGCTGGAGACCAACGTGGCCGCGCTGGCGAACCTCGACCTCTCGAAGGAGGAGCTGGACGCCATCGACGCCACGGTCCTCGATCTGTGAGGACGGTCCTGATGGCGGTCGTCGGCTCCCGGGCCTACGGCCTGGACGGCCCGGATTCCGACCACGACCGGCGCGGCGTGTTCGTGGCTCCGACCGCCGCGTTCTGGCGTCTGGACAAGCCGCCCACCCATCTGGACGGGCCGCTGGACGAGCAGTTCTCCTGGGAGATCGAGCGGTTCTGCACGCTCGCGCTGCAGGCCAACCCGACCGTCCTCGAGGTGCTCTGGTCGCCGATCGTCGAGCAGGTCACGGTCGACGGCCGGGAGCTGCGCGACGCCCGCCAGGCGTTCCTGTCCCGCCGCGTCGCCGAGACCTACGGCAACTACGCCAAGGACCAGCTCCATCGGGTACGCGCCCGGCAGCAGCGCACCGGCGAGGTCAACCACAAGCAGGCCATGCACATGATCCGGCTGCTGCTCGCCGGGGCGCACGTGCTGCGCACCGGCGAGGTGCTGCTGGACATGACACCGATGCGCGACCGGCTGCTCGCGATCAGGCACGGTGCGGCGGAGTGGGCCGGGTGGGCCGACGAGCTGCTCGCCGACCTGGACGTGGCGGCGGCGGAAACCCGGCTGCCGTCGTCGCCGGACCGCGAGACGATCGACGCGCTGCTGTACCGCGTACGGGAAAGGGGTCTGCCGTGACCGTCGACGTGCCCGAGTGGGCCGGTGAGATCGCCACCGGCCTGCCCTATCCCTTGATCTTCGCCACTGTCAGCGGCGCCCACCTCTACGGGTTCGCGTCCGTCGACTCCGACCTCGACCTGCGCGCGAGCCACGTGCTGCCGGTCGGCGAGGTGGTCGGGCTGCGCACCGGGCCGGAGACCGTGCAGGACGACGGCGTCCGCGACGGTGTCGAGCTGGACATCGTCAGCCACGACCTGCTCAAGTTCGCCCGCCTGCTGAACAGCCGCAACGGCTATGTGCTCGAGCAGCTTCTGTCGCCGCTGGTGGTGACCACCTCGCCCGCGCACGCCGAGCTGGTCGCGCTGGCGCCGGGCCTGATCACGCGGCACCACGCGCACCACTACCTGGGTTTCGCGGCAACTCAGTTCACGCTGTTCGCGAAGACCGGCGAGCTCAAGCCGGCCCTCTACACGCTGCGTGTGCTGCTCACCGGCATCCACCTGATGCGCACCGGCGAGGTGGTGGCCGACCTGCGCGAGCTGGGCGGCCCGGCCTACGTGCCGGAGCTGATCGCGGCCAAGCGCGAGGCCGAGCACGGCCCGTTCCCGGACCGCGTGCGGGCCGCGCTGGCCACCGACGTGCCGCGCCTGCGGGCCGAGCTGGAGGCCGCGCGGGACGCCGCGCGGCTGCCCGACAAGCCCGCGCCCGAGGCCGTCGACGCCCTTCACCACCTCGTGGTTCGTGAACGGCTGGCCGATCGGCGCTAGTCTGTGCACATGACCAGCCCCGTCGTGCACCTCGCGCGGCCGCACCGCCCCGTGGTGGTGGCCGGCAGCCTGCGCGAGCTGACCGGCCCCGAGCACGGTCTGGTCGAGCTGCCGCTGCGCCTCTGGTGGGGTCCGCAGCGGGCGTTCGACCTGGACGATCCGGACGCGCTGCTGTGGATGTACGAGAACGTGCTGCGCGAGGCGGTCCGGGTCGAGGAGCTGCGCAACCACCTGCACGGGCCCACGCTGGCGCGGGTCTGGCCGCGGCTCAACCTGCCGCGCGGCGTGCGCGCCGCCTGGGAGGCACGGCACCGCAGCCTGACGTCGTGACGGACTTCTTCACCGACGTCGCCCGGGTCGCCCTGCGGGTGGCCGACAAACACGGTTTCGTGCTCGGCGGCGGCGTCGCGTGGCTGGTCAACGGCCTGGTGCGGCGGCCGACCGAAGACGTGGACCTGTTCACCGACTCGTCCGACGGGGTGGCCGCGGCGGCCGGCGAGGTGGCCGACGCGCTGATCACGGCGGGTTACTCGGTGGCGCGCGAGTCGCCGGACGAGCTGTTCGCCGGGATGGACGAGAACCTGCGGGAGTTCCTGGTCGCGGACGGCGACCGGGCGCTGCGGCTGACGCTGTGCCGGCTGGATCGGCGGCACGCGCCGGTGGTGATGGACGTCGGCCCGGTGATGCACCTCGACGATCTGGTCGCGACGAAGGTGGCGGCGCTGGTCGGCCGGCGCGAGGCGCGTGACTACATCGACGTGGCGGCGGCGCTCGAGCGCTACCCGCTGGACCGGGTGCTCGCGCTGGCGCGGGCGGCGGATCCGGCGATCGAGGCGGCGGACCTGGCCGACGCCGGGCGCTATCTCGACCGGCTGGACGACGCCCGGTTCGCCGTCTACGGCCTCGGCCCACGCGAGGTGGCGGCGCTGCGGCACACCCTCCGCGACTGGCCGCGCTGAGACCACCTCAGGCTGCTACCACTTCGCAACCTATCGCGTCCCGACCGGCAACCCCGGGCCCGCAACCTTGTCGTCAGGTCCCCCGAACGACAGGAGCTCCCCCCACATGCGCACTCGCATCGGTTCCACCATCGCAGTCATCGTCGCCACCGCCGGCCTGGCCGCCGGTGTGGCCGGCCCGATCTTCTCGGCCCTCGGCGGCGACGCCCCGGCCGCCTCGACGGTCCAGGTCGCCCGAGGCAAGATCATGAGCAGCCCGACCTCTTAGTAACTCCTTCCCCACGGACCTGGGGGGGGGGGGGGGGGGGGGGGGGGGGGGAGGAGAAGGGGGGGGGGGGGGGGGGGGGGGGGGGGGGGGGGGGGAGAGAA
>NZ_JBVJIP010000009.1:150393-224560 GCF_055586225.1 Actinoplanes sp. NPDC051388 | reverse complement strand
ACGTACCCCCCCCCCCCCCCCCCCCCCCCCCCCCCCCCCCCCCCCCCCCCCCCCCCCCTCTCTCCCCCCCCCCCCCCCCCCCCCCCCCCCACAACTGTGTCTATAGGCTTGCCACATCATGAACCTGACCGAGCGCCTCCCCGGCACCACCGATCCCGACGCCGTCCTCGACGCCTTCCAGGGCTGGGTGGGTGAGCAGGGCCTGACCCTCTATCCGCATCAGGAGGAGGCGCTGCTGGAGATCGTCACGGGCGCGAACGTCATCCTCAACACCCCCACCGGCTCCGGAAAGAGCCTGGTGGCCGTCGGCGCCCACTTCGCCGCGCTGGCCGACAAGCGCACCACCTTCTACACCGCGCCGATCAAGGCCCTCGTGTCGGAGAAGTTCTTCGCCCTCTGTGCCACCTTCGGCGCGCACAACGTCGGCATGCTGACCGGCGACGCGAGCGTCAACGCGGACGCGCCGATCATCTGCTGCACCGCGGAGATCCTGGCCAACCTGGCGCTGCGCGAAGGCGCCGCCGCCGACGTCGGCCAGGTCGTGATGGACGAGTTCCACTTCTATGCCGAGCCGGATCGGGGCTGGGCCTGGCAGGTGCCGCTGATCGAGCTCCCCCAGGCGCAGTTCATCCTGATGTCCGCCACGCTCGGCGACACCACGCGCTTCGTCGACGACCTCTCGCGGCGCACCGGCCGGTCGACCGCGGTGGTCGCCACGGCCGAGCGGCCGGTCCCGCTGCTCTTCGAGTACGCGATGACGCCGCTGCACGAGACCATCGAGGAGCTGCTCACCACCCGCCAGGCGCCGGTCTACATCGTGCACTTCACCCAGGCCGCCGCCCTGGACCGCGCGCAGGCCCTGATGAGCATCAACATGTGCACCCGCGCCGAGAAGGACGCGATCGCCGCGGCCATCGGCAACTTCCGGTTCACCGCCGGCTTCGGGCGCACGCTGTCCCGGCTGGTCCGGCACGGCATCGGTGTGCACCACGCGGGCATGCTGCCGAAGTACCGCCGCCTGGTGGAGACCCTGGCCCAGGCGGGTCTGCTCAAGGTGATCTGCGGCACCGACACCCTGGGCGTGGGCATCAACGTGCCGATCCGCACGGTGCTGTTCACCGGACTGTCCAAGTACGATGGTGTGAAGACCCGGCTGCTGAAGGCGCGCGAGTTCCACCAGATCGCGGGCCGGGCCGGCCGGGCGGGCTACGACACCGTGGGCACGGTCATCGTGCAGGCGCCCGAGCACGTCATCGACAACCAGCGGATGCTGGCCAAGGCCGGCGACGACCCGAAGAAGCGCCGCAAGGTGGTGCGCAAGAAGCCGCCGGAGGGCACCGTCGGCTACGGCCAGCCCACCTTCGACCGCCTCGTCGTCGCCGACCCCGAGCCGCTCACCTCCTCGTTCCAGGTGTCGCACGCGATGCTGCTGAACGTGCTGGGCCGCGGCGGCGACCCGGTGGCGGCGATGCGGCACCTGCTGACCGACAACCACGAGGAACCGGCCGCGCAGCGCAGGCACATCCGCCGCACGGTGGCGATCGCCCGCGCCCTGCTGGCCGGCGGCGTGATCGAGCGGCATTCCACCGACGGCCTCGTCACCTACCGGCTGGTCGACGATCTGCAGATCGACTTCGCGCTCAATCAGGCGCTGTCCCCGTTCGCGCTGGCCTGCCTGGAACTGCTCGATCGCGAGGCGCCGGAATATCCGCTCGACGTGGTGTCGGTGATCGAGGCGACCCTCGAGGACCCGCGGCAGGTGCTCTCCGCGCAGCGGCAGAAGGCGCGCGGCGAGGCGGTCAACGCGATGAAGGCCGAGGGCATCGAGTACGAGCAGCGGATGGAGCTGCTCGAGGACGTGACCCACCCGCGGCCGCTGCTGGAGATGCTCGAGGCGGCGTACGAGACCTACCGCCGCGGCCACCCGTGGGTCGCCGACCACGAACTCAAGCCCAAGGCCGTGGTCCGCGACATGTACGAGCGCGCGATGACCTTCACCGAGTACGTGTCGTTCTACGGCCTGTCCCGCTCCGAGGGCCTCGTCCTGCGCTATCTGGCGGACGCCTATCGCGCGTTGCGGCAGACCGTGCCCGAGGACGCCCGCACCGAGGAGCTGACCGACCTCATCGAGTGGCTCGGCGAGCTGGTCCGCCAGGTCGACTCCAGCCTGCTCGACGAGTGGGAGCGGCTGCGCGACCCGGGCGTCGAGGTGACCGAGGCACGGCTGGACGACAAGCCGCCCGCGGTCACCCGCAACACCCGCGCCTTCCGGGTGCTCGTTCGCAACGCCATGTTCCGCCGCGTCGAGTTGGCCGCGCAGCGTCGCAGCGGCGAACTGGGCGATCTCGACTCCGAGTCGGGCTGGACGGCCGACCGCTGGGCCGACGCCCTGGCGGACTACTTCGACGAGTACGACTCGATCGGCATCGGCTCCGACGCCCGCGGGCCGGCGCTGTTGCAGATCGAGGTGGGCGCCGACTCCTGGCTCGTGCGCCAGGTCTTCGACGACCCGTCCGAGGACCACGACTGGGGCATCTCCGCGACGGTCGACCTGGCCGCCTCGGACGAGCTGGGCGCGGCCGCCGTGACGGTGACGGACGTCGGCCCGCTCTGACCCCCGAAAGACAGTGGTAGCTCACGCGTGCGTTCGCGGCCGGGATGCACGTCTGCGCTACCACTGCGGGCGCCGGTGCGCTCGGCGCCGATGCCGGCCACCACGACGAAGACGATGCCGGCCACGGCGACCCAGCTCGGGATCTGGCCGAGCAGCACCAGGCCGATCACCAGCGCAGCGGCCGGCTCCAGCGCCATCAGGGTGCCGAACGCGGCCGTGGTGAGCCGGCGCAGGGCCAGCAGCTCCAGGCTGAACGGGATCACCGGCAGCAGGATCGCCAGCCCGGCGCCGATCAGCAGCAGCTGCGGGGTGACGTGGCCGAAGGTCGACGGGCCGGCCACCAGGGTGGCGACGATGCCCGCGACCGGCATCGAGATGGCCAGCCCCTGCAGGCCGGACACGGTGTCGCCGACCTTCTGGGTGAGCAGGATGTAGGCCGCCCAGCACAGCCCGGCGGCGAGCGCGAAGAACACGCCCAGCGGGTCGGCGCCGCCGTGCCACGGCTCGGTCAGCAGCAGCACGCCGATCGCGGCGGGCGCGGCCCACAGCTTGGCCCGGCCCGAGCCGCGCGCCACCGCCACGCCCAGCGGCCCGAGGAATTCGAGCGCGCTCGCCGTGCCGAGCGGCAGCCGGGACACCGCGGCCATGAACAGCATGGTGATCGCGGCCGTGACCACGCCCAGCGCGACGCAGGTCAGCAACGCCCGGCGGCTCAGCCCGCGCAGCCGCGGCCGGACCAGCAGCGGCAGCAGCAGCCCGGCCCAGGCGAGCCGCAGCCAGGCCGCGCCCTCCGCACCGATCTCGTCGATCAGGCCGACCGACGCGGCGATGCCGAGCTGCACCAGGACCATCGAGGCGACCGCCAGCAGGGCGCCGGCGCGAGCGTTGTTCGTCATGCGTCCCAGTCCAGCCCATTCGATCGTTCACGTCCACGTGGTAATCATGGACACACCGTTCGCACTTGCTGAACAATGAGCGCATGGAGACCCGCCGCCTGCGGATATTGCTCGAGCTGTCGCGACTCGGGTCGATGCGCGCCGTCGCCGAGGAGATGCACCTCACCACCTCGACGGTGTCGCAGCAGGTCGCGGCGCTGGCCAAGGAGGTCGGCGCGACGCTGATCGAGCCGGACGGGCGGCGGATCCGGCTCACCCCGGCCGGGCGCCGGCTGGCCACGCACAGCGTCACGATCCTCGCCGCGGAGGAGGCCGCCCGCCTCGACCTGGACCCGGGCGCGGAGCCCGCCGGCGCGCTCCGCGTCTCCGGTTTCGCCACCGCGATCCGCCGCGACCTGCTGCCGATCGTCAGCGATCTGCGCGGCAGCCACCCGCGGGTCCGCGTGTCGATCCTCGAGCACGAGCCGTTCGAACAGTTCGCGTTGCTCGCCACCGACGACATCGACCTCGCGCTGACCTACGACTACAACCTCGCCCCGGCCGCCTTCGACACCACGCTCACCGCCCGCCCGCTGTGGTCGGCGCCGTGGGCGCTGGGCGTCCCCGTCACTTTCGATGGGGACGTGCCCGCGCAGGACTGGATCGTCAACTCGCGCAACACCGCGGACGAAGACGTGGTGCGCACACTCGCGTCGCTCGCCGGTTTCACCCCGCGCTTCGTGCACCAGGCGGACAGCCTCGAACTGGTGCAGGATCTGATCGTGGCCGGGCTGGGCGTCGGGCTGCTGCCCGCCGACCAGCCCACCATTCCCGGCGTGAAGCTGGTCCGGCCTAGCGGTCCGGACGTGCGGCTGCGGGCGTTTGCGGTGGCTCGGCGGGGACGGGAGGGGTGGCCGCCGCTGGCGCTGCTGCTGGATCGGCTCGGCGGCGGGACACCGCTACCCCCACCAGGCACAACGCCCCGCCGGCCAGGGTGAGCCAGCCGGGCACCTCGTCGAGGAAGAGCCAGGACATGAGTACGACGAGGGCCGGCACCACGTAGGTCGTCGCGCCCATCCGGCCGGCCGTGGTGCGGGCGATCGCATAGGCCCAGGTGGTGAACGCGACGGCGGTCGGGAACACACCGAGATAGATCATGTTGAGCGTGGCGGAGACCGGCGCGTCGCCCACCTCGCCGATCAGTTGGCCGCTGAAGGGCAGCAGCACCACCGTGGCGACCAGGCAGCCATAGGTGGTGACCTGCAACGCGCTGCCGTGCCGCAACGCCGGCTTCTGCGTCACCACGCCGACCGCATAGGCCACCGCGGCCAGGAAACACAGGACCACGCCGAGCACAGAGGACGCCCCGCCCTGCGAGGTCGACACCCCCACGACCGCGGTGCCGGCGAAGGCCACCGCGATGCCCGCCCACAGCGACCGAGGCACCGCCTCGCTCAGCAGCCAGCCGCTGAGCAACGCGATCAGGATCGGGCCGACGTTGACCACCAGCGCGGCGGTGCCGGCGTCGACCTCGCGCTCACCCCAGTTGAGCAGCACCATGTAACCGGCGAACCACAGCACGCCGGAGATCAGGATGCCCGGCCAGGCGGCCCGCACCGGCCATCCGACCCGGCGGATCGACGCGAAGACGCCGAGCACCAGCGCGGCGGTGGCGAGCCGGCCCAGCGCCAGGGCGCCCGGCGAATAGGCCTCGCCCGCGCTGCGGATCGAGACGAAGGCGGACGCCCAGAAGACGACGGTGACCCCGGCGGCGGCCAGGGCCGTGGCCGATTGGCGATCAGGCATGATGCCGAATCTATGGGTGATCCAGTTCGGCACCCAGCGAATTACGGCCCGGTTACCGCGACTTCCCGCCAATCCCGCCGCGCTTCCTCTGAGGGAGCAGAGGGGCTCTGCTTCCTCAGAGGCAATCGCCTGAGCGCCGCTGACCCAGAGGAAGCAGAGGGGCTCTGCTTCCTCAGAGGCAATCGCTGCCAGAGAGCGCCGCTGGCTTAGAGGAAGCAGAGGGGCTCTGCTCCCTCAGAGGCAATCACTGCCAGAGAGCGCCGCTGGCTTAGAGGAAGCAGAGGGGCTCTGCTTCCTCAGAGGCAGCGGCTGGCTGTCAGGCCTTGGCGCCCTTCAGGGTGCGGGTCAGCTCGGCGAAGCCGGCCAGGTCGCCGTCGGCGAGCAGGCGAGCCTGCCGCGACCAGGTGACCGCACTGGCCGGGTAGCGCATGCCGGCGCCCACGACGGCGGCCCGGACGGTCGCGCCCTCGGCGGTGGCGAGCTGGTCGAACGTGCCGATGCCGGCGGCCTGCAGCGCGGCGGCCATCTTCGGACCGATGCCCTCGATGCGCTTGAGGTCGTCGCCGGCCACGCCGTTGCGCTGGGCGGGCACGACGGTGGGCTGGGCGGGCACGACGGTGGCGGCGGGCGGCTCGGCGTCGAGCGTGGTCGCGACGGTGACCGGCTCGGCCTCGGCGGCAACCGGCGCCGGCTCCGCAATCGGCTCCGGCGTCGCGATCGGCTCGGCCTCCGCAATCGGCTCCGGCTCCGCAATCGGCTCCGGCTCCGCGGTCGGCTCCACGACGGGCTCGGCGGCGGCGACCGGCTCGTCCTCCACCGCGCCGCCCGAGAAGTGCGGCCGCGGCTCAGGATCGGTGTCCTCGACGGCTTCACCGGAAACGTCCGGCTTCGGCTCGGCCACCGGCTCGTCCTCGACGGCGCCCACGGAGAGGTGCGGCTTCGCCTGGGCGACCGGCTCGTCCTCGACCGCACCCGTGGAGAGGTGCGGCTTCGGCTCGGCCGCGGTGACCGGCGCGGTCACTGAGGCGACCGGCTCGGCGGCGACCGGCTCAGCGGCAACCGGCTCGGCGGCGACCGGCTCGGCGGCAACCGGCGCAGCGACCACGGAAGCCGGCTCGGCGGCGGCCGACGAGCCGCGGCGGCCCCACACCAGCCACCCGACGAGCAGGCCGATCAGGAACGCGAGAATGGAGTAGACGACTGCCACGGGGACCTCCGGGCCGGACAACGGGCTCAACGACGCGGGAAGCTTCGCACACGTCGATGCCCGCGGTCACATTGCGTCCCGCGTGTCGGGCCGGTTACTGGCTCACGTACTCCCGGAGGTGACGCGCGGTCAGGGTGTCGGCCTTTCCGACCAGGTCGGCGGGCGTGCCGGTGAAGACCACCCGGCCACCGTCCGCACCGGCGCCGGGACCGAGGTCGATGATCCAGTCGGCGTGCGCCATCACCGCCTGGTGGTGCTCGATGACGATGACCGTGTTGCCGTCGTCGACCAACCGGTCGAGCAGCGCCAGCAGTTGGTCCACATCGGCCAGATGCAGACCGGTGGTCGGCTCGTCGAGGATGTAGGTCGCTGCCGCTTCGGCCATGTGGATGGCCAGTTTGAGCCGTTGCCGTTCGCCGCCGGACAGGGTGGTCAGCGGCTGGCCCAGGCTGAGATAGCCGAGCCCGACGTCGGAGAGCCGGTCGAGCACCGCCCGCGCCTGCTTCTCGGTGAAGAACTCGCGCGCCTCGGTGACCGACATGGCCAGCACCTCGGAGATGTCCTTGCCGCGCAGCTTGTAGGTCAGCACCTGCGGCGTGAACCGCTTGCCCTCGCACTGCTCGCACACCGACGCCACGCCGGCCATCATCGCCAGGTCGACGTAGACCAGCCCGATCCCCTTGCAGTTCGGGCAGGCGCCCTCGGAGTTGGCGCTGAACAACGCCGGCTTCACCTTGTTGGCCTTGGCGAAGGCGGCCCGGATCGGGTCGAGCAGACCGGTGTACGTCGCCGGATTGCTGCGCCGGGACCCGCGGATCGCCGACTGATCGACCACCACCACGTCCTCCGCCTTGGGCAGCGAGCCGTAGATCAGCGAGCTCTTGCCCGACCCGGCCACCCCGGTCACCACGGTCAGCACGCCAAGCGGAATGTCCACCGAGACGTCCTTGAGGTTGTGCAGGGTGGCGCCGGCGATGGCGAGATGCCCGGTCGGCTCCCGGAACGCGGTGCGCAGGGCGACCCGGTGGTCGAGGTGCCGCCCGGTCAGCGTGTCCGACGCGCGCAGTTCGTCGACCGTACCCTCGAAAGTGATGGTGCCGCCCGCCGGACCGGCCCCCGGGCCGAGGTCGACGACGTGGTCGGCGATCGCGATCGTCTCGGGTTTGTGCTCCACCACGAGCACGGTGTTTCCCTTGTCCCGCAGGCGTTGCAGCAGGCTGTTCATGCGGCGGATGTCGTGCGGGTGCAGGCCGATCGTGGGCTCGTCGAAGACGTACGTGACATCGGTCAGCGCGGATCCCAGATGCCGGACCATCTTGACGCGCTGCGCCTCGCCGCCGGAGAGCGTGCCGGACTCGCGGTCGAGCGACAGATAGCCGAGCCCGATCTCGACCAGCGAGTCGAGGGTGTTGCGCAGGTTGATCAGCACCGGGCCGATCGACGGCGCATTGAGCTCGCCGAGGAACGTGGCCAGATCGCTGACCTGCATCGCCGAGCACTCCGCGATGTTCTTGCCGTCGATCCGGGACTCCAGCACCTCGGGCTTGAGCCGGGTGCCCTTGCACGCGCCACAGGCGGCGAACGTGGCCACCCGGTCGATGAAGGCGCGGATGTGCGGCTGCGCGGAGTCCCGGTCCTTGGACAGATACATGCGCTGGACCTTGACCACGAGGCCCTCGTACGACGTGTTGATGCCGTTGACCTTGATCTTGGTGGCCGGGCGGTGCAGGAAGTCCTCCCACTCCTGCCCGGTGAAGTCCCGCAGCGGCTTGTCCGGGTCGAAGTAGCCGGACTCGGCGAAACCCTTCACATACCAGCCGTCGACGCTGAAGTTGGGCACCGTGATCGCGCCCTCGTTGATCGACTTGTCGCGGTCCACCATGCCGTCGACGTCGATGCTGGACACTTTGCCGATGCCCTCGCACACCGGGCACATGCCCTCGGCGTTGAACGAATAGGCCAGCGCGGTGCCCGCGCTCGGCGTGCCGATCCGGCTGAAGACGATCCGCAACATCGTGTACGCGTCCGTCGCCGTGCCCAGCGTGGACCGCGCGTTGGCGCCCATCCGCTCCTGGTCGACGACGATCGCGGCGCTCAGGTTGTGCAGCGCGTCCACGTCCGGCCGGCTCGGGCTGCCCATGAACGACTGCAGGAACGCCGAGTACGTCTCGTTGATCATGCGTTGCGACTCGGCGGCGATGGTGCCGAACACGAGTGAGGACTTGCCGGAACCGGAGACTCCGGTGAAGACCGTCAGGCGGCGTTTGGGGAGATCGACGGAGACGTCACGGAGATTGTTCTCCCTCGCCCCGCGGACTTGAATGGCGTCGTGGCCGTCGGCGATGTGGGTCACCGGATGACCCTACCTGCAAGTCCTGGCCTCAGCCGGCTCGGCGCTTGGCCCTCCGAGCAGCCAACTCGTCACCCTCGGCGGGCTCGGCCGGCAGATCCGTGCCGACCGGCTGCGGCGAGGCCGGCTCGGCCGGCAGGTTGGTGAGCGAGCCCTGGATCTCCTTGAAGGCGCCGCCGATCGCGATGCCGAACACGCCCTGGCCGCCCTGCAGCAGGTCGACGACCTCTTCCGGGGACCGGCACTCGTAGACCGTGGTGCCGTCGGAGATCAAGGTGATGCCGGCCAGATCCTCCACCCCGCGCGAGCGGAGCGTGTCGATGGCCTTGCGGATGTTCTGCAGCGACACGCCCGCGTCGAGCAGCCGCTTGACCACCTTGAGCACGACCAGGTCGCGGAACGAGTAGAGCCGCTGGGTGCCCGAGCCGGAGGCGTCCCGGATGCTCGGCACCACCAGGGCGGTGCGCGCCCAGTAGTCCAGCTGGCGGTAGCTGATGCCGACCGCGTGGCACGCGGTCACCCCGCGATAACCGACGGAACCATCCTCGCCGAGATGGCCTTCGCCGCCCGCAGAAGGCTGATCGTGCATGCGACTACCTCCCCGCTGCCGCTTCAACCGGACCACACGAGCCTATATCTCAGCGGCCTGCGAAACAGGGAGGTAATACTGCGACACGCCGCGTACGGACGACCGTCCCGGAAAGGGCGGTTTATCCCGCGAAGTCCTCGGGACGCACCTGGTCGAGGAACTCGCGGAACTTTTCCACCTCGTCCTCCTGCTCGTCCGGGATCACGATGCCGGCCTCGGTGAGCACCTGGTCGGCGCACCGGATCGGGGCGCCCACCCGCAGCGCCAGCGCGATCGAGTCGCTCGGCCGGGCGGACACCCGCAGCTCCTCGCCGATCAACAGGTCGGCGTAGAAGACGTTGTCCTTCAGCTCGGTGATCTCCACCGCCTTCAGCGGCTGCTGGAGGGCCTTCAGGATGTCCCGGAGCAGGTCGTGGGTCAGCGGCCGGGCGGGCTTGACGCCCTGCTGCTCGTACGCGATGGCGGTCGCCTCCACCGCGCCGATCCAGATCGGCAGATAACGATCCCCGTCGACCTCTCTGAGCAGGACGATCGGCTGGTTACTGGGCAACTCCACCCGAACCCCGACCACGCTCAGCTCGCGCACCGCCCGCCTCCGTGTGTCGCTGTTGTCGTCCGCCCACAGGGCGGCCGCCAGGTGCGACGGCTGCCCTACTCCTGCACGGTACACGCACGCTGTCCGTGTCCGTCCGGAGCGGGATACCCGACTCCGGGTGTTTCCACGCGTTCCCTAACGCCCCAGCTCGCCGCGGAGCCCCGCGCGCACCAGGGCCGCGTGCAGCCGCTGGGACAACGCCTGCAGCTCACGGGCGGTCTCCGCGGCGCGCGCCCGGGCCGCGGGGTCGTGCTGGCGCACCAGCGGCGCCAGCAACTGCGCGAACAGGCCCACCTCGCGGTCCGCGCCGGTGCGGAACGCGCGCAGGTGCCGCAGCTCCAGGCCGTGCCGGGCCAGCCCGGCCACCGACTCCACGATGACCACGGCGTCGCCGTCGTACCAGCCGGGCGGCCGGGCCGTGACCAGCCCGGCCTTCTCCAGCTCGGTGAGCATCTCGTCGCTCACCCCGGCACGCTCGAGCAGCTCGGCCCGCGGGACTCGGGTGTCCGCGGGATCCGCCGCCTTCGTCGTGCCCACCGCGACCAGAGCGGGTCGCTGCGGTGGCTCGAGCTCCTGCTTGTCCAGCTGCTCGCGGATGACCCGCAGCGGCAGGTATTGGTCCCGCTGCGCGGTCAGGACGAAACGCAGCCGGTGCACGTCCTCCCACGAGTACTTCCGGTAGCCCGACGGTGTCCGCTGCGGCTCGACCAGGCCCTCCGCCTCGAGGAACCGCAGCTTGGAGATGGTCGTGTCGGGGAACTCGGTGCGCAGCTCGGCGAGCACCTCACCGATGCTCATCAGCGCACTCTCACGTCCACGCCCCGGGCGCGCCGCCCCCGGATCGTGTGCCGCCGCCCCCGCCGAGCTCACGCCTGGCCCTCGCCCTCCGGTCGGGGTCCGGCGATGAAGACCAGGCGGAACTTGCCGATCTGCACCTCGTCGCCGTTGCTGAGCGTCGCGGCCTCGACGCGCTCGCGATTCACATAGGTCCCGTTCAGCGAGCCGACGTCACGCACCGTGAAGGTCCCCTGGTCACGGTGGAACTCGGCGTGCCGGCGGGACACCGTCACGTCATCGAGGAAGATGTCGCTGTCCGGGTGGCGGCCGCTCGTGGTCACGTCATGGTCCAGCAGGAACCGGGCGCCCGCGTTCGGCCCCCGGCGCACCACCAGCAATGCCATCCCGGGCGGGAGCGAGCCGGACATCCGGCTCGGCACCACATCGGTTTCAGGCCCCTCGAGCACCTCGTCGAGCGCACCGAGGTTCAGCGTGGACGTGACGTCGAGTGGGGGAAACTCGTCGTCTGGGCGCGTCATCGGACCACCTCACGGATCTGTAGCGGTCGCACCGCCCGACGGCCGGGGGTGGGCGGGACCGGGCAGAACGCCCGGAGCGCGGCACCCCCCGCCGCTGCCCGGAGGCCCGGGACGCACGACTATCGGTTTCGAAGAGATAACAAGTTCTACACGTGCCACGCGAGCCTAGTCAGCCCCGGAAGCGCGGGGCAACCAGACGCGCGGGGCGCGTTCGGTCGATCGAAAGGACGTTTCAGCTCTCGGTGAGCGCGCGGTATCCGGCCGCGTCCAGCAGGCCGTCCACCGCCGCCGGATCGTCCGGCGCGATCTCCACCAGCCAGCCCGCCGCATAGGGCTCCGCGTTGATCAGCTCCGGCTCGTCGGCCAGTGTGGCATTGCGCGCCACCACCGTGCCGGCGATCGGCGCGTAGATCTCCGAGACGCTCTTGGTGGACTCGATCTCACCGAGCGAGTCACCGGCCGCCACCGTGGTGCCCTCATCGGGCAGCTGCACGTAAACGATGTCGCCGAGCGCGTCCTGCGCGAAGTGGGTGATGCCCACCCGCACCGGACCGCTGCCGTCGGACGCCACCCACTCGTGCTCGGCCGTGTAACGCAGATCCTCTGGGATCACACATTCCTCCGTAGTGACACCGGGTTGCTCATGACGTCGGACGCGCGTGTTGCAGGGTGGTGGCCTTGCGCACGGCGGTCACCTCGACCACCGCCACCTGGTTGATGTTCACGCTACCGCCGGCCCCCTCCACCGAAGCGACCACCCCACCCGGGATGCGCAGGGCGGTCTCCATGGTCTGCGCCGGGCCGATGGCGAGCAGTTCGAACGGCCCGGTCAGCCGGCTGCCGTCCACCGCGATGCCGCCCTCCTGCGCGTCCACGAAGTAGGTCGACGCCACGATCCGCACCGGCGCGCCGCCGGCGCCGTGGATCTGCATCACCTCACCACCGGCGCCACGCAGCTCCTGGACCGCGTTCAGCACCGCGGACGCCTTGACGCCGACCATGGTGATCCGCAGCCCCGGCCCGCGCCCCGCCATCGTGCCGGCCAGCAGCCCGAGCTCGTCGGCCCGCTTGTCGGCCTCGGCGCGGGCCGCCTGCCGCCCGGCGACACCGGAGGTGAGCTGCCGCTGCGAATTCTCCAGCCCGGCGATCTCCAGCTGCAGCCGGGTGTCCTGCGAGTCCAGGTCGGAGAGGATCCGCACCAGGTCCTCCTGACGGGTCGAGGCCAGGCCGTCGGTGGTGTTGTTACTGCGCAACTGCACCACCAGCGTGAACCCGAACAACGCCAGCAACACCCCGATCAACGCCCCGGCCGACGACACCCGGGCCTTCTTCGCGGGCGCCCGGCCGCCGTCGCCGGCCTCCGGCTCGACCGGTGGTTCTTCGCCTTCCTCCGATACGCGCACAGCGTCCCCGCCGATACCGGGCTCGGAGTCAGGTCGAGCAATCACCGCATCGGGTGACACCGCGACGTCCCGCCCCGCATCCCCCGAGCCCGGCTCCGCCGCCTTCCCGGCCTTCGGAGGCAGGATCCGCCGCGTCTCCCCGTCATCCCCGGATCCGGCCTCGGCCGGCACGCTGAGCCGCGTGGTGGCCTCGTCGTCCGCCGCATCGGGTCCGGGCGTGGCGGGCACGATCAGCCGCGTGGTGGCCTCATCGTCCGACTCGCGCCGCTCTGTTGGCCGCTCAGCCGGCCGCTCTGTTGGCCGCTCTGTCGCGCCGGTCGGGTCGGCGGCCTTCTTGCGGCGCGTGACCGGCCGTTTGATCGGCACGGTCGGCGCGTTGGCCTCCTGATCACCCCTCGCCCCCGGCGAGCGGACCGGCGGCGTCGCCCCACGCTCGGACGGATCACCCTCCGGCGCGGGCGGCGTAGTCGCGAGCTCCGAGGGACCGCCCGCAGGCTGGCCCGCCTCGGCCTGACGCGGCGTCGCCCCGCGCTCCGAAGAATCGCCTGCCGGCTGGGCCGGCTGGGATCGCCGAGGTGTCGGCTCGTGGTCCGAAGGATCGTCTGCGGGCTGGGCCGGCTCGGGCTGCCGGGGCGTCGCCTCGCGCTCGTCCGGATGGTCGGCGGGCCGGGGCGGCGGGGTCCCGGGGCGGCGGCCCGCCACCGGCAGGTCACGGTGCGTGTCCGCCGGGTCGACGGGAGTGTCGGCCGGGCGCGTCGGGTCGCCGGGCGGCGTACCCCGCTCGGGGTTTTCGTGGTTCTTGTCTGCCATGCCCGCGCTACGCCCTGAAGAGGTGCCGTCGGATGGCTGCCACGTTGCCGAAGATGCGGACGCCGAGGACGACCACGACGCCGGTGGAGAGCTGGCCGCCGACGCCGAGCTGGTCGCCCAGATAGACGATCAGGCCGGCGACCAGGACGTTCGACACGAAGGACACCACGAACTGCTTGTCGTCGAAGATGCCGTCGAGCTTGGCGCGCACCCCGCCGAACACCGCGTCCAGCGCGGCGACCACGGCGATCGGCAGATAGGGCTGCAGGCCGGGCGGCACGGTCGGATGGAACACGATGCCCAGCACGACACCGGCGACAAGGGCGAGAACGGCGATCATCGGCCGCCTTCCGATGGGGAGCTGTCCGGCCTGGCGCCGGAGGACGTGGACTCGGAACCGGACGGCGCCGGCGGCGGGGCCAGCACCTGGGCGTTGCGCAGGGTGAGTTCGGACGCGCCGTCCAGGGTGACATCGTCGACGGTCGAGGTGTCGAACGACATCCCGTACCGGTTGGACAGTTCCTGGAAGAACCGCCCCGCGTAACCGTCGCGGAAGTCGTCCTCGAGCTCGTCCGGACCGAGCGCGACCACCTCGTAGGGCGAGGTGACCGGCCGGAAGTCCACCAGGATCGCCTCGCCGGCCTGCCGGATCGTGGAGGTCGCGGTGAGCCGCATGCCGTTGATCGCGATCGCCTCGGCGCCGGCCGCCCACAGCGCGTTCGACGCCTGCTGCAGGTCCGAGTCCTTGACCTGGCCCGCTGTCTCCCGCTCGCCGGTGACCGGGTTGATCGTCACCGGCCCGTCGGCGAGCGTCACCTTGGCGCCGCTGCCCCGCACCGGGGCGAGCCCGGTGGCCGCCTCGAGGTCCCGCAACCGCGCGACCTGGGCCTCGCTGAGCTCACGCGCCCGCAGAGCGGCCACCTCGGCGCGCAACGCGTCCGCGCGATTCTGCAGCTCGACGGTGTCCTGGCGGCGGTCGACCACCTGGGTGACCAGCGTGTTGTGCGCCTGGGTGCGGGCCGGCTCGTCGGCCACCGTCTGCCGGTAGGCCATCACCAGCAGGAACCCGAGCGCGACCAGGGTGACCGCGGTGATGCCGCTGAGCACCTTCCGGGCCCGCGGCGAAGGTCCCTCACCGCGAGCCTTGCGGGCGGCCGCGTCCGCATATCCGGGGTCGAGCGGATTGCGGAACAGCTCGGTCAGGAAGTCAGGTGTGAAGGTGCGGCGCTCCCCACCGGCGGGCGCCGTCATCCGGCAACCGCCGCCGGCCCGGAAGACCCGTCCTTGTTGGGCGGCAGCGCAGCCGGGCCGTCCTTCGCGGGCGGCGTGCCCGCACTGTCAACCGCCGCGGACCCGCCGTCGGTGGGCGGCAGCGCAGCCGGGTCGGGCTTGGCGGGCGGCGTGCCCGCGCCGTTGGGCGAGGGTGGCTCGGGTGGCGACGGCCGGTCGGCGCGCAGCAGTTGGGTGAACTGGATCAGATAGAGCGCGGCCGCGGCCCAGTAGAGGCCCAGCGCCCACCAGGCCAGCCCCCAGCCGAGCGGCTCGAGCACGTCGGCCGCGTCCGGCAGTGCGACCGCCAGCAGCAGCACCGGGAACGCGCCCAGCAGCACGAACGTGCCGGTCTTCCCGACGTAGTGCACCGGCGGCGGACCGTGCCCGTGCCGGCGCAGCACCAGCAGCGCGATGCCGAGCACCAGCTCGCGCAGCAGCAAAGCCGCGGTCAGCCACCACGGCACCACCTCGCGCAGGGTGAAGCCGACCAGCGTGGCCAGGATGTAGAGCCGGTCCGCGAACGGGTCGAGCAGCTCACCGAGCCGGCTCACCTGACCCATGCGACGGGCCACGTAACCGTCCACCCAGTCGGTGGTGCCACCCAGCGTCAGCACGATCACCGCGGCGAGGTCGTGCCTCGGGCCGAGCAGCAGATAGAGGAACACCGGCACGCCGAGCAGCCGGACGAAGCTGATGATGTTGGGGATGGTCCAGATGCGGTTGGACGTCGCGACGGGCGCGCGCGCAGGCTGCTGCGACATCGCGACTCCCTCTCCCCCAAGCTGAACCAGCCCCCGGCCCCGGGCCCCCGGCCGGGACGGCCGGACAAGTCCGGGCCGGTCACTCGCCGAGCCACTATAACCAGCCCACCCGCCGCCCGGCCCGAACCGGTGAGCCCGGACACGCCGCGTAAGCCATCCTAGGAAACCAGCCAACACCCTTCGGCGACCTCAGGCTTCCTACACCGACCGGGCTCCCCCGCGGCGTCCCGCTCCCCGCGATGTCCGGCTCCCCGCGGCCGACGGTCTGCCGCGGGCCGCCGACCGAAGGCCACCGGCATCCGCGGGGCCGCCGGCTTCAGCGGCGGCCCCGGCGCGACCGCACGTAGTCGTCGACGACATAGCGGCCGAGCTCCCCGAGGTCCGGGCTGAACACCCGGCCGCCGCTGCGCTGCGCGATCGCGTCCACGAACCGCCGCAGCCCCTCGTCCTCCCCCAGCATGAAGAGGTTCAGCGTCGCGCCGTAGCGGGTCAGCTGATCGACCTCGCGGATCGTCGCCTGGGTCGTCTCGGGCAGCGTCGGCCAGTAGAAGAACGCGTCGCCGTCTTCGTCGAGGTGCGCGGTCGGCTCGCCGTCGGTCACCACCAGCACCACCGGCTCGGAGCCCGGGTGCCGGCGCAGGTGCCGCCCGGCGAGCTTGAGCGCGTGCTGCAGGTTGGTGCCCTGCACCATGTCCGGTTCGATCGCCGCCAACTCGCCCTGGGACAGCGACATCGCATAACGCCCGAAGCCGATGATCTGCAGCGAGTCCTGCGGGAACTGCGTCGCCACCAGATGCGACAGCGCGAGCGCGGTCTGCTTCATCGGGCCCCAGCGGCCGTCCGCGAACATCGAATAGGACAGGTCGACGCAGAGCGCGACCACCGCGGAGGCGCGCCGCTCGGTCTCCGCGACCTCGAAGTCCTCCGGCTCCAGCCGCACGGGCAGGGTCGCCGTCGGTGCTCCCGATGCCCGGCGCCGCACCGCGTTGCCGATCGTGCGGACCACGTCGATCGGCTGTTCGTCGCCGAACATCCAGCGCCGCGACGACCCGGTCAGGTCGCCGGCCGCGCCCGCGTCGCGCAGGTCGTGCTCGCCGCGTTTGCGGCCGGACAGGTCGGAGAAGACCTGGGCCAGCGCGGTGCGCCCGAGCCGCCGCAGCGCCTTGGGCGAGAGCGTGAGCCCCTCGTCGTCGCGGGTCACCCAGCCCTGCCGGCGCAGCTCGCGCTCGAGCTCGCGCAGTCGCCGCACGTCGTCCGCGGCGGACCGGCCGAGCTGGCGCTCCACCGCGGCCACGTCGATGTCGTCCAGCGTGGCGCCCGGATGCTCCTGCCCGAGCTGCTGCAACAGGTCGTCCAGGTCGGCGAGCTCGTCCAGGGCGGCGGTCGCGTCCCCGTACCCCAGATCCTCCCCGCCGCGCATCCGCTCGCCGCGCCCCCAGTTGAGGCCGGGCCGCAGCGCGCGGAGGTTGTCGGTCAGCTCGCCGAGCTGACCGCGCAGCGGGCCGTCACCGAGCGCCTGGTCCATCAGCTGGGCCAGCTCCTCGCGCTGCTGCGGGCTGAGCGACCGCATCAGGCGCTCGGCCGCCGCCGCCCGGCGGGCCAGCGAGTCGATCAGCTCGTCCATGTTTCGCGGGTTCTCCGGGAAGAACTCGCCGTGCTTGTCCATGAACTGCTGGAACGCGTCCTCGGTGTCCTCGCCGCGGGCGTGCCGGCCGAGCAGGTCGTTGAGGTCGCCGAGCATCTCGGAGATGCGCGCCTCGGCCGCCGGGTCGTTGCCCTGCAGTGCCTGCTTCATGCCGGCGAACCGCTGCTCGACCACCTCGCGCCGCAGCCCGTCGAGGATCTGCTGATAGGTCTGCCGCGCCTCGTCACTCGCCCACTGGTATTCGGACAGCTCCTGCACGGCCTGGGCGGTCGACCGGGGCAGGTTGTCGAGGACCGCCTCCTGGAACCGGGCCTCCTCGTCGTCTCGCCCGCGCAACTCGTCGCGCTCGGCCGCGAGCGCCTGGTCGAGCAGCTGCTGCGCCCGGGTCACCGCGCCGTCGAGGTTGCCCCGGCGCAGCGCCTCCCGCCGCATCCGCCGTGCCCTCGCATAGAGGTCGTCCAGCCCCCGGCCCTCGCGCGGCCCCTGGCGGAGCAGGTCGCGCAGCGCGTCGCGCAGGCTCTCGCCGCCGAGCACCCGCTCGCCCACCTCGTCCACGGCGGCGCGCACGTCGTATGGCGGGGCGAGCGGGTCGGGACCGTCGCGCCACGCGCCGTAACGGAATCGATTGCCCGCCATGATCAGCTCCCGTAGAGGGTGCGGCCGTCGTCGGTCAGCTCCTTGGCCATCCGGCGGGTGAGGTGCAGCCCTTCGAGCACGAACTCGACCCCCGAGGCGGCCTCGCCCTTGCCGGGTGAATCGCCCAGTCCGAGCCGGTCGAGGACCTTGGCCAGGCCGGGCACCGTGCCGATCTGGGCCAGCAGCTCCTCGGCGGAGACCAGGTCGCCGGTCTCGATGATCGCGCCCTCGGACACCAGGTCGGTGAAGCCGGACAGGTCGAGGCCGGCCAGCCGGGCCCGGAACGTCTCGGCCGTGGCGACGCGCAGCAGGTGGGCCAGCACCTCGGTCTCCCGGCCCTCCTCGCCACTGTCGAACTCGACCTTGCCGCGCAGCGTGGACGTGACCGACACGGTGTCGCAGATGCGGGCGACCGCCTCGCGCTCGCCGCGCAGCCCGGAGCGGCGCAGCGCGGACGCGGCGACCGTCTCGGCGGCGGCGATCGCGAACCGGGCCGAGACCCCCGAGCGGGAGTCCACCGCCGGCGACTCACGGACGCCGCGGGCATAGCGCGCGAGCACCTCGATCAAGTGGTCGGGCACCGCCGCGGCCAGCGCCGCCTCCTGCCGGACCAGCGCGGTCTCCAGCTCGACCTCGAGCGGGTAGTGCGTGCGGATCTCGGCGCCGAAGCGGTCCTTCAGCGGCGTGATGATGCGGCCGCGGTTCGTGTAGTCCTCCGGGTTGGCGCTGGCCACCAGGAGCAGGTCGAGCGGCAGCCGCAACTGGTAGCCGCGCACCTGGATGTCGCGCTCCTCGAGCACGTTGAGCAGCGACACCTGGATGCGCTCGGCCAGGTCGGGCAGCTCGTTGACCGCGAAGATGCCGCGGTTGGTGCGCGGCACGAGGCCGAAGTGAATCGTGTCCGGGTCGCCCAGCGCCCGGCCCTCGGCCACCTTGATCGGGTCGACGTCGCCGATCAGGTCGCCGACGCTGGTGTCCGGGGTGGCGAGCTTTTCGCCATAACGCTCCGAGCGGTGCAGCCAGGCCACCGGCAGCAGGTCGCCCATCTCGGCGGCCTGCCGGCGGGACGCCGGAGTGAGCGGCAGATAGGGGTGCTCGCGCAGCTCGGAGCCCTCGATCATCGGGGTCCACTCGTCGAGCAGGTCGATCAGGCCGCGGAGCAGCCGGGTCTTGCCCTGGCCCCGCTCGCCGAGCAGGACCATGTCGTGGCCGGCGAGCAGCGCCCGCTCGACCTCGGGGAGCACGGTGTCGTCATAGCCGACGATGCCGGGAAAGCGGGGCGCGCCGGAGCGCAGCCGGTCGAGCAGGTTCTCGCGCAGCTCTTCCTTGACCGTCTTGAATTCGTGGCCGGCGGAGCGCAGCTCGCCGAGGGTGCGCGGAAGATCGGAGGGTGTTTCCGGGGTGATCGTGGTGTGCGGGTCTGTCACGTGATCGAAGCTACCCCCGCTTTGTGACGGGCAACGACTTGTCCACAGGCCGGAGGTTTTCCACAGGCCGGAGATTGGCCCTTTCGGGCTCGGGCGCCGGCACGGCAGGCTCTGCGGCATGGCGGAGATTCAGAGATGGGCGGCCTTCACGGCAGACCCGGCGGGCGGCAACCCGGCCGGGGTGGTCCTCGACGGCGCCGGGCTCGGCGACGCGGAGATGCTCGCGATCGCGGCCGACGTGGGTTATTCGGAGACCGCGTTCATCACCGAGGACCGCGGTGGCGGCGAGGTCCGGGTGCGTTATTTCAGCCCGCTCGCCGAGGTGCCGTTCTGCGGTCACGCGACGGTGGCGACCGCGGTGGCGCTGGGCCCGGGGCTGCACCGGTTCGTGACCAACGCCGGCGAGGTGCCGGTGACCGTCGACGACCGGGGGCGGGCCACCCTGGTCAGCGTCCCGACCAGCACCGCCGACCTGTCCGCGGAGGACCTGATCGCGTTGCTGGCGGCGCTGCGCTGGGAGGAGAAGGAGCTGGACCCCGACCTGCCGCCGCGGGTGGCCTACGGCGGAGCCCGTCATCCGGTGATCGCGGCGGGCACGCGCGAGCGGCTGGCGGAGCTGGATTACGACGTGCCCGCGCTGACCGAGCTGATGACCGCCCGCGACTGGACCACGATCCAGCTGGTGTGGCGCGAGTCGGCGGACACGTTCCACGTGCGCGACCCGTTCCCGGTGGGCGGGGTCTATGAGGATCCGGCCACCGGGGCGGCGGCCGCGGCGCTGGGCGGCTACCTGCGCGAACGCGGTGTCGAGGGTGTGCTGCACCTGCACCAGGGTGACGACCTGGGCCGCCCGGGCCGCCTGACGGTGACCCTGGTCCCCGGCGAGCCCGGCACCCAGGTCAGCGGAGAGGCGGTCCCGATCGAGCGTGGAGCCGGCCTGAGCTTTGTCAGGCCCTGATCGGGGGTGGAGTCAGCCGGGTGGTGAGGTCGTCGAGGCAGCCCGCGAGTTCGGCGGCGTCGGTCATTTCGTAGACGGTGGTGGCGACGTCTCCGGTCGCGATGTCGCCGACGATCAGCTCGGCCTCGCCGCTGGTCCAGACGATCAGCTGGGCCAGGTGGTGGACGGTGGTGCAGTCGACCCAGGCGGACGACTTGCCGCGGACGGGGCTGCGATGCAGCTGCCATTCGACCCCGGCTTCCCGCCACCCGGTGGCTCTGACGGCCACCGCGGCGGCGAAATCGTCGAGGTCCAGGTCCATCACGCTGGTGATGGTAGGACGGGAACGCGCGGTGAGGTGCCCGGGGAGAGCGGCGAGGCGCCCGGGAATGGCGGGTGAGGTGCCCGGGAAGGCGGTGAGGTGCCCCGGGGAAAGCGGTTGAGACCCCGGTTAGGCTTTTCAGCGCGATGAGCGCCACGATGATCGCCCGTAATCTCGCCGCTGGGCACGGCGACCGTCCTCTCTTCAGCGGCCTCGACCTGGTGGTCTCCCCGGGTGCCGTGATCGGCCTGGTCGGTGCCAACGGCGCCGGCAAGACCACCCTGCTGCGCACGCTCGCCGGGGTGATCCCGATCGAGGCGGGCACGGTCTCGCTGAGCCCGCCGACCGCGACGGTGGGCTACCTGCCGCAGGAGCGCGACCGGCGCGAGGGCGAGACGGTCCGCGACTTCCTCGGCCGCCGCACCGGCGTCGGCCCGGCGCAGCGGACCATGGACGTGGCCGCCGAGCGCCTGGCCGCGGGCGAGGCCGGAGCCGACGACGCCTATGCGACGGCGCTGGAGCGGTGGCTCGACCTGGGCGGCGCCGACCTCGAGGAGCGCGCCGAGCAGGTGGCCGCCGACCTGGGTCTCGCGGTCGACCTGGACCATCCGATGACCGCGCTCTCCGGCGGCCAGGCGGCCCGCGCCGGGATGGCGTCGTTGCTGCTCAGCCGCTACGACGTGTTCCTGCTGGACGAACCGACCAACGACCTCGACCTGGACGGCCTGCGCCGGCTGGAGGAGTTCGTCTCGGGCCTGCGGGCCGGCGTGGTGCTGGTCAGCCACGACCGGGAGTTCCTCACCCGCACGGTCACCGAGGTGCTCGAGCTCGACCTGGCGCAGCAGCGGGTGACCCTGTTCGGCGGTGGCTACGGGTCATATCTGGAGGAGCGCGAGCGGGCCCGGCGGCACGCCCGCGAAAACTACGAGGAGTTCTCCGACAAGCGCGAGGACCTGCTGGAACGCGCCCGCATGCAGCGCGCCTGGATGGAGAAGGGCGTGCGCAACGCCCGGCGCAAGGCCACCGACGGCGACAAGCACGTCAAGCACCACCGCGGCGAGACCAGCGAGAAGCAGGCCGCCAAGGCTCGCCAGACCGAGAAGCTGATCGAGCGGCTGGACGTGGTCGAGGAGCCGCGCAAGGAGTGGGAGCTGCGGATGGAGATCGCCGCCGCGCCCCGGGCCGGCGCGGTGGTGGCGACGCTGCGGGACGCGGTGGTGCGCCGCGGCGCCTTCACGCTCGGGCCGGTGACGCTGCAGATCGACTGGGCCGACCGGGTGGCGATCACCGGGGCGAACGGCTCGGGCAAAACCACGCTGCTGGGCGCGCTGCTCGGCCGGGTGCCGCTGGACGAGGGCACCGCGAGACTCGGGCCGGGCGTGGTGGTCGGCGAGGTGGATCAGGCGCGCGGGCTGTTCCTCGGCGACGAGCCGCTGATGCGGGCGTTCGGGGCGGCGGTGCCGGAGTTCGCCGACGCCGAGGTGCGCACGCTGCTGGCGAAGTTCGGGCTGCGCGCCGATCACGTGCGGCGGGCGGCCGGCACCCTGTCGCCGGGCGAACGCACCCGGGCCGCGCTCGCGCTGCTGCAGGCCCGCGGGGTCAACCTGCTGGTCCTCGACGAGCCGACCAACCACCTCGACCTGCCCGCGATCGAGCAGCTGGAGCAGGCCCTGTCGAGCTACCCGGGCACGCTGCTGCTGGTCACCCACGACCGGCGGATGCTCGGCGCGGTGCACACCGCCCGCCACCTGGAGGTGGTGGACGGCAAGGTCACGGGTTGACGGTGAGCGGCGGGCCGACGGCGCCCTCGTTGCCGCTGCGGTCCAGCCCGCTCAGGCAGTAGGTGCCCGGACCGGGCGCGACCACCTTCGTGCCGGCGCTGCCGGTCGCCAGCAGCGGCGCGGCGGCGCCGTCCACGCGATAGAGCGCCCAGGACGCCGGTTTCGACTCCCCCGGCTGCCAGTCGATGGTCACGCCGTTGCCGGCGGCGCGCGCCGCGACCAGCAGCGGCGCGGACGGCGGGTCGGCGGGCAACTGGCGCATCGGCGGCAGCAGCGCGGGACCGGCGTAGTGCGTCTTGCGGTAGCGGGTCACCGCGCCCAGCCGGTCGGCCCGGATCTGCTTGGCGCTGAAGTGCACGCTGCCGAGCACCGCGTACTTGTCGTTGAGCTGCAGCTGTTTCTCGATCTGGGCCGGGTCCCGCCACGGGCCCTTCTCGCCGACGCGGTAGTCGCCCTGCCCGATGTAGAGCTGCACGTCGGTGCCCTTGACCAGCTTCGCCCACCAGGGCAGCACCTTGACGTAGTCGGCCTTGTCGAAGCCGATCGCCCAGTACAGCTGCGGCACGATGTAGTCGAGCCAGCCCTCGCGGACCCAGGTGCGGGTGTCGGCATAGATGGCGTCGAAGCTCTCCAGCCCCTTCGAGTCGGAGCCGGCCGGGTCGGTGCGCGCGTTCCGCCAGATGCCGAACGGGCTGATCCCGAACTTGACCCACGGCTTGAGTTGCTTGATCCGCTGGTCCATCTCGCGCACCAGGGTGTTCACGTTGTCCCGCCGCCAGGCCGCGCGGCTCTGCCCCGGCTTCGCATATTTCTGGTACGACGCCGAGTCCGGGAAGTCCTCGCCCTCCTCGGGATAGGGGTAGAAGAAGTCGTCGAAGTGCACACCGTCCACGTCGTACTTCTGGACCGCCTCCAGCATCGAGTCCTCGACGAACCTGCGCGCCTCGGGGATGCCCGGATCGAAGTACAGGCGGGCCTTCTCGCCCTTCGGGTAGGAGATCGACCAGTCGCGGTGCTTGATCAGCGGGTGGTTCGGCGCAAGCTTCTTGAAGTCGGCGCCGGGTCCGTTCGGCCCGGGCTGGGTCCCCCGGTACGGGTTGAACCAGGCGTGGAACTCCAGATTTCGCGCATGCGCCTCGTCGACCATGAACTTCATCGGGTCCCAGCCGGGTGATTTCCCGTCCCGGCGCCCGGTCAGCCACTCGGACCAGGGCGCATAGGCGGACTGCCAGAACGCGTCCCCGCTCGGCCGCACGTGCACGAAGATCGCGTTGTGGTTCTGGGTCCGGGCCAGCTCGAGCCAGTCCAGATATTCCTTCTTCACCTGCGCCTCGGGCAGGCCCGGCCGCGACGGCCAGTCGATGTTGTTGACCGTGGTCAGCCACATGCCCCGCAGCTCGTGCGGCGCCCGCACCGGCACCGCGCCGCACCGGCCGGGTGTGCCACCGATCGGGCCGGCCGCCGCGGGGGCGACCGGCGCCACCGCCGGCGGGTCGTAGGTGGCCGCCCGGATCAGGCCGAAACCGATCGCGGCCACCGCGATCACCGCGACGACGACGATCGCGACGATGCGAACGGGAGGACGGCGCATGGCACCAGTGTGCCCTGCTGAGCTGAACGGCTCCGCGGCGCCCGTAGAGTCCACCGGGTGACCGTGATCGTGGTGGGTGCCGGCATCGCGGGCCTGGCCTGCGCCCGTGAGCTGCTGGATGCCGGCGTTCCGGCGCGAGTGCTGGAGCGGGGCCGGGTGGTCGGCGGCCGGCTGGCGAGCAAGCGCTTCGACGACCGGTACGCGGACATCGGCGCCGCGTACATCACCGCCGACGACCCGGCCTTCCAGGGCCGCCTGGACGGCTGGCGGGTGGCCGGGCTGGCGCACCCGTGGACGGACACCTTCGCCGTGCTCGAGGAGGGCCGCCGCGACCAGGCGACCGGCCCGATGCGCTGGGCGGCGCCGGGCGGGCTGCGCAGCCTGGCCGAGGACCTGGCCGCCGAGCTGGACGTGACGCTGGAGCACGAGGTCAGCACGCTGCCCGAGGCGGACGCGGTGGTGCTGGCGATGCCCGGACCGCAGGCCGCGCGGATCGCCGCTGTGGGCGTACCGCAGGAATGGTCTCCGGTGTTGACGGCCGTCCTCACCTATCCGGACCGGGCGTGGGCGGACTTCCACGGCATGTTCGTCAACGGTCACCCGACGATCGCCACGGTCTGTGACGACGGCGACCGGCGTGGCGACCGGGCGCCGGTGCTGGTGGCGCACTCGACCGGCGAGTTCGCGCGGCCGCGGCTGGACGGTCCGGCGGCCGCCGCGGCCGACCTCGAGCGGGCCGTCCGCGAGCTGCTGGACCTGCCGAAGGCCGGGTCGACGCGAGTGCACCGCTGGACCTTCGCCACGCCCGAAAAACAGGACGGGCCTTTCCACCGGCAGGGCAACGTCTATCTGGCGGGCGACGCCTTCGGGAAACCCCGCGTGCAGACCGCCTGGCTGTCCGGCCGGGCGGTCGCGAGGGAGATCATTCAGAGCACGGAGCGGTAGACCGAGAGCGTGTCCTGAGCGATCGTCGACCAGGAGAACTTTTCCACCGCGCGGCGCCGCCCGGCCAGGCCCATCTCCCGGGCCCGCGCCGGATCGGTGACCAGCTCGGTCATCGCCGCGGCCAGGTCGGATACGAACTTGTCCGGGTTGACCGGGGTGCCGGTGCCGTCGCCGACCTGCTCGATCGGCACGAGCAAGCCGGTCTCGCCGTCCGCCACCACCTCGGGGATGCCGCCGGTCGCGGTCGCCACCACGGCCGTCTCGCAGGCCATCGCCTCGAGGTTGACGATGCCCATCGGCTCGTAGATCGACGGGCAGACGAACACCGTGCCGTGCGTGAGCACCTGCACCACCTCGTGCTTGGGCAGCATCTCCTGCACCCAGATCACGCTGTCCGCGTCGCGGGCGTTGCGCAGCTGGATGGACAGGCCCTCGACCTCGGCGGCGATCTCCTTGGTGTCCGGCGCGCCGGCCAGCAGCACGATCTGCACCTCGGGCGGCAGGTCGTGGCAGGCCCGCATCAGGTAGGGCAGGCCCTTCTGGCGGGTGATCCGGCCGACGAACACCACGCTGGGCCGGTTCAGGTCGATGCCCAGCCGCTCGATCACGTCGGTGCCGCGGTCGGGCTGGTATTGCGTGGTGTCGATCCCGTTGTAGACGACCTTGATCTTCGACTCGTCCACGCTCGGATAGGCCGTCAGCACGTCGCGTTTCATGCCGCCGGACACGGCGATGACCGCGTCGGCGTTCTCGATCGCCACCCGCTCGCAGAACGACGACAGCGCATAGCCCCCGCCGAGTTGCTCCGCCTTCCACGGGCGCAGCGGCTCCAGGCTGTGCGTGGTGACCACGTGCGGCACGCCGTGCAGCAGCTTTGCGGTGTGGCCGGCGAAGTTCGCGTACCACGTGTGCGAGTGCACGATGTCGGTGCCCGCGCACCCGGAGGCCATCGCCAGGTCGACTCCCATCACCCGCAGCGCCGCGTTGGCGTCCGCGAGCTCGGCCGGCTCGGGGTAGGCCGTGACGCCCGGCTCGGAGCGTGGCGCGCCGAAACAGTGCACCCGGACGTCGGCGAGCGGATGCAGGTCGCGGGCCAGATATTCCAGGTGAACGCCCGCGCCGCCGTAGACCTCCGGTGGATACTCACGGGTGAGCAGGTCGACACGGAGAGATTTCGAACCGGGTTCGTTCACGTCTCTGAACTTAGCCCTTTCGGCTGGCGTTCGCGCAGCGAGAAAGTTAGCGTCCTTTCATGGCTGTCAAGGTGCTCGCGATCGTTCTGGCCGGTGGCGAAGGCAAGCGCCTGATGCCCCTCACCGCCGACCGGGCCAAGCCCGGTGTCCCGTTCGGCGGCATCTACCGCATGATCGACTTCGTGCTCTCGAACCTCGCCAACGGCGGGTTCCTGAAGATCGTCGTGCTGACGCAGTACAAGTCCCACTCGCTCGACCGGCACATCACCAAGACCTGGCGGATGTCGACGCTGCTCGGCAACTACGTGACGCCGGTGCCCGCGCAGCAGCGCCTGGGCCCGCGCTGGTTCGCCGGCTCGGCCGACGCCATCTACCAGAGCCTCAACCTGATCAACGACGAGAATCCGGACTACGTCATCGTCTTCGGCGCGGACCACATCTACCGGATGGACCCGAAGCAGATGCTGGACCAGCACATCGCCTCGGGGGCGGCGGTCACGGTGGCCGGCATCCGCCAGCCCAAGACGATGTCCGACCAGTTCGGCGTGATCGACGTGGCCGAGGACGGCCGCAAGATCAAGGCGTTCCGCGAGAAGCCCAAGGAGGTCGACGGGCTGCCGGACGCGCCGGACGAGATCTATGCGTCGATGGGCAACTACATCTTCAGCACCCGGGCGCTCTGCGAGGCGGTCACCCGCGACGCGCAGGACCCGGACAGCAAGCACGACATGGGCGGCAACATCATCCCGATGCTGGTGGCCAGGGGCGAGGCGAACGTCTACGACTTCCGCGACAACGCGGTCCCGGGCAGCACCGAGCGCGACCGCGGCTACTGGCGCGACGTGGGCACGCTCGACTCGTTCTACGAGGCCCACATGGACCTGATCGCCACGCTGCCGGTGTTCAACCTCTACAACATGGAGTGGCCGATCTTCACGAACTACGGCTCCTGGCCGCCGGCCAAGTTCGTGCACGGGTACGACGACCGTCAGGGCCGCGCCGTCGAGTCGATGATCTCCCCCGGCGTGGTGGTCTCCGGCGCCCTGGTCGAGCGGTCGGTGATCTCCCCCAACGTGCGGGTCAACTCGTGGGCGCACGTCGAGGGCTCGGTGCTGATGGAGGGCGTCCAGGTGGGCCGCCGCGCAGTGATCAAGAACGCCATCCTGGACAAGAACGTGATCGTGCCCGAGGGCGCCCAGATCGGCGTCGACCTCGATCGCGACCGCAAGTTCTACACGGTGTCCGACAACGGCGTGGTGGTCATCGGCAAGGGCCAGCAGGTGGAGCTCTAGCTAGCGTCGATCGCGCAGGGTCTGCGAGGGCGAGACCCCGAAACGCGACCGGTACGCGCCCGCGAACCGCCCGAGGTGGGTGAATCCCCACCGGGCGGCCACCTCGCTGACGCTCACCTGCCACGGATCCGCGCGGGTCAGCTCGTGGTGCACCCCGTCCAGCCGCAGCCGGCGCAGATAGGTCAGCGGCGACATGCCCAGGTGCTGCTTGAACGACTCCTGCAGCACCCGCACCCCGACCCCGGCAATCCCGGCCAGCTCGGCGGCGGTGAACTGGTGCCCGGGCTCGGCGTGCATCGCGTCGAGGGTGCGTTTCACGGTGCGCGGGCGGCGCGCCGCCGGCTCGTTCGAATAGGGGTGCTCGACCGTCAGCGCCAGCCCGCTGATCAGCAGGTCCTGCCAGATCCGGGCCATGTGCGGGTGGTCGATCAGGCTTTCCTTGCCGCGCATCTCCTCGAGCATCAGCCGCACCAGCGCGGCCCAGCTGCGCCCGGCGCCACTGCCGGTGGGGAAGCTCGCGCCCAGCGGCATCGGGGACGCCACCTGCCGGTCCAGGGCGGCGTCCACCTCGCGCTCCAGCACCGCCCGGTCCACCTTGACGCTGAGCAGCCGGCAGTCCCCCGACCAGGTCAGTTCGACCTCGCCGACCGGCTGCAGCACCACCGCGCAGGACGGATCGGCGGCCACCACGTGCCCGAGCTGGCGGGACTGCACCGCGCCGGTGAGCGGGGCGAGCACGTGATAGGCGGTCTCCAGATCGTTGGCGGTGACGTAGACGTCCCTGCCGTACCGGACCTCGCCGACGGTCAGCGGACCCAGGCGGATGCCGTCCGCAACGAAATCGAGCGTCCGGTCCGCCCCGAGCGGGCGGACCCGGACGCTCTCGTAGAACAAGCGGCGGCAGAACCGACCGGCCTCTTCCAGGTCGGTGGTCCGTAACGACGTGCGTAAGGGCACGCCGGCATCGTCGTCAGAGGACGCCATCAGCCGACTGTAGTACCGGTGTGACGCTCAGGCAGCCACCGCGATGGGCCATTCATATTCGGTCACCGCGCCCCCGGACACCTCGACCTCGTCGAGCACCGTCACCGGGTCCCGCCAGACCGAGTACCGGCCGGCCGGCAGGCTCTCGATGACCACGCTCCACCGCACCCCGCCGCGCACATAGCGGGCCCGGACCGCGGCGTGCGTGCGGATCGTCGGGTCGTCGACCGGGCTGACCTCGATCTCGTGCCCGTGCAGGCTGCCCGGCGTGTGGATGATCATGGCGCCGATGTCGCCGCCGATGTTCAGCACGACGGTGCCCTGGCCGCTTGGGGCCATTGTGTGGTGGTGGTGCACGCCCACGGTCATTATTGGGCTACTCCTTCTTCGGAGGCGTCGGGTTGTTGAACCCGTCGAACGGCGTCGGCAGATAGGGGAACTTGTCCAGCAGGTCGGCGCTGACGTCCTTGATGCTCAGCCCCTGCTCCACCAGGGCGGCCGCCTCGTCCGGCTCGAACTCGGCGTTGACCAGCGGCACGGTGACCCCGGCGATGGCGCGCAGCGAGATCGAGACCACGTCGTCGGCGATCCGGCGCCCGTTCGGGAAGCCGGCCAGGTCCGCGCCGAGCAACCCGAAGGGATTCTCCTTCTTGGACGGCGGGATCGCGGTGTTCAGCCGCAGCATGTCCGCCTGGACCTCGCCGGTGTTGTTCTGGAAGTCCTCGATCAGACCGTCCGGGATGCCGGTGAGCAGGATCGCCAGCAGGTCCGCGCGGGGCTCGCCGGCCTTGTTCAGCTCGGCCAGCTTGTCGAACACTCCGGGGTAGAGCACCGGCAGCAGCCCGCCCAGCTCCGGGGTGGCGACGAACTCGGCGAACCGCTTGTCCTCGCTCGGCGGCAGGCTGTTGAACAGGTCCTTCTGCGCCATCGGCACGATGACCTCGTTGAACAGCGGGTTGCCGAGGCGGGAGACCTGGGTCTGCGGGCCCACGTACACGTCGTCGTGGTCCTTGCCGCCCTGGCGCACCTGCACCTGCCGGCGGCTGGCCGAGGTCCACACGCCGATCACGGCGCCGGCGTCGCGCCCGCGCACCTTCTTCTTGCCGTCCTTGCGGACCATGTGCAGCGGGACCTGCAGCGCGATCGAGTGCACATTGGTCTTGTCGGTCGCGTTCACCGCCTTGCCGGCATAGTTGAACAGCTTCTGCCCGACCAGGTGCGCGTTCTGGAAGGGGCGCAGCGTGCCGAGGTCGAAGATCGAGCCGAGGTCCACGAAGAACGCGTCGGCGCGCTGGCCGGCGAACACCTTCTCGCCGGACTTGAGCTTGTGCACCGCGTCCTCGGCCAGGCCCTCGTAGTCGGCGATGGACAGAGTGCCGACGTTGCAGGGCGGGCACGGCAGCTTCTCGGCCAGCACAGTGTGCTTGCCGTGTGCGTCCACTTTGGTCACCGAGAAGAACTGCCGCCGGTTCCAGTTCTCACTGTCCAGCGACTCGATCGGGCCGGTGTTGTAGAGGAAGGTCTTGTCGTTGCGCAGCTCGGTGCGGAACCGGAACTGGTACGTGAGGTCCGGCCGGGCGTCACCGTTGGAGTCGATGTGGATCTCATAGAGCACGTCGTCGCCGAACTCGAAGAAGTTCGGTCCGCTGGCGGGCAACTGCAGCGGGACGTAATTGGCGATCAGCGTCACGGTGTCCGGGTCGTCGGGGCTGACGAACGCGTACAGGTCGGAGCTGTCCGCCACCGGATCCTTGCTGATCTCCGGCGCTTCACGATGGGAAGACACGTTGGGGGGTCCTTTGGGGGGAGAAGGGGAAAGGGGCCGCGGGCTCAGCCGCGCTTGGCGACCTTGAGCAGCTGCGCGGCCAGCTTGCGGTCGGTCAGGGTGAGCCGCGATCCGCCGGAGAACACGTCGAACGTGCCCTTCTTCGCGTCACGCAGGGAGATCACCAGAGGCTGACCGTCGCCGTCGCTGCCCTCTTTCTCACCGGCGATGCTCAGCCCGGCTACACCGGCAACTGAGGCGCCGACCCCCACGGTGGCGGCGACGGTGAGAACCCGGCGGCGGGACAGGCGGGTGCCGGTCCGGCTGCCGTACTGTGCACGACTCATGCTCGGCCTTTCGGTTGGGAAGGGGCGTGGCCTACGTCGTCGACGCCCATCAGTACGAAGCCCGAAGCGTTGTGGTTCAACGGTTCTGCGGTCGCCTGGGAATTTGCTGAGTACGCCGTCCGCGACGTAGCCGGAGGACCCCGAGGGTGCCCGTTACCGCCGCCAGCACCAGCAGGGCGCCGACCATGATGTGCCGTCCCAGGTCAGCGTCCTGCTCGGCGGTTTGCGGAGCCGCGACCGGCGCGGCATTGATCGTCTTCTCGGCAGCCGGTTCCTCGGCGGCCGGCGACGGCTCGGCCTTCTTCGTCGCGGCCGGCTTCGCCTTCTTGGTCGGCGCCGCCGCGGCCTTCCGCACGGCCGGCGCGGCGATGACCAGATCCGAGCACGAGTAGTAGGTGTCCGGCGTCGAGGAGTTCTCCCAGACCACGAAGAGCACGTGCCGCCCGCTGCGGTCGTTGGGCAACTTCGCGGTCATCCGATAGGCGCCGTCCCGCAGCGGCGGATCCTTGTCCACCAGGATCGCCTTGTCGGCCAGATCGTCCCAGCGCAGCTTCTTCCCGGGGTCGTAGCCCTGGGTGGTCAGATAGAGCCGGAACGTGCCCTGATGCGGGATCGTCGTCGCATACCGCACGGCGAGCGTCTCCCCCGCGTCCACTTTCGTGGCCGGCCAGTCGTCCCGGGCGACGTTCAGCCCGTCGTAGGCGTCCAGCCCGCCGCTGCACAGCTCGCCGTCCGGGATCAGCTCGCGGTCCCGGCCGTTGACGTTCGGCACGCGCAGGTTGTCGAAGCTGCCAAAGGGTCCGCCGTTCGCCTTCCGCGCCGCCTTGCAGGCAGCGGAGTCGGCGTCCGCGCCGCCCGCCTTGCAGGCGGCGGTCCGGCTGATCGGCTGGGTGGTGGCGCCGTGTGCGGAGGCGGGCAGGGCGGGCGCGAGCGCGGCCAGGGCGGTGAGGCCGGTGGCTGCCGCGAGCGCGCCGATGCGGGTGACGACGGACATGCCCGGGGGTACGCACGCAGCACGCCGGTCGTTCACCGGCCCGGGTGGTAATGCCGGAAATCCTGGGCGGCTGTGATTGCATGGCTTGCGTAATCGACAACAGGAGGACGCATGGACAAGCCCGACGTCGGCCCGATCACCGGTGAGCCGCCCGCCGAGCTCGTGATCGAGGACATCACCGTGGGTGACGGCGACGAGGCCAAGGACGGCCGGTACGTCAGCGTGCACTACGTGGGTGTCGCACACTCGTCCGGCAAGGAGTTCGACGCTTCCTACAACCGCGGCGAGCCGTTCCAGTTCCCGCTCGGCGGTGGCCAGGTCATCGCCGGCTGGGACAAGGGCGTGGCCGGCATGCGCGTCGGCGGCCGCCGCAAGCTGACCGTCCCGCCGGACCTGGGCTACGGCTCGCGCGGTGCGGGCGGCGTGATCAAGCCGGGCGAGACCCTCATCTTCGTGGTGGACCTGCTCGGCGTGCAGTGATCGGACGGCAGGCCGGCCGGGCCGGGGCGGGAGTGATCCGTCCCGGCCCGTCGCCGTTTCCGGACTCGTCACCCTGCGTGCTCCGGGGCAGTACCTCGTCCGGGTCGAACGGATCCCCGATCGGCATCATCGCGCCCTCTTCAGGTCGGCACAGCCGGTTTCGTCCGGCAGCAGCGGTCGGAACGTCACGGTCCACTGTTTGCCGCCGGAGGTCCAGGGCGTGTTCTGGCTCGCCCTGGCGGCGACGTCGAGGAGCTTGACCGCCTCGGCGCCCTCCGCGGTGACGCAGCCGATCGGCACGTTCGGGTTGAGATTGTCCCCCGGCAGGGCCGGCCCGGGCCAGGCCGCCGCGGGCGGCTGCGAGGGCAGTCCGTCGTCCGGCGCCGAATAGGGCTGGGCCAGCGCCGCCACCCGCTCCGGCCGATAGGCGGTGGACTGCGCGCCGCCGCCGAGCGCCCGCAGCCCCTCGGCGAACTTCACCAGCTTGGCCCGCGCTTCACGCTGGGCCGGGGTCAGCCGCGGGTCGTCCGGCGTCGCCTCACCCAGGGCGGCCACGCTGGCGCTGTACATCTGACCGTCGACGTAGGCGTCGATCCGGGTGTTCGGCGCGTCCGCCACGCTGGGCTGCCCGAAGTCGGCGTTGCCGCTCACCCCGGCCGAGCGGGCCTGCTGGACCAGGTCGAGCACCTTGGCCTCGTCGACCCGGGTGACCTGCAGATTGGGCAGGGCCGGGCCGGGATAGATGGCGATCTGCGGCCCCTCGGTGATGACCCGGCCGTCCCGGTAGACGCTGATCTCCGGGAGCCGGCCGACGATCCGGTCCGGCGGCACGAAGCCGCCCTCCTGACTCAGTCGCAACGCCAGTTCGCCTCCGCCGGGCCCGGCTGCGGCGGGCATCGGAGAGTTCACGTCGGGATCGTCGGCGGTGCGGGCACAGGCGGAGACGATCATCAGGGCGGCGAAGGACACCCACAGACTGCGGCGAACGGTCATGACCGGTACGACGATCGTGACCATGGCGGGGTTCCGGGTCAGTCGAAAACAATCGCGACTTTTCCGGACGTCCCGGCGTCCGCCAGCTGGTATGCCGCACCCGCCTCGGCCAGCGAGAAGCGATCGGTGACGGTGACGTCCGGGCGCAGCTGCCAGCGCACCAGATTTTGCAGCAGCTCGGACATGTTGCGCAGCGAGGTGACCCAGGAGCCGTGCAGGGTGATCTGCCGGTGGATCAGCTCCTGCGACACGTCCAGGGTGACCTCGCCGCCCTCCCCCACGAACGCGCACCGCCCCCACGTGCGGGTGCTGCGCAGCGCGAGCAGGCGGGCCGGGGCGCTGCCCGAGCAGTCCACGGTCGCCTCGCAGCCCTGGCCGCCGGTGAGCTCGGCGATCCGGCCGGCCGCGTCCGCGTCCGCCATCACGGCGTGGTCGACCAGGCCCAGGCGCCCGGCGATGGCCAGCCGCTCGGGCGAGATGTCGGTGCCGATGATCGGGCCCGCGCCGAGTGCCCGGCCCAGCATGCCGGCCGCCAGTCCGACCGGTCCCAGGCCGGTGACCAGCAGCGTGTCCCGCCCGGAGACGGCCAGCCGGAGCAGCGCCTGATAAGCGGTGCCGAACCCGCAGGACACCAGCGCGCCGTCCAGGAACGACAGCTCGTCCGGCAGCGGCAGGCAGGTGCGCTCCTCGGCCAGCAGGTATTCCGCGTGGCCGCCGTCGCGCTGCCAGCCGTACGCGGCGCGGTGCGGCGAGGTGCAGCCGATCAGGTATCCGCCGCGGCACTCGTCGCAGACGCCGCAGCCGGAGATGTGGTAGACCGCGACCCGGTCCCCCACCCGCAGGCGTTTGCAGTCCGGGCCGACGGCGACCACCTGGCCGGCCGGCTCGTGCCCGGCCACCACGTTCTGATAGGCCTCCGGCCCGTGCCCGAGGTGTTCCCGGTAGATCGCCCGGATGTCGCTGCCACAGATCGACGACGCCTTCATAGCCAGCAGCACCTGCCCGGACCCCGGCTCCGGCACCTCCTTCGCGATGTGCTCGACGGTGCTGTTTCCGGGCAGGCGAACGCCGTTCATGCTGGTCATGAGGTGGATCTTATTTCACCGAACCGAGGGAGAGGCCCTGGACGAGCTTGTCCTGGGCGGCGAACCCGGCCACCAGCACCGGCAGCGAGACCACGAACGCGGCCGCGCACAGTTGCGCCAGGAACAGGCCCTGGCTCGTCACGAAGCTGGTCAGGAAGACCGGCGCGGTCTCCGCCACGGTGGCGGTCAGCACCCGGGCGAAGAGCAGCTCGTTCCAGCTGAAGATGAAGCAGATCAGCGCGGTCGCGGCGATGCCGGGCATGACCACGGGCGCGATCACCGAGCGCATCGTCTTGACCAGGTTGGCGCCGTCCATCTGCGCCGCCTCGAGCATCTCCACCGGCACCTCGGAGAGGAACGAGCGCATCATCCACACCGCGATCGGCAGGTTCATCGAGGTGTAGAAGACGATCAGCAGCCAGATGTTGTCCAGCAGGCCGGTGTTCTGCGCGAACAGATACAGCGGCAGCAGGCCGGCCACGACCGGCAGCATCTTGGTGGACAGGAAGAAGAACAGCGTGTCGGTCCACTTCTTGACCGGCTTGATGGACAGCGCGTAGGCCGCCGGGATGGAGAGGATCAGCACCAGCGCGGTGGACAGGACGCTGGCGGTCAGCGAGTTGAGCAGCGGCGGCCACGGGCTCGCGCCGCCGGTGAAGAACTCCCGGTAGCCCTCCAGTGTGATCGGCACGAACACGGCGGGCGGGTTGGTCGCGGCGTCGGCCTCGCTGTGGAACGAGGTCAGCACCATCCACACCACCGGCAGCACGAACAGGATGCCGACCACCCAGGCGAGCAGGCTCAGCCACGCCCCGCCGCGGTCCTTCTTCTTGGGTACGGCGTCCGCCGGCGCCGTCGTCGCAACTGTGCTCATCGGCCCGAGTCCTCCTTGAACAGCGACGAGACGGTCCGCAGCGCGAACGTCGCGATGATGATCGTGCCGATCACGACGACCACCGCGGCGGCCGAGGCGCGCCCGTAGTCGTGGGCGTTGTAGAAGATCGTGTAGATCGTGTACGGCAGGTTCGCCGTGCCGAGCCCGCCGGAGGTGATCGTGAAGACGGCGTCGAAGTTCTGCACGATGTAGATCGAGCCGAGCAGCGCACCCAGCTCCAGGTATTGCCGCAGGTGCGGGAGGGTCATGCTGCGGAAGATCTGCCAGCTGCTGGCGCCGTCGATGCGGGCCGCCTCGATCACGTCCAGCGGCCGCCCCTGCAGACCGGCCAGCAGGATCAGCATCATGAACGGGGTCCACTGCCAGACCAGCGCGAAGATCACCGACCAGAGCGGCATGTTGCTGATCCAGTCGGGCTGCGGCGGGTCCGCGCCGAAGATCCCCCAGATCCAGGTGAGCGCGCCGTTGAACAGGCCGTACTCCGGGTTGTAGAGCGCGTGCTTCCAGAGCAGCGCGGCGGCCACCGGCACCACCAGGAACGGCGCGATGATCATGGTCCGCACCGCGCCCCGGCCGCGGAACTTACGGTCCAGCAGCAGCGCGATGCCCAGCCCGAGCAGCAGGCTGACCAGCACCACGCCCACGGTCAGCAGGATCGTGGTCCACACCGCGTCGCGCATGTTCACGTCGGTGAAGACCCGGGCGAAGTTGTCGAACCCGGCGAAGCCCCGCTCCTCCGGGTAGTACGCGTTCCAGTCCATGAACGAGATGACCAGCGTGGCGACGAACGGCAGCTGGGTCACGACGATCATGAAGATCAGGGCGGGCAGCAGCGGCGCGCGGCGGGCCCAGGCGGACGCGCGGCGGGCGGCGCCCTGGGGTCGGGGGGATTCGGCGGCGCCGACCTCGGTCTTCTCGGCCACGGATGTCATGTCCGGCCCCTCTCAGCCTTGCTCGCGCGACTTGTAGCGTTCCGCGACGTCCTCGGCGAGGCGTTGACCGCGATCCAGAGCCTCGTCGACGCTCATCTGGCCGGCGATCGCCGAGCTGACGTACTGGGAGACCTGGGTGCCCAGGTCGGTGAACTCGGGGATGTCGACGAACTGGATGCCGATCGCGGGCCGCGGCTGCACGCCCGGGTTGCGCGGGTCGGCGCTGGAGATGGCCGCCTCGGTGGGCTCGGCGAACGCGGACGCGACCTTCAGATAGTCCTGGTTCTCATAGGTCGAGGCGCGCTTGCCGGCCGGCACGCTGGACCAGCCGACCTGCTGGCCGACCAGTTCCTCGTATTCCTTGCTGGACGCCCAGGAGATGAACTTCCAGGCGTTGTCCTTCTTCTCGCTGGCCTGCTGGATGCTCCACGACCAGGCGTACAGCCAGCCGGCACTCTTGGTCTGCATCACCGGCGCGGCGACGTAGCCCATCTTGCCCTTGACCGGGGAGTCGTCGGCCTCCAGCGAGCCGGCCGCGCTGGTCGCGTCGTACCACATCGCGGCGTTGCCCTGGACCAGGTTGTTCAGGCACTCGGTGAAGCCGGCCTGGGGTGCGCCGACCTCGCCGTGCTCGCGCACCAGGTTGACGTAGAACTCGGTGGCGGCCTTGAACTCGGGGGCGTTCACCCGCGGGGTCCAGTCCTCGTCGAACCAGGTGCCGCCGAACGTGTTGACCACCGTGGTGAGCGGGGCGAACACCTGGCCCCAGCCGGGCTGCCCGCGCAGGCAGATGCCGGCCATCCCGGGTTGCTTGCCGTCCACCTGCGCCGCGATGTCCGCGACCTGGGTCCAGGTCGGCGCGGCCGGCATCTGGATGCCCTGCGCGTCCAGCACGTCCTTGCGGTACATCAGGAACGAGGACTCGCCGTAGAACGGCTCGCCGTAGACCTTGCCGTCGTCCGCGGTCAGCGACTGGGTCATCGGCGGCAGGATGTCGGCCTGGTTGAAGGCGGTGTCCGCGGCGATGTAGTCGTCCAGCGGCGCGATCCACTTCGACTTGGCGTAGATCGGGATCTCGAAGTTGGACAGCGAGGCCACGTCGTACTGCCCGGCCTGGCTGGAGAACTCCTGGCTGATCTTGTCGCGGACGTCGTTCTCCGGCAGCACGGTGAAGTTCACCTGGATGCCGGTCTCGCGGGTGAAGTTGTCCGTGGTCAGCCGCTGCAGGTCGATCATCTGCGGGTTGTTGACCATCAGCACGTCGATGCTGTTCGGGTTGTCCGATCCGCCCCCGCCGCCACCCCACCCGGCGCAGCCGGAGGTGACGATCAGGATCAGGGTGGTGGCCGCGGCGAGAACCGCGCGGACGCGTGCACGAGACATGAAGCCTCCCCAGCGTGGCGGACATCATCGTCACCGGCCGTTGAGGACTCGGTAACACACCGGTCATCAGTACATGCCTGTGATCCAGAGCGTGTCAACGGTCTGCGTCAATGGATGTCTAAATGATCCATTGACGTTCTTCGACGCGTTCAGACCACCCGCGCGGTCCGGCCGCGGACGTCCACCACGTCGCCCCGATGCAGCTGACGGCCGCGGCGCACATCGACCTCGCCGTTGACGAGCACGTCCCCGGAGGTGATCAGGATCTTGCCCTCGCCGCCGGTGTCCACCAGGTCGGCGAGCTTGACGAACTGTCCGAGCCTGATCATGTCTCCGTCGATTGCCACGTCGCGCATGACAGCCATCCTCCCGTACCGGAAAAAAGAAATGCGAACGGCGTTGAACCTTCCGCGACCGAGATCCGAACTACCCCTCGTGAGCCGAAACCTCATCACCACCCGCCGAGCGGGCGTGCTGGCCGCCACCACCGTGGCAGGCGTTCTCACCATGGCCTGCCCGGCCCTGGCGGACGTCAAGGTCGACCCGCCGAGCGCGCCCCAGGGCAGCGGGCAGAACGTCCACTTCACCGTCACCAACACCGGGCAGAGCGCGATCACCAAGGTGAAGCTCGTGATCCCGCCGCAGAACGCGATCGCCGAGGTCTATCCGCTGTCGGTGGACGACTGGGCGCCGCAGATCACCCCGCTGAAGCTGGCCACCCCACTGACCAGCATCCACAACGGCACGCCGGTGACCGAGACGGCGGGCGCGATCACCTGGATCGCGATGCCGGGCAAGGCACTGCCCCCGGGCCGGGCGGCCGATCTGGCCGTGGCGCTCGGGCCGCTGCCACTGACCAGTTCGATCACGTTCGGCATGGAGGCGACGTACGCGTCCGGCACCGGACCGGCACTGCCCTCGGCGACGCTGACGCTGACCCCGGCCGAGGCGGGCGCGGCCACCGGCCACCACGGCGGCGGGACCGGCGCCACCGGCACGGACACCGGCGCCGAGGACGCGGCCATGCTCGCCGCGCTGGCCGAGCAGACCGATGACGGGCCGGGATTCTGGTCCATCGCCGGGTGGGTGCTCGCCGGGCTGGCGCTCGTCGCGGCCGCGTACCTGATGATCCGCCGGCGGCCCGTCGAGGCCGAGGCCTCCGACGAGGCCGCGGAATCCTCAGATGCGGAGACCGACGAAGACAAGGAACCGGTCGCCGCGGGCGCGCCGCGGGTGACGTCCTGGAGTTATCGGGACAACTGAAGCTCCCCGCACAGGTGGGTGCGGGTGTGTCGTGCAATGCGCGTGGGGCGCGGGACACGACCGGCGGGTGGGGCCCAGGGCAAGGCCCACGACTCGCAGCCCTCGGGGCGGGAAGGTTCGGCTTCCCGCCCCGAGGCATGTCTTCCCGAGCTGAGCTTCGTCAGGTGGGCTTCCGCAGGTGGCTTCCTCAGGGGGCTTTCTCAGCTGACGGACACGTTTCGCAGGGTCTGCAGGGCGGTGATGATCTCGCGCTCGACCCGGCCCGATTCCTCGTGGCTGACCTGGCAGGTGCCGGCCGCCACGTGCCCGCCGCCGCCGTAGCGCAGCATCACCTCGCCGATGTCCACCGGCGAGGTGCGGTCGAGGATCGACTTGCCGCAGGCGAATACGGTGTTGAGCTTCTGCCGCCCCCAGATGATGTGCACCGACACCCGGGCCTCGGGGAACAGCGCGTAGATCATGAACCGGTTGCCGGCGTGGATGGTCTCCTCGTCGCGCAGGTCGACCACCACCACATCGCCTTCGACGTGGCTGATCCGGTGCAGCTGCTCGACGAACATCGCCGAGCAGTCCCGGTAGAGGTCGGCGCGCTCGGCCACATCCGGCAGCGCCAGGATGTCCTGCACGTCCTGGTGGTGGATGCAGGCGTCGATCAGCAGCATCATCAGCTGGTAGTTGGAGATCCGGAACTCGCGGAAGCGGCCCAGCCCGGTGCGGCTGTCCATCAGGAAGTTGAGCAGGGTCCAGCCCTCGGGACGCAGGATGTCGTCCAGCGAGTAGTCCGCCGAGTCGGCCTGGTCCACCGCCCGCATCAGGTCGTCGGAGATCTCCGGGAACCGCTCCCGGCCACCGAAGTGGGTGTAGATGACCCGCGCGGCGGATGGCGCGTCGGCGTCGATGACGTGGTTCGCCAGCCCGGCCTTGTTACGCAGCGTCTCCGAGTGGTGGTGGTCGAACACGAGGTGAGCGCGTGGGTCGAACGGCAGGTTCGTGAGGATGTCACGGTCGGTTATATCGACGTTCCCATCCTGGACGTCCTTGGGGTGCACGAAGGTGATGTCGTCGATCATGTCCAGGACGCGCAGCAGCACGGCGCAGACGAGGCCGTCGAAGTCGCTGCGGGTGACCAACCGGTACTTCACGTGATGCTCCCTATGCTTCCCTCGGCGTTACACCCCAATATGCCACTTTTGCGGCTATGGGCCTGGTCGCATTCCAAGGACGGGCCTGAACCGTGCAGGTCGATCGCTGCGTAAGGTTCAGTCAGACGCTTCAACCGGCCGGAGGACGATCAACAGCCATGGACACCGCCCCTCAGCTCACGCAGGAGCGCAGCGCCCCACCCGCCACTCTGGTGATCTTCGGAGCCTCCGGTGACCTGACCCGGCGCAAGCTGCTGCCGGCCGTCGAGAGCCTCGCCCGCCACAACCGCCTGCCCGGTGAGTTCGCCCTGGTCGGCGTGGCCCGCACGCCGATGACCGACGAGGAGTTCGGCAAGAGCGCGCTCGGTGGCAAGAGCCTGGCCGACAAGACGCAGCTGCTGGGCGGCATCCGCTATGTGTCGGGTGGTTACGACAACCCGGAGACCTACAAACGGCTCGGCGAGGTGCTCGACGAGCTCGACGCGACCCGGGGCACGGCCGGCAACCGGATCTTCTATCTGTCGACGCCCGCCGAGGCCTTCGAGCCGGTGATCAACGGGCTGGCGCTGGCCGGACTCAACCAAGCCAAGGAGGGGTCCTTCGCGCGGCTGGTGATCGAGAAGCCGTACGGGAAGAATCTGGCCACCGCCCATGAGCTGGACGGCATCGTGCACGCCGCGTTCGACGAGCACCAGGTGTTCAGAATTGATCACTACCTGGGCAAGGACACCGTGCAGAACGTGCTGGCGCTGCGCTTCGCCAACGCGATCTTCCAGCCCATCTGGAACCGCTCCTGGGTCGACCACGTGCAGATCACCGTGGCCGAGACGCTGGGCGTCGGCACCCGCGGCGGCTTCTACGAGCACGCCGGCGCGATGCGCGACATCGTGCAGAACCACGTGCTGCAGGTGCTCGCGCTGGCCCTGATGGAGCCGCCCGCGTCGTTCGACGCCGAGGGCCTGCGCAACGAGAAGGTGAAGCTGCTCCAGGCGATCCGGCTGCCCAGCAACCGGGACATCGCCGAGCTGGCGGTGCGCGGCCAATACACCCGCGGCGGCACCCGCGAGGACCTGATGGCGGGCTACCGCGACGAGACCGGCGTCGACCCGCTCTCGCGCACCGAGACCTATGCCGCGATGCGGCTGAACGTGGACAACTGGCGCTGGGCCGGAGTGCCGTTCTATGTGCGCACCGGCAAGCGGCTGCCCGCCCGCCTGACCGAGGTCGCGCTGCAGTTCCAGCGGCCGCCGCACCTGCCGATCCCGACGACACAGCTGACCGATCTCGAGGCGGACGCGCTGATCCTGCGGATCCAGCCCAATGAAGGCATCTCGCTGCGCTTCGGCGCCAAGGTGCCCGGTCACTCCTTCCGGGTGCGCACGGCGAGCATGGATTTCTCGTACGACAAGACGTTCCGCGAGGAGTCTCCGGAGGCGTACGAGCGTCTGCTTCTGGACGCGCTGCTGGGCGACCCGACGCTGTTCATCCGCACCGACGAGGTCGAGCAGTGCTGGCGCATCGTCGACCCGATCATCGAGCACTGGGGCAACGACCAGTCCCCGATCCCGACGTACGAGGCGGCGTCGTGGGGCCCGACGGACGCCGACCGCCTGATCGGCCGAAGCGGCCGCAAGTGGCGCAACGAGGTCTGACACCGGTGGGACTCCGGTTGCGCCGGCGGTCGATGATGCCGTGATGCGCAAGCAACGCTGGGTGATCATCGCGCTGGGAGTGGTGGTGGCCGCCGGGCTGGCGGTGGCGGCGTGGCTGTTCGGGTTGCAGGGCGTCGAAGTCGCGAGCTGGCTGGCCGGTGTGGCGGGCCTGGTGGTCGCTGTCGCGGCGATTCTGCTGTCGCGCCCGGCGGCCGGGCCGCCGCCGGCTTCCCCGCCGGCGTCATCCGCTGGGGTGACTGCCTTGGGCACGCGGTCGCTCGCGATCGGCGGTGACAACAGCGGAATCATCTCGACCGGCGACAACGCGGCAGACACCCAGCAGAAGTGACCCCGCCGCCTTGGCGTCATAAGCCGACGTCTCCTTCCGATCCGGTCCCGGTCGCACCCGACACCGAGTCGGCGACCGTCCAGATCGGTCACGACAACGCGGGCATCATCTCCATCGGCGCGGACGCGACCTGCAGCAGCGGATCGCCAACGCCACAGTGGTGCCGGCCGCGACCGGACGGGCCGGGTGCTGGTCACCAGCCGCCGAGCGACCGGATGGCCCGGCCAGATCCGGCCGCTGCGGCTGGACGTGCTCGACCCACCCGCGGCCGTGACCCTGCTGACCGGGTTGGCCGCGCGCGGCGTCCTGGCCTGGTATGCCCCCGAGGCAATCCCGCGCGCCCTGGTCCACGCCCTCGAGGACGACGAACCGGCGATCCGGCGCGCAGTAGGAGCTGAATTTCACCAATCGCTGCCGCGTCCTCGGCGACGACCATCCGCACACCCTGGTCTCGGCCAACAACCTCGCCAGCGTCTATCAGTCGGCCGGCGAGCTGGACCAGGCAATCCGGCTGTTCGACCAAGCCCTCTCCGACTGCCGCGAAGTCTTGGGCGAGGATCACCCAACCACCCGATTGGTTGAGCGCAACCGGGAGGCGGCCGTCACGCAAAGGGAAAACTAACGGCCGAGTCTGACTGGTTCCGCCGCGTTTCGGGCGGGAGTGGGCACGGGCGTGGCCGGGTGGGCGCATTGCCTTGGACGCGCAGCGGCCTTGATGTGGTCGCCCGGCACCTCGGCGTGAGCTGCGGTCCGCACCACCCACCCCGCTACGACCGGAATTCGATCTTCAGGAAGTTCTGGCCTGGAGGGTGAGAAGCGCCTGGTTGGCGTGTTCCTGCATGTTGGACTCGCTGTGGATGACGTCCAGGACTCGGCGGTCCGTGTCGATCACGAAGGTCATCCGGCGGGTGCTCAGCGGGCCCAATGGCAGCTTGCGGCGCACGCCCAGGGACTTGGCCACCGCGCCGTCGGGGTCCGAGAGCAGGGGGTAGTCGAAGTTGTTGAGGTCGGAGAACTGGCGCTGCTTGGCGACCGAGTCGCGGCTGATGCCGACGCGCTGGGCGCCGGCCTCGCGGAACTCCGTCGCCAGGTCGCGGAAATAGCAGCTCTCTGCCGTGCAACCGCTGGTCATGGCGGCGGGGTAGAAGAACAGCACCACCGGGCCGTCCTTCAGGAGCTCGGTGAGGCGACGCGGCTTGCCGTCCTGGTCCGCCAGCTCGAAGTCTTCGACGAGATCACCTTTGTCGGTCACGTCGAGCAAGGTTACTCGCGCGTTCGGTGGAACGTCGATCAAGGTCGGGCTTCGGCGCGCGAGGATTGCTCGCATAGGCTGTTAACCAGCCGTTGACCCTGCGACCCACTGTCCCCCGTCCGCACCATCGAAAGCGACACCGCCATGCAGGTCTCGGTCGCGCACCATCCACCGAACACGGCCGTTCTGACACTGCGCGGCTCACTCGACATCGACACCGCGCCCGCGCTCAAGGCGAACCTCGCCCGGCTTGTCGAACGGCCCGCGCCCCGGGTCGTCGTGGACCTGTCGGGGCTCGACTTCTGCGACTCGATGGGTGTCGGGGTGCTGGTCACCGCCCACGGCCGCGCGATGGAGCGCGGCGGGTGGGTGCGGCTGGCGGCGCCGACCGGGTTTCTCCGGCGGCTGCTCGACACGCTCGGGCTGACCGAGTATCTGTCGCTGCACCCGGACGTCGAGACCGCGCTGAAAGATTAGCCCGCGCGCACCTTCTCCAGGGCGGCCACCGCGGCGCCTCTGGCCCCGGCCATGTCCAGGTCGGGGACCAGCGCGAACTTCGCCGCGGCGGCCTGCTCCTGGCGCAGGTCGGTGTGCTCGCGCACGGTGTTGAGGAACCACTGCCGGAAGTGCGGCGCGGCTTCGACCACGCCGCCGCCCAGGAAGTACGCGTGCGGGTCGGTGAAGTTCGCAGCGATGGTGAACAGCTTGCCGATCGCCCTCGCCTGCTGCCCGAACACGGCCAGCGCCAGCGGGTCCTCCTTCTCGCCGTAGCCGCGCAGCAGCTTGGCCGCCTTCCCCAGCGGCACCTGGGCGAGCGGGTGGTCCGGGAACTTCGTCAGCCAGAACGGCAGCAGGTTCTTCTTGATGCCGGTCAGCGACGCGATGCTCTCCACGTCGCCCTCGAAGCCGCAGTTGCATTGCGGCACCGGCTGGCCGTCCTCGAGCACGCCGTGCAGCGGGATCTGCACGTGGCCCAGCTCGCCGGCCATCCCGGCGGCGCCGCCGACCACCTTGCCGGCCTCGACCACGCCGCCGCCCAGCCCGGTGCCGACGATCGCGGAGACCGAGCCGCGGTCCAGGGCGTCCGCGCCGAAGTGCCGGTGGTGCGCGTAGAGCGCGGCCGCGTTCGCGTCGTTGTTGTAGATCACCGGCAGGCCGATGCGCGCCTCCAGGGCGCCGCGGATATCGAAGCCGTGCCAGGAGACCTGGTTGAAGTTCGTCGAGCCCTTGGACGAGATCACGCCGTCGGCGCTGGCCGGGCCCGGTGTGTCCAGCCCGACCGCGCGCACCAGGGTGCGCGGGGTGCTGGTCATCGTGAGGATGCCGCCGAGCGCCTCGGCCAGTTGCTCGACCGCGGACTCCGGCCCGTCGGTCACCAGGCTCGGGTTCTCCACCAGGTGATCGACGAGGAACTGTCCCGTGGCGTCGAGGACGGTGGCGTTGTTGCAGGTCCCGCCGTTGTCCAGACCGACGACGACCCATGATGCGGGGGTGCGTACCGCTTCCATGTGATCCACACCACCGAGCGTACGTCCGGCGTGCCGTGCCCGGAACGGGTGCCCACGGATTGCGCATCGGTTGCCTCATCACGGAACCGCGATTCGCTGCTCAGCGCCGGTCGAACGTGCTGGCATGCAGATGCCGAAGACCTCGCGCCGGACCGTTCTCGCCACCGCCGCTGCCGCCGCCGGCGGCATCGCACTGGGCACCGGGAACAGCGAAGCCGCCTACGCCGCCGGGCCGGCCAACCTGCTGCACGACGACCAGATCGCGCACCTGCTGCGGCGGGCCACCTTCGGCGCCACCCCGGCCACCCTCGCCGAGGCCACCAAGCTCGGCGTGGCCGGCTGGCTCGAGCAGCAGCTCAAGCCGGCGGCGATCGCCGACTCCGTCTGCGACGGCGTGCTGGCCAAGCTGCCGATGGCCGGCGCGGACATCGCGACCGTGCGGGCCACGCTCAAGGTGCACTCGTACGAGTCGTTCCAGCAGCTCGGCCGGGCCACCGTGGCGCGGGCGATCTGGAGCAACCGGCAGCTGTTCGAGTCGACGGTCAACTTCTTCTCCAACGTGCTGCACATCGCGGCGCCGTCCTCCGGTGTCTGGGACAGCCGCGCCGACTACGACCAGAAGGTGATCCGCAAGCACGCGTTCGGCACCTTCGCCGACATGCTCAAGGCGTCCGCGAAGCACCCGGCGATGCTGACCTACCTGGACAACCGTTCGTCCACCAAGGCGCAACCGAACGAGAACTACGCCCGCGAGCTGATGGAGCTGCACACCGTCGGGATGATCTACAGCGAGGCGGACGTGAAGGCGGCCGCGCGGCTGCTCAGCGGGATGACGGTCAACAGCGCCGGACAGTACGCGTACACGTCGTCGAAGCACGCCACCGGCGCGGTGAGCATCCTCGGCTTCCAGCACGCCAACGCGACCGCCGAGGGTGGCGAGGCGGCGTCCCTGGCGTTCCTCGATCACCTGGCCAGGCACCCGGCCACGGCGACCCGCCTGGCCACCCGGATGTGCCTGCGGTTCGTGGCCGACGAGGCGCCGGCCACCCTGGTCGCCAAGCTGGCGCAGGTCTACCTGGACAACGGCACCGCGATCGCGCCGATGCTGCGGGCCCTGTTCACCTCGCCGGAGTTCGCCGCGTCGGTGGGCCAGAAGCAGCGGACGCCGTTCGAGGACCTCGCCGCCACCGTGCGGACGCTGGGCCTGACCCCGGAGAAGGACGGCGTGAAGTCGCTGGACGCGCTCTACAACATCCTGGTCGACGCCGGGAACGCGCCGCTGCGCTGGGCGCCGCCGAACGGCTTCCCGGACGTGGCCGCCGCCTGGGCCTCCCCGTCGGCGTTCCTGATGCGCTGCAACAGCCACCTGAACCTGGCCGCCGGCTGGTACCCCAGCCAGCTCGTCCGCCCCGCCGACCTGCTCAAGTCACTGGTGCCCGTGCTGCCCGCCACGTACGGCGCACTGGTCGACGCGCTGGCCGTGCGTCTCGTCGGCACCAAGCTGCCGGCCGCGCACACGGCCGCCGTGCTCAGCGTCGCGGGCAAGCTGCCGACGAGTTCTCTGAGCAGCACCGACAAGTCGCTCGCGGGCCATGCTCCGTACCTGATCGCGTTGGTCCTCGACGCGCCGACGTTCTCCCTGAGGTGATCGTGATGGAAACCAGCGGTTGTGACGAGATCAAGTCGCTGAGCCGGCGCGGCCTGCTGGGCCGCACGCTGGCGGTCGGCGGTGGCGCCGTGCTGGCCGGGCTGGCCGGCGAGGGCCTGTCCACCCAGATGGCGTTCGCCGCCGAGGGTTACGCCGGCGACACCCTGGTGGTGCTGTCGCTGCGCGGCGGCTTCGACGGGCTGTCCGCGATCGCCCCGATCGGCGACCCCGACTACTACAGGGCCCGGCCCAGCATCGCCCTGCCGAAGAGCCAGGTGATCGCGGGCGACGGCACGTTCGGGCTGCACCCGGCGCTGTCCCCGCTGCTGCCACTGTGGAACGCCGGGCATCTGGCCGCGGTGCACGCGGTCGGTCAGCCGGACCCGACCCGGTCGCACTTCGCCGCGATGGAGGAGATGGAACGCGCCGCGGCCGGCACCTCGGTGCGCACCGGCTGGCTGGACCGGATGCTCGGCGGCACCGGTGTGACCGCGCCGCTCGGCGGGGTGTCGCTCGGCAACGCCATGCCGAGCCGGCTCTTCGGCGGCCCGGCGAACGACGTCGCCATGGCCTCGCTGGACAAGTTCACGCTGGCAGGCGAGAGCACAAAGCGGCCGATGGCCGCGGCACTGCGCAAGATGTACGCGGACGCGCCGCCCCTGCTGGCCGCCCCCGCCGTGGCCGCGGACAACGCCCTGACCGCCGCAACCGGCCTGCGCGGCGTCGCCTACACCCCGGCCAACGGCGCCGTCTATCCGGCGACCCCGCTCGGCACCGCCCTGCGCGACGTGGCCCGCCTGATCAAGGCGAAGGTCGGCCTGGCCGCCGCCGCGGTGGACTCCGGCGACTGGGACATGCACGAGGGCCTGGGCAACGCCGTCAAGGGCGCCCGGATGTTCGACAACCTCTACGCCACCTCGGAGGCGCTCGCCGCCTTCGCCGCGGACCTCGGCCCGGACGGCATGAAGAACGTGACCCTGGTGACGATCAGCGAGTTCGGCCGCCGGGTGGCGGAGAACGGTTCGAAGGGCGTCGACCACGGCCACGGCAACGCGATGCTGCTGCTGGGCGGCGGAGTGAAGGGCGGCAAGGTCTATGCCGCGTGGCCGACCCTGGCGCCGGGCGCACTGGCCGACGGCGACCTGGCCGCGACCACCGACTACCGCGCGGTGATCGGCGAGATCCTGCAGAAGCGCTGCGGATTCGGGGCGCTGGACGGCGTGTTCCCGTCCATCGCCCCATCCTCCTTCGGACTGGCCGCTGCCCGCTGAGTGATCAGCGGGCGGCGCCCGCCCGCCGCTTCGTCCACACGTCGAACGCGACCGCGGTGAGCAGCACCGCGCCCTTGACGAACAGGACCGTCTCGGACTGCGCGCCGATCAGGCTCATGCCGTTGTTGATCACGCCCATGATCAGGCCGCCGGTGATCGCGCCGACCACCTTGCCGACGCCGCCCTGCACCGCGGCGCCGCCGATGAACGCGGCCGCGATGGCGTCCAGCTCGAACTGGTCGCCGGCGGTCGGGTTGGCCTGGTTGAGCCGGCCCGCGAAGATGACGCCGGCCAGCGCGGCCAGCACACCCATGTTCACGAAGATCCAGAAGATCACCGACTTGACCTTCACGCCGGACAGCGTGGCGGCCTGCAGGTTGCCGCCGACGGCGTAGATCTGCCGGCCGAACACGGCCCGGTTGGTCAGCACCGAATAGGCGATGACCAGCGCCGCGAGCAGCACCAGCACCCACGGCAGGTTCTTGAACCGGGCCAGCTGCACGATCACGAACATCAGCACGACCGCGGCCAGGGCGATCTTCATGACGAACAGCGGGAACGGCTCGACCGCCTGCTCATAGCGCAGCCGGGCGGCCCGGGCGCGCCACTGGGTGACCACGATCGCGGCCACCGCGGCGATCCCGATCAGGATGCTGAACAGGTCGGCCCCGCCCAGCGCGCCGAGCCCGATGTTGCCCAGATAACCCTCCGTGAAGCCGTTGGAGAGCGTCCGGACCTCGTCGGGGAACGGCCCGATGCCCCGGTTGCCCAGGATGGTCAGGGTGATCGCCCGGAACAGCAGCATGCCGGCCAGCGTCACGATGAACGCCGGGATGCCGAAGTAGGCCACCCAGTAGCCCTGCCACGCGCCGATCAGCCCACCGGCGATCAGCGTGATGAGCAGCGCGAGCGGCCACGGCATCCCGTTGTTGACCATCAGCACCGCGGACAGCGCGCCGCAGGCCGCGACCACCGAGCCCACCGACAGGTCGATGTGCCCGGCGATGATCACCAGGATCATCCCGATCGCCAGGATCAGGATGTACGAGTTCTGCACGATGATGTTGCTGATGTTCTGCGGCGCCAGCAGGTCACCGCCGGTGAGCACCGTGAACAGCAGCACGATCAGGGCGAACGCGATGTAGATGCCGCTCTGCCGCAGGTTCAGCGAGAAGCGGCGTGGCCCGGGAGCCCTGCCCTCCGGGATCGGGTCGACCGCGAGGTCGGCATTGGTGGGTGCGACGCTGGTCATTGCACCTGCCCTGCGGTCATGAGCGTCATCAGGCCCTCCTGGGTCGCGTCCGCCCGGGGCACCTCACCGGTGATCCGGCCGGCCGACAACGTGTAGATCCGGTCGCACAGCCCGAGCAGCTCGGGCAGCTCGGACGAGATGAGCAGCACCGCTTTGCCCTCGTCCGCGAGCCGGTTGATGATCGTATAGATCTCGTATTTGGCGCCGACGTCGATGCCTCGGGTCGGCTCGTCGAGAATCAGCACATCGGGGTTCGTGAAGATCCACTTGGACAGCACGACCTTCTGCTGATTGCCGCCGGAGAGCTTGCCGGTGATGCTCGCGACGCTGGGCGCCTTGATGTTCATCGACTGGCGGTACTCCTCGGCGACCTGATATTCGCGATTCTCGTCCACCCATCCGCTCTTGGCGAGCTTGCGCAGGCCGGCGGCGGACACGTTGCGCTTGATGTCCTCGATCAGGTTGAGGCCGTAGCGCTTGCGGTCCTCCGTGGCGTACGCGATGCCGTGTTTGATCGCATCACTCACCGAGCGCAGGTGGATCTCGCGGCCGTCCTTGATGATCCGGCCCGAGATGCCGGTGCCGTAGGCCCGGCCGAACACGCTCATCGCGAGCTCGGTGCGCCCGGCGCCCATCAGCCCGGCCAGCCCGACGATCTCGCCCCGCCGCAGCGACAGGTTGGCGCCGCGGACCAGGACCCGGCCGTGCTGGGTGGGGCTGTGCACGGTCCAGTCCTCGATCCGCATCACCTCGTCGCCGATCCGCGGCTCCCGGGGCGGGAACCGGTGATCGAGGTCGCGGCCCACCATGCCGGAGATGATCCGGTCCTCGGTGACGTCGCCGGCGGCCATGTCGAGCGTGGTGATGGTGCGGCCGTCGCGCAGGATCGTGACCCGATCCGCGATGGCCAGCACCTCGTTCAGCTTGTGCGAGATGATCACGCAGGTGATGCCCTCGTCACGCAGCCCGCGGATGAGGTCGAGCAGGTGCGCCGAGTCCTCGTCGTTGAGCGCGGCCGTGGGCTCGTCCAGGATCAGCAGCTTGACCTCCTTGGAGAGCGCCTTGGCGATCTCCACGAGCTGCTGCTTGCCGACCCCGAGGTCGACCACCGGGGTGACCGGGCTGTCCGTCAGCCCCACGCGGCGGAGCAACTGCCCCGCCGCCTGGTTGGTGCGGTTCCAGTCGATCATGCCGCGCTTGGACTGCTCGTTGCCGAGGAAGATGTTCTCCGCGATCGAGAGGTTCGAGGCGAGCGCCAGCTCCTGGTGGATGATGACGATGCCGCGGTGCTCGCTGTCCCGGATGCCGGTGAACCGGCACGGCTCGCCGTCGAATGAGATCTCCCCCTCGTACGAGCCGTGCGGGTACACCCCGGAGAGCACCTTCATCAGCGTGGACTTGCCCGCGCCGTTCTCTCCGCAGATCGCGTGGATCTCGCCACGCTCCACGTCCAGCGTGACATCTTGAAGAGCCTTCACCCCGGGGAAGGTCTTCGTGATGCCACGCATCGACAGGATCGTCACTTCAGGTCCGAGTCCTTGTAGTAGCCGGTCTCGACCAGGGCCTTCTCGTAGTTGGTCTTGTCCACGATGACCGACTCGAGCAGCATCGACGGCACGACCTTGACGCCGTTGTCGTAGTCCTTGTCGTTGTTCGTGGTCGGCTTCTGGCCCTTGAGCACGGCGTCGGCCATCGAGACGGTGGTCTTGGCCAGCTCGCGGGTGTCCTTGTAGATGGTCGAGTACTGCTCGTCCGCGATGATCGACTTCACCGACGCCAGCTCGGCGTCCTGTCCGGTGACGACCGGGTAGGGCTGACCGGCCGTGCCGTAGCCGTTGCTCTTGAGGGCGGAGAGAATGCCGATCGAGAGCCCGTCGTACGGGGACAGCACGCCCTGCACCTTGAGGCCCGAGCGGTAGGTCGAGGTGAGCAGGTTCTCCATCCGGTCCTGCGCGGTCTTCGGCTGCCAGCGCAGGATCGCGATGGTCTTGAAGTCGGTCTGGTTGCTGGGCACCTTGAGCGTGCCGTCGTCCAGGTAGGGCTTCAGCACCGACATCGCGCCGTTGTAGAAGAACGTGGCGTTGTTGTCGTCCGGCGAGCCGGCGAACAGCTCCACGTTGAACGGGCCCTTGGCGGAGCCCTTCGAGCCGTCCGCGTTGAGCACCTTGAGCCCGGTGAGCAGCGAGGTGGCCTGCTGCACGCCGACCTTGAAGTTGTCGAAGGTGGCGTAGTAGTCCACGTTAGGGCTGTTGCGGATCAGCCGGTCGTACGCGATGACCGGGATCTTGTTGTCCGCGGCGCTCTGCAGCTGGGTGGTGATCGCGGTGCCGTCGATGCTCGCGATGATGAGCAGCTTGGCGCCCTTGGTGATCTGGTTGTCCAGCTGGTTCACCTGGGTCGGGATGTCGTCCTCGGCGTACTGCAGGTCGACCTTGTAGCCCAGCGCCTCGAGCTGCTTCTTCAGGTTGTCGCCGTCCCCGATCCAGCGCTCCGAGGAGCGGGTGGGCATGGTGACGCCGATCAGCGCGCCGGCGCTGGTGCCGGCGGACGTCTGCTGGTCGACGGTCTTCTCGCTGGAGCCGCAGGCGGCCAGCGAAACGGCCAGGACAGCGGCCGAAGCCACCGCGGCCAGACGGGTGTACCTCATGTGAGTGCTCCTCTTATTTTTCGGGGGGCCGTGCAATCTACAGGGATCGGGCGAGTCGGTAGTAGGCGGCATTCCACCGGATACGGTCAGCGAACGCCTCGGTACTGGTGGTGGAGTCGATGAGCAGCAGTTCGGTCTGCAGCATGTCGGCGAAGTCGCGCAGCGTCTCGGTGCCCACCGCCATCGTGAGCACGGTGTGGTGCGGACCGCCGGCGGTCAGCCAGCACTCCGCCGACGTGCTCAGCGACGGCTTCGGCTTCCACACCGCGCGGGCCACCGGCAGCTTGGGCAGCGGTTCGTCCGGCGCGGTCACCTCGACCTCGTTGGCGACCAGCCGGAAGCGGTCGCCCATGTCGGCCAGGCCGATCGTCACGCCGGGGCCGGGGGCGGCGTCGAAGACCAGCCGCACCGGGTCCTCGCGGCCGCCGATGCCGAGCGGGTGGATCTCCGCACGCGGCCGCGCCACGGCGATGCTCGGGCAGACCTCGAGCATGTGCGCGCCGAGGATCTTCGGCTCGCCCGGCCCGAAGTGATAGGTGTAGTCCTCCATGAACGAGGTGCCCCCGGGGGCCATCGCCTTGACCGCGGCGAGCAGCGCGGACGTCTTCCAGTCGCCCTCGCCGCCGAAGCCGTAGCCGTCGGCCATCAGCCGCTGCACCGCCAGGCCGGGCAGTTGCCGCAGCCCGCCGAGGTCCTCGAAGTTCGTGGTGAACGCGCCGAAGCCGCCGTCGGTCAGGAAGCGGCGCAGGCCGGCCTCGATCCGGGCGGCATAGCGCAGCGACTCGTGCCGGTCGCCGCCGCGGGCCAGCTCCGGCGCCAGCTCGTACGCGTCCGCGTAGTTCGCGACCAGGGCGTCCACCTCGTCGTCGGCCACCGCATCGACGAGCGCGACCAGGTCGTTCACCCCGTACGTGTTGACCGAGACCCCGAACCGCAGCTCCGCCTCGACCTTGTCGCCCTCGGTGACCGCGACGTCCCGCATGTTGTCGCCGAACCGGGCCAGCCGCATCCCGCGCAGGTGCTGCAGCCCGGTGGCGGCGCGCCCCCAGCGGTTGATCCGCTCGACCACGGACGGGTCGCTCGCGTGCCCGGCGATCGTCTTGCGGGCCACGCCGAGCCGCGACTGGATGTAGCCGAACTCGCGGTCGCCGTGCGCGGCCTGGTTGAGGTTCATGAAGTCCATGTCGATGGACTCCCACGGCAGCGCCGAGTTGAGCTGGGTGTGCAGGTGCAGCAGCGGCTTGCGCAGCGCGTCCAGGCCGGTGATCCACATCTTGGCCGGGGAGAACGTGTGCATCCAGGCGATCACGCCGATGCAGGCCGGGTCGGCGTTCGCCTCCAGCATCACCTGGCGGATCGCGCTGCTGCTGGTGAGCGTGGGCTTGCCGACCAGCTCGGCGACCAGCCCGGCGTCGGTGAGCATGTGCTGGATCTGCTGCGACTGATCGGCGACCTGGTCGAGGGTCTCCTGCCCGTAGAGACCCTGACTGCCGGTGAGGAACCAGATCTGGGGTTTCACGCTCGTGGCTCCTGTCCGTAGACGGTCTGGTAGCGGTCGTACAGGGCGTCGATGTGGTGCTGCTCGATCGCCACCGGGGTGCCGAGTTGCCGGGAGATGTGCACCGTGCGGGCCACGTCCTCGAGCAGCACCGCGGACTTGACGGCCGATGTGGCGTCCGTGCCGACGGTGAACGGGCCGTGGTTGCGCATCAGCACCGCGGTGGACCGGCTGCGGCCCAGCGTCTCGACGATGCCGTGGCCGATCGAGTCGTCACCGATCAGCGCGAACGGCCCGACCGGGATGTCGCCGCCGAACTCGTCGGCCATCATGGTGAGCACGCACGGGATCGCCTCGCCGCGCGCCGACCAGGCGGTGGCATAGGTCGAGTGGGTGTGCACCACCCCGCCGATCTGGGGCATGTGCTTGTAGACGTAGGCGTGCGCGGCGGTGTCCGAGGACGGGTTGAGGTCGCCCTCGACCAGCTTGCCCTCCAGATCGGTGACCACCATGTTGTCCGGGGTGATCTCGTCGTAGGAGATGCCGGACGGCTTGATCACCAACAGATCGGCGCCGGGCACCCGGGCCGAGACGTTGCCGGCCGTCCAGACCACCAGCTCGTTGCGGGGCAGTTCGGCGTGCAGCGCGGCGACCTGCACCCGGAGCTTCGCGATGTCCTGGGCCAGGGTCACGCGGTCACCGCCCGGCGCTGGATGGCGCGCAGCTTGCGCATCACCTTGTTCCCACCCCGCCCGAAGTAGTCGTGCAGCTTCACGTACTCCGCGTAGAGCTCGTCGTAGACCGCGGAGGCCGCCGGGTCGGGCTGCCAGACGTCCGCGTTCTTGCTGCCCATGGCCGCGGCCGCGGCCCGCACGTCCGGGTACGCGCCGGCCGCCGCCGCCGCGTGGATCGCCGAGCCCAGCGCCGGACCCTGGTCCGACCCGATGGTGGACAGCGGCATCTTCAGCACGTCCGCGTAGATCTGCATGACCAGCGCGTTCTTCAGCAGCCCGCCGGCCGCGATGAACTCGTGGACCGGCACGCCGGCCTCGATGAACGTCTCGACGATGAGGCGGGTGCCGAACGCGGTCGCCTCGATCACCGCGCGGTAGACGTCCTCCGGCCGGGTCGCGAGGGTCTCCCCCACCACCAGCCCGGAGAGCTCGTGGTCGACCAGCACCGACCGGTTGCCGTTGTGCCAGTCGAGCACCAGCAGCCCGTGCTGCCCCGGCTTCTGCCCGAGGGCCAGGTCGGTGAGCTGTTCGTGGGTGTAGCCGGGCGGCACCACGTGGGCGAAGATGTCGCCGACCGCGCTCTGCCCGGCCTCGTAGCCCCACAGCCCGGCGACGATCCCGCCGTCCACCACGCCGCACATGCCGGGCACGACGTGCACCTGGTCGGCGTTCATCACGTGGCAGGTCGAGGTGCCCATGATGGCGACCATCTGGCCGGGTTCGAGGGCCTGCGCGGCGGCGTTGGTGACGTGCGCGTCGACGTTGCCGACCGCGACCGCGATGCCCTCCGGCAGCCCCGTCCACTCGGCCGCCTTTGCGCTGAGCCGGCCGGCCGCGTCGCCCAGCTGCCCGATCGGCTGGTCGAGCTTGGTCTCCACGAAGTCGGCGAAGTCCGGGTTGAGCTCGGCCAGGAACTCCCGCGACGGGTACTCCCCGTCCTGCCGGATGCCCTTGTAACCGGCGGTGCAGGCGTTGCGCACATAGTCACCGGTGAGCTGCCAGACGATCCAGTCGGCCGCCTCGACCCAGCGCTCGGTGGCCGCGTAGACCTCCGGGTCCTCCTCCAGCACCTGCAGGCCCTTGGCGAACTCCCACTCCGAGGAGATCAGCCCGCCGTAACGCGGCAGCCACGCCTCTTCCCGCTTCGCGGCAAGGGCGTTGATCCGGTCGGCCTGCGGCTGGGCGGCATGATGCTTCCAGAGCTTGACGTACGCGTGCGGCGAGCTGACGAACCGGTCGACCTCCGACAGCGGCGTGCCGTCGGCCAGTGCCGGGACCATCGTGCACGCGGTGAAGTCGGTGCCGATGCCGATCACCTGGGACGGGTCCACCTGGGCCGCGCGCAGGGCCGCCGGGACCGCCGTGCGCAGCACCTCGATGTAATCCTCCGGCACCTGCAGCGCCCAGTCGTGGCCGAGCGGGGTGCCGTCCGGCAACGTCTCGGTGAGGACCGCGTGCGGGTAGTCGTGCACGGCCGAGCCGAGCTCCGCGCCGTCCGAGACCCGGACCACGACGGCCCGGCCGGAAAGCGTGCCGTAGTCGACTCCGACCACGAATGCCGGCGGTGTGTGCTGCGTCATGAAGCCAGAGTGTGAGCGCTAACAATCAGTCGTGTCAACGGGTCTTGGCAACATTAAGGACACGAGGCGGAAACCGGCTACCCAACGCTGCCGCGCACCACCAGTTCCGGCGCGATGACCCGCCGGCCGGCCGCCGCGCCCGGGTCGTCGACCTGGGCCAGGAGCAGGTCGAGGCCGGCCTGGGCGACCGCCTCGAAGTCGGGGCGCACGGTGGTCAGCGGCGGAATGAAGAAGGCCGCCTCGGGCACGTCGTCGAAACCCACCACGCTGACGTCGCCGGGCACGCTGCGGCCGCGCTCGTAAAGCGCCCGGAGCAGACCCAGCGCCAGGTGGTCGTTGGCGGCGAAGACCGCGGTCACCTCGGGCATCCGGGCCAGCATCTGCCCGGCGGAGTAGCCCGCCGCGGCGGACCAGTCGGCCGGGATCAGCGGCGGCACCTCGGCTCCCGCCTCGAGCAGCGTCTGCCGCCAGCCCTCGATCCGGCCGGCCGCGTCGTACCAGTGCGCCGGGCCGGAGACGTGCCAGACCGTGCGGTGGCCCGCGTCGAGCAGATGCTGGGTCGCGGCCCGCGCGCCGGCCACCTGGTCGACGGTCACGAGAGCGTTTTCCCGGCCGGGATCGCCGTCGATGGTCACCAGCGGGACGCCGGACGGGATGTCCTCGAGGCCCTCGCCGGCCTCCGCGGTCGGCGCGATCACGATCACGCCGGCCACCCGCTGGTCGAGGTGGCGCTCGACGGCGGCGGCCACCGACTCCCGGTCGAGGTTGACCACGCTGGCCACGCTGACCGCGAAACCGGCCTCGGCGGCGGCCTGCTCGAAGGCCGCGAGCAGCGACGCCGGGCCGAACAGCGTGCTGTTGAGCGTGACGATGCCGAGCAGCTGGGATCGGCCGGTGACCAGGGTGCGGGCAGCGCGATTGGGCCGGTAGCCCAGCTCCGCGATGGCCGCGCGCACCCGCAGGCGGGTCTGCTCCTTGACGTTCGGATGACCGTTCAGCACCCGCGACACGGTCTGGTGCGAGACACCCGCGAGACGGGCGACGTCGGTCATGGCCGGGTCACGGGACCCCCTGATGTCCACCAACGCACCCTCAACCCCTCAAGAAAGGCCTGGAGAAGAGACTAACGCCGGGCCGGTCCCGTGACCCGTAGCCATATGTTAGCGATAACAGGACCAGGGTCAAGGATCGTTTGTTTCGCGTTCATGCTCGCCACGTAGAGTTCGAGCCGATGAACGCCGTGCTGAGCTCGGTCCCCGACGACGGGTTCGCCTCGCTGCGCCGGCCCGCGCGCCCGCGCAAGGAACGCTACGAGTTGGGACGCTCGTTGCGGGAGCGGGCACACCGGTCGGACACGGCTTTCTGGTCCCCGCCGGACGACCGGGTCGACCCGGTGGCCCAGCTGGTGGCCGCGCACGAGGGCCGGGTGTCCTGGCTGATCCCGGTGCGGGTGGGCCGCATGGTGGCCTCGCCCTATGCGTTCCTGCGCGGCTCGGCGAACATCATGGCGGACGACTTCGCGGCCCTGCCCCGCTCCGGCATCACGCCGATCATCTGCGGCGACGCCCACCTCGGAAACTTCGGGTTCTACGCGTCTCCCGAGCGCGAGCTGGTCTTCGACCTCAACGACTTCGACGAGGCGCACCCCGGCGCCTGGGAGTGGGACCTGCGCCGGCTGGTGGTCAGCGTGCACGTGGCCGGCCGGCAGAACGGCTTCCGGGAGAGCGCCTGCGCCGACGCGGTCGCGCACTGCGTGCAGGAATACCGCGAGCAGATCGGCCACCTCGCCGAGATGCCGCTGCTGGCCCGCTCGTTCGACCAGCTCGACGTGGAGAAGCTGCGCAAGGCGGCGACCAAGGCGAGCTTCCGGGACGAGATCGAGCGGGCCGCGCGGCGGGCTCGGCGGCGCACCAGCGACCGCGCGCTCCCCCGCTTCACCGAGCAGCGCGACGGCACCGCGCGGCTGGTCGAGGAGCCGCCGCTGATCACCCGGCCGAGTGACGAGGACCGCGACCGGCTGGCCGAGGCGCTGGACGGTTACCTGAACACGCTGCCGCCGCACTGGGCGCGGATCCTGGCCGGTTATCGGATCGTGGACATCGCGCACAAGGTGGTCGGGGTCGGCTCCGTCGGGCTGCGGGCCTATGTCGCGCTGTGCGAGGGCAGCAGTCCGGACGACGTGCTGTTCCTGCAGCTCAAGCAGGCCCGCCGGTCGGTGGTGGCACGCCACCTGCACGGCGACGCGGCCTGGCACCGGCACCAGGGGCAGCGGGTGGTGGAATATCAGCAGGCGCTGCAGACGGTCAGCGATCCGCTGCTGGGCTGGACCACGGTCGGCGACCTGCAGTTCTATGTGCGGCAGTTCCGGGACATGAAGGGCGCGATCCTGGTGGAGGACATGAGCGCGGGCGCGCTGGAGGACTACGCCGGGGTGTGCGGCTTCCTGCTGGCCAAGAGCCACGCCCGCACCAGCGGGGCCTCCATGATCGCGGGCTATCTGGGCGGCAGCGACAAGCTCGACGAGGCGATGAGCCGGTTCGCCCGGGCCTATGCGGACCAGGTCGAGAGCGACCACGCCCAGCTCGTGGACGCCGTCCGGCGCGGCGTGCTCCCGGCGGACGCAGCGTGAGCGGGCCGATCCGGCTCGACGCCCCGGCGCTGCTCGAGTTCTGGACCGAGCGCCACCTGTGCACGCTCACCACGCTGCGGGCGGACGGCTCGCCGCACGTGGTCGCGGTCGGCGCCACGCTCGACCCGGAGTCCGGGCTGGCCCGGGTGATCAGCTCGCGCACCTCGGCGCACGTCCGGCACGTGCTGGCCGGCCAGGCCCGGGTGGCGATCTGCCAGGTCGACGGCCGCCGGTGGAGCACGGTCGAGGGCACCGCCGCGATCCGCACCGAGCGCGACGCCGTCGAGCGGGCCGAAACGCTCTACACGGCCCGCTACCGCACGCCGCGGCCGAACCCGGCCCGGGTGGCGATCGAGATCACCGTGACCCGGGTGCTGGGCGCGGCGTCGCTCACTGGAAGCTGATCAGCTCCGGCACCGGCTTGAACTTCAGCACGTCCCGGGCCTGGTAACGCTTGACGTCCTCGTCGTAGAACAGCTTGTAGCCCAGATGAAACTGCTGCGGCCGGCGCAGCCGGTTCCAGGTGGCGTTCTTCTCCGACCGGGTGCCGAAACCGTCCACATGCTGCACCATCGCCAGGCCCGGCCGCTTCGCGATCCGCTGCACGTCCGGCAGCATCGATCCACGGAACTGATGCAGCACGAAGAGCTTCTCCGGCAGCCGGTTCGTCGAGACCAGACCGGACAGGTACGCCGAGACCTGGTTGACCTCGGCCGAGCCGACCGAGCCGATGGTCCGCCCCGGCACCTTGCCTTTGGGCATCCGCCACTCCGGGTCCAGCGCCAGCCCGACATGCGGCTGCACCAGGAACTTCTCCAGCCGTTTCGCCTGCGGCAGGAAACTGCCCCGGCCCGGCTGCAGATCCAGGATGACCAGCACCCGGTTGCGCCGCGCCTGGTCCACGTACTGCTGGATCTTCCGCTCGTCGATCATCTGGCTGTAGTCGCCGTCGCTGCCCGGCTTGGCCTGCGCCACGGTCGCGATCAACTCGTACGCCACCTGCACCTTGCGGTCGCCGGCGAAGCCGCCCGCGGCCTTGCGCAGCTTGGGCAGCATCTTGTCCGGGCTGCCCTCGCCGAGCACGCCGAGCGCGGCGTTGCCGGCCGTGCCGTAGTAGGCGACCACCCGATAGGACGGGAAGATCTTCGTGCCGCCCTGCGGCAGCTCGGCGGGCTTGGCCGGAGCCTTCTCGACCGGCTTCGGCGGCGCCGAGCTGGTGGTCACTTCGGCCGGTGTGGACGGTGGCTCCGACTCGTCTCCACAGGCGCCGGTGGTCACGGCGAGTGCCGCCACGATTCCAGTCAGGACAATTCGTCTCACATCCACCTCCGCTCGACAGCGGGCCACGTTACTTCAGCCCCGGGGCGATGGCGAGTTAGGTTGAAGCGGTGAGTGAGCTGCTCGAAGGGCATACGGTCGCGCTGGGCGGGCCGCGAGGGATGGCGGTCACCCGCACGCTGCCCGGCCGGGCGCGGCGGATGGTCGGGGCCTGGTGCTTCCTGGACGCCTACGGGCCGCAGGACCTGGCCGGGACGCCGGGGATGCGGGTCGGGCCGCATCCGCACATCGGGCTGCAGACGGTGAGCTGGCTGGTGCGGGGCGAGATCCTGCACCGCGACTCGCTGGGCAACCGGCAGGAGATCCGGCCGGGGCAGCTCAACCTGATGACCGCGGGGCGGGGCATCTCGCATTCGGAGGAGACGCCCGCGGAGAACTCCGGCGTGCTCGAGGGCGTACAGCTGTGGGTCGCCCTGCCGGAGACGGCCCGGCACCTGCCGCCCGCCTTCACCCACCACGCGGATCTGCCGATCGTGCCGTTCGGCGGCATGTCCGCGACGGTCCTGGCCGGCACGCTCGGCGAAGCGTCGTCGCCGGCCGCGACCTACACCCCGCTGGTGGGCGCGGAGATCACCCTCGCCGCCGGCTCGTCGGGTGAGATTCCGCTGCGCGCCGATTTCGAGTACGCCGTGCTGACCATCGACGGGGTCGCGGCGATCGGCGGTCACGACCTCAAGCCGGGTCCACTGCTCTATCTGGGCGCGGATCACACGACCCTCTCGCTGTCCGCCGACCAGCCGTCCCGGGTGCTGCTGCTGGGCGGCGAGCCGTTCACGGAATCCCTGGTCATGTGGTGGAACTTCGTCGGCCGCAGTCACGAGGACATCGTCGCCGCGCGGGCCGGCTGGGAGTCCGGCAACGCCTTCGGCGAGGTGCACGGCTACGACGGTCCGGCCATCCCGGCGCCGCCGATGCCGATCACCCGATTGGTGCCTCGTGCGCGGTATCGCACAAACTCCGCTTGACGGTGCTGGTGCCGGGGCGGATCGTCGGGGTATCACCCTTCGCCTGGAGCGCACCGTGACCATCCTCGACATCGGCCGGCTCGCCCTGATCATCGCTGCGCCCACCCTGATCGGGGCGGCGGCGATCACCGCCCCCCGGTTCTGCGCCTACATCTCCGACCGCTGGGCCGCCCGGCACGCGAACGACCCGGTGCCGATCGGCCCGCCCATCGAGCAACTGGCCGCCGACCTGCGCCGGCTGCTGCGGCTGCACGGCGAACTCACCGCCTCGGCGCACCTCGCGATGCGCGCCCACCGGTTGTGGGCGGTCGAGGCCGCGATCGCCACCCGCGGCATCGAGGCGGCCCGGGCGCTGGACGTGCCGCACCCGGAGCCCGAGATCCCCGGCGCGCTGAGCCGCACCGAACTCGCCGCGCTGCTCCACGACCTCGGCGAGGCCGGGATGGTGCTGCCGGCGAAGGTCGGCCCGTTCCTCGGGCCCGCCTGATCGCGGCGGTGCGGTCGGCCCGTCCTCGGGCCCGCCTGCCTCGGCCCGCCTGATCGCGGCGGTGTGAAAGGTGACGGTGGCGAGGTGCACCTCGCCACCGTCGGGACCCGGTCGGCGGACTTACAAACGGGGGCGACGGCCGCCGGCCGGGGAGTTGAGCGTCTCCAGGGTCCAGGAATCCAGGCGGCGCAGAGCGGACCGCAAGGTGGCGCGGACGGCGCCGAGGTCGAGGCGCGGCATGATGTCGCTCCTTTTCATTCGGTGTCGACGGGCCCGGGCCGGCACAGCGCCGGACCGCCCGGGGTGGTTCCGTCATCCACCGTGACAGCCGAGCGGCCAAGATCCGTGTTGCGGCGACGTGTCCTTCGACACGGCACCTTCTGATCTCCTGAGCCCACGATTAAGAATGGCTTAACCACGCCATTCTTTTGCCGGCGCGGTTAACCGCCCGGAAATGGGTTACTGTGCGCGCATTTCCGCGACCGCAGAGTACTGATCGCAGGTCGCGTTGAACCGACGCGCGGCGCTCTGCGTACTGTCCGTCGAGAGAGGCCCTCCGGGGTGTCTCCAACACAGGCTCCCGCGGCCGGTGAAGCGCTTCCCAGCGTGGTGGCGCCCACCACAAATCTGTGGTTAACGTTCCACATCGACCGCGCGCGGGGGCGAGGTGGCGGGCGGACCGAGGCACGGCAAGGACGGGGGGCGACGATGCGGCAACGGCGTTCCCTTATCGTCGCGGACTTGAGGTCCGCATGAGTTTCGAGGACGACGAATACTGGGAGGACGAGTACTCCCCCCATTCCCCGGTGGCCTATGCGGAGGACGGCGCGGTCGCACACGACCGATACTCCCCCACCATTCCGCCGGTTCGTCGTCCCCGGACTCCCGCCCAGGTCAGGACGTCCACCTGGGACGGAGAGGTGGAACCGCCGGCCATCGATCTCGACGCCCGGCCGCCGGACGAGCTCGCCGCGCGCCGGCGCAAGCGGACGTCCCGGTCGGCCACCCCGCCCGCCGGCGCGCCCGGTTTCGACGCCAATCGCCCGGACTGGCTCAACGACCCCGAGTTCGTGCCGACCGACGTGTCGAAGCCCGACCCGAACGCCTCGGACGTCGTCGACTTCAACCGGCCCGAGCTGGGCGCGAACTTCGACAATCCGGAATATCACGGACCCGAGCTCGGCAGCCGGGCGGTGCGGTCGCGGCGCGAGCCGGAGATCGTCGACTACCTGGACTACGACTACGACGACGACCAGTACGCGCAGGACGTCGCCCGGTACCAGACCGACGTGCGGAACGGGCGGGAGACCGACTTCGAGGACGGGCAGTCCGCGTACCGGGGTGACCGCGGTGGCGCGGCGCCGCCGTCGCGCGGGCCCGGTGGACGGGCCGCCGTGGTCGGCGACCACGGCGACGATCCGCGCCGGTCCTCGCGTGGCGGCGACCGCTCCGGTCGCGGCGCGTCCCGGGACGACCGGTATCCGGACGGACGGCCCGGCGACTTCGCCGCCCGCGACCGTGCGGCGCGCGACGATTACGAGGGCCGTGGCCGCGACGTGCGGCGCGGGCCGCGGGTGGCTCGGCTGGACGACGATCTGGACATGCGGCGCGGTGACTCCCGCGGCCGTGACGGGCGGCGCGCCGCGGATGATCGCGATCCGGGCCGGCGCGGGGGTCGTGGACCCGGATATGTGGAGGACGAGCGCGGGCGCGATCCGCGCGTCGGCCGCGAGGCCGCCCGGCTGCGCGGCGCGGAGATCGGCGACGACCGGCGGCGCGGCCCCCGGGACGACCGCGGCGCGGCCGCTGCCCGTGGGCGGGCCATGGTCGACGGGCCTGGAGACCTGCCGCTGGACGAGTCGCCGCGGCCGATCCACGGCGGGCGCGGGCGGATCACCGTCGAAGGCCTCGGCGACGGAGTGCTCGACGGTCCGATCTCGCCGGAGGGCTGGTCCGACGACCCGCGTCCGGTACGGCCGGGTGGCGGTCGCCGAGGTGCGCAGCGGCGTCCCGAGCAGCCGGTCAGCGGGCGGGCTCAGGTGCCGGAGCAGGACGAGGTGCTCGACCTCTACCGGCCGCAGGACTCCCGGCGCGACGACGGGGTGCGGCAGGACCGGTCGTCCGAGGTCATCCACCCGGTGGAGATCATCCGGCCCGGGAACTCGCAGCGGCCGCCGGAGATTCTGCGGCCGACGGCGTTCAAGGCGCCGGAAGTCGGTCGTCCGAAGCGGCCGGCCGGTCGCCCGCAGCCGATCGAGCCGCCGCGGGACCGCGTGGCGCCAGACATCGAGCGGGTCGGGCCGGACCGTCGCGGGGCGGACTCTTTCGAGTCGGATCGCCCGGGCCTGGACCGGGCCGGTTCGGATCGGGTTCGGTCGGATCGGCATGACCTTGATCGGGCCGGGTCGGACCGTCGCGGGGCGGACCGTGTCGAGGCGGATCGCTTGGACCTGGACCGGGCCGGCTCGGACCGTCGGGAGGCGGACCGTGTCGAGGCGGATCGCCTGGACCTGGACCGGACCAGCTCGGACCGTCGCGGCGCGGACCGCCTCGAGCCAGATCGGCTGGACCGGACCGGCTCGGATCGTCGTGGATCGGATTCGGGTCGGCGGGGTTCGGGCGGTGTCGGGTCGGGTCGCTCGTCCTCGGATCGCGTCTCGTCGGATCGGCGTGGGCCGGATCGCGACGGGTCGGAGCGGCGCTTCGCGTCGGATCGTGAGCGCGACGACCAGGCCGCTGCGGCCTGGGCCGGGAACGACGGCATCGAGGGCGACCAGCAGTCCGATCAGGACGGTGACGGCCCGCGGGTGCTGAGCAAGACGCCGCCGCCGGTCGCACCGCGGGTGCTGCACAAGGCGGAACCGCCGGCCGCACCTCGCGTGCTCAAGAAGGCCGAGCCGCCCGCCCAGCCGCGGGTGGTCAGCACGACCCCGCCGACTGGTCCGGCTCGTGTCGTGCCGGCCGCCGGTGTACCCACCACGCCGAACCAGCCGGGCCAGACGGCGGCAACGCCCGCCGCGCGCGACACCGCCGGGCCGCAGGCTCCGGCTGCCCGCGCCGCCGGGACGCAGGCACCCGGCTCGCGTGACACGGCGCGCCCGCAGGATCTGGGCGCGCGGGACATGGCCGGCCCGCATGGACAGGCCGCGGGTGCGGGTCTCGGGTCGCAGGGGCAGGCGCCGCTGGTTCCGCTCTCCGAGTGGAAGCCCGCGCCGATTGATCCGAACGTCGCGCCGCAGCAGCGCGCTCCCCGGCACGCGGGTTCCGGTGCGCAGCAGTCGGCGCCGCAGGTGCCCGCCGCGCCGCAGCAGCCTGACGCTTGGCACGGCGAGCAGCAGCCCGCGGCGTGGAACGGTGAGCAGCCGCAACAGCCGCCCGCGTGGCAGGGCGACCCGGCACAGCAACCCGCGGCATGGAACGGTGAGCAGCAGCCCGCTGCCTGGCAGGGCGGGCAACCGCCACAGTCGGCCGCGTGGCATGGCGACCCGGCGCAGCAGCCCTCAGGCTGGAACGCTTCGCCGGAGCACGAGTCGGCACGGCCCATCTCCGGGCAGCCGTCATCACCTGCGCCGCAGAGCTGGGACGGACCGATCCACCAGCACGGGCGCCCGGATTCGCCGCGCGTGCAGGCCTGGGACGCCGAGGGCCGTCCACTGTCGATGCCGCACCAGCCGGCGCCGCACGCCTGGCAGCCGCAGGGCTATGCGCAGGGTGCGCCGCAGGCTCCTCAGCAGCAGCCCGTTCAGCCGATGCCGGAACAGCCCGCGGCCCGCCAGGCCCCGGCGCCCACCGAGCAGCCCGGACGCGCGATCCCGCAGACGCCCGCCGGCTGGCAGGCGCCGCCCGCCATTCCGGTGCCGACCGAGCCGATCGGGCGGCCGCAGCAGCCCGCCGCTCGGCACGCGCCGCCGCAGGCACCGGACCAGCAGGACGCGCAGTCGGCCTCCGGCTGGCCGACGCCGCAGCAGGCACCGGGTCAGCAGGATGCGCAGCCGGCCGCCGGATGGCAGGCGCCGCCTGCTGTTCCGGCACCCGCCGGACGGCCCGGCCCGGTACCGCAGCACCCCGCGGGCTGGACGCCGCCGCAGGTGCCTGAACAGCAGAGGCCGACGCAGGCACCGGAGCAGTCCGGCGCTTCGCAGCCGCCCGCCTGGCAGACACCGACCGGTGTCCCGGCGCCCGGCGGTCGGCCCGGTGCGGTGCCGCAGCACCCCGCCGGATGGAAGCCGCCGCGGGTGCCCGAACAGCAGACTCCTCAGCAGGCGCCCGCCGCCTGGCAGCCGCCTCCGGCCGTGCCGACGCCGGCCGAATCGGCTGGTCAGGGTGCGCCGCAGCAGCCCGCTGCCTGGCTGGCGCCGCAGCAGCCGTCGTCGGCGCCTCGTGGGCCGGAAACTCAGGCGCCGGCGTCCGAGTCGCCGCAACCGGCCTCGTGGGCGGCGCCGCAGCAACCGGCGCGAACCGGGCCCGGGGCCTGGGCGCCGGAGCCGCTCGAGGACTCGCCTCGGCCGCCGTGGAGTGAAGTCACGCCGGTCCATGGTGTTCCGCGGGTCGTGCCCCGTGGTGAGGATGTGCCGGTCCGTTCGGCGCCGCGGCCGTCCGAGCCGGTCGAGCGGCGGGCCGAACCGCAACCCGTGCAACGGGTCCAGCCCGCGCCGCAGCCGGTGCGGCCGCCGGTCGAGCCGACGCGGGTCGGCACCCCGCGGGACGACGAGCCGCGGACCGTCGAGGAGACCGAGCTCCGCATTCCGCGCTGGGCTCCCCCGGCTCAGCCGCCGCGGGACACCCCCGCGCCGGCCGTGGAGAAGTCCGACGACCGTCCGAAGAGTGAGCGGCCGGCCCCGCCGACGCCGGTCACCCAGCCGATCGGGCGCCTGGTCATCGCCGGGCCGGATACCGAGAAGCGGCACTACGTCGACGAGGACGTGCAGGTCGACTGGTTCGGCGGTGGGGCGGCCAAGGCGGCTTCCGCGGAGGCCGCGCCCGCCGGGAAGCCGGCCGAAGCCGCTCAAGCGAGGGCCGGGCAGGCAGGAACCGCTCAGGCCGGAACCGCTCAGGCCGGAACCGCTCAGGCCGGAACCGCTCAGGCCGGAACCGCTCAAGCGGGGACCACGCCCCAGGCGCAGGGCGCGCAGGCAGGGGCCGGGCAGGCAGCGGGCGCGCCGGCGGAGACCCCTTCGCAGGCGCGGGGCGCGCAGGCAGCGGGCGCGCAGGCAGGGCGCTCGCGGCCGGCGGCGGCGGCCGAATCGGTGGGCGATGGCGTCGTCATCGACTTCGACATCAGTGGGCTCTTCGATGGTCGTGGGGTGACCGCCGAACAAGCGCTGATCGTCGCGCGGGCTGAGCAGGAAGCCGCCGAGAGGCACGCCGGCGGCCATCAGGCCGCCAAGCACCAGGCGGTCGACCACCAGGCCGCCGAGAACCAAGCTGCCGGAAATCGGGCCACGGAACACGAGGCCGCCAACGACCAGTTCGCGGCCTACCAGGCTGGAAGCCAAGCTGCGGGAAACCAGGCCGCGCAACACGACGCCGCCAAGCACCAAGCTGCGGAATACCAGACCGGCGCACACCAGACCGCGGACCACCAGGCCCCCGCACACCAGACCGCGGACCGCCAGACCGCCGCACGCCAGACCGCGGACCATCAAGCCGCCGCACACCAGACCGCGGACCACCAAGCCGCCGGACATCAGGCCGCCGAACTCGGAAACGTCACACCCGAAGCCGCCAGGCACCAGGCTGCGGATCGCGACGGTGCCGGACCTCGGGCCGCGGGGCTCGGCGAGGAACGGCCGGGCGTGGATCGGCGGAGCGCGGGCGCCGGTGACGGGGCCGAAGCGGCGTCCGCGGAGCGAGGGCTTGTCGCCGCGGGTGGGCTTGGCACGCCGGAGGCCGCCGGGGTCCAGCCGCTGTCCGCGGCGGACCTGGACGCGATTCGGTGGCGGCTGGACGGCGGGACGTTGCGCGAGGTGGTCGACGACCGGGACGCGCTGCGGGAACTGGGCGAACGGCTCGACGGGCCGCTCGCCGACGAGCAGGACGACGTGACCAAGGCCGGGCTGCTCAGCGTACGGGCCGAGGTCTACCGGCTGCTCGGGGAACTCGGCATGGCCGCGGCCGCGAGCCGGCTGGCGCTGGTGCACGCGCACACGTCTCGCGATCAGCGGTCGATCGTGATCGCGCAGGCCGAGCTGGCGCACGTGCTGCGGCTGCGGGGGGACTTCGGCGAGGCGGACCGGCTCTTCGAGGAGGCGGCCAGCTCCGAGACGCCGGAACCGCTGCGCAGCGTGGTGCACGAGAACGCCGGGCGGAGCTGCTTCGACCAGGGGCGGCACATGGAGGCGCTGGACCACTTCGCGCGGGCCGTGCGGCTCGGGCCCGAGGAGGACCTCGACCTGGTGGAGCGCATCGGGGTCAGTCTCGAGGCGATCTACATCCACGTGCTGCGGGACGGCTGGGGGCCGTACCCGAGAATGCGCCGCGAGATCATCGGCCCGGAACCGGACCCCCGGGATGCCGGGCCGCAGCCGCCGGCGGCGGCCGAGGTCAGCGAGCCCGCGAACTGACCGGCTCGGGGTCGGGCTCGGCCGGGTGGGCGGCGCTCATCGCGACCCGGCCGCGGCCCGCGCTCTTCGCCGTGTAGAGCGCCGTGTCCGAGGCCCGGACCAGGTCTTCGACCGTGCCGGCGTGGTCCGGCAGCACGGCCACGCCGATGCTCAGGCCGGGCGGGCCGGACGGCAGGGCGGTGTCGCGGGCGACGGCCGCGCGGAGACGCTCGACGGTGTTCATCGCCGCCCGCTGATCGGCCCGCAGCAGCATCACGAACTCGTCGCCACCGAGCCGGGCCACCACGTCCTCGGGCTCGGCGATCTCCCGCATCGCGTCCGCCACGAGTTGCAGGGCGTCATCACCGGTCGCGTGCCCGTACGTGTCATTGATGCCCTTGAAGTGGTCGAGGTCCAGCGTGACCACCGTGAGCGGGCGATCCGTGCGGGCCGCCCACTCCCCCGCGGCCTGCAGGGCCTCGTCGAAGGCGCGCCGGTTGGCCAGCCCGGTGAGCGGGTCGGCGAGCGCCTGCCCCTCGAGCCGGCGGCGCAACTGGTCGGTGCGGTCGCGCAGGGTGACCACCACGACCACGATCATGATCATCGCGATGGCCATGGCGATCCAGTCGGCGAAGGCGTTGTCCGCGGACAGGGCGACGATCACCACCAGGCCGTGGCCGGCCATCACGGCGGCGATGTTCAGATAGATCACGCGGCGGCTCAGGAAGTTGGCGGCGTAGAGGACCGGCCACAGGTAGAAGAGCTGGGAGCCGGTGGTGGCGTCCTTGGTGATCAGGTTGAGCCCGGAGATGACCGTGGTGGCGACCAGCGGGGCGATCCACCAGAAGAAGTCCGGCACCGCGTCCGGGCGGGACCAGCAGAGCCAGCCGCCCACGCCACAGGCGGTCGCCGCGACGAGGACCGCGAGCAGGACCGGCAATGGCTGATGGACCGGCAGCACGGCGCCGGTGAGGAAGATGAACGGCGAACCGGCCATCTGCAGGTAGGCGACCGCGCGCGAGGCGCCGTGGCGGTCGCGGATCTCGTACTTCATGAGCGGGTCACCTCCTCCCGGCTATTCTCAGCCACCATCGGCGGCTCGGCGGGCGGGTTGAGCGTTGGGCGGCATCGGGTGCCTCACTCCGCCAATCCGGACGCCTCAGGAGTCACTCCGTGCGCAGTGCCACCACCGGATCCAGGCGGCCGGCGCGCTGGGCGGGCACGACCCCGAAGATGATGCCGACCGCGGCCGAGACGCCGAAGGCCAGCGCGAGCGACCACCAGGTGATCGCGGCCGGCACCGGGGACAGCCGGTCGACCAGCAGGGCCGCGCTGATGCCCAGGGCCATGCCCAGGATGCCGCCGATCGTGGTCAGCAGCACCGCCTCCAGCAGGAACTGCACACCGATGTCGCGCGGCCGGGCGCCGACCGCCTTGCGCAGGCCGATCTCCTTGGTGCGCTCGCGGACCGAGACCAGCATGATGTTCGAGACGCCGACGCCACCGACCAGCAGGCTGATGCCGGCGATCGCGGCCAGCACCCCGGTCAGCACACCCAGGATGTCGCCCAGCACGCCGAGGATCTGCTCCTGGGTGACCGCGCTGAAATCGGTGTCCGGATGCTGCTCGACCAGGGTGGCGACCACCGCGTCACCGAGCGCGCCGATGCGCTCGCGGTCGGGAGCGCGGATCGCCAGCCCGTCGATGCGGTCGGTGCCGAGCAGGCGCTGCGCGGCGGTGACCGGCACGTGCACCTCACTGTCGCGGTCCACGCCGAGGCTCTGGCCGAGCGGCTCGAACGTGCCCGTGACCCGGAACCGGACGCCGCCGATGGTGATCTGGCGGCCGATCGGATCGCGCTCGCCGAAGAGCTGGCGGGCGACCGACGCGCCGAGCACCGCGACCCGGCGGCCGGTGCTCACGTCCGAGCGGGTGAAGTATCGGCCCTGGTCGAGCTTGCGGACGAACACCGTCGGCGTGGTCTCCAGGACGCCCTGCATGCTGGCGAAGGCGGTGCGGCTGCCGGCCCGGACGGTCTCGCCGGAGCTGATCGTGACCGCGACCCGGGAGCGGTCGCCGACCACCCGGGTGACCGCGTCGACGTCGTCGAGCGTCATGGTGGAGGTGGTCGGCGCGGCGCCGGCCTCGAGCCGGCCGGGCACCACCAGCAGCAGGTTGGAGCCGAGGCCCTCGACCTGGGACTCGATCTGCTGCTTGGTGCCGGTGCCGATGGCCACCAGCGCGACCACGGCGGCCACCCCGATCACCACGCCGAGCATCGTCAGGACGCTGCGCAGGCGGTTTGCCCGCAGGGCGTCGACCGCGACCCGCCAGGCCTCCATCACCCTCACGGCACGATCACGCCGTCTCTCATCACGATCTGGCGGTGCGCCCGGGCGGCCACCTCGCGGTCGTGGGTGACCAGCACGACCGCGACGCCGTCCGCGTTGAGGGACTCGAGCAGCGCCAGCACCGCGTTGCCGGTGGTGGTGTCGAGGTTGCCGGTGGGCTCGTCGGCGAGCAGCACGGACGGGCCGGTGACCAGCGCGCGGGCGATCGCCACCCGCTGCTGCTCGCCGCCGGACATCTGGTTGGGCCGGTGACCGACGCGGTGGCCGAGGCCGACCCGCTCGAGCATGGCCGCCGCCCGGGCCCGCCGCTCGCGCCGGCCCACGCCGCGGTAGACCAGCGGCAGCGCCACGTTGTCCTGCGCGGTGGTGCGGGCCAGCAGGTGGAACGACTGGAAGACGAAGCCGATGGTCTCGTTGCGCAGGCGGGCCATCTCGGCCGGGGTGAGCGTGGCGACGTCGCGGCCGCCGATCAGCAGGGTGCCCTCGGTCGGCCGGTCGAGCGCGCCGAGCAGGTGCATGAGCGTGCTCTTGCCGGAGCCGGAGGTGCCGACGATGGCCAGGTAGTCGCCCTCGTCCACGGTCAGCGACACGCCGCGCAGGGCGGGCACCGAGACGCCGTCCAGCTGATAGGTGCGGGAGACGTCCGTGGCCAGGATCGCCGCGGTCACGGCAGCTCCTGGCCGGCCCGCACCAGGTCGGCGCCGGACACCACGATGCGCTGCCCGTCGGAAAGGCCGGAGGTCACCTGCACCACGTCTTCGCCCTGCACGCCCAGCGTGACCGGCACCCGCTCGGCCTTCCCGTCGCGCACCGCCCAGACCGTGTCCTGTCCGTTGGTGTCGACCACCGCGGAGGCCGGCACGGTGACCGCGTCGGCCGCCTCACGAACGCGCAGCCGCACCACCGCGCTCATGCCGGGCCGGGGTGTCGGCGCCGCGCTGCCGTCGGCCGCCTCGCCGGCGCCGAGGTCGAGGCGCACCCGGTAGGACACACCGCCGCGGGCCGACGTGGTGGGCAGCAGGTCGATCGCGCGGACCGTCGCCGGATAGGTCGAGCCGGTGGCCGCGTCGAGCTCGACGGTGGCCGCGCCGCCGGTCCTGACCAGCAGCACGTCGGTCTCGTCCACCTCGGCGGAGAGCCCGAGACGGCCCACGTCGACCACGGTCACGATGGGGGTGCCGGCGCTCACCGGGCCGCCCTCCGGGACGGCGGAGTCGGCGCCGGCCAGGGCGGCGGCGGGCGCGGACAACCCTCCGCCGGAGGCCGCGGCCGGGTTGGACAGCAGGTCGGTCAGCGACGGCGTGCCGGCCTGCGGGGTGCCGCCCAGCTGGACCACGCCGGCGACCGGCGCTCGCAGGGTCAGCGCGTCGTCGGCCGCGACCGCCAGGTCGTAGGCCTGCTGGGCCTGCAACCGCTGGGCCGCGGAGAGCGAATTGAGCGCGGTCGACAGCCCCCGCAGACCCTGCTGGACCGAGCGGACCGCCTCCGCGGCGGCCGCGGAGGCCGCCCGGTATTGCTCCTCGGCCGCGTCCACCTGGGCCAGCAGCGCGGCCTTGATCTGCGGGTCGGCGATCTCGGTGGCCGCCTCACGGGCGGTGTCGAACGCCTTTCCGGCACGTTTGTCGGTGCCCCGCCCGACGGTCACGTAGTTGCCGGTGGAGGCCGACGGGCTCGCGTCCAGCGCACGCTCGGCGTCGGCCAGCCGGTCGGCCACCTCGGGTGAGTCGACGACCGCGAGCACGGAGCCCTTGGCCACCCGCTGCCCGGGCGTGACCCGCAGCTCGGCGAGGGTGCCGGCGGACGGCGAGGTGACCGTGGCGGCGGCCCGGGCGGTGACCGAGCCGGGCGCCTCGACGATCTCGGCGACCTCGCCGCGGGCGGCCGCGCCGAGGGCCACGCCGGACGGGTCGTCGCCGCACGACGCGGCGGTCAGCGCGGACAGCACGACCGCGGCGGTGAGCAGCGCGAATGATCGCGCAGGGCGGCGAGACACGAGCGCCACTCTAATCCGCGGGTCCGACAGAGATTTCCGGCCTGATACCCGATAGGCCTGTCGGTTATCCGGCGACGAGCTGGCCGAACCGCTGACTGTGCAGGTCAGGGATGGGTGCGACGGTGATGGTGAGGCTCGGGCCGAGACCCGGGTGCCAAGGGGGAGAAGATGCTCCGCGCCGACACTCTGACGGTTGTGCACCACGACGACTCGGTCAGCCTGTTCGAGAACGTCCGCTACATGCTCGGCCGCAAGGGCCTGCACGTGGTGATGGCGACCGGCGAAGAGATCGTCTTCCCGCAGCACGACGTGTTGACCACGCGTGCCGACACGGCCGCCACCACCTTCCTGGAGCAGAGCGAGTACGAGATCGCCGCTTAGGTTCCCGACCGCTTCCCGTACACCTTGACCCTGGTGCCGATCTTGCCGATGCCGTAGAGCTGCTTGGCGTCGGCCGACAGCAGGTTGACGCAGCCGTGCGAGCCGCGCCAGCCGTCGTGCAGGTAGGTCGTGGTCTGGTGCAGGCCCACGCCGCCGACGAACCGCTGCCAGTAGGGCATCCACACCTTGTACGGGTTGGACCATTCCTTTTTGGTGCGCTTGTTGATCTTGAACGAGCCGGTCGGCGTGCGGTGGCCCTTCATGCCGGTGCGCGTGACCGTCGGCTTGACGTAGACCTTGCCCTTCTTCATCACGAAGACCGTCTGGTGCGTGAGGTCGACGCAGACCGTGGTCGTCGTCTTGCTCGCCTTGCAGCTGGAGGTCTTCGTGCCGGCCAGGCGCTTGGCCACACCATGGGTGGTGGGCCCGGCGAGCCCGGCGACCGGACGGATCCCGTACCGGCTCTGGAACTTCTTGATCGCCTTGCAGTCGGCGGCGGACTGCTTGCCGTCGACGCTGACCGAGCCGAAGCCGCCCAGCTTCTTGAGGTATCCCTCGACCTGCTTCTGATACTTGCCGGTGGCACACGATGCCGCGGCGGCACGGGTGACGACGACCGTGGCCGCCGTCTGCGCGCGCGGCGCGGCACTGGCCGGCGAAGCGGCCACCACCAGGCTCGAACCGACGGTCACCGCGATGGCGAACGCGCCGATGCGCACGATTGTCCGCTGGACTCCCAATTCATCCTCCCCAGGAATGCGTTCGGACATCGAAGCACACGCAAGCATGAGGGCAGCTCATCCGGACAGCCATGGCACGAATCCGGGACCGAGTGAATCGTTACGCGGAAGATCCCTGGAAACCGTTGCGTAACCTGCACGAACCTTCTTGACTATGCGCGGTGAGGCTTCGCTCGGTCACGGTGCGTCAACTGACCGGTGCGTCAAGGAAATGAGGAGATCCATGTCAATACACTCCGTGGGATCGCGGTGGCGAACCGCGCTCGCCGGCACGGTCGGCGTCGGGCTGGTTCTCGGCCTGGCCGCCTGCGGCGACGACGGCGACAGCGGCGGGGACGAGACCACGCCCTCGGCGGCGGCCATCGACTGCGCGCAGTTCTCCAGCTTCGGGGACCTGAAGGGCAAGACCGTCACGGTCTACACCGGCATCGTCACGCCGGAGGACAAGCCGCAGATCGACTCGTACAAGCCGTTCGAGCAGTGCACCGGCGTCACCGTCAAATACGAGGGCGACAAGGCCTTCGAGACCCAGGTGCTGGTGCGCGCCAAGGCGGGCAACCCGCCGGACATCGCCTTCGTGCCGCAGCCGGGCCTGCTCAAGCAGCTGGTCGCGACCGGCAAGGTGGTCGAGGCGCCCAAGGCGACGGCGGACAACGTCGACAAGTTCTTCGGTGCGGACTGGAAGGCGTACGGCACGGTCGACGGCAAGTTCTATGCCGCTCCGCTGGGCGCCAACGTGAAGTCGCTGGTGTGGTACTCCCCCAGCGAGTTCAAGGACTCGGGCTACACCGTCCCGACGACGCTCGCCGAGCTCAAGACGCTCAGCGACAAGATCGTGACGGATGGCAAGAAGCCCTGGTGCGCGGGCATCTCCAGCGGTGAGGCCACGGGCTGGCCGATCACCGACTGGATGGAGGACATGATGCTCCGGCTCAGCGGGCCGGAGAAGTACGACCAGTGGGTCAACCACGAGATCCCGTTCAACGGCCCGGACTCGACCGCGGCGCTGGACGCGGTGGGTGGATACCTGAAGAACGACGCGTACGTGAACGGCGGCTACGGCGACGTGAAGAGCATCGCCACCACCACGTTCCAGGACGGCGGTCTGACGATCGTGGACGGCACGTGCTCGCTGCACCGGCAGGCCAACTTCTACGCGGCCAACTGGGACAAGGGCACCAAGGTGGCCGAGGACGGCGACGTCTTCGCGTTCTACCTGCCCGGCCAGGACGCCGCCACCAAGCCGGTGCTCGGCGGTGGCGAGTTCACCACGGCCTTCGCCAACCGTCCCGAGGTGCAGGCGTTCCAGACGTACCTGTCGACGGACACCTGGGCCAACGCCAAGGCCAAGATCTCGCAGGGCTGGGTCAGCGCCAACAAGGGCCTCGACCCGAACAACCTGAGCAGCCCGATCGACAAGCTGTCGGCGACGATTCTGCAGGACCCCAAGGCGGTCTTCCGCTTCGACGGTTCCGACCAGATGCCGGCCGCGGTGGGCTCGAACGCCTTCTGGAAGCAGTCGACCAGCTGGATCACCGGACAGGACACCAAGACCACGGTGGACAACATCGAAAAAGCCTGGCCCAAGTGATCTGAAGTAAACCCTGGACCGGGGGGGGGGGGGGGGGGCCGCCGGTTCCCTCTCTTCCCCAGGAGGGGGGGGGGTACGTTTTCTTTTTTTGGAAAAACATCCAAAAAAACCACCCAAACAACCACGGGG
>NZ_JBVJIP010000009.1:0-150383 GCF_055586225.1 Actinoplanes sp. NPDC051388 | reverse complement strand
GCCCCCCCGAAAAAAACCCCACAACCGCTAACCACAAACCCCACACCCCCTCCCCCCCCCCCCCCCCACCCCCCCCCCCCCCCCCCCCCCCCCCCCCCCCCCCCCCGCTCCGCTCTCTCCCCGAGGAGGTGAAGGCCTATGTTCTCGGTCGCGGAAAGCACGTCCGAGAAGATCACCCAGATGATCGCGGCGGTTCTGCTGTTCGCCGCGGTGATGGGAATCATTCTGTTCTTGGCCGGTCGTGCCAAGGGCCGTCGCAGTGACCGCGTGGTCGCCTACACCTACCTGGCGCCGACGCTTCTGATGCTGCTCGTCGGCCTGATCTATCCGGGACTGCGCACGATCTGGCAGTCGTTCTTCAACGCCGCCGGAAACGCGTTCATCGGGCTCGACAACTACATCACGATCTTCAGCGACACCGACCAGCTCACCGTGCTGCGAAACACGGTGTTCTGGGTGGTGGCGACGCCGTTCGTGGCGACCGCGGTCGGCCTGCTCTACGCGATCCTGGTGGACAAGGCCCGGCTCGAGTCCGCCGCCAAGGCGCTGATCTTCCTGCCCATGGCGATCTCGTTCGTGGGCGCGTCGATCATCTGGCGGTTCGTCTACGAGTACCGCCCGGACCAGGGCAGCGTGAAGCAGATCGGCCTGCTCAACCAGGTGCTGGTCTGGCTGGGCGGCACCCCGCAGCAGTGGCTGATCGAATCCCCCCTGAACACCTTCCTGCTCATCGTCGTGATGATCTGGATCCAGGCCGGCTTCGCGATGACCGTGCTCTCGGCGGCCATCAAGGCCATCCCGGACGACATCATCGAGGCGGCCCGGCTGGACGGCGTCACGGCGTTCGGCATGTTCCGCTTCGTCACGCTGCCGACCATCCGCCCGGCCGTCGTCGTGGTGCTCACCACGATCGGCATCGCCACGCTGAAGGTCTTCGACATCGTCCGCACGATGACCGGCGGCCAGTTCAACACCAGCGTGGTGGCGAACGAGTTCTACAGCCAGAGCTTCCGCAGCGACAACCAGGGACTCGGCGCGGCGCTCGCGGTGCTGCTGTTCATCCTGGTCGTCCCGATCGTGGTCTACAACATCAGGCAGCTGCGAGCGGCGGAGGCACGATGAGCACACTGGCACCACTCCCCACCGAAGCGCCTCTCACCGCGACCGGGCCGACCCCGGCCGGCAAGGCGAAGAAGAAGCTGACGTCGCCGTGGGCGTCGCTGTTCGCGGTCGTCCTGGCCGTGCTCTGGACGCTGCCCACGTTCGGCCTGCTGGTGTCGTCCTTCCGGCCACAGCGGGAGATCCGCACGAGCGGCTGGTGGACCTGGTTCACCGATCCCACGGTGACCCTGGAGAACTACCGGTCGGTGCTGAGCAACGACAGCGGCGCCGGGCTGGGCGAGTTCTTCGTGAACTCGTTCATCATCACCATCCCCTCGGTGCTGATCCCGGTGACGCTGGCCGCGCTCGCGGCGTACGCGTTCGCCTGGATCAAGTTCCCCGGCCGGGACATCCTGTTCGTGGCGGTCTTCGCTCTGCAGATCGTGCCGATCCAGGTGACCCTGATCCCGCTGCTGACGCTCTATGTGGACGCGGGCATCTCGGGCACGTTCTGGCCGATCTGGCTGTCGCACTCGATCTTCGCGCTGCCGCTCGCCGTGTTCCTGCTGCACAACTTCATGAAGGAGGTTCCGGCGACGCTGCTCGAGGCGGCCCGGATCGACGGCGCCGGACACGTCGCCATCTTCTTCAAGGTGTTGCTGCCGCTGCTGCGGCCGGCGCTCGCGGCGTTCGGCATCTTCCAGTTCCTCTGGGTCTGGAACGACCTGCTGGTGGCGCTGACCTTCGCGGGTGGCGGCACGGCGGTCGCGCCGATCACGGTGGCGCTGGCCAACCTGAGCGGCACCCGGGGCAACGCCTGGCACCTGTTGTCAGCCGGCGCGTTCGTCTCGATCATCGTCCCGGTGATCGTGTTCCTGGCGTCGCAGCGGTACTTCGTCCGCGGCCTGCTGGCAGGCTCCGTCAAAGGATGAAACGGATGGGTGGGCGCGCTCCGTGGTGGGGCGCGCCCATCCAACACCTGGGTGCGACGCGAGGTTTCCCGAAGGCAAGGTCCAACACCTGGGTGCGACGCGAGGTATTCGCCTAGCCGGGGCTGCGCTGTCTAGTGCGGGGTGGCGAAGTCCTGCACCCAATAGGCCGTGCGCTCGCGGTCGAAGGCCAGGCCGATGCCCATCTGGTGCAGCGAGCAGTCCATGATGTTCTCCCGGTGCGACGGGCTGTGCATCCAGCCGTTCACCACCTCCGCGGCGCTCTCCTGCCCGCGTGCGATGTTCTCGCCGTAACGCTTCCACCGGTAGCCCGCGTCCTGCACCCGGTCCCCCGCGCTGTCGCCGCTCGGCGACTCGTGCGCGAAGTAGCCCCGCCGCGCCATGTCCGCCGCGTGCCGGTTGGCCGCCGCGATCAGCCGCGAGTCGAGCGTCAGGTTCTCGCAGCCGCCGCGCCGCCGGTTCTCGTTGACCAGGCCGAGCACCTGCCGCTGCACCGGTGCGGACGTGCTCGACGACACCATGCTCGGCGTGACGTCCTGCTGGGCGGTGACGCGCTGCGGGCGGGCGGCCGGCTTCTCGTCCGGCTCATCGTCTCGGGCGGGCTTCGCCTGGGCCGGCTTGTCGTGAGCCGGCTTGCCCTGGGCGGGCTCGGCCTGGGCGGCCGGCTTGGCCTTCGGCTCGTCGGCCGGGACGGCCGCGAGGGCCTGACCGCCGGGGCGCTGCGGGGTGCCGGCGCCGGCCTGGTCGTCGGCTGCGGCGGCCGCCGGGTCGGCCGGGTTCGACCCGGCGGTGGTCGCCGGGGCGGGATCCTTCTGGTCGCCGAGACCAGGCAGATCCAGATCCGGTACGAACCCGCCCGGCTGATCGTCGTCGGCGGGCAGTTGCGGGACTCCCGGAATGCCGGTCAGCGCCACACCCGGCTCGCCCGGCGTCGTGTCCGCCCCCGCCGTCGTCGCCGCGATCGCGCCGGCCAGCAACACGGCCGAGGCCGTCACACACACCACCACCAGCGGTTTGCGCATCCCCGTATCCTCACGTCGTCCGCGCCGTGGCCGATCCACGACGCCCTGGCCGGACCAACGGCGCACGGCCCTGACCGGTGACTTCGCGGTATTCGGCACACATTCGGCGAAGATCGACTTGACCTGGCGTTATGCGCTCGGCGACGGGCGCCGGACACGCTCGGCGACGGCGTACTTCACCCGTTCGGGGTAATCCGTCCGGGCGCTTCTCCCCCGCCGGGTGTTGCGTATAGGTGTGCAGAGCAAACACGGCCGGGCGCCATTGTGGATATTGCGTTGCGTGGATCCGGGGAGCGGGTTGAATCGCGTTACATGAGCTCACCGCAGCAGTCGCCGGCCGGCATCACCTATCAGCGTCAGGGACCGCCGGGGCGGCTTCCGATCCTGCTGATCCATGCCGGCATCGCCGATCGGCGGATGTGGGACCCGCAGTGGGACGCCCTCGTCGCGGTCCGCGACACCGTGCGGCTCGACCTGCGCGGGTTCGGCGAGTCGTCGAGCGCGCCCGCAGGACCGCTCGACCACGTCGCCGACGTCGTCGGCACGCTCGAGCACCTCGGCATCGCGCGGTGCCATGTCGTCGGGTCGTCGTTCGGCTCGGGCGTGGCCACCGAGGTGGCCCTGACCCGGCCGGATCTGGTGCGGTCGCTGCTGCTCTGCCCGCCCGGCGGCAGCCTGCTCGCCGACCTCACGCCCGACCTGCGGCACTTCTTCGACGCCGAGGAGGCCGCCCTGGCGCGCGACGACCTCGACGCCGCGGTCGAGGCCAACATCGCGACCTGGGTGGTCGGCAAGGGCCGGGCCGAGTCCGAGGTCGATCCCGCGGTGGCCGATCTGGTCCGGCGGATGCAGCGGCGGGCCTTCGAACTCTCGGCCGGCTGGGGTGACGTCGAAGAGACCGAGCTCGATCCGCCCGCGCTGGAACGGCTGGCCGACCTCGAACCGCCCGTGCTGGTGCTCGTCGGCGGGCACGACCTGGACACCACGCAGGACGCGGCCACACGGGTCGTCGCCGGGGCGCCGCGGGCGCGGCGGGTCGACTGGAAGGACGTCGCCCACCTGCCGTCGATGGAGAAGCCCGAGGCGTTCCTCGAACTCCTCCTCGACTGGGCCGACTCCTCAGAGGAAGCAGAGCGCTCTGCTTCCTCTGAGGAAGCGGGCGCACACGACGCTCCCTGAACGGGAGGGCGCGCACGAGGCTCTCTCGGAGGAAGCGGGCGCGCGCGGCGCCCCCTTTGAGGAAGCAGAGCGCTCTGCTCCCTCTGAGGAAGCGGGCGCACACGACGCTCCCCTGAACGGGAGGGCGCGCACGAGGCTCTCTCGGAGGAAGCGGGCGCGCGCGACGCTCCCTCTGAGGAAGCAGAGCGCTCTGCGCCCTCTGAGGAAGCGAGTGCGCGACGCTCCCTGAGCGGGAGCGGGCGCGGGCGAGGCTCCCTCAGAGAAAGCACGACGCTCCCTATGAGGAAGCAGAGCGCTCTGCGCCCCCTGAGGAAGCGGGCGCGCACGACGCTCCCCCTGCGGGAGCCGACGCGCGCGAGTGACTCAGCCGCGGCGCCAGATCTGGTTGGGCTGGGCGTGGCACGGCCAGATGATGATCGGGGTGCCGCCGGCCGTGCCGCCGCCGGAGACGTCCAGGCACTGTCCGGACTGGACGGCGGTGATGGTGCCGTCGGTGTTCAGGCGGAACTGCTGATTCGGGGCTCCGGTGCACTCCCAGAGGATGACCCTCGTGCCGGCGGCGGTGTCGCCGTTGAAGACGTCCAGGCAGCGGGTGCCGTCGTAGACCCGCAGCTCGTTCGTGCCGGTCAGGTTGAAGCGCTGGTTGGCGCCGCCGTTGCAGGTGAAGATCTCCGCCGCGGTGTTGTTGACCACCAGGTTGTCGTGCAGGTCCAGGCACTGGCCGGAGCCCTGGCCGACGAGGGTCTGCCCGGCGTAGGGAGCGCCGCCGGAGACTCGATAGACGACCGTGCCGTGTGCCGGGACGGTGGCGCTGATCGTAGAAGTGGTGGTGGTCGTGGTCTTCGACCAGAGATCCCGCAGGACGTATTGGGAGTTGGGGTTCATGCCGACCTGCGCGGCGGTGGTCGAGATGGTGACCGGCGTGGCGTTCTCGTTGAACAGCGCCACGGCGCGGTCGCCGTTGGCCAGCACCTTGCTGAAGACCCACTGGCCGCCCCAGTCGCGCACCACGTACGCCTGCTTGCCGAGCGCGTCCTGGTCGATCGCGATGACGTCGGTGTTGTTCAGGATCTGGAAGGTCGCGTCGCTCGCCGAGCGCAGGTCCGAGCCGATCAGCAGCGGCGCGGACATCATCGACCAGAGGGAGAAGTGCGTCCGGTACTCCACATCGGTCATGCCGCCGTTGCCGACCTCCAGCATGTCCGGGTCGTTCCAGGCGCCGGGCTTCGCATAGGGCGCCAGGATGCTGTTCTGCCGGATGATGTTCAGCACCGAGCCCCAGTTGTCCTGGATGTCGTCGGTGGTCCGCCAGGCGTTGCCGACCGGGCCGGCCCACCGCCACGGCTGGGTCGAGCCCCACTCGCAGATGGCGAAGAGGATCGGCCGGCCGGTGGCGGCGAGGGCGTCGCGCATCCGGGTGTACCGCTGGTAGGCGTCGCGGCCCTGGTTGTTGCAGTTGTCGTACTTCAGGTAGTCGACGCCCCAAGAGGCGAACAGCCGCGCGTCCTGGTCCTCGTGGTCCAGCCCGCCGGGGAAGCCCTCGGCCGCGCAGGTGTGGGTGCCGGCGCTGGTGTAGATGCCGAACTTCAGGCCTTTGCTGTGCACGTAGTCGGCGACGGCCTTGATGCCGTTGGGGAATCTGTTCCAGTCGGGCACCAGGTTGCCGGACGCGTCCCGTTGCGGCTGGGCCCAGCAGTCGTCCAGGTTCACGTATTGGTAGCCGGCGTTCTTGAGGCCGCGGTTGACGAAGATGTCCGCGATGCCCTTGACCATGGCCTCGTTGAACTCCGCCCGGCACCAGGTCGAGTTCCAGTTGTTGAAACCCATCGGCGGGGTGCGGGCCAGGCCGTTGTCGAGCGCCGCGGCCGGCCCGGCGGTGGTGAGCTGGACGGCCGGCACGGCGACGGTCGCCGCCAGCGCCAGCACGAGGGACATCAGAACCCGGCTCCTGCGCATATCGACGACTCTCTATGCGCTGAAGACCTTTGTCAACACTCCTAACCGTGCGCCGCGGCGATCGCCCGGGTCATCGCGGCGGTGTCCTGATATTCGCGCCAGCGGGTGATCCGGCCGTCCACCACGGTCAGCACCGAGATGAACGGCGCGCTGGCCTGATGCCCGGCGAGCGTGGCGGTCAGGGTGTATTCGACGACGATCGTGTCCGGGTCGCGGGTCTCGTGGACGGCGGTGGTGCGGCAGGCGTCGACGTGCATCGGCAGCGCGGCGCGCTGCGGGTTGGCGAACGCGACGAACTGCTCGCGGCCCTCGATGCGGGACGGCCGGCCCGGCGCGGCGAACGGGAACTCGACGACCACGTCGTCGGCCAGGTCGTCGCCGGACAGCGGGGTCAGGCCGCCGATCCACTCCCGTTGCTTGCGCTCGAAGAACTCGCGCGGCGTCATGGCGGCCTCCGGTTAAGATGAGTTGCGACTCAGGTAACGATAATGAGTGGAGACTCATCTTGTCCAGCAGACCGCCGCGCTCGGATGCGGTGCGCAACCGGGAGCGCATCCTGGCGGCGGCCGAGCAGGTCTTCGCCGAGGGCGGGCCGGACGCGTCGACCGAGGAGGTGGCGCGCCGGGCCGGAGTGGCCGTGGGCACCGTGTTCCGGCACTTCCCCACCAAGGCGGACCTGCTGCGGGCGCTGATGAAGACATTGCTCGACCAGGTCACCGCCGACGCCGTGACGCTGGCCGCGGACGGCGACCCGGCGACCGCGCTGTTCGAGTTCTTCGAGCGCCTGGTGCGGCGCACGGCCGCGAACCGGACGGTGGTCGGGCTGCTGGCGGTGCCGCTGGACGGCCCGATCGGGTCGCTGGCCGAGGTGGTGGGCACGCTGCTGGAGCGAGCACAGGCCGCGGGCACGGCCGGCGCGGGCGTGCGTACGGATGAGGTGATGGCCCTGCTCGTCAGCACCTGCCAGGGCGCGTTGCAGGGCGGCTGGGACCCGGATCTGCGCGACCGCACGCTGGCGATCGTGTTCCGCGGGTTGCGCCGGGACGAATGATTCTCGGAACTATGCGGCAGAACATCGCTAATCTGAGCCAATGGCACAGCTAGGACATTCTGGCCGCCACGGCTCAGAAGAAGCCGGCCCGATGTCGCTCGTGTTCCGGGCCGGGTCGATGCTGTGCGCGCTGCGACTGGACGAGGTCATCGAGACCATGCGGCCGCTGGCGACCCGCTCGCTGGCCGGCGCGCCCGCCTTCGTCCGCGGGATCTGCATCATGCGCGGCGTGCCCACCCCCGTGGTGGACGTCGCCCGGCTGCTCGGCGGCGAGCAGGCCGAGGTGTCCCGATTCCTCGCGGTGCGGACCGAGCGCGGGCCGGTGGCGTTCGCGACCGGCGAGGTGGCCGGGATCCGGCCGACCGCTCCGGGCGAACCCGCCGCCGGGCACGCCGGCCTGCTGACCGGCGCCTCCAGCCGGCTCGTCGCCGGGGTCGGCACGATCGACGCCGAGCCGCTCCTGCTGCTGCAGAGCCTGCGGGTGGTGCCCGACCACGTGTGGGCGGCCGCGGCCGGTGAGGCGGTGCCGGCATGACCACACAGCCGTCCGAGATCACCCGGTTCCGCGACCTGCTGGCCGCCCGGATGGGCTGGACGTTCGCCGACAACGACGTGCCGCACCTGGCCGCCGAACTGGGCCGCCGGGCGGAGGCGAGCGGGCTGGGGCGCGACGCGTACCTGACCCGGCTGGGCGCCGGGCGGTGGCACGACGAGTTCGCGTCGATCGCCGAGGACATGACGGTCACCGAGACGTACTTCTTCCGGCACGGCGAGCAGTTCCGCGCGCTGGCCGAGGTCGCGCTCCCGGAACGGCTGGCCGCCCGCGCCAGCCAGCGCGCGTTGCGCCTGCTCTCGGTCGGCTGCTCGTCCGGCGAGGAGCCGTACACGCTGGCGATCGTGGCGCACGAGGCACGACCCGACCGCGGCTGGATCGTTTCGGTGCTGGGGCTGGACGCGAACCCGGCGATGCTGCGCAAGGCCGAGAGCGGGCACTACTCCGCATGGTCCCTGCGGGAGACGCCGGACGCCGTGCGTGAGCGCTGGTTCAGGCATCCGCACGACGGCACGTACGAGGTGGATCCGCAGATCCGCGCCGACGTGCGGTTCCAGCGGCACAACGTGGCCGAGGACGACGCGGACCTGTGGCGGGCCGGGCAGTACGACGTGATCTTCTGCCGCAACCTGCTGATGTATCTGACCCCGGACACCGCGGCCACGCTGATCGGGCGGATGACCCAGGCGCTGGCCCCGGGCGGCTACCTCTTCCTCGGGCACACCGACTCGCTCGGCAGCCGCCCGGACGGCCTGGAGGCGATGCACAACAACTCCACGTTCTTCTACCGCCGGCAGACCACCGGCGCCGCGCCCGCCAGGCACCCGGCCACCCCGGCCACCCCGGCCACCCCGGCCACCCCGGCCACGCCGCTCACTCCGGGTCCCCGGATCGAGGAGCCTCGGCGGCCGCCGGTCGTCCGGCCGGCACCGGGGCCGGACCGCATTCTCGCGCTGATCCACGAAGAGCGCTTCGCCGAGGCGCTGGCCGAGTCCGGCCGCGCCGACCGCTCGAACCCGCGCGACCCGCTCGTGCACGGTGTGCTGCTGGCCCAGGCCGGGCAGCTCGCCGAGGCCGAGATCGACGTGCGCCGCCTGCTCGACACCGACGCGCTCTACGCGGACGCGCACCACCTGCTCGGCGTCTGCCTCGAAGACGGCGCGACGGTGGACGTGGCGATCGGGCACTACCGGCTGGCCGCCTATCTGGATCCGGCGTTCGCGATGCCACGGTTGCGGCTCGGGCTGCTCAACCGGCGCCGGGGCGAGGACCGGGCGGCCGCGGCCGAGCTGGAACGAGCCCTGTTCCTGCTGCGCGAGGAGCGGGACGACCGGATCGTGCTGTTCGGCGGCGGCTTCGGCCGGATCGCGCTGACCACGCTCTGCCGCACCGAGCTGGACGCCTGCGGGAGCCGGCGATGAGCCCGGACTCAGTGGTCGACCGGGTCACCTCGCTGCGGGCCGAGTTCGACGACTCGTTCGCGCGGCCGGCCCGGCGGCACGACGCCGAGCACGCCGAGCTGCTGGCGATCCGGGCCGGTGGGCGCGCCTACGCGCTGCGCTTGTCCCAGACCTCCGGCCTCTATCCGGACCGCCCGGTGACGCCACTGCCCGGGCCGCTGCCCGCCCTGCTCGGCGTGGCCGGCTTCAGCGGCGCGATCGTGCCCGTCTACGACCTCGCCGCCCTGCTCGGCCACCCGGTGCCGGAGCGGCCGCGCTGGCTGGTGCTGGCGGCCGGCTCGCCGGTGCTGGCACTCGCCTTCCACGACCTCGACGGGCACGTGCGGGTGCCGGCCACCGCGATCATCACCGAGGCCGGCGAGCAGATCCACGGCAGCGTCCGCGGCATGGTGCCGCTGGACGGTGGCACCCGCCCGATCGTCGACCTGGCGGCCGCCCGCGCCGCCGTGCACAAGCTGGCCGGACACCCGCAGACCGGACACCCGCAGACCGCACACCCGCAGACCGGACACTCCGAGGAGCGACAGTGAGATTCGCCGGACGCACCTTTGGCAGCAAGCTCGCGAGCGGCTTCGCGCTGACCGTCGTGCTGACCCTCCTGATGGGCACCGCGTCGGTGATCGCGCTGAACATCGTGGTCAACAACAAGGACAAGGTGATCGCCTCGGCGACCGACAACCTGGTCGGCGCCGAGCGGCTGAACAGCACGATCGAGAACCGGATCAGCGACTACCGCGGCTACCTGCTGAACGGCACCCAGGAGTTCCTGGACCTGACCAACGCCGGGCGCAGCAAGTTCCTGGCTCAGGTCGGCGAGCTGCGTGGCAAGCTGACCGACCCGTCCGAGCTGGCCATGCTCGAGCAGGTGTCGCAGGACGAGGCCGCGCACGCCGCGGCGGTCAACCCGGTGATCGAGCGCCGCAAGACGCTGAAGGACCTGACCCAGGTCAGCCAGCTCGGCGGCGAGCTGGTGCGGCCCGCCCGGGAAAAGCTGGAAGGCTCGATCGCGGCGCTGACCGAGCAGGTCCGAGCCGACGTGGAGCGGTCCCGGCGGGAGTCGACCACCACCGCCACCCAGGCCGTCGTCGTGGTGATCGTGCTGGGCCTGCTGGCCATGGGCTCGGCCATCGTGATCGCGGTGCGGCTCAACAGCGGCCTGCGCCGCGAGGTGGGCACCGCGGTCGGGCACATCCAGAGCTCGTCGGCGCAGCTCGAGGCGGCCGCGTCGCAGCAGGCCACCGGCAGCCGCGACCAGGCCAGCGCGATGAACGAGATCACCACCACGATCAGCGAGCTGCTGATCACCTCGCGGCAGATCGCCGACAACGCCAAGCGGGTGTCGCAGATCGCCGAGGACACCGCGGGCGCGGCCGAGGCGGGCGATTCGACGATCGACCAGACCCGGCAGTCGATCACCGCGATCCGCACCCAGGTCGACCTGATCGTGCAGCACATGCTGTCGCTCGGCGAGAAGTCGCAGCAGATCGGCGGCGTCGTGGACCTGGTGTCGGAACTGGCCGAGCAGACCAACATCCTGGCCATCAACGCCACCATCGAGGCCAGCGGCGCGGGCGAGTGGGGTCGCCGGTTCGCCGTGGTGGCCGAGGAGATCCGCAAGCTGGCCGACCGCACGGCCGGGTCGGCGAAGGAGATCCGGGCGCTGATCGACGACGTCCGCGGCGCGGTCAACACCACCGTGATGGCCACCGAGATCGGCGCCAAGTCGGTGGACGCGGGCAGCCGCCAGTTCGACGACGCGACCAGCTCGTTCCGCCGGATCGCCCAGCTGGTCGCCACCACGAACGACGCCACCCGCGAGATCGAACTCTCCACCAAGCAGCAGACCACCGCGGTCGAGCAGGTCAACGTCGCCGCCTCGGACACCGCCCGGGTCACCCGGGAGACCGAGGCCAGCGCGGTGCAGACCCGGCAGACCGCCTCGCACCTGTCCAACCTGTCGAGCGACCTGCTGGACCTGGTCGGCACGGGCCGGCGCTGATGGCCGGAGATCCGCTCAAGTACTTCCGGATCGAGGCGCGGGAGCTGATCGATCAGATCAGCGCCGGCGTGCTCGACCTGGATCAGGAGCCCGGACCGGACCCGGTGGCCCGGCTGCTGCGCTTCGCGCACACGCTCAAGGGCGCGGCGCGGGTGGTCAAGCAGCAGGAGATCGCGGACCGGGCGCACGCGTTCGAGGAGGTGCTGGTCGCGCACCGGTCGGACGCCGCGGCGCTGCCCGCCGACGAGATGCGTGAGCTGCTGCGGCTCAACGACGAGATCGAGGAACGGGTGGCCGCGCTGGAGCCGCCGGTCGGCACGGAAGAGACCACGGCCGCCGCGCCGGTGCCGGAAACGCAGGCGCCGGCCCGGGCCGCGACGTCCGATGTGGATGATCTGCTGGACGCGATCGGCGAGGCGCACACCCGCTTCGCGCCGCTGCGGGGCGGCAGCTCGGCGATGGACCGCCTGCACCGGTCGGCCGACGCGCTGGCCGATCAGCTGCGGGCCGACCGGCCCGGGGTGGTGCAGTCCGCGCGCACCTCGGCGCTGCGGATCTCCAGCGAGTTCAGCTATCTGGCCCGCCGGCTGTCCGATGTGGTGGAACAGGTCGAGCGCGAGCTGGACGAGGTGCGCGGCCGGGCCGAGCGGTTGCGGCTGGTCAGCGCGTCGAGCATCTTCACCGCGCTGCACCGGGCGGTGCGCGACGCCGCCGAGGCGCAGGGCAAGCGGGTACGCTTCGAGGGCCGCGGCGGCGATCTGCGGCTCGACCCGCACGTGCTGGGCCTGGTGAGCGGCGCCTTCCTGCACGTGGTGCGCAATGCGGTGGCGCACGGCATCGAGGCGGCCGAGGCCCGCGCGGCGGCCGGCAAACCCGCGGAGGGCACGGTGGTCGTCCAGGTCGAGCGCCGTGGGCGCTTCGCGGCGTTCCGGTGTACGGACGACGGCCGCGGCTTCGATCTGGCCGCCGTACGCCGCACCGCCGAGCAGCGTGGCCTGCTGATGCCCGGCAGCACCGAACCGGATCAGCAGACGCTGCTGGACCTCGTGCTGCGCGGCGGGATCAGCACCTCCGCCCAGGTGACCGAGGTGTCCGGGCGCGGCATCGGCCTGGACGTCGCCCGGGACGTGGCCGACCAGCTCGGCGGCGACGTCACGGTCCGCACCGACGCGGGTCGTGGCGCCACCGTGGAGCTGGTCGTACCCCTGGCCCTGTTGTCCTTGAACGGCCTGATCGTGGAGACCGCAGGGCTGGTGGCAACGGTGCCGCTGGACACCGTGCGGACCTGCGTGCGGCTGCAACCTGAGCAGGCGACCGCGGCGGCCGCCTCCGGCCGGATCGCGCACGAGGGTCAAGCGCTGCCGTTCCTGCCGCTCGCCCGGGTGCTCTACGCGGGCGCGACGGTGCCGGACACCGGCAGTCCCGGCGTGGCGGTGATCGTGGCGGCCGACGGCGACGCGGTGGCGATGGGCGTGGACCGGCTGGCCGGCACCTCGACCCTGGTGGTCCGCCCGCTGCCCGAGCTGGCCCTGGCCGCGCCGGTGGTCGGCGGCGTCTCGATGGACCTGGACGGCAACCCGCGCCTCGTGCTGGACGCGCACGGCCTGGTGGCCGAGACCCGGCGCGGCAATCCCGGCGGGCACGTGCCCGCGGTGCCCGCCCGGAAGCTGCCGATCCTGGTGATCGACGACTCGCTCACCACCCGGATGCTGGAGCGCAGCATCCTGGAGTCGGCCGGCTACGAGGTGGACCTGGCCGCGTCCGGCGAGGAGGGGCTGGAGAAGGCCCGGTCCCGCGAGTACGCGCTCTATCTCACCGACATCGACATGCCCGGGATCGACGGCTTCACCTTCGTCACCGAGACCCGGGCCGACCCCGAGTTGCAGCACGTCCCGGCGATCCTGGTGAGCTCGCGGGCCGGCGCCGAGGACCGGCAGCGCGGCACCGAAGCCGGGGCCGGCGCCTATGTCGTGAAGGGCGAGTTCAACCAGGAGGAGCTGCTGGCGCACATCCGGCGGCTGGTGCCATCGTGATCAGGGTCTTGGTGGTGGAGGACTCCGCGACGATGCGGCACCACCTGCGCGCCGCCCTCGCCGCCGACCCCGAGCTGGCGGTGGTCGGCGAGGCGCTGGACGGCGGGCAGGCCGTCGAGATGTGCGGCCGGCTGCGCCCGGACGTGGTGACCATGGACATGATGCTGCCCACGATGAGCGGGCTGGCCGCCACCGAACACATCATGGCCGACTTCCCGACGCCCATCCTGGTGGTGTCCTCGGCGAACCGGCAGGAGCTGTTCAGCACCTACAACGCGCTGGCCGCCGGTGCGGTGGACGTGCTGGAGAAGCCGCGCGGGGACGCGTCGGACGCGGGCTGGGAGCGGCGGCTCTGCTCGTCGGTGCGGATGGTCTCGCGGATCCGGGTGATCACGCATCCCCGGGCCCGGCTGAGCCGCCCGGCGCACGTGCCGAAGGCGCCGGCGGCCCTTCTCACCGCCGACACCGGGCTGCGGCTGGTCGCGCTGGGCGCGTCCACCGGTGGGCCGGGCGCGCTGACCGAGCTGATCCGGGCGCTGCCGCCCGAGTTCCGCACGCCGGTGCTCAGCGTCCAGCACATCGCGGCCAGCGAGCCGTTCGCGGTGGCCTTCTCCGACTGGCTGGCCGACCAGACCGGGCGCAGCGTGAGCTATGCGCAGGACGGCATGCTGGTGCGCGGGCTGGCCGGGCGTGTGGTGCTGGCGCCGCCGGACCGGCACATCACCGTGCGGGACGGCCGGGTGCACGTCGGCGACGGGCCGCCGCGGCACTCCTGCCGGCCCAGCGTGGACGTGCTGTTCGACTCGGTCGCCCAGGAGTACGGGCCGAGCGCCGCGGGCTGCCTGCTGACCGGGATGGGCCGGGACGGCGCCGAGGGGCTGCTGCGGATGCGCGCCCGCGGCGGCATCACGTTCGCGCAGGACGAGGCGAGTTGCGTGGTCTACGGGATGCCCCGCGAGGCGGCGTTGCTCGGCGCGGCCGCGTACGTGCTGCCCCCGGCCGGGATCGCCGCCAAGATCGCCGATCTGATGCCGAGCGGGGTGCCGCGATGATCACCCCGACGGTGCTGATCGTGGACGACAGCCTGACCGTGCGGATGGACCTGCACGAGGCGTTCGAGGCGGACGGCTTCGTGACCATCCTGGCCGCCACCGGCGAGGAGGCTCGCTCCGCGTTCGCCGACGCGCACTTCCAGGTGGCGGTGCTGGACGTGCTGCTGCCCGACGCGGACGGCCTGGAGCTGATGCGCGAACTGCACGCCACCCGCGGTCGCGAGCAGGTGGTGACCGTGCTGCTGTCCAGCGAGTCCGAGGTGGCCGACCGGCTGGCCGGGCTGCGCACCGGCGCGGACGAGTACGTCGGCAAGCCCTACGACGTGGGTTACGTGGTGGCCCGGGTGCGGCAACTGCTCAGCGAGGAGATCCCGGACGACGAGCCCGCCCTGCCCACGGTGCTGGTGATCGACGACAGCGTGACCTTCCGGGAGCAGTTGCGCGAGCTGCTCGAGCCGGAGGGTTATGCGGTGCTCACCGCGTCGTCCGGCGAGGAGGGCCTGCGGGTGGCCGCGGACCGGCGGCCGGCCGCGGTGATCGTGGACGGCGTGATGCCCGGCATCGACGGCGCCACGGTGATCCGGCGGATCCGGCTCGACCCGGCCCTGCGCGACACGCCCTGCCTGCTGATGACGGCGGCGGACGACTACGCCACCGAGGTGCAGATGCTGGAGGCGGGCGCCGACGGGTTCGTCCGCAAGCAGCAGGATCTCGCCGTGGTGGTGCTGAAGCTGGCCGCGGTGCTGCGGCAGAGCGCCGATCAATTGCCCATCGACCCGGGCGGCAGCCTGCACGGGCCGTCGAAGGTGCTCGCCCTGCACCCGGACCGGGAGCCGCTGACCGGCCTGGTCGAGGCGTTGCGGGCGGAGGCCTACGACGTGATGGGCGCGGCCAGCGGGGACGAGGCGCTGGCCCTGCTCGCCGAACAGCCGGTGGACTGCATCGTGCTCGGCTTCGACGGCGATCAGGGCCGGGAGACGTGCCGGCGGATCAAGGAGGTGCCGCAGATCGGCGACACCCCGCTGGTGATGACCGGCGTCCAGGACGACTCCATCCTGGACTGTCTGGCGGCGGGGGCGGACGACTACGTGCGGTTGGCGGACGGGCCGGAGGCGTTGCGGGCGCACGTGCGTACCCAGATCCGCCGCAAGCAGAGCCACGACGAGAGCCGGCGGATTCGCGAGGAGCTGATGCGCCGCGAGCTGGACGCGGCCGAGGAGCGCGCCGCGCGTCAGCTCGCCGAGACCCGCGCCGCGCTGGTCGAGGAGCTGGAGTGGCGCAACCGCGAGCTGGAGGCGTTCAGCGGGTCGGTGTCGCACGACCTGCGCGGCCCGCTGCAAATCATCTCGAGCTTCGCCGAGACCATCCTGGAGGACGACGCCGACGCGATCGGCGCCCAGGTGCGCCATCGGGTGGAACGGATCCACGCCGCGGCCGGGCGGATGGCCGATCTGGTGGAATCCCTGCTGATCCTGGCCCGGGCCAGCCGCGGCGAGCTGCGCCGGGAGGTCTTCGACCTGACCGCGACCGTGTGGGAGGTCACCGCGGACGTGCAGGCGCGCGACCCGGCCCGCAAGGTCGAGTTCTCGGTGGCCGAGGGCATGACCGTCGACGCCGACGTGGGCCTGGTGCGGGTGATCCTGGAGAACCTGGTGAACAACGCGGTCAAGTTCACCAGCAAGGTCGAGCGCCCGGTGGTGGAGATCGGCTGCTCGGGCAACCGCTTCTATGTGCGCGACAACGGCGCCGGCTTCCCGGCCGGCGAGTCGGACAAGCTCTTCCGGCCCTTCGCCCGCCTGCACAGCACGGCCGACTTCCCGGGCACCGGCATCGGCCTGACCACCGTGCACCGCGCGATCGAACGCCACGGCGGCGAGATCTGGGCCGAGGGTGAGGACGGGCGGGGAGCGAACTTCTGGTTCACCCTCCCGCCCGCCCGCCGCGCTACTTGATGTAGCTGATCCCGTCGATGTAGACACCCGAGCGGCCCGCCGCGCCGGTGTTGACGATCGCGACCGTGTGCCTGGTCGCGGACGACGCGTGGATGCCCCAGACCAGCTGGCGATATGCCGTGCCGGACGTCTTCGTGTCGATCGTGGTGCGCTTCACCCCGTCGATGTACACGTCGATCTTCCCGGAGTTGCTGTTCTTGCCGATGATCACGCCGATCGCGCGGGCGGTGACCGTCCAGGTCAGCTGGGCGCTCTTCACGTTGCTGTAGAGCGCCTTGCCGTCCAGGTGCGACCCGTTGTTGTTCGTGGTCCAGGTCTTGTATTTCGACGCCGAGGTCTCCGGGACCAGCACGGTGGTGCGCGCCGCCGACGAGGTGGCCGTGTTGCCGGGCAGGTCGGCCGCCTGCAGCGTCCAGGTGGTCGCCGTGCCGGGCTTCACGGTCGTCGAATAGGACGTGGCCGTCGCTCCGAAGTTCACCGTGGACGGTGCGGTCAGCTTGATCGAGCCGAGCTTGGTCTCGTCGGTGACCTTCCACTTGATGTACATCGGGATCGACGTGCTGGACACCGTGCCGCCGCGCATCTCGACCGTGGCGCCCGGGTTGAAGACCGGCGCCTTGGTGTCCGAGACGACGTTGGTGGCCGTGGTGGTCGGGGTGGCGCCGTCGGTGCGCACCGAGCGCACCTGCAGCTTGCGCATGCCGGCCGTCAGCGACACCTGCGCGGACCTCGCCTCCGCGTTCGCCGTCGCCGCCACCCGCCCGTCCACCAGCAGCTCGAACCGCACCTGTTCGGCGGCCGGCGTGCTGGAGGTCCAGTTCATCGTGACGGTGTTCTTGACGTAGTAGGCCCCGTTGTAGGACACCCCGCCGGTCGGCGCGAGCGCGACGACGCTGCCGTCGCCCTGCCCGGCGGCCAGCGTGCGGATCGCGGCGAGCTGGCCGTAGAGCGTGTTGCCCGGGCACTCGGTGTTGACCCCGTCGCGGTGGCCGGAGATGCGCTGGAAGTTCACCTTGGTGCCGAGCGGGAACTTGCCGTCGGACACGCCCTCGGTGAGCTCCGAGGTGCCGACCGGGCTCAGCCCGTATTGGCTCAGCTTGGCCGCCGCGACCCGGGCGATCACTGTCTTGACCACGTCCGGCACGCCGACCGTGCGGTAGTCGCCGAGCACCGCGATGCCGGACGAGTTGGTGTTGAAGCCGTAGGTGTGCGCGCCGATCACCGGCCGGTCGACGCCGCCCTTGCGCCCCTCGAAGAGGGTGCCGCACTTGTCCATCAGGAAGTTGTAACCGACGTCGTTCCAGCCGCGGTTGGTCACGTGGTCGGTCAGGATGCCGCGCAGGATGGCCGGCGAGTCCGTGCAGCTGTAGGTGTTGCTGCCCGCGGTGTGGTGCACGAACTGCACCTTGACGATGTCGTCCGCGGAGTAGTCCGGCGGGTCCTTGACCAGCGTCTCGTCGGCGCCCCACTGGGCCCGCGTCCGGTAGGCGGGGAAGGGCACCGCGGCGCCGCCCTGGCCGCCGTTGGTGCGCATGGACGTGCCGTCCTTGATGACGCCCGGGTCGATCAGGTTGAGCTTCAGCCCGGCCGGCAGGGCCTCGGACTCCGAACCGCTGCGCACCCGCGCCGCGACGCCGTCCGAGTCGCCGACCCAGATCGCGCCGGTGCCGCCGCGCACGTCCTTGCCGGCCTCCGACTTCTGGTCGGGACCGTTGCTCTCCTCGGTCTCCAGCGCCTGCCAGTCGGTCCAGCCCCGGGTCTCGGCCGAGCGGGTGCGCACCTCGACCGCGCCGGTCGGCTTGTCCTTGGGGTCGGTCCAGGTGACGCTGACCATGCTGAACGCCTCGGTGGACCGCGCGGGCAGATCGGCGGCCGACGCCTGGGCATCAGCGGGCGCCAGGTCGACCGGGCGGGAGGTCGCGCGGCGCGGCTTGGACGCCTTCTTCACCGGCGACGGGTCGTCGACCACCGTGTCGGTGTCGGCGACCGGCTGCGCCTCGAACTCGCCGGGCGGCTCGGCGGCCACGGGTGGGTCGTAGAACCGCGCGCTCGCCGTCGGCTTGTCATCCGGCCACGCGACGACCGCTGCCGCCCCGCCACCCACGACCACCACCGCGGCCGCGACCAGGCCGATGAAACGCCGCTGAGACACCCGTTTTCCTCCCCCATGAGCCAACCGCGGGGGAAGAGTAGCGGATCTCGCCTAGTCGTGGGACCCGCTGTCCACAATGCCGAACCACGGCCGGCACGGATCGACGTTTCCCGTGGTCACCTCGTCACCGTGCGTCCACTCCTCGACCGGGAGTCGCAGGTGGCGCAGCAGCACCCGGCCGGACCGCTCGGCCACGAATCCGACGCCGTTGTCCCGATATCCGATTCGCCGGGACACGCCCAGCGAAGCGTGGTTGTTCATGGTTGCCGAGGTGATCGCGGCGAGTGCGCCGAGCTGGTCGAAGGCCAGTCCGAGCGCCGCCGTGCGCATCGCCACCCCGAGCCCGCGGCCGCGCACCGCGGGCACCAGCCAGGACGCCGAGTCGACAGTGCGCAGGTCCGGGAACCGGTCGCCCTCCAGGGTCTGCACACCGATCAGCGCGCCCTGGTGCCGGGCCGCCAGGTGCAGTGTCCACGAGTCCGGCGACCAGGTGCCCAGCGCCCGCCAATAGCCCTGGTGGAACAGCCGCTGCCGGTTCTGCCGGTCGGTGAGCTCCGGCAGGAACGTCAGCCGCGGATCCAGCTCGTAGTCCTCCGGCTCGAGCGCGGCGAGCTCCGGCAGATCCGCCTCGCGGACCGGCCGGAGCTCCACCTCACGACAACGCAACCACAGATCGAAGATCGGCCAGTCCGCATAGGTCACCGGCCGACCTTAAGGCCTTACTCGGTGGCCAGGGCGGTCACCGGGCTCACTCGGGCGGCGCGCCGGGCCGGCAGCACCCCGGCCAGCGCGGTGATCACCACCAGCACGGCGAAGACCAGCGCGAGCTGGCGGACCGGCAGGGCCAGCGGCGCGTTCACGCCGAGTGCCTCGACGGCCAGCCAGGCGTACGGGACGCCGAGCAGCAGCCCGATGGCGGCGCCGATCGCGCCGTAGAGGCTGGACTCGGCGGTGAGCGTGGCGCGCAGGCCCGCCCGGGACAGGCCGAGCGCACGCAGCAGACCCGACTCGCGGGCCCGCTCGACCACCGACAGGGCGGTGGTGGTGCCCACGCCGACCACCGCGATCAGCACGGTCAGGCCGATCAGCCCGATCGCGATCAGCAGCACCGTGTCCAGCACGCCGTTGATCTCGTCGCGCTTGTCGGCCAGCACGGCCACTCCGACGCCCGGGCCGGCGACCGCCTGCCGCAGCGCCTTCTGCGCCTCGGTGCGGGCCTCCTCACCGGGCTCGGCGGTGTCCGCGAGCAGCCCGGACGCCGTCGCCGGGGCGCCCAGCCGGGTCAGGTCGCCGGCCGCCAGCACCAGGCCGGCGCCCAGCGGGGCGGAGTCCGGCAGCAGGGCGGCGACGGTGACTGTGGCCGTACCCCGATCGGTCTTGATCGTGGTCTGATCACCGACCTCGAGCGACGTGATCTCGGCGGTGAAGCCGGAGATCACCACCCGGCCGTCGCGCAGGCCGTGCCAGTCGCCCTCGGTGACGTCGAGCTTGGCCAGCTGGGGCAGGGCGTCCATCGGCAGGTCGGTCGCCTCCAGCTTGACGTCGCTCGAGCCGAGCGAGACACCCGGCAACTTCCGGTACGGCGTGACGTGCGCCAGTTCGGGCCGGCTGCGCGCCCGCTCGACCACGGCCGCGGCCAGCGGCTCCGAGGACGTCGCCTCGAAGTCGGCGGGCACCGACGACGCCACCTCGCGATCCACCAGCGCCCGCACCGACGCGCTGCCGACCAGCGCGCCCGCGATCAGGGTCACGCCCAGCGCGACCACCACGGACACCGCGGCGGCCCGCCGGGGAGCACCGCCGACGCCACCCACCGCGAGCCGGCCCAGCGGTCCCATCCGCCGCAGCGGCCAGCCCGCCGCGGCCAGGATCGGGCGCACCAGCACCGGGCCCAGGGCGATCAGCGCGAAGAAGGCCAGCGCACCGGATCCGACCACGAGCAACAGGTTGGTGTCCGGCTGGTAGTTCTTGGCGTCGCGGGGCGGGAGGTTCGTCAGCACGTACCCGACGAGCAACGCCGCGCCCGTGCTGAGCAGCAGGCCGACCGCCCAGCGCAGCCAGCCGATCCCCTGCTTCCCGGCGGTCGTGCTGGACGCCCGCAGCGCCTCCAGCGGCGCCACCCGGCTCGCCGAGAGAGCCGGCGCGAGCACGGCCAGCACGGTGATCACCATCGCCATCGCGAGCACGCCCAGCGCCTGCGGCCAGGGCACGCCCGGCGACGCCAGCGACGAACCCGCCGCGCGGGCCACGGCCGGCACGATCTGCCCGGCCGCGAACGCCGCGAGGACACCGATCACCCCCGCTATCAGGCCGGTGACCAGGCCTTCCACCGCCAGCGCCCGGACCAGTGCGCCGCGCCCGGCGCCGACCGTGCGCAGCAGCGCGAGCTGACGCATGCGCTGGGCGAACACGATGCGGAAGGTGGACGCGGCGACCAGGGCGGCGGCGACCACGGCCACCGCGACGAACATGCCGATCACGGCGAACAGCTCGGTCACGCCGTCGGCGCGGGACGCGGCCTCCTCGGTGCGCACCTCCTGGGCGTCGCGGACCGTGCCCTTGCCGCCCATCAGCGCCGCTATCTTCTCCCGCGCGCCGGGATCACCCTGCACCTCGACCCGGTCCAACCGGTTGTCCTTGTTCAGGGCGGACACCACGGACTGCGGCGCATAGGCGTCGTGGCCGAAGTCCTCGGCCGCCGCGATCAGGCCCACGACGGTGAGCGCCACCGGCGGCTCGGGCTCGCCGGCGTCGGTGTAGGAGGTGGTCACCCGCACGGTGGCGCCGATCGGCAGGCCCATCCGCTCGGCCGTGCGCGGGGTGACCGCGATCTCGCCCGGCTTCGACGGGTAGCGGCCCTGGCTGACCTGGACCATGGCGAGCGCGCCGGCGCCGGGATCGGCGGAGATGCCGAGATAGTCACCGGCCACCTCGCCGCCCGCCGTGGTGCGGCCGGTCGCCGCGGCCACGCCCGGGAGCTTCTCGATCGCGGCCAGCTGCGCGGTGGTCAGGCCCTCCTCCCCCTGCGCCACCAGGGTCGCCGCGGCCGGCACGGTGCTCAGGCCGTCGAGCATGCTGCGCTCGGTGATCCGCTGGGCCAGCACGGTGGCGTAGACGACGAAGGAGGCGACCAGGACGGCCAGGCCGGTGAGGATCAGCCGGGACGGACGCCGGGCGGCGCCGCCGAGCTGGGTGCGCAGGACGCCGCTCACCGGGCCACCGCCAGCTGCTGCAGGGCGTCGGTGATCGCGGCCCGGTCGGGACGGTCCAGGTCGCCGGCCACCAGGCCGTCGGCGAGGAGCACGACCCGATCCGCGTACGCCGCGGCGCCCGGATCGTGGGTCACCATCACCACGGTCTGGCCGAGCTCGCGCACCGAGTCCCGCAGGAACGCCAGCACCTCGGCGCCCGAGCGGGAGTCCAGGTTGCCGGTCGGCTCGTCGGCGAACACCACCTCGGGCCGCGACACCAGCGCCCGGGCCAGCGCCACCCGCTGCTGCTGGCCGCCGGACAGCTCGCTGGGGCGGTGCGCGAGGCGGTCCCGGATGCCCAGCGCCTCGGTCAGGTGCGCGAACAGCCCGCGCTCGGCGCGCCGCCCGGCCAGGTCGAGCGGCAGCAGGATGTTCTGTTCCGCGGTGAGCTGCGGGAGCAGGTTGAAGGACTGGAACACGAAGCCGATGCGCTCGCGGCGGACCCGGGTCAGCACCCGGTCCGGCTGCACGGTCAGATCGGTCTCGCCGAGCAGCGCCTGCCCGGAGGTGGCCGTGTCCAGGCCGGCCAGGCAGTGCATCAGCGTCGACTTGCCGGACCCGGACGGGCCCATGATCGCGGTGAACTGGGCGCGATCGAAGCCGAGCGTCACGCCGTCCAGGGCGCGGACCGCGGTGTCGCCGGCTCCGTACACCTTGACCAGGTCGATCGCGGAGACCGCGGCCATGGTGCCACGGCCTGCGTGCGCGAGGGTCGTCATCTGTCTGGTTCCTTATCCGTTGAGGTGCGCACACTGTGCCGACCGCCCGGCGGAGGGCACATCGGCCCGCGGGCGGGATCCCGTCCGGGTGGGGATCTGACTTTCGGCCGATGGGAGGCACCTGAGCAGCGCATAACCTGGGTGGCGATGGTGACTCAGGGAAACCGCGCGCTCCTGCTCCGCGCCGGTCAGGCCGGCGCGCTGCTGGTGATGGCCGGCCTGGGCGCCATCGACCTGCTCTCCGGCGTGTCCAACACCGGTCTGCTGGTGCTGCTCGAGGTGCCGCCCGCGCTCGCCGCGGCCGCCGTCTGGCTGCCGAGACACGAGCAGGGATCGGTACGCCTGCCGCAGACCGCCGTCGTCCTGTCGATCTTCTCGCTGCTGGTCACCTTCGTGATCGCGGCCGGCGGGCAGACCAACGCGAGCTTCGGCACGGCGGAGGCGCTGGCCCTGCTCGGCGTCCTCTTCGTCGTCTCGCGGCGCGGCGACCCGGCGTGGTCGGTGATGGCGGTGATCGCCACCGTCGCGGCGGTCGGCCTGCTGCCCATGCGCGGCGGGTTCGCCTACGTCTACATCATCGCCGGGCTCATCCTGGCGCTGGCCGCCACCGTGGCCATCGGCGGCGGCGTCTATCTGCGCACGATCGACTCGTCCCGGCGCCGGGCGATGGACGCGGTGCGGGCCGAGCAGCGCGCCGAGTTCGCCCGCGACCTGCACGACTTCATCGCCCACCACGTGACCGGCATCGTGGTGCAGGCGCAGGGGGCGCGGTTCATCGCCGAGCAGGACCCCCAGCGGGTGCTGCTGGCCCTGGAACAGATCGAGAACGCCGGGGCCGAGACGATGGCCTCGATGCGGCGGATGGTCGGGGTGCTGCGCGACCCGCAGGCCCGGCCGGACGCCCCGCTCGCGCCGATCGCCGGGGTGCCCGAGCTGGAGACCCTGGTCAAGCAGTTCACCGCGGCCGGGGGGCCGCTCGCCCGGTTGCACGTGGACGGGGACGTGCACGGGATGCCGGTGGAGGTGTCCACGTCGGCATATCGCGTGGTGATGGAGGCGCTGACCAACATCCGGCAGCACGCCGACGGGGCCCGGGTGGTGGACGTCTGGGTCCGGCGTACGCCGGAGTGGCTCCTCGTCCGGGTGGCGAACGACGGCGCGCCACCCCGGGCGGCCTTGCCGCGCGAGCGGCCGGGGTACGGTCTCGTGGGGCTGACCGAGCGGGTGAAGACGGTGGGCGGGCGGATCACCGCCGGGCCGGGCATCGACGGTGGCTGGGTGGTGGACGCGGCCTTGCCGCTGATGATGGAGGTTGGCCGGTGATTCGCGTGATCATCGCGGACGACCAGGCGATGGTGCGCACCGGTTTCGGCATGATCATCGGGGCGCAGCCGGACATGGAGGTGGCCGGCGAGGCGGCCGACGGCGTCGAGGCCGTGGCCCTGGCCCGCCGGGTGAAGCCGGACGTGGCGCTGCTCGACATCCGGATGCCCAAGATGGACGGCCTGGAGGCTCTCCGCCTGCTGGCCGGCCCCGGCGTGAAGGAGCCGGTCAAGGTCGTGGTGGTCACCACCTTCGACCTCGACGAGTACGTGCACACCGCGCTCCGCAACGGCGCCGCGGGTTTCCTGCTCAAGGACTCCGGCCCGGCGCTGCTGGTGGAGGCGGTCCGGGCCGCCGTGTCCGGGGACGCGCTGATCAGCCCGTCGATCACCGTGCGGCTGCTCGAGCACCTGAGCCCGCCCGCCCCGACCGGCGACGACGGCGGCCTGTCCCCGCGCGAGGTCGACGTGGTGAAGCTCGCCGCGAAGGGCCTGACCAACGCCGAGATCGCGGCCCAGCTGTTCATCTCGGTCGGCACGGTGAAGACCCACCTGGGCAGCGTCCAGACCAAGCTCGGCGCCCGCAACCGGGTGGAGATCGCCGCCTGGGCCTGGGAACGCCGCCTGGTCGCCTGACCGGTCCGTCTAGAGGGTGATCCAGTAGCGGTAGAGGCGGCCCAGCACGGTGTCGCGCTCGTCCTCGAGGACGCCGCCCTGGCGCTCGATGGTGCGGCGCGAGGGCTCGTTGGCGACGTTGCAGGTGACCAGCACCCGCTCGAGGCCGAGCTTGCGCGCCTCGTCCAGCGACTCACCGAGCGCCCAGGTGGCGAGCCCCCGCCGCCGCGCGGAGGGCCGGATGCCGTAGCCGATGTTGCCGCCCGCGTCGAGCAGGAAGTCGTTGAGCTCGTGCCGCAGCGAGATCGTCCCGAGGACGGTGTCCCCTTCGACGATCCACCAGTGGGTGCAGTGCACCTGTCCCTCGGGCGCCGGCGTGCTGTGATCGGCACGGCTGCGGAGGCGCTCGACCCACCGGGCGAAACCGTCGGCCGAGTCGATGTCGTCCTCGGGCTTGAGACCGGACCCGTCCTGGTGCACGCCGGGCCCCCAGTCGTCGCGGGCGTCGAGAAACTGCCGGTGCAGCGAGGTGGTGGGGGAAATCAGCTCAGGCACACGCGAGAGGCTAATCGCTCGCCGGGCCGGCGGCGAGCGCGAGCAGGCGCTGGACCTGGGACTGGTGATGGGTGGTCATCTCGGCGGCCAGGCTGATCGCCGGGGCATAGCTGCCGCTGCCGGCCTCCAGCCGCGCGGTCTCGATGCCGTTGTGCAGATGCCCGAGCAGCAGGCTGACCGCCGTGCGATCGAACGCCGCCCCCGACGCCTGCCGCAGCTCCTCGATGTCCGACGGGCGCAGCGAATGCAGATCCCCGTGCGCGGCGTGCGCGGACTCGTCGGGATCCGGCGCCGGCGGGCGGCCCCACTCGCCGAGCCATCCGGTGAGCCTGGTCTTCTCGGCCGTCCACTGCCCACTCAGTTCGGCGCCGACGGTCTTGAGGTCGGGGCTCGTCGCCTTCTCCGCGATCAGCGCCGTGACGGCTTCGCCCTGAGCGATGTGCGCGAGGGTCATCTGGGCGAACATCACGTCGGTGTCGCCGGGGGCTGTCGCCGGGCTCGGCACCGCGGCCGGCGCATCCCGGTCACATCCCCCACCGAGGACGAGCGCGCCGACGACACAGAGCAGGACGACAAGGTGCGGGCGGGAACCGCCGGAGCGGCTCCCGCCCACGCGGAGCATCAGATCCGCTCCCAGAGCGCCGGGACGTTCGGCGGCTCCCAGCCGGTCAGGGCGGTGTGGCCCTGACGGCACCGGTAGCTCAGTCCGCCGTAGGTCACCGTGGCGCCGGTCGCATAGGTCGTGCCCGCGGCCCACGTGCCACCGGCCGGCGGCGGCGTGGTCGGCGGCGGGGTGGTGGGCGGAGGTGTCGTCGGGGGCGGCGTGGTCGGCGGCGGATTGCCGCCACCGCCACCGATCTGCAGGTCCACACAGGAGTAGAAGGCGTTGATGGTGTCCGCGATGTTCCAGCGGGCCAGCAGTCGCTGACGTCCGGTGTAGCCGCCCAGGTTGACGGTGTGGGTCTTGGTCGCGCCGGGTTGCGCGCCGCCGTCGTTGAAGGACGCCAGCAGCGTCCCACCGATGAAGTATTCCCAGGTGCTGGTCGAGTGCCGCGCGGTGAGCACCCAGTTGAACGTCACGGTCTGCCCGACCGAGGCGGCCGGCCAGTTGCGGCTCTCGTCGTTCAGCACGCCGAACCGGGTGCCGCCGCCGTTGCACTGGGTGGAGCCCTTGGGCGCCTCGACGCTCTGCGGCTCGTAGATGATGTCACCGCAGTTGGCGACCGCGCCCCGGGCGCAGTTCGCCTGCCTGCTCGGCGGCGTCGAGATGTAGCCGTGGGCCGAAGCCGGTTGCACGGCGACGAAGAACGAGGTGACGACCGCCAGAACGGTCAGGATCGGAAGGGTGATGCGGCGCCGGACTCCTGTTCTCATGAGGAGCTCCTCTTATGGGGGGTGACCGAGGGGGACGGCTTCCGCTCAACATAAGTTAAGGTCTCTTAACAGTAAATAGACCCAGTGAAGTTTTTCGATGCGTGCGCGGCTAGACCGCCCGGGCGATGCAGATGCGGGCGTCCAGGCGTGGCCCGGCCTCGTAGAACATGTACTGCACCCCGCCGTCGGTGCCGAACGACGGAGCCGCCGCCCGGCCGTTGTCGCCGGCCGCCGGGCTGTACCAGACGCCCAGGTGGTTCTGGCGGTCGAACGCGTTGCCCACCTCCGTGATGCGCATCCTGCCGTCGCTGCCGTGATAGACGACGTAGGTGGTGTTGTTGCGCTTCACCAGCGACGGGCCGGAGATGTCGGTGACGCCGTCCGGTTCCGGGTCGACCAGGGCGGCAGGGCTGAACTGCCACTGATCCCAGCCGTTCGGGGACCAGCCGTAGAAGAGGCGGCGGCCGCTCTTCACCCCCATGAAGACCATCACGTAGCGGTTGCCGCGACCGGGCAGGGTGTGCTCGAAGACCCTCGCGTACGAGGTCTCCGAGGTGCCCGGGACCAGGCGGGTGCTCAGGATCGGGGTCTCGTCGCGGAAGGTCAGGCCGTCCGCCGACCGGGCCACCCGGGTGGTGAAGTTCTCGCCGTGGAAATAGCAGTAGAACTGCCGGGTGGGCGCGTCCCAGATCACGTGCGGCGACGACACGTGGCTCACGGTCGTGCTCGGCAGCACGTTGTCGATCACCGGGTTGGCCGGGAACTCGGTGAACGGGCCGTCCAGTGAGTTCGCGTAGGCCACGCAGATGCCGCCCGGGTTCTCGTGCGGGGCGTAATAGAGGTAGTAGCGGGCGCGGGGGTTCGCCAGCTTGTCGTAGACGCCGCGGATGCACGGGAAGATGAACTCGCCGGTCGGGTTGTAGCGCAGCGGCATCTGCAGCGCGTCGCGCAGATAGCGGTAGGTGGGCATGCCGCCGGGCAGAGCGGCGGCGGCAGGGGCGGCGGAGAGCGCGCCGGCGGCGGAAGCGACCGCGGCGGTCTTGAGGACGGTGCGCCGATTCATGGTGATCAACCTCCGGGTGGACGGGGGAGTTCACCGGACCGTAATGAGTAATAAGACGCTAATGGAAGCAGTAATTCGTATTAGCAGGAAGTGGGCGGACAGCTCGCCGGCCGGTCGCTACCATCTGCGCCGTGAGCTTCACCTTCCGGGTCGACCTGCGGGGCGTGGTCGACCTCCTGAGTCATCATCTCTACGCGACACCGCGGGTCTATGTGCGTGAGCTGCTGCAGAACGCCGTGGACGCGATCACCGCGCGGCGGCTCGGCGAGCCCGCGGCGCCCGGGGAGATCCGGTTCGAGCCGCGCGCGGACGGCACGCTGCTGGTGCACGACACCGGCATCGGGCTGTCCGAGGCCCAGGTGCACGAGCTGCTCGCCACCATCGGGCGCAGTTCCAAGCGCGACGATCTCGGTTTCGCCCGGCACGAGTTCCTCGGCCAGTTCGGCATCGGCCTGCTCTCCTGCTTCATGGTGGCCGACCGGATCCGGGTGGTGACCCGCTGCGGTGATCAGCCGACCGTGCTCTGGACCGGGCACAGCGACGGCCGCTACACCGTCGAACTGCCCGCCGAGCAGCGCGCCGAGCCGGGCACCACCGTCACCCTGGTGCCGCGGCCGGGCCAGGAGCACTGGCTGGTCGGCAAGGCGGTGCGCGAGCTCGCCACGCTCTACGGCTCGATGCTGCCGATCGGCGTACGGGTCGGCGACACCCCGGTGACCACCGGCCTGCCGCCCTGGGAGACCGCACCGGGCGAGTCCCCGGCGGCGCGGCGCGCGCGTCTCACCGAATACGCCCGCGAGGCATTCGGTTTCGCGCCGTTCGAGATCGTCGAGCTGTCCGCGCCGGAGGGCGGCGTCCGCGGTGTCGCGTTCGTGCTGCCCGCGCCGGCCAACCCGGCGGTCCGGGTCGCGCACCGGGTCTACCTGAAGCAGATGCTGCTCTCCGAGGGCATCGAGGGCCTGCTGCCGCCGTGGGCGTTCTTCGTCCGCTGCGTGGTCGACACGACCGAGCTGCGGCCGACCGCCAGCCGCGAGGCGCTCTACGAGGACAGCCTGCTCGAGCAGGTGCGCGAGACGCTGGGCGACGGGCTGCGTGGCTGGCTGGCCCGGCTCGGCGCCGGCGACCCGGCCCGGCTGCGCGACTTCCTCGGCGTGCACCACCTGGGCGTCAAGGCGCTCGCCGTGCACGACGACGAGATGCTGCGGCTGGTCTACCAGTGGTGGCCGTTCGAGACGAACGTCGGCCCGATGACCCTCGCCGAGTTCCACGACCGGTACGGCGTGGTCCGCTACACCGCGTCGCTGGACGAGTTCCGGCAGATGTCCGCGGTCGCCGCCGCCCAGCGGATCCCGCTGGTGAACGCGGGCTACGTGTACGACGCCGACCTGCTCGCCCGGCTGGACGAGGCGCCGGTGGAGGTGCTCTCCCCGGCCGACCTGACGCTGCGCCTCGACCATCTCGCGGAGGCCGACGCCGCCGCCGTGGCGCCGTTCGTCGCGCTCGCCCAGCGGATCCTCGACCGGCAGGGCGTCGAGGTGGTGGTGCGGTCGTTCGACCCGGCCAGCGTGCCCGCGCTCTATCTGCTCGACGGCGACACCGCGCTGCAGGGCGATCTGCGCCAGGCCCGCGGCGCGGCGGACGAGCTGTGGTCGTCGCTGTTCGACGCGTTCACCAGCGTCCAGGAGGACCGGCCGCAGCTGGTCTTCAACCACCGCAACCCGCTCGCCCGGCAGGCGATGACCGGCGGCGACGAGGAGCTGACCGGCTTCGCGGTGGAAGGGCTGTTCACGCACGCGTTGCTGCTCACCCGCCAGCCGCTGACCCCGGCCGCGACCGCCGCGTTCAACCAGTCGTTCCTGGGGCTGATCACCCGGGCGATGGGGAGCAGGCCATGAGCGACGACCTCCAGCAGATGCTCGACGCCGCCCACCGGCTGTCCGGCCAGGCCCGCTACGCGGCGCTGGACACGGTCTTCCGGCACGCGGACGCGGCGGGACGCACGGCGTTCGGCTTCCGCGCCCGGATGGGAGCGCACAGCGAGTTCCACCACAACGGCGAGTACGCCCGCGCGTTCCTCGCCTTCCAGTGGTGCCTGTCCACCTTCGACCGCCACCCCGAGGTCGCCGAGGCGCACGACGCCCACCAGCTGCTGTGGCGCTTCAAGTGGATCGTCTGGCAGCTCTCCCAGTTCTCCGCGGTGCCGCTGGACCGCACGAACGCGCTGCTCGACGACATGGCCCGCCGCTACCGGGAGGGTGGCCACAGCCCGCACGCCGTGCACCAGCACCGCGCGCTGATCGCCACCCATCTCGGCGACCTGGACGGCGCCGCGCACTGGTTCGCCCAGATGGAGACCGCCCGCCGCGACCCGCTCTCCGACTGCCCGGCCTGCGTGCCGACCAGCCAGGTCGAGTTCCTGGTCGCGCGCGGCGACTTCGAGGCGGCGGTGCGCACCGGCGCGCCCTATGCCGACGGGGGCTGCTCCGAGCAGCCGCACCAGATGCTCAGCCACCTCCTGCTCCCCTACCTGCGCACCGGCCGCACGGAGCAGGCGGTCGACGCGCATCGCAAGTCCTACCAACGGATCCGGGACAACCGCCACTACCTCGAGCTGATCGCCCTGCACGTGCAGTTCTGCGCGCTCACCGGCAACGCGGAGCACGGCCTGCCGATCGTCGAACGGCACCTGCCGTGGCTGGACCGCCCCGCCTCGCCCTATGCGGCGATGGAGTTCGCCTCGGCCGCCGCGCTGCTGCTGGGCGCCCTGCCTCCGGAGACACCGGTGCGCCGGCGCACGGACAGCGGCGACCGGCGCTGGCCATCCACCGCGGCCGACTCCGGCGCCGAGATGGCCGGGCTGGCCCGTGATCTGGCCGCCGCCTTCGACGCCCGAAACGGCAACGCGCACCAGAGCGGCCGGGTGTCGGCCCGGATGGCGGCCACTCCCCTGCTGCCGTCGCTGGCGCTCACCGTGTTCGCCGGACGGCCGATCGCCGATCACCCCGGCCGCACCGCCGTCGACAAGCTGATCGCCGAGGTCGCGGCGCTGACCGCGACCGGCGACCACCCCGCGGCCGCCCGCACCCGGCTCGACGTGGCCTACGCGCTGCGCAACGCCGGCCAGTGGGGCGACGCGACGGAGGCCGCCGAGGAGGCGATCCGCAGCCTCGACCGGGCCGGGCTGAACGCCGAGTCGCTGGCCGCCCGGCACCTGCTCATGGAGCTGTACGAGCGGGGCTGGCAGACCCGGCAGATGGCCACCGCCCTGATGGACGAGTTGCTGACGGCGGAGTCGTTGCCGCCGGGGCTGCCGTCCCGCCCGGCCCTGCTGGAACAGGCCGCGCAGATGATGGGCACCCGGCGGCCGAGGTCCGTCGCGCTGCTGACCGAGGCGGCCGAAGCACATCGGAGGTCCGGCGACGCCGAGGCCGAGATGCGGGTGCTGACCAGGCTGCTGCACCGGGAAGCGCCGGACGCGGCGGTCGCCCGGCTGGACGAGCTGGCCACCGAGGGTGCGCCGGTGACCACCGTCGTGACGCTGTGCAATGTGGACAACGCCGCGGGCCGGCACGAGGTGGCCCTGGCGCGGGCCCGGCGGCTGCGGGCGGACGAGCCGGCGGTGCGGTTGACGGCCGCCGCGGCCCTGCTGGGTCTGGGCCGGCCCGGCGAGGCCGAGGACGTGGCCCGGTCGGTGCTCGGCGACGACGACGAGCGGTGGTCGGCGATCCGCCTCGTCGCGCTGGCCATGCAGGCGGACGGCCGGGACCCGACCGCGTTCCTCGCGGAGTACCAGCTCGACCTGGAGGACCTCGAGGACGAGGACGACGATTAGGCCCGGCGCTCCAGGAACTCGTAGACGTCCTGGGCGTCGACGCCGGGGAACGTGCCCGGCGGCAGCGCGGCCAGCAGGTGCGAGTGCACCCGTGCGCTCGGCCAGGCGTGCCCGGCCCAGCGGTCCACCAGGGCGGCCGGCGGGCGGCGGCAGCACGACGGGTCCGGGCAGCGCGACACGGTGCGCCGGGTCGTGTCGCCGCCGCGGAACCAGCGCGCGTGCTCGAACGGCGTGCCGACGGTCACCGAGAACTCCCCCGACCGGGTCGACTCCACGTGCACGGTGCACCAGTACGTGCCGGCCACCGTGTCGGTGAACTGGTAGAAGCTCGAGTACGGGTCGTCCGCCGCGAAGACCGTGCGCGACGCCCAGCGGCGGCACACGTACTGGCCCTCGATCGCGCCGGTCACGTCGGACGGGAAGCGCACCTTGTCGTTCTCGTAGGCCTTGTAGACGACGCCGCTCTCGTGCACGCGGGTGAAGTGCACCGGGATGTCGAAGTGGTGCGTCGCGAGGTTGGTGAAACGGTGCGCCGCCGTCTCGTAGGACACCCCGAACGCGTCTCGGAAATCGTCGATCGCCAGCGCCCGGTCGGCCTTCGCCGCGCGCAGGAACTCGACCGCGAACTTCTCCGGCATCAGCAGCGCCGCGGCGAAGTAGTTCGCCTCCACCCGCTGGCGCAGGAAGTCGCCGTAGTCCGCCGGGTCGTTGTGCCCCAGCACGAAGTGCCCGAGCGTCTGCAGCACCACGGCCCGCGGATCGTGTCCCTTGCCGCTGGCCACCTGCGGCAGGAACACGCGGCGGTTGCGCAGGTCGGTGACCGAGCGTGTGGAGCCGGGCAGGTCCGGCACGTAGTGCAGGGTGAACCCGAGCTGCGCGGCGATGTCCAGGATGCCGCGCTGGGACAGCGGCCCGGTGGCGTGCCGCACCGACCGCAGCACCTTCTCGGCCGCCGCCTCGATCTCGGCGAAGTAGTTGTCCCGCTCGCGCATCTCCACCCGGAGCTGGGCGTTCGCCCGGCGCGCGACCTCCGGGGTGGCGCTCTGCTCGGTGAGCAGCCGGGTCAGCTCGCGATGCAGCCCGATCAGCGACTCCAGCGCATCGGCCGGCAGCCGCCGCCCGCCCTTCACCACCGGCAGGCCGAGCGACTCGTAGGTGGGCGAGCGCTGGAAGTGGGCCAGGTCGATCTCCAGTCCGGCGCGCCGCGACGGCGCCTCGGGGCGCAGCAGGTCCTGCATCGGCACGCCCAGCGCGCCGGCGATCGCCTGCAGCACCGACAGCTTGGGCTCACGCTTGCCGTTCTCGATCAGGGACAGCTGCGACGGCGCCCGGCCCACAGCGGCGCTGAGCTGGTCGAGCGTCATGTTCTTGGCCCGGCGGTGATGACGGAGGCGTTGCCCCAGCGTCACGAGGTCGACAGAAGGTGAAGCGGTCACGGGTTTGACGCTAACAGAAGAATCGCACTTCTTCTGCTCACATTTCCCTTCAGAGGGCCGGCAAGGAACCGCAAGAGTGAAGTTCTTCCACCGGCAAGGCGGAACACAGCAGGGAAGGGCAGGGGAAGTGATGACTGATCAGCTGACCGAAGTCAGGGGCGGTACCGCCGCGGACCTCACTCGGGCGTGGGCCGGCGATCCTCGTTGGCTGGGCGTCAAGCGTGACTACACCGCGCAGGACGTGGTGCGGCTCCGCGGCAGTCTGCAGGAGCGGCACACCCTCGCCGAGCGCGGCGCGGCCCGCCTCTGGGAGCTGCTGCACGACGAGGAGTACATCAACGCGCTGGGCGCGCTCACCGGCGGCCAGGCCGTGCAGATGGTGCGGGCCGGGCTCAAGGCCATCTACCTGTCCGGCTGGCAGGTGGCCGCGGACGCGAACCTGTCCGGGCACACCTACCCGGACCAGAGTCTCTACCCGGCGAACTCGGTGCCCGCGGTGGTGCGGCGGATCAACAACGCCCTGATGCGCGCGGACCAGATCGACACCGCCGCCGGCAAGCACGACCGCGACTGGTTCGCCCCGATCGTGGCCGACGCGGAGGCCGGCTTCGGCGGGCCGCTGAACGCGTTCGAGCTGATGAAGGCGATGATCGCGGCCGGCGCGGCGGGTGTGCACTGGGAGGACCAGCTGGCCTCCGAAAAGAAGTGCGGTCATCTGGGCGGCAAGGTGCTCATCCCGACCCAGCAGCACATCCGCACGCTGAACGCCGCCCGGCTGGCGGCCGACGTGCTCGGGGTCCCGTCGCTGGTCATCGCGCGTACCGATGCTCTGGCGGCCGATCTGCTCACCACCGACGTGGACGAGCGCGATCAGCCGTTCCTGACCGGCGACCGCACCGCGGAGGGCTTCTATCGGGTGCGGAGCGGGCCGGAGGCCGCGATCGCCCGGGGCGTCGCCTACGCCGATTACGCCGACCTGCTGTGGGTGGAGACCGGCAAGCCGGACCTGGAGTTCGCGCGGTCGTTCGCCGAGGCCGTGCACCAGGTGCACCCGGACAAGATGCTGGCCTACAACTGCTCGCCCTCGTTCAACTGGAAGAAGAACCTGGACGACGCCACGATCGCGCGGTTCCAGAAGGAGCTCGGCGCGATGGGCTACAAGTTCCAGTTCGTCACGCTGGCCGGCTTCCACGCGCTGAACCACTCGATGTTCGAGCTGGCCAAGGGCTACGCCGAAGACGGCATGAGCTCGTACGTCCGGTTGCAGGAGGCCGAGTTCGCCGCGGAGGCGGACGGCTACACCGCGACCAAGCACCAGGCCGAGGTCGGCACCGGCTACTTCGACGCCGTGTCGACCGCCCTGAACCCGGAGAGCTCCACCACGGCGCTGTCCGGCTCGACCGAGGCGGAGCAGTTCTGATGACCGGCATCGAGGAAATCGTCGTCACCGGCAGCACCGAAGGGCGCTTCTCCGAGATCCTGACCCCCGAGGCGATCGCGTTCGTGGTCCGGCTCGACCGGGAGTTCGGCGCACGGCGGGTGCAGCTGCTGGACCGGCGGCGGCGCCGGCGGGCGACCCGCACGACCGAGCTCGACTTCCTGGAGTCGACGCGGCACATCCGCGACGATCTGTCGTGGACGGTGGCACCGCCGAAGGACGACCTGATGGACCGGCGGGTGGAGATCACCGGGCCGCCCGAGCGCAAGATGACCATCAACGCGCTGAACTCGGGCGCCAAGGTGTGGATGGCCGACTTCGAGGACGCGCTGGCGCCGACCTGGGACAACATCATCAACGGGCAGCTCAACCTGCTGGACGCGCTCTCCTCTGAAATCAGCTACACGGCGCCCGACGGCAAGAAATACGAAGTCGAGGGTGAGCTGCCGACGATCATGGTGCGGCCGCGTGGGTGGCACCTGCCGGAGTGCCACGTCCGGATCGGCGGCCGGGCGGTCAGCGCCTCGCTGTTCGACTTCGGGATGTACCTCTTCCACTGCGCGCAGAAGCAGATCGACCGGGACAGCGGGCCGTACTTCTACCTGCCCAAGCTGGAGTCGCACCTCGAGGCGCGGCTGTGGAACGACGTGTTCGTGTTCGCCCAGGAGCAGCTCGGCATCGACCGGGGCACGATCCGCGCCACCGTGCTGATCGAGACCATCACGGCCGCGTTCGAGATGGACGAGATCCTCTACGAGCTGCGCGAGCACTCCGCGGGCCTGAACGCCGGCCGGTGGGACTACCTGTTCAGCATGATCAAGAACCGGCCGGACGTGGTGCTGCCCGAGCGCTCGCAGCTGACGATGACGGCGCCGTTCCTGCGGGCGTACACGGAATTGCTGGTCCGGACCTGTCACCGCCGGGCAGCGCACGCGATCGGCGGAATGGCCGCGGTCGTGCCCAGCCGCGACCCGGTGGCCGCGAAGCGGGCGCTGAACCAGGTGCGGCAGGACAAGCGGCGTGAGGTCGGCGACGGCTTCGACGGTTCCTGGGTGGCGCACCCCGGCCTGGTGGAGACCTGCCAGGAGGTGTTCGACCAGTGGCTCGGCTTCGAGCCGCACCAGATCGTGCGCCGTCGCGACGACGTGCGGGTGACCGCGGCGCAGTTGCTGGACGTGAAGCGCAACTACGGCGGCATCAGCGAGGTGGCGCTGCGCACGTCGGTCAGCGTGGCGCTGCGCTACATCGCGGCGTGGCTCGGCGGGCAGGGCGCGGTGGCGCTGAACGGCCTGATGGAGGACGCGGCCACGGCGGAGATCTGCCGCACCCAGCTGTGGCAGTGGATCTCGGCGGGCACCCCGACCGACTACGGCGTGCCGGTCACCGCCGGGTTGATCACCCGGATGCTGCGCGAGGAACTGGACGTGCTGGCCGAGACCGGCGCGCTCGACGAGGACGCGGCCCGGCGGTTCGGGCAGGCCCGCACCCTGCTGACCGTGCTCCTCACCGAGCGCACCTGCCCGGAGTTCCTGACCCTGCCGGCCTACCTGCGGCACATGTCCGCGGCGACCGCCAAGGTCGCGCTAGCCGCGTAAATCCTCCAGCGTCGCGCGCGCGCCCTTCTGATGCAGAGAGGCGAGCGCCGACGTGTACGCGGAGACGAACCGCTCGTTGTCAGCCAGATCGCCGAACAGGTCCCGGTTCTGGATGAACGCGAGCGGTTCGTCTTTCTGCCGGGCCGCCGTCTCCTTCAGGGTCGGCGCCAGCCGGTCGACCACCTCGATCGGCTCACCCTGCTCGTCCACGCCCTCGGCATAGCGAGCCCAGGACGCCACCACCGCGGTGGACCGCAGGATCTCGCCGCCGGACTCCAGGTTGTGCCGGATCACCGGGAGCAGCCACTTCGGGATGCGGTCCGAGCTCTCCGCGCACAGCCGGGCCACGGTGTCCTTGACCTGGGCGTTGGAGAAGCGGTCGATCAGCTGGTGCTTGTACTCGTCCAGGTCGATGCCGGGCACCGGCTCGAGCGTCGGGGTGGCCTCACGGTCCATGTAGGCCAGCAGGAACTCGGCGAACAGCGGGTCCTGCGCGACGTCGTGCACGAGGCGGTAGTCGGCCAGGTAGCCGAAGTAGCAGAGCGCCTGGTGGCTGGCGTTGAGCAGGCGGAGCTTCATCAGCTCGTACGGCTCGACGTCCGGCACCACCTGCACGCCGGCCTCCTCGAACGGCGGCCGCCCCTGGGTGAACGCGTCCTCCAGCGCCCACTGGGTGAACGGCTCGCAGACCACCGGCCACCCGTCCTCGATGCCATAGCGCTCCTTGACCAGCGCCCGGTCGTCGTCCGTGGTCACCGGCGTGATCCGGTCCACCATGCTGTTCGGGAACTCGACCGTGGTCTCCACCCACTTGCCCAGCTCGGGGTCCTTGAGGGTGGCGAACGCGACGAAGCTGCGCCGCGCCGCGTGCCCGTTGCCCTGGATGTTGTCGCAGCTCATGATCGTGAACGGCGTCTCGCCGTTCTGCCGTCTGCGCGCCAGCGCCTCGGTGATCAGGCCGAACGTCGTCCGCGGCGCGTTCCCGGGGGTCAGATCGTGTTGCACGTCCGGGTTGTCGGCGATGAAGTCACCGGTCACCGCATTGATGTTGTAACCACCCTCGGTCACGGTGAGTGACACGATCCTGGTGTCCGCGGAGGCCATCTTGGCGATCACCGCCTCCGGGTCGTCCGGCGCGAACAGATAGTGGCTGATCGACCCGATCACGCGCGGCTCGAAGGTGCCGTCGGGCGCCTTGACGACCAGCGTGTAGAGCCCGTCCTGCGCGTCCAGGACCTGCTGCATGCGCTTGTCGCCGGGCATCACGCCGACGCCGCAGATCGCCCAGTCGAGCGCCTTGCCGTCGTTCATCAGCCGGTCGAGATACATCGCCTCGTGCGCCCGGTGGAAGCCGCCCACCCCGAAGTGCACGATCCCGGTCCGCAAGGTGCTGCGGTCGTATCCCGGCCCGGGCACACCTTCAGGCAGGTTCTTGAGGTTACTGTCAGTGAGCGGCAACATCCCGTGTCCTCCCAGCGCTTCATTGCTGATGGGCGTCTACTCCCTCAGCATCGCACCAGACACCGAGGGTCACCGGGAAGCGGCTCTCAAGATCTTTTTTCCTACGCCCACACCAAACTCCCGCACCCACCGCCGATCCAGGCGCGGCGAGACCTCCGCGCCCGGCCGCCGGGCCGTGTCATCGCTGGTCGCGCTCACCCTGGCGCCGCGCATGCACGCCCGGCAGCGGCCGTGACAGCGCGCAACCCGGGCACGGCCGCTTCCCCGGCCCGCTTCCCCGGCCCGCTTCCCCGGCCGCGGATTGCCGGGGCCGCCAATTGCCGGGCGGCGGCTTGCCGGCCGCGGTCTAGTTCGGGCGTCGCGCCAGGGTGGCCGTGCGGACGGTGCGGATCCTGAGATCGTCGTTCTCGATGGCGGCAGCCAGCTCGCGCTCCACGGCCGCCAGATCGGCCGGATCCAGGCGCCCTTCCAGCCCGTGCCGCGCCCGCCCCAAGGCGATCTGTGCATAGCGGGCGGCACCGGCCGGCAGCGGCGACCGCAGATCGATCTCGAACCGCCGCTGGGAATCCAGCGCCAGCCCGGCCGCGACCAGCCGCGCCGACCAGTCCTCGTTCATGTGCATGCCGTGCTCGGCGCGCATCTTGGCCAGTTCCTCGTGGCAGCGCGCCTCCAGCCGCGACGCCGGCAGGAACGTCGGGAACGAGTCCAGCTCGGTGATCACGACGACCCCTCCGGGCCGGAGCGTGGCGAAGATCTGCGTCGCCGCATGTGCCGGGTCGGCCATGTGGTGCATGGACGCGGACGCCCACACCAGGTCCGCCGGTCCGATCGCCGGCCAGGCCTGGTCGAGGTCGGCCTGGACGGTGCGCACCCGGTCGGCCACGCCCGCGTCCGCGGCGCGCGCACCGAGGTGGGCCAGCATCTCCGGATCGACGTCCACGGCGGTGACGGTCGCGCCCGGGAGGCGGCGGGCCAGCGCCAGCGTGCCGGTGCCGCTGCCCGCCCCGAGGTCGACGACGGCCGGACGCGGCGGGACGGCCAGGGCGACCCAGGCGAACAGCTCGTCGTAGTACTCGTGCAGGACTTCGGCGTCGAGATCGAGCATCTCGGCCAGGTGAGAATGTGCCATGCGTCCGACCGTAGCCGGATCTTGCGCCAAGGGCATAGCATCTTGCGTATGAAGCAAGACGCGGATCTGGACGCCGTGGTCCGGCAGCGCATCCGGGGGCTGCGGGCGGCCCGCGGCTGGTCCCTCGACGAGCTGGCCGCCCGCTGCCATCTCAGCCCGTCGACGCTCAGCCGCATCGAGACCGGCCACCGGCGCATCGCGCTCGACCAGCTGACCCCGATCGCCCGCGCCCTCGGCAGCACGCTCGACCAGCTGGTGGAGTCGGCCGACGACGAGGACGTGGTGATCCGCCCGCACCGCAACGCCGCCCGCGGCACCACGACCTGGCTGCTGTCCCGCCAGGGCGGCATGACGGTCGCCAAGATGCGGATCACCCGCCCGGCGCCGGCCGACCTGCGCGTGCACCCCGGACGCGACTGGTTCACCGTGCTGTCCGGCACGGTCGTGCTCCGGCTGGGCGACCGCACCATCGCGGTCCGCACCGGCGAGGCCGCCGAGTTCTCCACGATGGTCCCGCACGCGTTCGGAGTCGAGGACGGCCCGGCCGAGATCCTCTGCATCCTCGACCACGAGGGCGAGCGCACCCACCTCGGCCCCGGCCACTGAGGCCCGCTCAGGTCAGCAGGTGGAGTGGAAGAGTCCGCCGACCGCGTGGTCCTCGGCCAGCTCGTTGTAGATCCGGACCGCCTCGCGGGTCTCCGCGACGTGCACGGTCACACCCCGCTCGCGCAGCTTGTCCACCGTGTCCGCCGAGACCTCGAGTCGCAGCTCCATGCCCCGGGACAGCACGATCTCGGCGGCGCCGTGCTCGATCAGCTCCTCGACGTCCGCCGGCTGGATCCCCGGGCTGTGCTCCATTCCGGTCTCGGACCAGTCCCAGGCCCGTCCCCCGCCGGGATGGAGCTTGAAGTCCTTCCCGGACCCGAGCCCGTCGACCTCCATCACACCCCAGGAGATCGAGAGAACCTTCGGCGACTTTCCCACCCGGCCCACATTACCGGCGCGACGAGGGCGACCGCGAAAGCGCCGCCGATCCCGAGCGGCACCAGCAGCACAGCGACCAGGAAGCAGAAGATCGCGAAGCCGACCAGCCCGCGAGCGACACCGATCAGGGTCCGGACCGCCGCGTCCGCGCCCTGCTGCGCCAGCACGAACGCGACCACCACGCTGATCGCGGTCGGGAAGGGCGCCAGCACCCCGGTCACCGCCGGCCCCGCCACCGCCGCGCTGCCGGTGACCACCAGCACCAGCGTCGCGGTTGCCACCGCCCGAGCCGGGAGATCCCACCACGGCAGCCGAAGGGACTCGAGGACGGCGCTGTCGTCGAGAGTGGACACCGCCCGATGCGCCAGCCAGGCCGCGACCAGCACCAGCGCGAGCCCCCCACCAGGCCCGACCACGAGCCGCGACAGCAGGAGATCGGCCGTCAGCGTCGCGGCCCACGAGACGAGCAGAGTCGCCGGCCACCCCCAGCGACGCCCCGCATGAGCGAACACCACCACGAAGAGCGCCAGCGAGACCAGCCCGAGAAGCGACGCCGACGCCGCGCGGGCACCGAACCGCACCCCCTGCTCGAGCGCGGTGATCAGCAGGATCGGCCCCGCAACGATCGGAAAGGCCACGAGCATCCCGGCGACCCGGGCTCCCCACCGCCGCCCGGCCAGCGAAGAACCCACCACCAGCACCGGCGCCAGCAGAAGCTTGAGCACCAGCGTCACCTGCACACCCTACCGAGTCTCGGAAGTTTCGGAGGATCTCAGGTATTGACGTAGGTCGAAGTCCGTCGCAGCATGTAGCAACGGGCTGGATGGGCCGCTGCCACCCAGCGGCACTTCCCGCGGGCAGGCCCGAAACTTCCGCCCCCACGACAAGGAGTTTCGTCTCATGTCCAGACCCGTCCTTCGTGGCGCGTTCGTGCTCGGCGCAGTCGGACTGCTGGCCGGCGCCGGGCTCGCCGTGCTCGGCACCACGGCCGGCGCCGCCTCCAATGTGGTCACCGCCAGCTGCCAGAACGGTTATGTCGGACTGACCTACGACGACGGCCCGAACCCGAGCAACACCAACACACTGCTGACCGCCCTGCGCAACAACAACCTCCGCGCGACGCTCTTCAACACCGGCCAGAACGCGGCCGGCAATCCCTCACTGGTGGCCGCCGAGGCCGCCGCCAACATGTGGATCGCCAACCACAGCTACACCCACCCGCACATGCTGACGCTCAGCTCTGCGCAGATGTCCTCGGAGCTCTCCCGGACGCAGTCCGCGATTCAGAACGCCGGCGGCGGCACGCCGAAGTTGTTCCGCCCGCCCTATGGCGAGACCAATTCGACCCTGCAATCGGCGGCGTCGGCGCTCGGTCTGCGGACCGTCATCTGGGATGTGGACTCGCAGGACTGGAACGGCGCCAGCACCTCCCAGATCGTGCAGGCCGCGAGCCGCCTGACCAACGGCCAGTTGATCCTCATGCACGACCAATACGCGACCACGGTCGCCGCCATCCCGCAGATCGCCGCCGGCCTCACCAGCCGCGGCCTGTGCGCCGGCATGATCTCCCCGACGACCGGCCGCGCGGTGGCGCCGGACGGCTCGACCAACCCGCCGCCGACCGACCCGCCGCCGTCCGGGGGCTGCACCGCGACCTACTCGCCCGGGCAGAGCTGGCCGGACCGCTTCAACGGCCAGGTGACGGTCACCGGCTCGACCAACTGGACGGTCACCGTCACGGTGCGCTCCCCGCAGCGGATCATCGCCACCTGGAACGCCTCGGTCAGCTGGGACACCAGCGGCAACGTGATGACCGCCCGCCCCAACGGCAACGGCAACACCTTCGGCTTCACCATCATGCACGGAGGTGATCGAACGGTTCCGGCTCTGACCTGCTCGGCCTGACTTCTTCCGCTACGGCCACAGCACACTCCCGTGGCCACCGCCGGGCCGCGCGCGGCGAGACCTCCGCGCGCGGCCACCGGGCTGTCCATCGGGGGGTGGAAAGGCAAAAGGCAAGGAGCACGCGCTCCCTGCCACTTCTAACGTATATCGGACCCGGGGACTTGCCGCAAGCCCCGGGTCCCGGCGCAGAATCGTCGGCCGTAGCCGGAACCGACGGGGGATTTCCATGTATGACGTGATCATCGCGGGCGGCGGGCCGACCGGATTGATGCTGGCCGCCGAGCTGCGGCTGCACGACGTGCGCGTGGTGGTGCTGGAGCGGGACGCCGCGCCGACCAAGGTGGTCCGCTCGCTCGGCCTGCACGTGCGCAGCATCGAGGTGATGGACCAGCGCGGCCTGCTGGAGCGGTTCCTCGCGCACGGCAAGAAATACGAGCAGGGCGGGTTCTTCGCCGGCCTGGTCAAACAGTGGCCGGCCCGGATGGACACCGCGCACGGCTACGTGCTCGGCATCCCGCAGCCGATCACCGAGCGGCTGCTCGCCGAGCACGCCATCGAGGCCGGCGCCGAGATCCGGCGCGGCGCCGAGGTGGCCGCCCTGAGCCAGGACGACGACGGGGTGACCGCCGAGCTGACCGACGGCACCCGGGTGCGCGGGCGTTATCTGATCGGCTGCGACGGCGGCCGCAGCACCGTCCGCAGACTGCTGGGCATCGGCTTCCCCGGCGAGCCGTCCACCCACGAGACTCTGCTCGGCGTGATGGAGCTGACCGCGACGCCGGACGAGATCCTCGCCGTGAACACCGAGGTGCGCAAGACGCAGGTCCGGTTCGGCGCCGGCCCGGTCGGCGACGGGGACGGGCTCTACCGCGTGGTCGTGCCGGCCGCCGGGGTGAACGAGGAGCGTGGTGTCCCGCCGACCCTCGAGGAGTTCAAGCAGCAGTTGCTGGCGACCGCGGGCACCGACTTCGGGGTGCACTCGCCGCGCTGGCTCTCCCGGTTCGGCGACGCCACCCGGCTCGCCGAGCGCTACCGAGCCGGCCGGGTGCTACTGGCCGGCGACGCCGCGCACGTGCACCCGCCGCTGGGCGGGCAGGGTCTCAACCTCGGCGTGCAGGACGCGTTCAACCTGGGCTGGAAGCTGGCCGCGACGATCGCCGGCTGGGCGCCGGAGGGGCTGCTGGACACGTATCAGGCCGAGCGGCGGCCGGTGGCGGAGGCGGTGCTGGACAACACCCGTGCCCAGTCCCTGCTGATCTCGGTGCAGCCGGGCCCGCAGGCGGTGCGCCGGCTGTTCGCCGAGCTGATGGAGTTCGAGGAGGTCAACCGCTACCTGATCGAGAAGATCACGGCGATCTCGGTCCGCTACGACTTCGGCCCCGGCCACGACCTGCTCGGCCGCCGGTTGCGCGACGTGCCGCTGAAGCACGGCCGCCTCTACGAGCTGATGCGCGGCGGTCGCGGGCTGCTGCTCGATCAGACCGGCCGGCTGTCGGTGGCCGGCTGGGCGGACCGGGTCGACCACGTCACCGACGTCAGCGAGGAGCTGGACGCCCCCGCGGTGCTGCTGCGCCCGGACGGCCACGTCGCCTGGGCCGGCGCCGACCAGCAGGACCTGAGCACCGCATTGCCGCACTGGTTCGGAGCGGCGGCGGGGGCGTAAAGGCTGCACGGAAGGCCATTGTTGCCGGTTGCCCGGGTCTGACAGCATGACCGTGACACTGGGCTTTCCGGAGGCTGCACATGACTTTGCCGCTGCGGGTGACGGTGGCGCCCGAGCGGGCTGACGCCGCGCCCGGTGACGCGCTGACCTTCGACGTGACCGTCCGCAATGCGAGTGACATCGTCGAGCACTACGGCGTGGAGTTCCTCGGGCTGCCGGACGGCGCCCAGGTCCGCACCGAGCCCGACGTCGCCAAGCTGCGGCCGTCCGAGTCCGGCACGCTGACCGTGCGGGTCAGCCTGCCGGTGCAGCCGCCCGCGCCGGCCGGCACCTATGTGCTCGGTGCGCTGGTCCGTTCGAAATACCGGCACGACGTGTCGCGCTGCGTCGAGGTGCCGGTCGAGCTCGCCTCGATCGAGTCGATCGCGGTGAAGGCGACGCCCGAGGTGGTCACCGGCGGGCGCGCCGGCCGATACACGATCGAGGTGTCCAACGGGGGCAACGCCCCGGTGCGGCTCTATCTGGCCGCCACCGACCCCGAGCGCCGGGTCACCGCCGCGTTCGAGCCGCCGTGGGTCGACCTGCCGCCCGGCACTTCGGCGCAGGCCCTGCTCACCGTGTCGGCGCCGCTGCCGTGGAACCGTGAGAAGCAGCGCCAGATGACCATCACGGCCACCCCGGACCTGCCCGGCGCCACGGCCGGCACCGGCAACGCGTCCTTCGTGCAGAAGCCGCGGTTCGCGTCCAAGTTCGCCAAGGTCGCCGGCATCGCCGCGGGCGTGCTGCTGCTGGCCGCCGCGGTGGCCGTGCCCACGCTGATGGCGCGCAACGCGGCCAAGGACGACGACAAGACCGACGTCGCCGCGACCGCTCCCGTGGTGGTGCCGCCGACCGTGCCGGGCGCCCAGCAGCCGTCGGCGCCGCCCGCGGAGCAGCCGTCCGCGGCGGCGTCCGGGCCGGTGGTGCCGCCCGGCGGTGGCGAGTCCTCGCCGCCCGCCGAGCAGCCGACGGACGAGGCCACCGCCGGGGGCGTGCTGGCGCCCCGCCGGATCGACCTGACCAAGGGCAAGGACGGCGTGCTGGCCAGCGACGCCTTCCGCGACGACGGCTTCCTGACCAGCGGCGACACCGGCTCGATCTCGGTGCCGGGGTGTGAGAACGCGACCGCGACGGCAGTGGTGACCGATGCCGACCAGAAGAAGTTCCTGACGTCGTCCAACCCGGACGACGCGACCAAGTGCCACACCGTGCCGGTGCTGATCACCTTTGTGGCGGGCGCGCCGGCCGGCGGCCTGACCGTGGTGCCGCTGACCAAGGACACGCTGACGATGGAGGTCGGTTATGCCGACCTCTCCCGCACCACCGAGCCGAGCCTGGCCGTCCCGGAGGACAAGGCGAAGGCCCGCGGCGGCATCACCTTCGTCTCGGTGCGCCCCCGCTCGCAGGACGGCGCGGCCACCCCGCCGGTGGCGCTGACCGAGCTGGTGATCACCCCGCTGCGGTGATCGAGTCCCAGAAATAGGTGAGCAGCGCGGTGGCGATCGAGGCCACCGCGAGGATCGCCAGGATGATCAGCAGCACGATGAGCCAGCGGCGGCGTGGCGCCTCGACCGGCGGCGGTCCGAGCCGCACCGCGTTCGGCCGGGCCACCCGCAGCTCACGGCCGCAGCGCTCGCAGCGGATCCGGGTCTGCTCGTTGGGGTAACCGCAGCCCGGGCACCCGATCTCCCGGCCTTGCGGCGGCGGCGCCTGAAAGTTCTGGTTGCCATAGGTGGTCGGCGGATATTGCCGGGTGTCGGTCGGCCGCTGCCGGTCGACCATGCCGGTCTGGTCCACCGGCTCCCCCGGCTTGCGAGGCGCCGCGCGCGGCTGCTCGTCCTTGGTCTCCTGCCGCAGGAACATCAGCGGGTAACCGCAGTTGGGGCAGAGCTGATCGGACTCCGGGCGCACCGGCGAGCCGCAGTCCGGGCACGGCATCTGCCGCACCGAACCGCCGCCCCCGCCGCCGTGTCCGTAACGGTCAGCCATCGGCACCTCCCGGACGGGCCCGGCCCTGCACGGTGGCCTGCGGCTGGAATCGGACGTCGAGCTGCACCTGCGCGCCGAGCGGCAGCTCGCTCTGCAGGAAGCCGAGCACCTGCCGCTCGGTGAGGTGCCCGGTGTGGTCCATCTGCACGACCACCACCGGGTTTTCCGCCGGCACGGTGTCGTTGCGGCCATAGACGCCGCCGACGTCCATCACCGTCACGCGGGAGCCGGTGGCCGCCTCGAGCAATGCCTCGACACCGTAGCGGGTGCCGCGCCAGCCGAGCAGCCGGCCCACCTCGCGGACCATCGAGCGGCGGTATTCGGCTGGGTCGGTCGGCTCCAGCTCGACGCCCAGCCAGGCGCCCAGGAACTGCAGCATCTCGGGGCTGGCCAGGCCGGTGTCCATTTGATATTCGATGCTGTCGATGCGCTCGCGCACGGTGTCGGCCACCTGCTCGAACGCGGTCACGAAGTCCCGCAGCACCGGGTCCTGCGCCATCGCCCGGGGCAGCTGATCGACCAGCCAGCTCATTGCTGGACCACCACCCGGTGCTCATAGGACATGAAGAGCGCCTCGGGCAGCAGCCGCAGCCGCTGCTCGACCTGGTCGAGGGTGCGCTTGCGGCGCAGGTCGGCGGAGAAGAAGTGCACCGCTTCCACGCCCTGCACGCCGAACGACCCGTGCAGCACGCCGTAGACGTCGCCGAGCCGCAGGTCGGTGTCGAACGGCCAGCCCTGGCCGCTCGGGCCGCCGGTGAGCGGGTTCAGGTATTCGTAGAGCGCCCGCTCGGCGCGTTCGCGGACCGTCTCGGTGCGCACGCCCGGACCGGCCCGCACCTCGGAGACCACCTTGACGCCCTGGTAGCGCGGCGGCTCGATGCGGATCCGCATGGTCAGCAGCCGGCGCGGCTCGAGGTAGGCCTTGATCTGCTCCTCGAGCTCCTCCGGGATGGCCAGGTCGTCCAGCGTCAGGTCCTCCGGCGGGATGTCCAGCCGGGGCACCACGAGCAGCCGGGCCGGCTCGCCGGGACTGGCCGGCGGCAGGCACCGGGCGCGGGCCACGTTGGGCGCCGCGTCCAGGGTGAGCCGCTCGACGTCCTCCGCGGTGACCGCGCGCCGGCCGCCGCGCAGCAGCAGCGGGCCACGGATCTTGGCGTTGTCCACCGTCTCGGCGTCCACCCCGCCGACCGACGCGTCGAGGTTGGTCACCGACGCCACGAACGGGATCGACGTGTGCAGCACGGTCAGCCGCTCGGCCGCCACGTTGCCGCGCTTGCCGCCGCCGAAGCGATAGCCGGTCACGTAGATCTGGGCGTCGATCGGCGGGATCGCGCCGTGCTGCCAGACCTGGCCGCCGCGGTCCAGCACCCGCGGACCGAAGCGGATCTCACCGGTGGCGCCGGACCAGGTGTAGACCTTGTCCTGGACGGTGGCGTCGGCCAGGTCGGCCACCTCCATCCACTCCTCCTCCTCGGGCTCGCCGCTGCGTTCATGGCGCGGGAGGACCACCCGGACGGTCTCGTCGTGCCGCCGCGGCAGCACCGGCACCCGCCGCACCTGGAACATCTGGCCGGGGCGGCCGTTGCTGGTGCCGAGCAGCTCGGACGGGGCCGGCTCGGCGTGGTGGGCCGGGATCGCACCACCCAGCGCCACGGCGGAGAGCGACTCGAGTTCGGGCGGGTTCGCGTACTCCGGCTGCCCCTCCACGGCCTTGACCAACCGGCAGCGCAGCCAGTGCGCCCGGCGCGACCCGATGGCCAGCGCCTCGTGCCGGGCGGGGAGCAGCAGCGTCACCTGGCCGGGGCTGTTGAAGCCGGCGCTGGTGTCCTCCAGGATCCGCACCGACTGCCAGGCCTGACCGTCCCACGCCTCCCAGACCCGGGGCGGGCGGCGCGGGTCGACGCCGGCGCCCTCCGGGCCGGTCTGCACCTCGAGCCGGATCAGGTTGCCCGCGGCCGACTCGGCGAATCCGAAGTAGACCGCCTCGTCCGGGCGCAGGTTCGGGAAGAGCCGCACCGACGACGCCTCGCGGCGCAGGTCCTCCCAGTGGTCGGCGTAGCGCTCGCCGGTGTGCGTGACGCAGGCGACCAGCTTGGGCGGGGTGATCTGCAGCTCGGAGTCGGTGAGGAAGACCACCGGCTCCTCGTCCTCGCGGCGCTCGGTGCTGACCTGGGTGCCGGACGGCACCCGCACGGTGTCCTCGCGGGCCGAGGTGAGCGTGAAGAGCAAATCGACCCGGGCCGGCACGGCGGAGAACAGCTCGACGCCGACCAGTTCGAGGAACTTCACATAGAGCCGGTCGGGCACCTGGTTGAGCCGGTAGAGCGTCATCTCGGTCATCCAGGCGAACAGCTCGACCAGAGCCACGCCGGGGTCGGACACGTTGTGGTCGGTCCACTCCGGACACAGCCGGTTGATCCGCCGCTTGGCCTCGTCGACGATGTCCTGGAACCGGCGGTCGTCCAGTTCGGGCGCGGGAAGGCTCACGGCTGGGGCTCCTCGGTGGGAATGGTGTAGAACGGGAACACCAGGTTGCGGACGTCGTTGGTGCTGCGGATGCGGTAGCCGATGGCGATGTGCACGGTGCTGGTCGACTGCTCGGCGGTGGCCAGCACCTGCTGCAGGGTGATCCGCGGCTCCCAGCGCTCGAGGGCCTCGCGGACCATCTGCTCGATCAGGCCCAGCGTGCCGGCGGTGAGCGGAGCGAAGAGCATCTCCCACATGGCGCAGCCGAACTCGGGCCGCATCACCCGCTCCCCCGGCACCGTGGACAGGATCATCCGGATCGAAGCGTCCACCTCGTCCACGCCGCTGACCAGCCGCACCGAGCCGGTCCGGTTGATCGCCGCCGGGAACGCCCAGCCGCTGCCGATGAAGTCCTCTTGCCGCATCCCGCTCACCCGGCCAGCACGTCGGTGGAACCCGCGGTAATCGCACTCACCGGTGCGTCCGTCGGATCGTTGCAGGTCATCACCTGATCGCCGACCCGGGCCAGCCCTTTCCCGTTCACCAGGACGGTGGTCGAGCCGAGCACCACCTTGCCCTGGTTCGTCGGCGGCTTCTGGAACGTGGTCGGCGGCGGCGCGATGTGCGGCGGGACCATCTGCGAGATGCTGTCCTTGGTCGCGGCCGGCAAGCCGTTGATGAACACGTCGGTGGAGAGCGCGGTCATCAGCTTGCCGACATAGGGCAGCGGCGTCGGGGTCGGCACCGGGCCGCCGGGCGACGGCACCAGCAGGATGTGGATGTCGGTGCCCAGGACGGGATCGTTCTGGCGGGCGGCGGGCTGTGGCATCAGTTCAACCTGATCGGCTTGCCGGACGCGGTCAGCGATCCGGAGGCGGTGATCTCGACCTGAGCGCCGGACAAGGCCAGCTTCTGGGTCGCCTTGATCTCGATGTTGGTGGCCGAGAGGACCAGTTTCTGGTCGCCGGTCACCTGCGACTCGGACTTCTCCAGCTTGACCAGGCAGGGCGTGCCGCCCAGGCTCAGCGTGACGAAGGGCTGGTCCTCGTCGTTGAAGAGCAGCCGCGAGTCCTTCCGGCTGACCAGCAGCCGCTCGTTGATCTTGCCACCGGCCACCGCGCCCGGGGACGGCGGCGCGTCGGTGCGGTTCCACAGCCCGCCCAGGATCACCGGCCGGGTGTGGTCGTCCAGTTCGAAGCCGACCAGCACCTCGTCGTCGACCTCGGGCAGCCACTGCAGGCCGCGCTCCTTGCCGCCGCCCGGGGTGGCGATCCGGGACCAGGCGCTCTCGTCGTCGGCGGACAGCGTGGGGAACTTGACGCGCACCCGGCCGAGCTTCTCCGGGTCGTCGTTGTTGGTCACGATGCCGACCACCAGGCCGCTCCAGCCGCGGCGATCGCTGCCGTTGCCACCGCCGCCGCCACTCGCGCCGGTCAGGTCGGCCAGCCCGCCCGGCTCCTTGCCGCCGCAGGTGAACTTGGTCAGATAGGGCCGGCCCGCGCCGTAGGTGTGCTCGACGCCGGTGACCCGCCAGCCGCCGGTCAACCGCGATCCGATGCCCTCGATCTGCACCTTGGAGCCGGCCGCGATCAGCGGGTCGCCGACCGCCTCGGCGCGCAGCACCGCCTCCTCGGCGGACGCGCGCAGCAGCAGCGACGACGCGAGCTCGTCGGCCTCGGACTGGTCGGTCACCGGGAACTGGCCGGCGTTGCGCTTGACCCGGCCGAACGCGCGCTTGGCGGCGTCGGCCATCTCCTGCGCGGCGGGCGCGTCGGTGCCCGGGTCGGTCTCGGTGCCGCTGCCGGTGATCGGCGCCTTGCCGAGCTGGTCCCAGCCGCGGATCTGCACCTCGTCGCAGCGCTCGGCGGCGGAGAACCGCACCGAGAAGCGGGACAGGTTCTGCCCGTAGCGGAGCTTCGGCGGGGCGCCGGCCGAGCGTACGGATTTCTTGAAGAAGAACTTCTTGTCGCTGACCCAGACGTCGAAGCCGATCCGGGACGCGCGGCGGCGCAGGAACGCGTAATCCGTCTCGCCGGCCTGGAGCACGTATTCGTGGGTGGCGCCGGTCGCGTCCACGTCGGCGTCCAGGCCGTACTCGCCGGCGATGCGGCTGGCGATGTCGGCGTCGCTGATCTTCTGGAAGCTGCGCGACTTGGGCTCGCGGGCCAGCCGGTGGGTCAGGTCGAAGCCGGTCAGGACGAGCTCGTGCCGGCCCGCGCCGCCGGGCTCGATGCTGACCGCGGTGATCTCGCCGGAGGTGACCACCACCGGGTCGCCCTCGGCCCGGAACGCGATCTCGACGCGGGTGCCCATGGTGAAGGTGCCCTTGTCGAAGATCTCGAAGTGCGGGTCGTCGAGGTGGATCGCGAAGTAGTCGGGCAGGTGAACGGACTCCTCGACGCGGACCATCGTGACGCGCGGGTAGAGCTCGGGCGGCAGCGGTCGCCCGTCCACCGTGAGCACGACGCCGTCCAGGCGCTTGACCGCCTCAGGCACGGCGGCGCACCGGCAGCTCAGGGATGACCAGCAGCATGCCCGGCTCGAGCGCGAGCGGGTCGACCACGTTGTTCGCCTCGGCGATGAGCCGCCAGCGGGTCGAGTCGGCATAGTGTCTCGCGGCGACCCGGTCGAGCGTCTCGCCGTGCGAGAGGCGGTGCACGGTGTCCAGCGTCGGCGTGTGCGAGGTCGGGTTCTGCAGCGGATACTCGGCCTCGTCCTTCCACTGCTTGAGCTTCAGGTCGGCCTTGGCCCGCAGCGGCATGCCGTCGCTGGCGAAGAAGGTGTACTTGAGCTGCAGGCTCTCCACGATCGCCTTGAACGACGCCAGCTTGCCCCAGTGGAATTCCACCCACGGCGGCCGCGCCTTGTTGCGCTGCTTGTCCGAGCCGGCCAGGCCCGGGTCGACTTTGAGCAGGTCGAGCAGCTTCTTGGTGTGCTCGGTGACATCGGTGCCCTCGTGGGTGGTGTCCAGCGTCATGCTGATCGCCAGCGTGCCCGACTGGCCGCCCTGGAAGCGCAGCTCGGGCGCGTTACCGCCCTTCTTCTCCGAGGCGTTCCAGGTGTTCGACTTGTTGATCGTCAGCTCGGCCGGGTTGAACAGGAAGTCGATCTTGACGTTGTTCTCCGTGCGAAGGAAGGCCTTCGCGGGTGCGCCGGGTGCGGTCATCAGAACACTCCTGCCCATCGGCCGCCGCGCCGCTCGATCTCGCGCAGCAGGCGTTGTTCGACGATCTCGACGACCTTGTCCGGGTCGAGTGCTTGCTGGGCCGCGCCGGCCGCCCCGGAGACCGCGCCGGACACGGCCGAGGTGGCCTGGCCGACGAGCCCGTTGGCGGCGCCGGCGGCCTGGTCCATGAACCCGTCGACCGCGCCGGACGCCTGGCCGACCAGCCCGTTCGCCGCGCCGGCCGCCTGGTCCGCGTAACCCGACACGGTGGACAGCGCGCCGGACGCCGAGTCCATCGCCCCGGACGCCATGCCCTGCGCCTGGTCCAGCATGCCCCCGGCGGCGGCGAGCGGGCTCGCGCCGGCCTCCATCACCGCGGCCCGCGCCGCGCGCGTCGCCATGTCGCCGACCGCGCCGAAGCCCGCGCCCACCGGCAGCTGGTCGACGATCCCGGCGGCGGTCTCCCCCGCGCTGTTCAGCGCCGAGCGGCCCTGCCCGATGAGTCCGTCGGCCATCTGCCGGCCCTGTCCCAGGTAGCCGCTCGCCGCCGAGGTGGCGTCGGCCATCGCGGCGCGCCCCTGGCCGATCAGCCCGGCCGCCGCGTCCTGCCCCTGGCCGACCAGCCCGGAGACCGCCGAACTGCCCTGCCCGATCAGTCCCGAAGCGGCCGACCGGCCCTGCCCGATCAGCCCGTCGGCCATCTGCCGGCCCTGTCCGACCAGGCCGGACGCGGCCTTGCTGCCCTGCCCGACCAGTCCGGAGGCGGCGGACCGGGCGCCGGCCGCGAGGGCCGATCGCTCGTCGTCGTCCAGCAGCGAGGAGAGTCCGCCGCCGAGGAAGAACCGTGGCCGCCGCACCGGATTGCGGGTGTGCGTCAGCTCGTGCGCGAGGACCGCCGAGACGGTCGGTCCGGCGGCCGGCGCGCTGTGCAGGTGCACGACGCTGCCGGTGGTCGCGCCGAGCGCGCCCGCGGCGTTCAATGCGGCGCGGGTGTTCGGGCCGGTGGTGAACAGCGGCGGCCGCGACCGTCCGCTGAGCGCGGCCGCCATCGCGTGCAACCCGGTCGGCAGCGCGCGGGGGGCTTCCAGAGGTCGTGATGCGACCGCGTCTTCCCAGCGCTGCCTCGGGCTTTCGGTCAAAGACTTTCGGGATACGCGTGCCGGAGAGCTCTCGCCCAGCCGGCCGGCCCGGCTGCCGGGTCCGGGCCGCGGCGCCGCCGCCGGGCCGGACCGCACCGCCGGGCTCAGGTGCACCGCCCCGGTCGGGTCAGGCTCGTTGCCGGGCGGCAGCGGGGCCGACCCGAGCACGCGGAGGTGCTCGACCGGGAGCGGGTTGCTCACCGACGGACCGGTGGCGGGTCGCGCGGCCAGGGGCGAGCCGGTGCCGGCTCCGGCGAGCGGCGTCGAACCACCGGCCAGCGGCCCGTCGGCGCTCCTGCTCGCGCCGCTGCTCGCACCTTCGCTCGCGCGGTTGCTCGTGCCGTTGCCCGCGCCTTTGTTTGCGCCTTTGTTCGCGCCTTTGTTCGCGCCTCTGCTCCGGCCGGCCGCGTGGCCGGATCCCGAGCCGCTCGTCGTGAGCCCGCCCAGCGTCGCGACCGGTGTGATCGCGGCGGGCCGGGTGGCCTCGCCGCCCATGAAGCCCGGGCGCATCGGCATCGCGTGGCCCGGGCGGACCTCGGGACCCGATTCCGGCGCGGCGGTCAACGGCCCCGCGCCCGCGCGTCGTCCGGCCTTCACGGATCGGCGCAGGATTCCCGGTGACCGGCCGGCCAGCGCCGGTCGTGCTTGGCGCAGCATCGACGGCCGGGCGACGATCGGGGTCGTGCCGGCCGAGGCCGGCGTGTCGTGCGAGTGTGACGACAACGACGCGCCTGCGCCAGCCGCCGCCGAGCGACGCGCCCGGAAGCCCTGCCACCAGCGCATCACGGTCCACGGCACGCGCACCGGCATGGCGCCGACCACGCCGGCGCCGACCGGTGCCGCAGCACCCGAAGCGCCGTCCGCCGGGGACGGCGAACGGCGACCGATCAGGCGGCGGACGACGCGGCTCAACAGCCGCGGTCGCCCGCTACTTCGACGAGCGGAAGCCACTGTGGCACACCTCCAGCTCCTCGATGGCCAGGTCGCGGGACGACGCGGCCAGCTTGGGCCCGGACCACTTGACCGGCTTGGCACCCATGATCGTCCAGGTGCGCATGGACTCGCCCTTGGCGTTCAGCACGCTGATCTTTCCGTTGCGGGGCTTGACCTTGTTGCCTTCCTTGGTCAAGCCCTCGCCGGAGGCGGACATCAGCCACTCGAAGAGCGCGTCGGTGTCCGTGATGCCACGCTTGAACACCAGGTTCGGCCATTTCATCCGGCCCAGCAGTTTGTGCGTGAACCCGTTCTGCCCGCCCTCGGCGAGCTCTTCCACGTCGATCTGCACGGACAGCCCGGACACCTCGGTGAAGGCGCCGATCGTCGTACCGTCGATCTCGAACTTGAACTTGCCGACGAACGGCGGGTCGACGGTGTGCGCGTCAGCCACCTTGAACTCCTTGCCATGCGCGTTCGTTCAAGCCGCCGACCTCCTGGAGCAGGCGGATGCGGTCCCCGTGCTCCAGGTCGAGCAGCCGGTCGAGGTCCCAGTGCAGGTGATATGCCAGGAAGGCGATCTCCTGCCACAGCTCGTCGTGGGCGTAGTGCCCTAGCCCACCTCCACGGACGTCTGCGGGAAAGGGGTACCGGGCTCCAAGGCGTCGAGAATGCTCGGGTCCTGGAAGTTGACGATCCGGTAGAGATCCTGCAGATATCCGAAGTCGCTGACGAACAGCGATTCGATCGTCTTGGTGGTCACCCGCTGGACGGTGCCCAGCTCGGTGACCACCCGCGACAGCACGATGACGGTCGCGTACGCCTCGTTCTCCTTGACCCGGCCGTCGCGCAGCGGCTCGATCTCGTCGCGCGCGCAGGCCAGGCGCATGATTCCGGTGCGATGCAGCGTCCCGTGCTCGTCCACGAACCCTTTCGGGAGCGTGAACGGAAACTCAGTCTGCAGGCTCATGCCCGGTGCAGACCCTCGTGCGTGATGACCACCTTCTCGGTCGCCACCTCGTTGCTGCCGGCGTCGAGCTCGGCGCCGGTCCACTTGGAGACCCAGCCGCGCTCGAAGTTCCAGCGCGCCACCTCGGTCTTCATCGAGTCCTTGATGACGATGGAGCCGTCCCGGCGGGCCGCGTCGACGTCGCCGTCCTCGACCTGCTTACGCCACTCCCACAGCGCCTTGGACTCGTCGATCCGGCGCTCCAGGGTGATGTCGCTCCACTTCATCGCACCGGGGACCTTCCGGATGATCATCCGGCCGTCCTTGGTGGCTTCCTTGTACTCGATCGTCTCGGTCTCCGACTCGACGCCGGAGCACTTGCGGAAGCTGGCCATCTCCACTCCGCCGATCTCCAGGACGAAGTTGAAGCTAGTCATCAGGTCGGGCATCGCCGCCTCCTAATCTGTTCTCGGTGAAAGTCTGGTGCGCCTCGTCAAGGGGTGGGTCAGTCGGTGGTGTCGCCGCCGCCCTGCCACTGGCTGATCCGGAAGATCACGAACTCGGCGGGCTTCACCGGTGCGATGCCGATCTCGACGATGAGCTTGCCCTCGTCCACCGACGCCGGCGGGTTGTTGCTGGCGTCGCAGAGCACGTAGAAGGCCTGCTCAGGGGTCGCGCCGACGAGCGCGCCCTGGGTCCAGAGTCCACGCAGGAACGACGTGATGTTGCGCTTGACGCGCTGCCACAGGTCGAAGTCGTTGGGCTCGAACACCGCCCACTGGGTGCCGCGCTGGATCGACTCCTCGACGAAGTTGAACAACCGCCGCACGTTGATGTAGCGCCAGCTCGGATCCGTCTTGGCGAGCGTGCGCGCGCCCCAGATCTTGGTGCCGTAACTGCCGAACGAGCGGATGCAGTTGACCCCCTCAGGATTGAGAAGGTCCTGCTCACCGTTGGTGACGTCGGTCTCGAGACGGATGATGCCGCGGACCGCCTCGTTGGCCGGCGCCTTCCACACACCGCGGGCGCCGTCGGTGCGCGCCCACACCCCGGCCACATGGCCGGCCGTCGGTACGGTCAGATAAAGCTCACCGTTCGTCGCGCCCGGGCGGGCCAACGGGTTGGGCACCACGACGTTCGGGTAATAAAGCGCGCCGAACGCCGAGTCGCGGGCGAGGCGCGAGCGCCACTCCAGCGCACGGGTCGCGTTCAGCCCCGGCGGAAGGTCCAGAATGGCCATCTTGTTGTGGCTGGCCTCGCAGAAGTCGATCAGCTGCTTCTGCGCGCCGAGGAACATCTCCTCGTCGATCGAGCCGTCGTCCTTGGTGGCGACGGTGACCAGGTCGGGGATCGCCACCATGGTGACGTTCTCCGCGATCGCGAGGCCCTGATAACCCGTGCGGTCCGCCTCGCTGCCGATCAGGTCCTGCGGCGACACCTCGACGCCGGAGACCGGCGGCGACTGCAACGTGTAGCGGCCGGCCATCGGGGTGCGCTCGGCGAGCGAGGCGCCCTGCAGCGGCTGGATCTCGATGCGCAGGAACTTGGACCGCTCGTTCACGGCGCGCTCGACGGTGCGGGCGCTGCGGCCGCTGAACTGGATGCCGCCCAGCTCCTCACGCAGCTGGCCGCCCTCAAAGACGCGCAGCGTGTAGTCGCCGGTGCCGTTCGGCGCGGCGGTTCCGTCCGAGCCCTCCTCGGCGGGCGGGGCGGCGGGCGGCGGGACGACCTCGACCTCGAGGTTGGACCCGGGGTTGCGGGCGGACAGCTGCATGCTCGGGTTCTGCGGATTGTCGGCGGCCGGCAGCACCAGCGTCGGGTTCCCGCCGTTGCCGTCCGATCCGTTGGCGCCCGGAATGCGGCAGATGTAGGCGGCGCTGCCGCCGTTCTCGAAGAAGCCGCGCACCGCGTGCGGGAGCATGGCGCCGCGGACGAATCCGCCGTACACACGCTCGAACTGCGGCCAGCTCGTGACGAGCTGTGGCTTCACTCCGTCAGGGTCGGTCGGGTCGCCCTGTTCGGCGTCATAGCGTTCGGTGAAGCCGACGAACGCCGCCACGGCGGTACCCACCCCCTCGATGGGCATGGAGCCGCTCGGCTGCTCCTCGATGTAGACGCCCGGGGCTCCGTACGACGCGGCCATGGGTGACACCCTTCGTTGTCAGGCCTGCACCGCGCTGGTCAGCAGCGCGGGGTCAAGATCCGTTTCGTAGAACTCTCCGTAGTGCAGCGGCGGGAAGACCCGCACCGTCGGCCGGACCGACGAACAGGCGACCACCTTGACCGCGGGGAAACGGTGCACGATGACGTGCACCAGGTCGGTGGTCGCGCGCTTGTCGAGATCGAGCACGATCACATCGGGCAGGGCCTCCAGCACGCGGGCGAGCACATCGCTGCCCGCGTCCATCAATTCGATGCCGTCCTGCCGGAGGATGTCCTCGAGTCCGAGTCGATGCAGCGCGCTGAAATCGCCCATCAGGACTCTCGTCACCGCACGCACCCCCTCAGGCCGTCGCCGCCGGTGCTGAGCGTGCCTCGCGTATGTGCGTTGAGTGAAGGTGCGGCGGTGCAGCCGAAGGTGCACCACGTCACTCAGGGGTTGCCGGGTGGGGCGACACCCGTCGATTCTGGACCCCGGGGGAGGAGGCAGCGCTGTGATGACCACGCCGACCGGACACGACGATCCGGCCGAGACTGTCATCCTCGTGCCGCAACAGCGCGGCAAAGGGTCGGACATGCCGACGGTGCAGATGGCGATCCCGCACGGCCACGCCGCCGACCTGTGGGAGAAGCCGGCCCCGCCGGAGCCTCTCGACGCCCCGTGGCTGCGGCAGGTGGCGTGGATCGCGCCGACCCTGCTCACCCTGGTGCTCGGCGGCACCGGAGCGTGGATCGGCACCGCGACCTGGGCGCCCGACCCGGCGACGCCGTGGGCCACCGAGGCGCTGCGGTGGTACCAGGACCTGGCCGGTGACTCGGCGCTGGCACTGCGTGCGCCGTCCGTGATCGCGATGGCCCTGGCGACCGCCTTCGCGGCGGCATCCGGCGAGCGGGTCGGCGGGCTGCGGGTCGCGGTCGTCGGCGGCTTCCTCTTCGCCGCGCTGCCGACCACCAGCGCCTGGGCCCGGCAGCCCGGACCGGTGCCGATATCCATCATGCTCGCCGCGTTCGCCACGTTCCTGCTGCTGGTCATGCTGCGCAAGCCGCGGATCACCGCGGCGGTGGCCTATGCGATCGTCATCGGGCTGCTCGGCGCCACCGGCGGCATCGCGGCGTTCCTGCTGCTCGGGGCGCACGCGGTCGGGCTGACGGCGGACGCGCGCGATCGGCGTACCCCTCTGACCTGGGGTTTGGCGGCCCTCGTCGGAGCCGGCGCCGCGACGCTTCCCCTGCTCATCGGGCACGCGGACGCGCTGGCCGGCGGCATCAAGCTGGCCATGTCCGCCACCTGGTTGCCGCTCGACCTGTTCGGCGGGGCGATGCTCGCGGGCGCGGTGCTGGCGCTGGCCTTCATGGGCGTCTCGCTGCGCGGCAAGGCCGCCGTGGTGACCCTGTGGGCGCTGCTGCCGGCCATCGCGCTGGCCTCGGCCGCGATCTTCCTGCCGGTCTGGTCCTCGCAGCCGCTGCTGATCACGGTGCCGGCCTGGTGCGTGGCGGCCGCGGTGGCGCTGCGCCGGTTCACGCTGGCCCGCGGGGTGAGTGTGATGCTGGCGATCGCGCTGCTGGGCGTGCCGGTGCAGACCGAGCTGCGCAAGGCGGACCCGGGAGCGTCGTGGGTGGTTCGTCCGTGACGGTGCTCGACTGGTTCTCCGAGACCGGCACGAAGACCGGAGTGCGGGCGTCCGCCCGGGTGCCCGAGCACGTGCCGCACGGCATCCCGGCGCCGCCCTCGGAGAACGAGAAGCTGCTCTATGACAAGCGCCGCCTCTGGGTGCTGCAGCTCGGCTCGGCGGTCAGCTTCGGCACGCTGGTGGTCAGCCAGATCTTCTTCATCTCGCTGTCCCGGTGGCTGCTGCTGCTCGCGCCGCTGCTGATCTTCAGCGTGCTCTATTACCTGATCTCGCTGCTGGTCAACCTGGGCACGCCGGGCTTCGACATGCGCCGGCACCACCGGCTGGTGCGGGACAACCAGACGTTCCCGTCGGTGGACGTGTTCCTGCCGGTGTGCGGCGAGCCGTTCGAGGTGCTGGCCAACACCTGGCGCTACGTGGCCCGGATGAAGCGGCACTACCCCGGGCACGTGGACGTCTACGTGCTGGACGACTCCCCCACCGCCACGCTGTCCCGGGCGGCGCTGCGGCACGGCTTCGTCTACCAGCGGCGGCTCAACCGCGGGTGGTACAAGAAGGCCGGCAACCTGCGATACGCGTACAAGCGCACGTCCGGCGAGTACATCCTGGTGCTGGACGCCGACTTCGCCCCGCGCCACGACATGCTCAACGAGCTGGTGCCCTACCTGGTGTCCGACCCCGGGCTGGGCATCGTGCAGTCGCCGCAGTTCTTCCGGCGCGAGGAGGGCCAGGGCTGGCTGCAGCGCGGCGCCGGAGCCGTGCAGGAGCTCTTCTACCGCCTGGTGCAGGTGTCCCGTCAGGCGCATCACGCGGCGATCTGCGTGGGCAGCTGCGCGCTCTACCGCCGGTCGGCGCTGGACGCGATCGGCGGCTCCACCCTGATCGAGCACTCCGAGGACGTGCACACCGGCTTCGACATGCGGCGCAAGGGCTGGGACCTGCGGTACGTGCCGGTGCCGCTGGCGGCCGGCCTGTGCCCGGACAACGTGCGCGCCTTCTTCACCCAGCAGTACCGCTGGTGCACCGGGTCGATGAGCCTGCTCGCCTCGACCAAGTTCTGGAACACCAGGATGTCGGTGCGCGGCCGGCTGAGTTATCTGTCCGGCTTCTGCTACTACCTGCACACCGCGGTCTTCGCGGTGGCCGCGCCGATCGTGCCGGTGCTGATGCTCACCGTCTTCCCCGAGCAGGTCACCGCCCGCAACTACCTGCTGATCGTGCCCAGCCTGATCTACAACTTCCTGATCTTCCCGGGCTGGCACCGCACGAAGTACCGGTTCGAGACCTGGTCCACGAAACTGCTCTACGGCTGGGCGCACGCCTGGGCGATCTGGGACATCCTGCTGCAGCGCCGGATGGGCTGGCAGGCGACCGGCAGCAAGGTCAAGGGCAACCGCACCGGCCGGCTGCGGGCCGGCGTGGCCATCTGGAGCACCGGCACCAGCCTGGCCTGGGTGGTGCTGGCCGCCCGGCACATGCTGCTCACCGACCTGTACGCTTTCGCCCCGGCATTCCTGGCCGGCGCGTTCTACCTGACCGTGGCCCTCCAGGCGGCACTCGTGGATCCGGCGGAGGACCTGTGAAGACTCGGCAGCTCGTGCTCAGCATGATGCTGGCGGCGACGTCGTTCCTGGGTTACGCGGTGGCCGACGACAACATGCCGGTCACGGTGGCGGCCGGGCGCGACGCGCTGAGCCGCGAGGTGGTCGCGGTGATCGAGCGGCCGCAGACCTACGACGTGACGCCGCTGCTCACCCCGAAGCAGAAGTATTTCGGCGTGGCGATCGACGGCGCCCCGCGCAAGATGACCGGCGTCCGGGGCTTCGAGAAGACGGTCGAGGCGAAGCCCAACATGATCACGGTGTTCGCCGAGTTCGGGGACCCGTTCGCCAACCGCGAGGTGCAGAACTCGTACGCGTACGGCGCGCTGCCCGTGCTGCGCTGGGAGCCGTTCGACCAGAAGCTCTCCGACATCGCGGCCGGCAAATACGACAAGTACGCGCGCAAGTACGCCCAGTCGGTGCGCAAGCTCAACCTGCCGGTGGCGATCACCTTCGCGCACGAGATGAACGGTTTCTGGTACCCGTGGGGCACCCAGGCCAACACGGCGGCGGACTTCATCGCCGCCTGGAAGCGCCTCTACAACATCTTCGAGCAGGCCGGCGCCACCAACGTGATCTGGACCTGGACGCCGAACGTGATCAGCGGCGCCCCCAAGATCAAACTGGACACGCTCTACCCGGGCGACGCCTACGTGGACTGGGTCGGCATGGACGGCTATTTGACCAGGTACGGCCCGCAGAACTTCGACCAGCTCTTCGCGCCGACCATCGCCGAGGTCCGCACGCTCACCCGCAAGCCGCTGCTGATCATCGAGACCGGCGTCGAGCCCGGCCCGAACCGGATCGTCGGGCTCAAGGACCTGCTCTATTCGACCGCCGAGTCCAAGGACCTGATCGGCCTGGTCTATTTCAACCAGCCCGGCCGCGTGCCGTGGCAGATCGACACCGATCCGGAGGCCGCCGGGGTGTGGGGCCGGCACGCCAAGAAGCTGAAGTACGGCTTCCGGGTGAAGTAGCTCATCGACCTTCGTTGGGTTTTCCGCGGCGGGACGGCTCAGGTAACAAGTCGGTACCTGCACCTCCGTCCGCACTTCTTGCCCTTTATCCCCAGGCTTCGACACTCTTTAATGCAAGCGTGGAGTACACCCTCGGCGTTGATCTCGGCACGACGTACACGGCAGCGGCGGTCCGCACCAACGGACACGCCACGGTGGTGCAGCTCGGCTCGCGCCGGGCCGAGATTCCGTCGCTGGTCTTCCTGCGCGAGGACGGCGTGGTGCTGGTCGGCGACGCGGCCGAGCGCCGCGGCGCCCGTGAGCCCGCCCGGCTGGCCCGCGAGTTCAAGCGGCGGCTCGGCGACCCGGTGCCGGTGCTGGTCGGCGGCTCGCCGATCTCCGCGCACGCGCTGATGGCCCGGGTGCTCGAGCACGTGCACCAGACGGTCACCCGCACCCAGGAGGGCCCGCCGAGCCGGGTCAGCGTCACACACCCGGCGAACTGGGGTCCGTACAAGCGTGAGCTGCTGATGCAGGCGATGGTGCTGGCCGAGGTGCCGGACGTGCAGCTGCGTTCCGAGCCCGAGGCCGCCGCGGTGCAATATGCGTCGCAGGAGCGGGTCCGGGCCGGCGAGATCATCGCGGTCTACGACCTGGGCGGCGGCACCTTCGACGCGGCGGTGCTGCGCAAGACCGAGACCGGCTTCGAGCTGCTCGGCGAGCCGGCCGGCATCGAGCAGCTGGGCGGCGCCGACTTCGACGAGGCGGTGCTCGCGCACGTGATCGAGATGCTCGGCCCGATGGCGCAGCAGCTCGACCCGTCCAACCCGTCCGTGGTGGAGGCGCTGAGCCAGCTGCGGCGCGACTGCGTGCTGGCCAAGGAGGACCTGTCGGCGGACACCGAGGTGCTGATCCCGGTCGCGCTGCCGTCGGTGCACACCCGGGTCCGGCTCAACCGCTCCGAGTTCGAGCAGATGATCGGCCCGGCGCTGACCGAGACCGTCGCGGCGATGCGCCGGGCGCTGCGCTCGGCCCAGATCGAGCCCGGCGACCTGCGGTCCATCCTGCTGGCCGGTGGCTCGTCGCGGATCCCGCTGGTCAGCGAGATGCTGTCCACCGAGTTCGGCCGGCCGCTGGTGCTCGACGCGAACCCCGAGCACAGCATCGCGCTGGGCGCGGCGATGTCGGCCCGGGACGGCGGCGGCATGGTGTCCCCGCCGATCCCGCGGACCAAGCCGGCGCCCGAGCCGGCTCCGGCGCCGCTTCCGCCGGGCAAGCCCTACCCGACGGCGCCCTATCCGACCGAGGCGCATCCGGAGTCTCCCGCACCCGAGGATGCCGCCGCCTACTACCCGGGCCAGCCCGCCGCGCCGACGCCGACGGCGCAGCCGGGCGTCTATCGCACCGGAGTCTCGCCACTCCCCCAGCCGGTCCCGGCCAACCCTGTGCCGCCGCCCATCGGCCGGCCGACCTCGCCGTCGCCGGTGTTCACGCCACCGCCTCCGGCGGGCCCGCCGCCGGTCTTCGGCGAGCCGCCGCCGAAGAAGCGTCGCGGGCTCGCGCTCGCGGTCTCCGCCGCCGGGGTCGCCGTGCTGCTGATCGCGAGCGGGGTGGCCTGGGCGGTCACCCGCGGCGGCGGTGGCGGCGAGCCGACCGGCGGCGCCCAGGACACGGCCACCGATCAGCCGGCCGCGCCGAAGACGATCGGCGCCTGGAAGCGGCTCGCCGACCTGCCGACCTCGCTGGAGGGCGCGGCGGTCGCGGCCTATCAGGACCGGGTCTGGGTGGCCGGCGGCCTCTCCGACGACGAGGCCCGCACCAAGCTGACCACGGTCTACATCTATGACCCGACCACCGACAAGTGGTCCACCGGCCCGTCGCTGCCCCGGCAGATCAGCCACGGCTCGCTGGTGGCCACGCCGTGGAGCCTCTACTTCCTGGCCGGCTGGGTGCAGGACGGCGGCTCGCCGCAGGTGTTCAAGCTCAACCCGACGAACAGCGCCTGGGTGCCCGACGTGCCGCTGCCCGAGCCGCGGGTGGCCGGCGCCGCCGCCTTCGACGGGGCGCACGTGATCTATGCCGGCGGCACCCGCAAGGGCGGCGCGCCGACCGACACCGTCTGGTCGCTCGCCAACGGCAAGTGGCGGTCCGTCGGCAAGCTCTCCGAGCCGCGGCAGAAGCTCACCGCGGTCAGCAACAACGTCGACACGGTGTGGGTGCTCGGCGGCCGCGACGCGCAGAAGGAGACCAAGTCCGGCGCCATCGACCGGGTCGCGCAGGGCAAGGTCGCCGAGGCGCCGACGGTGCGGATCGACCCGGCGGTGGACAGCTCGGCCGCGGTCCGGCTGGACGGCATCGGGATGTGCCTGGTCGGCGGTGAGATGCCGAACAAGCGCTACAACGACTGGTGGTGCGACCAGTCCGGGGTCGCCGCCACACTGCCCAAGCTGGACCCGCAGCGGGCCGGCCTGGGCGCCGCGCGGATCGGCAAGACGGTCTACGTGGTCGGCGGATACGGCGCGGACTTCCAGGGTCTGAACCGGATCGAGTCGTTCACCGTGCCGGGCTGATAGCGTTTCTCCCCTGATGGCGTACGGGCTGGGAATCGACTGCGGCACCACACATACCGCCGCGGCCGTCGCGCGGGACGGCGCGTTCGAAGTGCTGCGCCTGGGCGCCCGCCGCGCCGAGCTGCCCTCCCTGGTGTTCCTCCCCGCGGAGGACCCGGTGGTGGTCGGCGACGCGGCCGCCCGGCGCGGTGAGACCGAGCCCGGCCGGCTGGCTCGCGAGTTCAAGCGGCGCATCGGCGACCCGGTGCCGATCCTGGTCGGCGGCACCCCGCTGTCCGCGCACGCGCTGACCGCCCGGATGCTCGAGCACGTGCTCAGGGTGGCCAAGGCCGGCCAGGGCGAGGCGCCCGCGTCAGTGGTGCTGACCTGCCCGGCGAACTGGGGGCCGTACAAGCGGGATCTGCTGCTGCAGGCGGCCCGGCTGGCCGACCTGCCGGAGACGACGCTGCGCAGCGAGCCGGAGGCGGCGGCGATCGAATTCGCCGCCGGGTCGCGGGTCCGCGACGGCGACGTGATCGCGGTGTACGACCTGGGCGGCGGCACGTTCGACGCGGCGGTGCTGCGGCGCACCCCGGCCGGCTTCGACGTGCTCGGCCAGCCGGAGGGCATCGAGCAGCTCGGCGGCATGGACTTCGACGAGGCGGTCTTCGAGCATGTCACCGCCGCGCTGCCGGCCGACAAGCTCGGCGCCACCGACGATCCCGCGGTGCTGGCCGCGCTCGCCCGGCTGCGGCGCGACTGCGTCGAGGCCAAGGAGGCGCTGTCCGAGGACACCGAGGTGATGATCCCGGTCGCGCTGCCCAGCCTGCACACGCGCATCCGGCTGACCCGGGTCGAGTTCGAGGCGATGATCAAGCCGGCGCTCACCGACACGGTGTCGACGATGCACCGGGCGCTGCGGTCGGCGGGAGTGGCGCCGGCCGAGGTCAGCACGATCCTGCTGTCCGGCGGCTCGTCCCGCATCCCGCTGGTGTCCCAGCTGCTGTCCACGGAGTTCCAGCGGCCGGTGGTGCTCGACCCGCACCCGGAGCACAGCATCGCGCTGGGCGCCGCGCGGGTCTCGCTGCTCGGGCCGGCGCCGGCCTTCGTGGCGCCACGCCGCACGACGCCGCGCGCCACGCCGCCGCCTCCGGCCGCTCCCCCAGAGGCCGCAGAGCGCTCTGCGCCCTCTCGGGAAGCACGGCCCGGCGCTGCCTCTCAGGCCGCAGAGCGCTCTGCGCCCTCTCGCGAAGCACGACCCGGCGCTGCCTCTCAGGCCGCAGAGCGCTCTGCGGCCTCAAGGGAAGCGCCGCTGTCCCCGCAGGATGCGGTGAACGCGCGAGCCGTGCCCGTCGTGCCGCCGACCACCGTCCGCGCCTCGGCCAGCGTCCCCGGCCCGGCCGTCGCCCCCGGCCCGGCCAAGGACTTCGACTCCCCGGTGCTGCTCACCCGCGAGGGCCTCGACCTCGGCATGACGCCACCCCCGGTCACCGAGCCGATGCCGTCGCCGAAGGACCGCACCAGGCGCCGCCGCCTGCTGCAGGCCGGCGCCGCCGCCCTCGCCGCCGTGCTGCTCGCCGGCGCCGGGATCTATCTGGTGCAGCGCGCCAACGCCGGCGAGGACGACGACGGCCGCAAGACTCCCCCGGTGGTCGCGTCCTCCCCCGCCGCACCGACGTGCGGGTTCGTCGACGCCTTCGACGGCGGCACGCTCGACCCGGCCTGGGAGCGCACCCGGCCGGACGCCGACGTGACCCTGGTCGGCGGCGCGGTCACGATGGACGCGCCGGACGGCTCGGACATCTACGAGACCCGCTACACCGCCCCGATGCTGCTGCGGCCGTGGTCCGGCGACTTCAGCCTGGAGGCCGAGCTGACCGCCACGCCGGACCAGTTCTATCAGGGCGCCGGGCTGGTCGTCTGGAGCGGGCAGAAGAACTACGTGCGGCTCGAGCTCGGCTGGGGTGACGTGCGCGCGATCGCGTTCGAGTACCGCAACGGCGGCAAGCACCTCAAGCCGCACCCGCCGTTTCAGGCCGGCCCGGACACCGTGCGGACCAACGCCGACAAGGTGGTGCTCAACCTGCGCCGGGTCGGCGACACGATCAACGCCCGCTGGAAGCGGCCGGACGAGGCCGCGTTCACCGACCTGGGCACGATCGACATCGCGCTGGCGGACGAGGTGAAGGTCGGCGTGTCGGTGCTCAACCGGGCGCAGTCCGGCGCCGAGCCGTCACCCTTCAGCGCCGAGTTCCAGCGGGCCTCACTGACCTGCTGAGGCCGCTTCGCCGAGCGCCCGGATCTCGTCCAGCGTGCCGGCGCGTGCCTTGATCACCTCGACCGGCGGGCCCGCCTTGCCGCGCAGGGCCGCGTCCACGGTGGCCGTGACCACCAGGTCGAGGCCGGGCTTGAGCTGGCCGCCGAGCGCCGACCAGAAGTCCGAGTTCTCGCTGCCGTCGCCGCTGCGCAGCTTGAGGGTGGGCACCGGGCGCACGTCCGCGAACGGGCCCTGCAGGTGCTCGGCCTCGATCGTCGGGTGCAGCAGCAGCGCGGCCAGCACGTCGCCGAGCAGCGAGTGCTCGTCGCGCACCTCGCTGGTCCACGCGGTGACCAGGTAGCGGCAGTCGATCCGGGGCAGCGGGTCGCGGCGGAACCGGCGCCCGTTCGACTCCTCGACGATCACCTCGCCCATGTCGCGGTCGGCCAGGTTGGGCCGCACGTCCCACAGGTAGAGGTCGACGGTCGGCTTGGAGGAGAGCGCCGCGGACCACTCGCCGTCGGGCGCCTCGAACGCGATGTCGATGTCCCGGGCGGGCAGGGGCACGACGGCCCGCAGGAACGCCTCCAGCGTCTCATCGAGCAGATGCAGCATCGGCGTCCTTCACCAGATCGAAGTAGCGGTCGAACTCCTTTTCGGTGCGCAGGCGTCCGAGCTTCTGGAACTCCCGCTTCACGCTCAGCACAGCATGCCGCATGGTGATCGGGCTGTCCTCGGCCGCCGCCAGGAACGCCGCCCCCAGGGCCGCGTTGCTGATGATGCCACCGGTGATCTTGAACTGGCGAGCCAGGAAGTCGATGTCCAGGTCGGTGACCGGCGCGGTGGACGGGAACGCCTTGGACCAGATCAGCTTTCGCTCCGGCTCCTCGGGCGAGACGAAGTCGATGGCGATCGAGATGCGCCGCAGGAACGCCGGGTCGATGTTGCGCTGCAGGTTGGTGGCCAGCACCACGAGGCCCTCGTACGTTTCGAGGCGCTGCAGCAGGTAGGCCACCTCGATGTTCGCGTACCGGTCGTGGGCGTCGCTGACCTCGGAGCGCTTGCCGAAGAGGGCGTCCGCCTCGTCGAAGAAGAGCACCAGGTCACCGGCGGCCGCGGCGCCGAAGATGCGCTCGAGGTTCTTCTCCGTCTCGCCGATGTACTTGCTGACCACCGCGGACAGGTCCACCTTGTACAGATCCAGGCCGAGGTCACCGGCGACCACCTCGGCGGCGAGCGTCTTGCCGGTGCCGGACGGGCCGGCGAACAGCGCGACCACGCCGGCCGACGGCAGCGGGCTGAACTTCCACCGGGTGTAGACGGTGTCGCGGCCGCGGTGCCGGGCGGACAGCTCCCGCAGCTGGGCGGCCTCGGGCGGCGGCAGGATCAGGTCGTCCCACCGGCGGCGCGGGCGGATGCGGACGGCCACGCCGTCGAGGTGCCCGCCGGCCAGCCGGCGGACGGCCGTGGACACGTCCCCGCCGTCGGCGGTCGCCGCCGCCGAGACCAGCCGCAGTTGCTCGCGGGTCAGGCGGTAGGCCGGGTCGGGGTCGCGGCCGAGCGCGCGTTGCCAGTCGTCGGTGTCCGCCACGCCGTCGGCCACCCGCACCTCGCGCCACGGGCGACTCGGCACCGACTCGAGCGGCTGCTCCCCGGCCGAGCTGAGCACCCAGTCGAGGTGCGCGGCCCGGGTGATCGCGTCCTGCCCGGCCGCGGTCAGCGGCGCCTCGACCTCCAGCACGACGACCAGATTGCCGAGGGTCGCCTCGCGCACGACCGCCGCCCAGCCGGCGGCGTCCTCGGCCGGCGGGGTGATCAGCAGCCCGGCGCCGGGCCGGTGCCCGGTGACCGCGCGCAGCCGGCTCTCCCGGTCGCCGCCGTGCACGAGCAGCAGGCCGCCGGCCCGCGGCGGGGAGACCGCCGGGCGCAGCATCGCGCCGGGCGGCAGAGCCGGGTCCTTGGCGTCGTCGCCGCGCAGGTGCCAGATCAGCCGGGTGGCGGGCTCGCCGGACAGCGTCGCCCACGGCCCGTCGCCGGCCAGCCGGGCCAGGCCGGCCCGGATCAGCCCGCCGGACGGCGACAGCGCGCGCTCGGCGACGTGCTCGGGCGGCTCGGCGAACATCCGGGTCAGGGTGGACAGCGTCAGCCGCGGCAGCTGCACCGAGTCCTGCACATAGGCCACCAGGCGCTGCCGGGCCGGCGACAGCTCGACCGCGACGAGCAGCGCGAGCACCTCGGCCTCGTCCGGGCCGAGATGGGCGTGCCGGGTGACCGCGGCGAACCGCGAGTCGCTCCCGAGCGAGGCGGCGAACGCCATCCGGACCTCGGTGACCCGGGCGGCCATGCCGGCGCGGACCGCGGCAACCCGCTCCGGAATCGGGCCGTCCAGTCCGGGCAGCTCGGCGAGGGCGCGCTCGAGCTCCTCGACGCCCACGTAGAGACCGGCGAAGTTACGCGGCGGCCGGCCCTCGGCGAGCCGGCTGACCAGCGCTTCGCGCTGCAACAGGAGGTCGGCGAGGACGGCCCAGGGCTCCACGGGCACGTTCACCGCTTCAGATCACGCCTTCGCGGGTCGCCACCGCGACCGCCTGCGCGCGGGTGCGGCAGTTCAGCTTGGTGAGCACGTCGTGCACCACGTTTTTCACGGTGCGTTCGGAGAAGCAGAGGTCCTCCGCGATGCCGCGGGTGTCCATGCCGTCGGCCAGCAGGCGCAGCACCGAGCGCTCGCGCGGGTTGAGCCCGGTCGGGCCCAGGTGCGAGGTCTGCGTGACGTGCAGCAGCAGCCGGGCGAGCATGTCGCCGGGCAGCGCGACGGTGCCGGCCACCACGGCTCGCAGGCTCGCGATCAGCGTGTCGGGGGTCAGCGTGCTGTGCGGCAGGACGGCGCCCACGCCGGCGTCGACGATCTCGCGGACGGCCTGCTCGTTCACGTCACGCACGGTGGCGACGAGACGGACGCCTTTGCCCTCGGCCAGGCGCACCGCGCGGCGCAGGGTCGGTCCCGCATACTCGAAGACCAGGATGTCGAGGCCGGCGGTGACCGGCGCCGGCGCCAGCGTCGAGCTCTCGCCGCGGACGACGAAGTCGGCCTGCTGCAGGCATGCGGCCATGCCGCGCCGGACGATGGCATGGCTGTCATCGATCCAGACGGTCGGCGGCCGTTGCAAAAGCATGCTTTTTCCATTCCCCCAGGTCGGCGGCGCCCCAGCCGCGCGCCAGCACATCTTGCACCGGCCCAGTCGATCAGAACAATAGGCATTCGGGTTGTGTCGGACATCCAACTGTCGTGCCCATTCGAGCGTCTCCCCAGGCCGGACAGTAGCTCATGGTGGAAAGGCCGCTATACAGAGTGGAACCGGCCTTCTACGCTCGTGCGCATGCCCAGGTACTCAGCGGAACAGATCTATGGCTTCGCCCGCCGCGCCGGGTTCAACCCCGACGAGGCCGCGACGATGACCGCGATCTCGCTGGCCGAGTCGGGTGGCAACAGCCGGGCGCACAACCCGCACGGTGAGGACTCCAAGGGGTTGTGGCAGATCAACGGCCGCGCGCACCCCGATCTGGCGGCGAAGTTCGACCTCTTCGACCCGCAGCAGAACGCGAAGGCGGCGTTCTTGGTCTCGCGCAAAGGCGAAGACATCTCGCCTTGGACGGTCACGCACGGTGGCAACAGCGCGCGCTACCTCCGCTACAAGGAGGACGCGCAGAACGCCGCGATCGCGTTCGGCGACGGCGGCGGCCACGGCGTGTGGACCGGCACGCCGGGGTACGGCCACAAGGTCTCCGCATCCAATGGGGACGGTGGCGGCACCGAGCAGGCCGCCCAGCTCGTCTCCGCGGCGGCGGGCGGCCAGGGCGGCAGCGGCGGTGACAACGCGGCGCTGGAAACGTTCCTGAAAGTTGCCAAGGCGCAAGTGGGTGACCCTTATGTCTTCGGCGCCGAAGTCAAACTCAATGATGACGATCCGGACGTTTTCGACTGCTCCGAATTGACCCAATGGGCCGCACACCAGGCCGGAACGAAAATCCCCGACGGCGCGACCGCCCAATACCTGCACCTGAAGGAAAAAGGTCTGCTGATCCCGGTCGACAAGGCCAAGGACACGCCGGGCGCGCTGCTGTTCTCGTTCGACCGTGAGCCGCGGCCCGGCGACGGCCGCACCCCGGGCGCGCACGTCGCGATCAGCGTCGGCGACGGCAAGATCGTCGAGGCGGCGAACCGGCGGGCCGGCGTCCGTGAGTCCAACGCCGGCGACCGGTTCGAGTTCGCCGCGGTGCTGCCCGGCATCTCGGACGGCACCGGCACCCCGCTGGCCAATCCGCAGATGCAGCCGCCCGCGCCGATCGTCGAGGCGGCCCTGCCGACGCTGCCCGACCCGCTGCCGCCGCCGCCCGACCTGGGCGGGCCGGACACCGACCGGGACGGCCTGAGCGACGCGATGGAGCGCCGGCTCGGCCTCGACCCGCTGCGTGCGGACACCGACGGCGACAACATCAGCGACGCGCAGGAGATGATCGTCCACAAGACCGACGCGCGCCGGGCGGACACCGACGGCGACCAGCTCAACGACGCTTTCGAGCTGGCCCAGGGCCTCAACCCGCTGTCGCCCGACTCGGACAACGACGGTCACCTGGACGGCAGCCTGGCGCCGCTGCAGACCGACACCGACCAGGACGGCCTCGACGACGCGCTCGAGGTGGCGATGAAGCTGGACGCCCGGCAGAGCGACAGCGACCGCGACGGGTTCAGCGACGGCCTGGAATACCGGATGGGCAGCAACGCCCTGGACGCCCGCGACAACCCGCTGCTGCACCCGCAGCCGGGCCAGCCCGGTCAGCCGGGCACCGGCCAGCAGATCCCGGGCCAGCAGATCCCGGGCCAGCAGATCCCGGGCCAGCAGATCCCCGGCCAGCAGATCCCCGGCCAGATCCCGGGACAGCCCGGCACCGGGCAGCAGGTCGACTTCGGTCAGCAGGCCGCGCTGGGCCAGGTGCCGATCTCCGGCGGGCAGGGTGTTTACTACAGCTCCGCCCAGCAGTTCCCCGACCTCGACCAGCTCGCCCAGCAGGCGCCCGCCGCGCCCGGCACCGACCCGGATGATGTGATCCAACTCCCGTGACCCTCGAGCTCTCCCTGCAGCCGACGCCCGTCGCCCTGGCCCCCGGCATCACGACGCGGGTGCCCGTCCAGTTGTTCAACCGGACCACCCATCCGCTCACCGTGAACGTGTCGGTCGCCCGCGGGCGCGCTTCCGGCTGGGCGCAGGTCGATCCGCCCGACGTCGTGGTGAGCGCCGGCGGCACCGAGACGGTCGAGGTGGTCCTCGCGCCGCCGGCCAACCAGCCGCCGAGCGCGTCGATGGTGCCGTTCACGGTGCACGCCACCGAGCGGTCCACCGGTGAGCCGGCCGGGTTCGCCACCGGGCTGCTCACCGTGGCCGTGCCGATCCCGGTGTCCGGCCAGATGGAGCAGCGGACCGGCTCCGTCACGGTCTATGACCTGCGGCTGACCAACGAGGGCGCGGCGCCGGCGCCGGTGCGGATCACCGCCGAGCTCGACCCGCCGGCCGGCAGCGCGACGGCCGAGCCCAAGGCGGTGCGGATCGAGCCCGGCGAGACGGTCACGGCCGTCGTGCGCGCCAAACCCGCAAGACCGTTCATGGGTACGCCGCGGCCGTACTTCGTCGTGGTGGAGGTGCACGACGCGGACGACCCGGACCGGCCGCCGCTGATCACCGCCACCGGCACCGGCAAGCGCAAGCCCCGCGTGGCGACCTGGATGGCGGCCACCACGGCGATCGTCCTGGCCCTGGGCGCCACCGCCGCGGTCGCGCTTTCCGGCATGCGGCTCCCGCTGCCCGGCAGCCGACGCGGTGGCGACACCCCGGTGGCCCCGACGCCCGCCGCCACGGTCACGGTCAACAAGCCATATGCGCTGATCGACGTCTTCCCGCACCGCGGCGACGACGGCGGCAAGGCGGCGGCCGAGGCGGCCCGGGTCAAGCTGGCCGACGCCGGCATGCCGGTCAAGCTGGTCGACAGCCTGGCCACGGACACCCTCGCCGACCAGGGCGCCGGCTTCTGGGTGCTGCTGCAGGACGGCTTCGCGACGCCCGAGGCGGCCCAGCAGTTCTGCACCCAGTGGAAGCTGGTCGCCCCCAAGTGCAGCGTCACGACCTGACGGCCGGCCGCGGAAAGACCGGCTGCGGCGCGGCGACCAGCGGGCCCGTGCTCAGCTGAGCCGCGAGCCGGGCGGCGCCGGAGGGAACGAACGGCGCCAGTTCGCGGGCGAGTTCACGGCACGTGCCGACCAGGGCGCCGAGCACGTCGTCGAGCCGGTCGGCGTCCTGGTCGCGCCGGGCCAGTTCCCACGGTCGTTCGGTCTCGACCAGGCGATTGCCGGCGGCCACCGCGGCGCCGATCGCGTCGGTGGCGGCACGGAAGTCGAATGCCGCCAGGGCACGGTCGATCCGGGCGGGCAGATCTCCGAGCGGCGCCCGCTGCACCACCCGGCCATGCCGGAACCGGTGCACCAGGGAGACCGTGCGGTTCACCAGGTTGCCCAGCCCGTTGGCCAGGTCCCGGTCGTATCGGCTGACCAGGCGCTGCTCGGTGAAGTCGGTGTCGCCGAGGGCCGCCACCTCGCTCAGCAACCACCAGCGCAGCGCGTCGTCGCCGTGCCGTCCGACCAGCTCATAGGGGTCGACCGCGGAGCCCGCGCTCTTCGAGATCTTGGCGCCGTCCACGGTGAGGTACTCGTGCACGAAGATCGCGCTGGGCAACGGCTGGCCGGTGGCGAGCAGCAGCGCCAGCCAGTGCACGGCGTGGAAGCGCACGATGCCCTTGCCGATCACGTGCACCCGTTCCGCCGCGTCGAGCCACCAGGTCCGATGGTCGGCGTCCGCGCTGCCATAGCCGAGCGCGGTGACGTAGTTGGCGAGCGCGTCCCACCAGACGTAGACGACCTGGCTCGGATCGTCCGGCACCGGGATGCCCCAGCCGCCGGCCCGCGCGGCCGGCCGGGAGACGCTGATGTCGCGCAGTCCGGCCCGCACGAAGGCCAGCACCTCGTTGCGCCGGGCGGCCGGCTCGATCCGCACCCGCCCGGACTCCAGCGCGGCCAGCACCCGGTCGGCATAGCGGGAGAGCCGGAAGAACCAGTTGGACTCGGTGACCCGCTCGAGGGCGGCGTCGTGCTCCGGGCACACGTCTCCCGCGTCGTAGAACTGTTCGCAGCCCGGGCAGTAGAGACCGTCGTAGTCGCGCCGGTAGAAGTCGCCGCGGGCGGCGGTCTGCCGCCAGAGCAGCTCGACACCCGGGGCGTGGCGCGGGTCGCTGCCGGTCCGGATGAAGTCGTCGACCGACAGCGTCAGCGCATCGGCGAGCCCGGCGAAGCGGTCCGCGTTGGCGGCCACGAAGGACGCCACCTCGACCCCGGCCGCGGCGGCCGCGGCGACGTTCTTGAGCGCGTTCTCGTCGGTGCCGGTGAGGAACCGCACCGGCTCCCCGCGCAGCCGCCGATGGCGCGCGAGGACGTCCGCCTGCACCAGCTCGAGCGCGTGGCCGAGATGCGGGGCGGCGTTCACATAGGGAATCGCGGTGGTCACATAGAAGCTCACGGGAGACTCCGATCCGCCCCGCTGCCGGGGCCGACCGAGTCCGACCAGCCCCGAACACGGGAGCTGGTGGTGGCTGATTTACCGCACGCCGACAGACCCCGGGAAGGGGCGCATCATGCTCGAAGCGCGCGACGTCATGCCCCGTATGATGCCAGACATGGGATCGTGGCCCGGTGGATTTTCCCGTCGTGACGCTGCGGCCGATGGTGATCGAGGACTGGCCCGCGGTGCATGAGTGGGCTCGGCTTCCGGAGGTCTGCCGTTATCAGGCGTGGGGACCGAACACCGAAGAGCAGAGCCGAGAGTTCACCCGATTGGCGGCCGACGCGTGGGCGCAACGACCGCAGACCCGGTTTTCCTTTGCCGTCGTGCATGACGGCGCGGTGGCCGGCAGCGCCGAGCTCAAGCTGCACGGTCCGCACGAAGGCGAGATCTCCTACCTCGTTCACCCGGATTTCTGGGGCCGCGGCCTGGCGACCGCCGCGGCGCGGGAGCTGCTCGCCATCGGCTTCCGGGAGCACGGGTTGCGCCGGATCTTCGCGACCTGTGACCCGCGGAACCTCGCCTCCGCGGGCGTGCTGAAGAAGCTCGGCATGACCCATGAGGGGCGGCTGCGCCACACCATGCTGATCCGGGACGGCTGGCGGGACTCCGACCGCTACGCGATCCTCAGCGGCCGGGAGTGAGGGTCGCGGCCAGGATGCCCTCGCAGGTGCGCATCGCGGCGCGGGCGGCGGTGCGCAGCTCGCGGGCCGAGAACGGGTGCTCGCCGACCGCCTGCCAGCGGGCCAGCGCGGCCTGCGCGGCTGATGCGATGCGGGTCGGCGGCGCCTCCGCGGGCAGGCCCAGCCGGTGGTGCGCCGCGCCGCCCTGGCCGCCGAGCAGCATGTCCATGTCGGTCAGCTGCTCGTCGGTGCCGGGCAGCCGGCCGGAGCGCAGCAGGTGCAGCAGGCGCAGCTCCACGAACTCGTGGGCGCTGGCCTTGATCCGCTCGGCGTCGGCCGCCAGCGCGGACTCCCCCGGCACGCACTCGTCGATGACGGCCAGCGCGGACCGGGCCTTGAGCACCTCGCTGCGGCCGACGAACTGGGCGGTGAAGACCTCGCGGAGCCGGTCGATGCCGCTGTGCTCGGTGAGCGCGCGGGCCAGGTCGGCCGAGTCGCGCACGATGTTCTCCCGGATCAGGCGCACGGACAGGCGTACGCCGAAAAGGCCGAGCCGGTGCAGCACCTCCTGCCGCCCGGGCGCGGAGGCCGCGAAGCGGTCCGCGGTCAGCAGCAGCTCGACCACATCGGACATCGGCTCGGCCGCGACCACCGCCAGCGCCCGGAACTCGTCCTCGCGCAGCGTGGCCCCGGCCGCGCCGAGCAGCCCGGCCACCGGCACCACCACCGGGCAGAGCCGGCGCAGCCGCTCGTCGGTCGCATAGCGGGCGGCGACCCGCGCCGCGGCCTCCATCGCGTCCAGCCGGCAGCCGCCGATCTCGTCCGCCCGGGAGAGCACACCGACCGCGTTGACCGGGGTGCCGTTGGCCATGCCGTCGCCGTGGAACGACTCCAGGAACCGCACGTCGCTGCCGTGCATGTGGCGCAGCAGGTAGATCACCGCGTCGGTCTGCGCGGACCGCTCGCCCTCGGCCTCCATGAACGCCATCGTGCGCAGCGAGACGTCGGTGGAGAGCGAGGCGATGCCCGGGGTGTCGATCAGCGTGTGCCGGCGCAGGCGGGCGCTGGGCACCCGCACCTCGAGGTGGTCCACCTGCTCGGCCGGGCGGCCCAGGTCGATCTGCACGGCGCCCTGCACCCGGTTGAACGGGCGCGGGTCGGCGGTGCCGTCCTTGAGGAAGGCGGTCACCGCGTACGTCGGGCCGTCCGCATACCAGGTCACGATGCGTGTGCACTCGCCCGCGTCGGTGGCCGCGAGCTCCTCGCCGACCAGGGCGTTGAGCAGCGTCGACTTGCCCGCCTTGATCTTGCCGGCGATGGCCACCCGGAGCGGCTCGTCGACCCGGCGGCGGGCCTCGGCCAGGCGCTGCCGCAGGGTGGGGTCCCGGGACTCGGCGAAGGCCCGGTCGAGCAGCGTGCGCACCTCGTCGAGCAGCGTCATGCCAGGTGATCCAATCGGCGGCGCTGTTCGGCCAGCGTGGCGGCGCGTTCCCGGCGCTGGTCCTCGGGCAGCGCCGCGGTCTCCCGCACCGCCTGGGCGGTCGCCGCCGCGGATCGCTCCACCGCCAGCGCCCGCGCGCCGAACTCGTCCCGCAGGAAGCGCTGCGTGCGCCGCACCGCCTCCCGGGAGTCGCGCCCGACGTGGAACGTGACGTCGTCGACGTACCGCCGGAGCTCCTGTTTCGCCTGCGCCCGGCGGTGTTGCACCTGGCGCTCGCGCTCGGCCCGGACCAGCCGGCGGCCGAGCGTCATGCCGGCCAGCAGGCCGAGCGGCGCGGCGATCGCCACGTTGAACAGGGCGCCCACCGCGCCCAGCATGTAGAAGCCGCCATAGGTGACGCGGGCGGCGGTGAAGGCGCCGAGGAACTGCTGCATGCCGGACTTGTGGAAGCTGACGTCCAGGTCGTCGACCTTGCGCAGGGCCAGGTCCGGGGACGGCAGGTCGACGTCGAGGCTGTCGTATTCGATGTCGAACCGCTCGGCCACGTCGCGGGCCAGCTGCTCGCAGCGGCTGACCAGCAGCATCAGGTTGTCCACCGCGGCCGCGGTCGCCTCGCGGGCGGCCCAGGCCTGGAAGTCGCGCCAGGTGTCCCGCGGATCCGACTCGTCCAGCAGCTCCTCGCCCTTGCGGACCATCAGCCGCAGGCGCTCGCGCAGGTCGTGGTCGACGTCCGCGGTCAGATCCTGGATGCCGTCGCCGAGCACCGTCTGCCAGGAGCTGCCGCCCAGCCAGGCGCTGCGCCGGGTCTTCTCCGCATAACGCTTCGCGATCTCCGGCGCGGCCTGCGGCTCCTCCGCCACCACCTGCTCGGCGGCCACCCGCTCGCGGAGCTGGCCGACCACGAACGACAGCTCGGCGCGGGCCGCGGTCAGCCCGTCCGCCTGCGCCGAGCCGAGCACGTCGCGGCGCAGCATGTCCACCAGCAGCGGGAAGCCGGACTCCTTGTTCAGCGAGATGCTGTCCTTCTGCTGGGCGCGCATCCGCAGGAACGACGACACCGCGACGATCGGCACGTCCAGCCCGGCCCGCTCGAAGTGCCCCTGGTTGATCTCGACGATCCGGCGCCACTCCGAATAGAGGTCGGTCTTGGTGACCACGCAGAACGCCCGCGGGCAGCGCTCGAGCACCCGGCGCAGGAAATCCACCTCGGGCGCGGTGAGCTCCTGGGCGGCGTCGGTGACGAACAGGGCGGCGCCGGCCAGCGGCAGCGCGGCGAGCGTGATGTTGCCCTGCGCGGAGTCGAGGCCGCCGACCCCCGGGGTGTCGATGAAGGAGAGCCCGGCGGCCAGCAGCCGCCGGTCCAGCCGCACCTCGACGCTGCGCGGCGCCGGCCGGTCGCCGGTCGGGGTGCCCTCGGTGATGTGCCGGCGCAGCTCCTCGAACGGCACCGGGACGGTCTCCAGGGTGCCGTCCTCGGCCGGAATCTGCAGCGACACCGACGGCGGACTGCCATAACGCAGCACGGTCGGCACCGCGGTCACCACGTCCGAGTCGACCGGGCAGATGTCGGTGCGCAGCAGGGCGTTGACCAGGGTGCTCTTGCCCTGCTTGAACTCGCCGACCACGGCCACCGCCACGTCGTCGGCGCGCAGCCGCTGACCGGCGCGCTGCAGCCTCTCGGCGAGATCGGGCCGGCTCACCTCGACAGCCAGTCGCCGCGCGTCGTCGAGCTCGGCGAGCAGGTCAGCGACCGCCCCGCCGCCCCGCGTCGCCGTGGGCGTCACCGTGGCCAACCGCTCCCTCACCATCCGTCCTCGCCGGCTCCTGCAAACCCTACGCGTACCGATCCACTCATAGTGTGTACCGGTGACCCATGAGGTGTTCAACCAGCCACCGCCGCTCGTCGATCACGATGTGGCGTCCGACACTGCCCTGCTGGAAGCGCTGGACCGGGAGGGCGCCGGGTGGTCGGCCCCCGATCTGCACGCGCTGGGCCGCCGGGCCGGCGGCGCCGAGGCACAGGCCTGGGGGTACGAGGCCAACGCGTTCCCGCCGCGCCTGGCGACCCACGACCGGTACGGGCACCGCATCGACGAGGTTGAGTTCCACCCGTCCTGGCATCGGCTGATGGAGGTCGCGGTCGGCGCCGGGCTGGCCGGCACGGCGTGGGTGTCCGGTGAGCCGGCCGCGCACGTCGCCCGGGCCGCGGCTCTCTACACCTGGTCGCAGGTCGAGGCGGGCCACACCTGCCCGATCTCGATGACCTACGCGGTGATCCCGTCGCTGCGCCACCAGAGCGAGCTGGCCGCCGCCTACGAGCCGCTGCTCACCTCGACGTCCTACGAGCCGGGCCTGCGGCCTCCGCTGGGCAAGAGCGGCCTGCTCGCCGGGATGGGCATGACCGAGAAGCAGGGCGGCTCGGACGTGCGCGCGAACACCACCACGGCGCACCGCTCCGGCGACCATTGGCTGCTCACCGGCCACAAGTGGTTCACCAGCGCACCGATGTGCGACCTGTTCCTGGTGCTGGCCCAGGCGCCGGGCGGGCTGTCCTGCTTCCTGGTGCCACGGGTGCTGCCGGACGGCACGCGCAACGTGTTCCGGATCCAGCGGCTCAAGGACAAGCTCGGCAACCGCAGCAACGCGAGCAGCGAGCCGGAGTTCGAGGACACGGTGGCCTGGCTGGTCGGGGACGAGGGGCGCGGCGTGCGCACCATCATCGAGATGGTCGCGATGACCCGGCTGGACTGCGTGATCGGCTCGGCGGCCGGCATGCGGGCGGCGCTCAGCCAGGCGATCCACCACGCCACGCACCGCTCGGTCTTCGGCCGCCCGCTGGTCGAGCAGCCGCTGATGACCGCGGTGCTGGCCGACCTGGCGCTGGAGACCGAGGCCGCGACCACGCTGATGATGCGGCTCGCCGGGATGTCCGGGCCGGTCCGGCGGCTGGCCGTCGCGGTGGGCAAGTTCTGGGTCTGCAAGCGGCAGCCGGTGGTGGTCGGTGAGGCGCTCGAGTGCCTGGGCGGCAACGGATACGTGGAGGACTCCGGCCTGCCCCGGCTCTATCGGGACGCGCCGCTGAACTCGATCTGGGAGGGCTCTGGCAACGTGCAGGCGCTGGACGTCCTGCGTACGCTCCGGCGCGAGCCCGCGGTGGCAGACGCGTTCCTCGACGAGGTGAGCCTGGCGAGCGGCGCGGACCGGCGGCTGGACGAGGCGGTCGCCGCCCTGAAACCGCTGCTGGACGACCCGGACGAGAGCCAGGCGCGCCGGGTGGCCGAGCGGCTGGCGCTGGTCCTGCAGGCGTCGCTGCTGGTGCGGCACGCACCGCCCGCGGTCGCCGACGCGTTCTGCGCGAGCCGCCTCGGCGGCGATCACGGCGGCTCGTTCGGCACCCTGCCGAGGGGCACGGACACGGCGGCGATCGTGCGACGCGCCGCTCCGCGATTCTTGTCGTAGGCCGTCGCTAGCCTTCCGGCGTGACACTGGGACGGGACTTCAACCGGCTGTGGTCGGCCTACGGCGTCAGCGAGTTCGGCACCGCCGTCTCGATGGGCGCGCTGCCGCTGATCGCGACCGTGGTGCTGCACACGCCGGTGCTGCAGGTGTCCCTGCTCGCCGCGCTGGCCGGGCTGGCCGGCGCCGCGTTGGCCGTGCCGCTGGGCCCGTGGGTCGAGTTCCGCCGCAAGCGGCCGGTGATGATCGGCGCCGACCTGCTGCGGTTCGGCGCGCTGATGAGCATCCCGGCGGCGGCCGCCTTCGGGTCGCTGACCTATGCGCAGCTCTGCCTGGTCGCGATGGCCCAGGCGGTGGGCGTGATCGTGTTCAACGCCGCGAGTGGGGCACACCTCAAGGCGCTGGTGCCGCTCGCCGACCGGCCCGAGGCGACGTCCCGGCTCGAGGCGACGATGTGGACGACCTATGCGGCGGGCCCGCCGATCGGCGGGGTGCTGATCTCCTGGCTGGGCGCGACCGCGTCGGTGGCGGCCGACGCGGTGACGTTCCTGGTCTCCGCGTTCACGGTCAGCCGCATCCGGCGCCCGGAGCCGCCGCCGCCCGAGCGGCACCCGACACCGCGGTGGCGCGAGCTGACCGCCGGCTGGCACTACATCCTCGGCCATCGCGACCTGCGCGCCCTCTGGCTCAACGCGATGGTGTTCGGCGGCGCGGTGATGGCCGGCGCTCCCCTGCTGGCCGTCTTCACCCTGCGCGACCTGGGCTTCCAGCCGTGGCAATACGGCTTCGTCCTGGGCGTCCCGTGCATCGGTGGCGTGCTCGGCGCGCTGTTGGTGCGGCCGATCCGCCGCCGCTGGGGCGAGCGGACGACGTTGCTCGGCTTCGGCGCGGTCCGGGCGCTGTGGCTGGGCGCGCTGCCGCTGGCGCCGGCCGGCACCGCCGGAGTGGTGGTGATCTTCGCCGGCCAGTTCCTGCTGCTGGTCTGCTCGGGCGGGTTCAACCCGACGTTCGCGACCTACCGCCTGCAGGCCACCGACGACAGCCACCTGTCCCGCGTGCTGGCCGCCTGGGCGATCAGCTCGCGGGTGGCGCAGCCGCTGGTCATCGCGGTCGCCGGACTGATCGCCGCGGCCACCGGCCCGCGCCTGGCGCTGGCGGTGCTGGCCGTGCTGGTGCTCGCCAGCATCCCGCTGCTCCCCTGGCGCCCGGCCCCGGTCAGGCAGCCGGTCGGGGCAGCTGCATCTCCCGGATCCCGGCCACCAGATCGGCCTGGTTGATGGGGTCGACCATCCCGCCGGTGCGGGCGTCCTGCATCGCCTTGTCGAGCTGCACCCGGCGCAGGATCTCCTTGATGTCGGCGCCGGTCAGGCCGACCGTCGACTGGCCCAGCTCGGCCAGGTCGAGGTCGTCGGCGAACATCGCGAAGCCCGGCGTCGCGTGCGCCGCGACCAGCGCGGCGACCATCTTGCGGAAGATCTCGGCCCGCCCGGCCGCGTCCGGCTTCGGCACGGCCACCTTGACGTCGAAGCGGCCGGAGCGGATCAGCGAGTCGTCGACCCGGTGCGGGAAGTTCGTGGTGGCCACCACGATCACGTTCGGGTTGGCCTCGATCAGGTCGTTCATTTCCTGCTTGAAGATGCCGGCCACCGCGTTGATCGCCTGGCTGGCCGCGTCGCCACCGGACCCGGCATAGCTGATGATCGAGTCGAACTCGTCGAACAGGATCAGCGTCGGCACCCGATACCGCCGGGCGTCGCGGAAGATCTGCTTGATGTTGCGCTCCGAGCCGCCCAGCCACTTGTCCAGGATCTCCGGGGTGCGGATCTCGCGGAAATCGGCGCCGATCTCGTTGGCGAGTGCCCGGGAGAGCATGGTCTTGCCGGTGCCGGGTGGGCCATACATCAAAATGCCCTGCGGCCGGCGCGCGCCCCACCTGGCCATCGCCTCCGGATGCCGGAAGGAGGTGGCGATCTGCCGCAGCTCACCGACGATGTCGGCCAGCCCGCCGACCTGATCGAGCGTGACGTTCTGGGTGGTCGGCGGCGTCTTGGCCGGCGGGGCCTCGCGGCTCAGCACGTAACGGCGCCCGGCCAGGCTGTCCGGCCCGGCCAGTTCGAGCACGGCCTGCAGCGTCAGCCCGGCGAAGGCCTGCAGGTGCGCCGGCGTCACGTCGTCGCGCGGCACCTCGGCATGCAGCCGCACGACGGTGCCGGACTCGTCATAGGTCACGCTCGCCTGCAACCCCACCGCGGCGTCGGCCAGCGTGCTCGGCTCACGCACGGTGGGCGGCTTGGGGATCCGATCAAGACCGAGTTTCCGGTACGCGGCCAGCGCCGCCGTCCCCACCCCGTCGACGATCTTCGCGGCCAGCTGATCCCCCTCGTCGATCCGCTTGGCCAGCAAGACCCCGATCGGGTCGGCGCCCAGCACCAGCTTGCGCACCCGCTCGCGGGACATCGGATCGGCCGCGGTGGAGATCGCCGCGGCGAACACGTGCACCGCCCCGTCCTTGGTGTCGGCGCTGCTCACGGTGAGGTCGACCCGCTGCACGGGCGCCGGCCAGGTGGACTTCCGCAACAGCTCGACGGCATTGACCCGAGCCGCGGCCAGCATCGTCGCGGCGTCCACCATCGTGACGGTCGCGCCCGCATATTCGAACGTGTCCCCGCGTTCCGCCTCACCCATGGTGGTCCTCCAACTGCTAGGCGTCCTCCAGCCACAGTGACACGCCCCGACGACAACCGCCCACCGGTACCGTGGCCGCATGGGTTCCCGGCCTGCCGTGACGCTCGACGACCTCACCGCGATGGCGGCTGACGAACACCATCGGTACGAGATCAGCCCTGCGGGAACTCTCTCGATCGTTTCGCCGCCGGCTTATGCCCAGGCGATCATCGCGACCCGGCTCACGGTGTGGCTCGCCGCCGGTGTGCCGGCCGAGCGGATCGCTCAGGCGGTCGGCCTCCGCATTCCCGGCCGGAGTGGCGGACTCGGTGGGCGGATTCCCGACCTCGTCGTGTGGAGCAAGGCCCAGGCCGACGGCGTCTGGTTGCCGGTCGCCGACGTCCTCCTGGTCGCCGAGATCGTCTCGCCGGGGTCCGAAGGCGTGGACACGGTGACCAAACGCGGCGAGTATGCCGCCGCAGGCATCCCGCAATACTGGGTGATCGACCAGGACCCGGCACAAACCGTAACAATGCAGCACCTCGACGACGACGGCCACTACAAAGTGCGCGCGACCATGCCGCTCGCGTGGCTTCTGAACACGAGCCCCGCCGAGCACGACCTCACCTGAGGCAGCGCGATCCGACGGGCTCGTCGCCGCGGTCAGGCGGGGTCGGTGGGGAAGACGCCGATCCGGCGATCCGGCCGCGCCGAAGCCCTTTCCCGGTCGAACGCCGGCGCGGCGCGCCCCTACCGAGCCAGCAGGGCCTCGCCGTCCAGGCCGGCCAGCTTGTGCGGGTTGAAGACCGCGTAGATGCGGGTGATCCGGCCGCCGGACACGGTCAGGCTCACCGCTCCGGCCAGCGCGCCGTCCACATCGATGCGCGCGCCCGGCGCCCCGTTCAGCCACACCGGCGTGGTGGTGAGCGAGTCGCGGACCCGGGCGTACCCGTGGGACAGGAAGGGCGCCAGCTTGTGTGCGCCCTCGATCGGCCGGCGGGCCGCCGGGGCCAGGCCGCCGCCGTCGGCGACCAGGATCACGTCGGGGGCGAGCACGTCCATCAGGCCCTGCACGTCGCCGGTGTCCAGCGCCGCCAGGAAACGGTCGACGACCGCGCGCTGCTCGGACCGGCTCACCTCCATCCGCGGGCGGCGGGCGTCCACGTGCCCGCGCGCCCGGTGGGCGATCTGCCGGACCGCGGCCGCGGACTTGCCCACCGCCTCGGCGATCTCCTCGTACGGGACCCCGAACACCTCCCGCAGCACGAACACCGCACGCTCGGCCGGCCCCAGCGTCTCCAGCACCGTCATCATCGCCATCGACACGCTCTCCGCGAGCTCCACGTCCTCGGCCACATCGGGGCTGGTCAGCAGCGGCTCCGGCAGCCACTCCCCGATGTAGTCCTCACGGCGGCGGGCCACCGTACGCATGCGGTTGAGGGCCTGCCGGGTGACGATCCGCACCAGATAGGCACGCGGGTCCTCGACCGGGACGGTGACGCCCGCCCACCGCAGCCAGGTCTCCTGCACGACGTCCTCGGCGTCGGCGGCCGAGCCGAGCATCTCGTAGGCCACCGTGAAGAGCAGGCCGCGGTGGGTGACGAACGGGTCCTCGGTCATCGGGTGAGCGGCACTTCGCAGACGGCGGAGTATTCCTGCGACTCGATGCCCATCGCGACGTTGCCGCGGGTCATGAAGTTGACCAGGGCGATCCACGAGGTCAGCTCGACCAGTGCGGCCGGGCCCAGCGCGGTCAGCAGCCGGGCGGACAGCTCGTCGGTGACCGTCGGCGGGGTCTGCGTCATCGCCTCGGCATATTCCAGCACGTCACGCTCCAGCGGGGTGAAGACGTCCGACGTGCGCCACCGGGGCACGGCGCGCGCCTTGGTCATGTCCAGTCCGTTGTTGTGCGCCTGGAAATAGCCCAGGTCCAGGCAGAAGCTGCAACCGACCAGGCTGGACACGGCCATGTGCGCGAACGACTTCAGGCTCTCGTCGCACTGGTCCCACTTCTGGAGCTTGCGGCTGACGGTGAAGCTGAAGTCGAGCACCTTCTGGTTGTGCCAGATGATCTTGATGGGGTCGGGGACGCTGCCCATCATTCTGCGGGACATCCGCTTGACGAGCGCGCCCTTGATGCCGGTCAGCTCGGCGTTCGGGATCCTTGCCATGATGTCTCCTCCGTGTCGTCGCGGCCGAACGAGGCCGCTCCGGGCATGAAGACACCGGCGAACGGAGGGCTGTGACAGCCGCGCCGGACAATACTCGACAGGTGGCCGACACCTGGGTGCTGCACGTCGACCTCGACCAGTTCTTCGCGTCGGTCGAGGTGCTGCGGCGTCCCGAGTTGCGCGGCCGGCCGGTCGTGGTGGGTGGCGCGGGTGATCCGTCGCAGCCACGCACGGTGGTCGCCACGGCTTCGCGCGAGGCGCGGGCGTTCGGCGTGCACTCCGGCATGCCGCTGCGCCTGGCCGCCCGCAAGTGCCCGGGGGCGATCTTCCTGCCCACCGACATGCCCGCTTATCAGCAGGCTTCGGCCGAGGTGATGGGCACGCTCCGCGATTTCCCGGTACGGGTGGAGGTGTACGGCCTCGACGAGGCGTTCGTCGGCGGCGACCTGGCGGACCCGGAGCGACTGGCCGCCGAGCTGAAGACGGCCATCCGTGACAGGACCGGCCTGACCTGCGCGATCGGCATCGGGCGCAACAAGAACCAGGCGAAGATCGCCGCCCGCTTCGCCAAGCGCGACCCGGCCGGCGTGTTCACCCTGACCGACGAGACGTGGATGCCCACGATGGGCGCCCGACCGGCCGGCGACCTGTGGGGCGTCGGCCCGAAGACCGTCACCAAGCTCGACGACCTGGCCCTGCACACGGTCGCCGACCTGGCCGCCGCGAGCCTCGACACGTTGCAGACGCGCTTCCCGCCCCGGGCCGCCCAGTGGCTCACAGTGATCGCCCGCGGCGGCGGCGACAGCGAGGTGAACACCGAACCGTGGGTGGCCAAGTCCCGCAGCAAGGAGACCACCTTCGCCACCGACCTGACCGAGCGCGCCGACATCGAGGCACAGCTGGTGATCCTGGCCCGCGCGCTGGGCGCCGAGGTGGCCGCCGAGGGCCGCGAGGTGATCCGGGTCGGCGTCAAGGTCCGGTCGTCGTCGTTCTACACCCGCACCCGGGAGGCCAAGCTGCGCGGCGGCCCGACCACCGACCTCGACGTGATCAGCGCGGCCGCCCTGACCGTGCTGGAGAAGTTCGAGCTACGCCGCCCGGTCCGCCTGCTCGGCGTCCGCGCCGACCTGGCCGAGTGACGCGTAGAAGTCCAGGTGTCTTCGGGCGGCCGACGACCAGGTGTGGCCGAACGCCAACGCGCGCCCGGCGGCGGTCCGGGCGGGATCAGGTTCCGTGATCCCCCGGCGCAGGGCCGTGGCGAACGACGCGGGGTCGGAGCCGTAGAGCACCGAGTGGCCGAACACCTCGCGCAGCACCGGCAGGTCGCGCGTCACCACCGGGACCCCTGCGGCGAGAGCCTCCATCGCGGCCAGCCCGAAGCCCTCCTTGGTGGACGGGAACGCGAACGCCGCCGCGCCCGCCACCAGCCCGGGCAGCTCGTCGTGCTCGACCGGCCCGAGGATCTCCGGCTCGACGCCGAGCGAGACGGTCAGCTCGTCGAACGAAGCGCGATAGGCGCGGTAGTCGAACAGCGTCTCCCCGCCGGCGAAGACCAGCCGCAGGCCGGGCAGGTCCGAGCGCAACAGAGCGTAGGCGCGCAGCAGGTCCAGCGACCCCTTGCGCGGCTCGATGCCGCCCACCGCGAGCAGGTAGAAGCCGCGGGACGACGGTACGGCCGCGGCGAACCGGGCGGCGTCGACGCCGTTCGGGATCACCGTCGGTGTGATCCCCCAGCCCGCGTGGACCTCGGCCGCCACCGCCGCCGAGACGCACAGGTGGGCGTGCGGACGGACCAGCGCGCGCTCGTGACAGGCGGCCAGCTCGGGGGTGGTGAACCGATCCAGGTGATGCACGGTCCGGACACAGCGGTCGACCGCGTTCGCGGTGATGCAGTCCTGCGCGTGCACGATGTCGTACTCGGAAGGGGTGAACGCCGCGCGCAGCAAGGCGATCGACCGCAGGATCCGCTCACCGACCGATTCGTCGTCCGCCGGAGGGAACGGCACGATGCGCAGCCGGACCAGCGGCGACACCGGCCGGAAGAAACCGCCACCCCGGCCGAGGGTCCACACCGTGACGTCGTGACCGAGGTCGGCCAGCGCCTCGGCCAGAGACAACGTGTGCACGACACCGCCGCGCGGGCGGGTCGAATAGGTGAGCAGCGCGATTCTCATCTGGGGCCGGTGCGGTAGATGGCCGGGCGCAACTCCTCGAGGTGCGACAGCACCCGGCGGGCGGCGGCGATCTCCGCCGCCACGTCCAGCTCGGCCACCGCGAGGCCGGCCTTGGCCCAGGTGCGGGCCAGGATGTTGCCGGCCGGCCCGACCACCTTGGCCTGGCCCAGGAAACGCATGCCGCCGACCGCGCCGGTCTGGTTGGCGGAGACCACGACGATCTGGTTCTCCGCGGCGCGGGCGCAGTCGTAGAGGTCGAAGAGGCGGGACTGGCGGTCCTGCGCGAGCTTGGGGGCGGCGTTGGTGACGCTGGCCGGCCAGGCGGACAGGCACGCGACGATCTCGGCGCCGTCCAGGGCCAGGGTGCGGGCCGACTCGGGGAACGTCTTGTCGTAGTCGATCAGCATGCCGATCCGGCCGACCGGGGTGTCGAAGGCGGCGAACGTGTCCCCCGCCGCATAGGCGGTGACCTCGGCGGCCGGCAGGTGGACCTTGCGGTGCCGCCCCAGCACGCCGTCGCCGGTGAGGCAGACCGCGGCGTTGTAGCGGCGGTCGCGGTCGGCCTCGCAGTAGCCGACGCAGACCACCATCTCCCGTGCCATCGCGGCGACCTGTTCGAGCAGCGGGTCGTCCGGCTCGAGCGCGGGCGGCAGCGCTTCCGGGTCGGGGTGGCGCAGGTCGGCCAGGTATCCCCCGATCGCCGCGTCCGGCAGCACCAGCAGCGCCGCGCCGCCGGCCCGGGCGTCGGCGATGAGCTTGCCGATGCGGCCCAGGTCGTAGTCGAGGTCGCGGCCGAAGTGCGCCGCGGCGGCGGCCAGTCTGGAGATCATCGGCGGGTGATCATGAGGTCAGTAGGCTTCCGGCCGGCGGTCTCGCAGATGGCCCATCGATCGGCGGGCCGTCGACAGCGCGGCCGCCACGTCGATCTCGGCGACCGCCATGCCGGGCGCCACCCCGGTCGAAGCCAGCACGTCGCCTCCGGGATCGACCACCTTCGCGCTGCACACGAACCGCAACCTACCGAACGTCCCGGACTGGTTCGCGGACAGCCACACCACCTGGTTCTCCAGCGCTCGTGCCCGGTCGAACAGATCGAAGCGCCGGGTCCAGCGATCCTCGGCCAGATCCTCCGGCGCGTTCGTGCGGCTGCCCGGCCAGGCGGACACGCACACGATGATCTCCGCGCCGTCCAGCGCCAGCGTCCGCGCCGACTCCGGGAACGCCTTGTCGTAGCAGATCATCAGCCCGAGCCGCCCGACCGGCGTGTCGAACGCGGCGAACGAGTCGCCGGAGTCATAGCTGGCGCTCTCCCGCAGCGGCTGGTGCACCTTGCGGTGGTTGCCCAGCACCCGGCCCTCGCCGACGCAGACCACGCTGTTGAAGCGGCGGCCACCGTCGGCCTCGCAGTAGCCCGCGCACACCACCATGTCCCCGGCGATCGCTGCCAGCCGCGCGATCTCGGGACCGTCCACCCGCAACGCCGGTGGTTCGTCGGCCCCGCCGTCGAGATGCGCCAGATATCCACCGAGACAGGCCTCCGGCAGGGCGAGCAGCCGTACGCCGTCCGCCCGCGCCGCCTCGACGAGTTTTTCGATCCGCGCGAAGTCGCCCTCCAGGTCCCGGTCGAACTCGTCGGCGACCGCGGCCATCCTGATGACCGTCATGCCGGCCCCAATCCTGTGACGCCGCCACCGATCGCGACGGTCAGTTCCCCGTCCGGCCAGCGCAGCCGGACCCCGTGCCCGTCCACCAGCTCGCCGCACTCGGCCGACCCCACCAGTGGTAGCCCAGCCGTCCATCCGCCCCCCGCATCCACGGCTGGGCTACCACTGGTGGCTGTGGTGACCATGCCGAAGCCGGGGAAGCAGGTGAACCAGTCTCCGGTGGTGGCGTCGGCGGGACGCGGCACGTCCACCACGTCCAGGATGGCGCCGCACCCGCTGGCCTCGGCGAGCATGCCGAGCGTGCCGGCGATTCCAGCCATCGACACGTCCTTGGCGGCGGCCGGTCGCGTGGAGGCCACGATGCCGTGCAGCGCTCGCAACTCAGCGGGCGTGCGGTGGCTGGTCGAGTCCCACTGCCGCCCGTGATAGCCGGGGCGCCAGCGCCCGCCCAGGTCCGCGGTCAGCCGGACCCGATGACCAGGCCGCCCGCCGCCGCCCGGCACCGGGTGGTCGGTGCGGCCCAGGGCGGTCGCGGACAGCGCGGCCGGCACGCCGAGCTGAGTGTGGCCGCCGAGCACCGGCACGCCCCACGCGGCGGCGGCCCGGCGCAGCCCGCCGAGGATGCGCGCGGCGAACGCGGCGTCCCGGGCGCCCACCGCGTTCAGCAGGCCGACCGGGGCGGCGCCCATCGCGGCCAGGTCGTTCAGGTTGACCAGGACGGCACACCAGCCGGCCCAGTCCGGGTCGCGCTCGACCATCGACGGGACGATCGCGTCGCAGGCGGCGATCAGGTCGGATCCGGGGACCGGGGCGCCGTCGTCGCCCGCGTACCCGTCGGGGGTGAGGCCGTCGAGAAGGTCGCCCAGGGGCTTCTTGGTGGCGGCGGCGAGGGCGGCGATGCGGCCGATGGGCCAGCGCATCAGGACGTGCGGGCGCCCGGCGACGGTGGCCGGGCGGATGCTGTCCCAGCCCAGGCGCCGGAACATCGGCTCGTGGCGGGGCTGCACGGTGGCGTCGAAGCGGAGGGCGCCGGCGTTCTCGGCGTAGGCACAGGCGGCGCGTACCAGAGCGGGTCCGATGCCGCGGGAGCCGCGGACCGCGGGGTCGACGACCAGCCGGCCGCCCACCCACCAGCCGAGGTCCGGTCCGCCGGAGGCCGGGCCGACCCGCACCCCGCCGAGGAATTCCCCGCGCGCGGACCGGGCGACCAGCACCACCGTGCGTGGGTCCTCGTCGCGGTCGTCCACGTCGGAGCGGGCGAACATTTCCTGCTCGGTCACGAAAACCTGTCGGCGCAGCGCGCGATAGGCCGCGACGTCGTCGGTCGGCAGCACCGAGAACGACGGGCCGAGCAGCGCGGGCGCGAGGTCGGTCAAGCTGAGCAGACTGGGGATGCCCTCGTGGCCCTCGGCGCGCCGGACCCGCTCAGTGGCCTGGTCGCGCTCGGTGCGCTCGGTCATCCGCCGGCCGCCTGGAGCACGCCGCACGCACCGCACGCGGCACAACCGGCCTTCTGGTCGGCGCCGAGCATGCCGGCCTCACGCAGCAGGGCGGCCACCCGGGCGCTGACGTCGCGCACCAGCGACGGCGCCGGCGCCGGAATCCCGTCGCGGCGGGCGAGCGTCCCGGCCATCGGGCGGAACGGCACGACGAACGGGTAGACGCCACGCTCGATGAGCCCAGCCGCGCCCGCGACGAGTTCGTCGGGGTCCTCGCCCAGCCCGATCAGCAGATAGGTGGACACCTGGTTGCGGCCGAAGACTTCGACCGCGTAGTCCCAGGCCGCTTCGTATTCAGCCATGGCGACCGAGCCCTTGCCGGGCATCCAGCGGCGGCGCACCTCGTCGTCCAGGGACTCGGCGTGGATGCCGATCGAGGACGCGCCGGCGTCGTGCAGGTCGCGGATCACCGCCAGGTCGCCGGGCGGCTCGATCTGCACCTGGACGGGCAGGCCGGGCACCGCGTCGAGGACCGCCCGGACCGACCGGACCAGGTTGCGGGCGCCGCGGTCCGGCCCGGTCGTGGTGCCGGTGGTCATCACCATCTGGGTCACGCCGTCGAGGTCCACGGCGGCGCGGGCCACCTCGGCGAGCTGCGCGGGCGTCTTGGCGGCGATCGTGTCACCGGACCGCAGCGACTCCTCGATCGTGCAGAACCGGCAGCGCTGGTCCTCGGCATAGCGGATGCAGGTCTGCACGACCGTGGTCGCGAGGACGTCCTTGCCGTGCAGGCGGGCGATCTGCTCGTAGCGCACGCCGTCGGCCGTGGTCAGGTCGTAGAACTTCGGCCGGTGCACCACCTGCAGCGACAGCCCGGTGTCCACGTCGCCGAGCCAGACCCGGCCGTCCCGCACGAGATAGGGGCTGTCAGAAGCCAGAGGCAGGGCCGCGTTCGCGCCGTCGATGACCACGTGGCCGTCGTCCGAGGGACCGGCGCCGGCCGGCCGGCGCACGGGTGTCGCCACCCGCACGCCACGCACGGCCAGGTCGGCCCTGACGTCGAGATCCATGTCTTTGTTCCGCTCAGGGGTGGTGGGTGGGGCGGCGGACGTCAGAACATGTAGGTCGAGTTGATGATCGCGCCCTTGCGCACGTAGTGGATGAGCGCGTCCTGCACGTCCAGCGGGTGCGTCGGGATGACGCCCTCGATCAGGTCCTCCTCGCGGGCGCCGTGCAGGGACAGCCCGAAGCGGCAGCAGTACACCTTGCCGCCCTCGGCCATGAACGTCTTCAGCGAGTTGTTGATGTTGTGCTCGCCGGGGAACGCGGAGGTGCCGGTGGTCGGGAAGCCGCGGGTGGCGAGGCAGTTCAGCGAGCCGGGGCCGTAGAAGTAGATGGCCGACTCGAAGCCCTTGCGCAGCGCCCGGGTGGCCTGCAGGACGGCGACGAAGCTGACCGACGACTCGTGCGCGATGCCGTGCACCAGCGTGAAGTAGCTCTGCCCCTCCTCGGCCTTGTAGTCCGGGAACACCTTGGTGCCGCCATAGATGCTGGCGCCCTCGGCGAGCGCCGGGTGCGGGATCTCGTTGAGGCTCTTCTGCTCGAGGTCGGTCAGGTCGGTCATGGTGTTCTCCTTCATCCGTAGAGCTTTTCGAACGTGGTGGTGAAGACCATTTCGGACAGTTCGCGGGAGGGGACGGCGGCTTGCAATCGGGCCGATTCGCCCGCGTGGTCGCCCCACGGCTCGTCGCTGGCGAACAGCACCCGGTCGTGACCGAGCCCGCGTCGGTCGATCTCGGCGGCGAGCCAGCGCGGGGCGAAGCCGATCGCCCAGGACAGGTCGGTGTAGACCTGCTTGCCGGCTGCGATCCAGTCGAAGAACCGGCCGCCGATCAGCTTGATGTGGCCGCTCATCCCGCCGCCGAAGTGCACGAGATGGATGCGGGTGTCGTCGCCGTAACGCTCGACCAGCTCGCCGACACGGTCGATGTCGGACGCGGCGCCCGGCGAGGTGTGCACGTGCACGGTCAGGTCGTGCTCGCGCGCCGCCGCGAAGATGGGATCGAGCGCCGGGTCGTCCGCGCCGCCACCCAGCAGGAAGCTCAGCTTGAGCGCCCGCACCTCCGGCTCGCCGGCCAGCCGCAGCGCCTCGGCCGTCATCGCCGGTTGCAGCGGGGAGACCCACAGTCCACATCGGATCCGGTCGTCGCGCTGCGCCGCCTCCAGCACGAGCTCGTTGAAACCGAAGGCCACCGCGGGATCGGGCACGCCGTAGTTCGGCAGGATCAGCGCTCGCTCGGTGCCCTCGCGGTCGAGATCCGCGAGCAGCTGGTCGATGGTCGCCCGCGCGGTCACGTCCGGGTTGACGGGCGGTCCGCCATAGAACGGGTACGCCGGAAGGACACCCAGGTGCCGGTGGGCATCGTTCACGCGGCGGCCCACCAGTCGAGGGTCGGACAGGTCTCGGTCGGCGTCCCGGCCAGCCAGCTGACGTCCTCGGTGATGCGCCGGCGCCCCACCGAAGCGATGCGCCCGGCGAGGTGCTCGGCGTCCCTGGCCACCCCCGCGAACCGCCCCGACCCCCAGGTCCACTGCCAGGGCAGTCCGAGGAAATAGAGCCCCGGGCAGCTGGTCACGCCGCGATCGTGGGTGGGATAGCCGCGCCCGTCGAAGATCGGCACCTCGATCCAGCGGTGGTCGCGGTGGAACCCGGTCGCCCAGACCACCGCCGAGATCTCCCCGGTGTCCAGCGACGAGGTTCCGGCGGCGGGCTGCCACACCGGCACATACCGCTCCTCCGCGGGCGCTTCCAATGAATGGTGGGAGATCCAGACGTCGATCGCGTCCTTGATGCCGTCCGCGACCCGGTCCGCGTTGTCCAGGTGTGCGGCCAGGTCCGCGCCGAACGACACCGTCGAGCCGTCCACGCCGAGCAACCGCCCGTGCAACCGCATCCCGTCCCGGGCGAACGCGCGCAGATCGATGTCACGCCCGCCGTCCCGCCCGGTCATGTAGTGGTTGGCCCGCAGCCGCACCTCGTCCGCGTCGCCGAACTCGTCGATCCCCTTGGCGTAGTGGCCCATCTCGTCCAGCCAGGCGAGCGTGTCGCGACCGCGGTAGCGCCGGGCGGCCCGCGGCGCGCTGCCCACCGCGAGGTGCACCTGCCGCCCCGCCAGATGCAGGTCCTCGGCGATCTGGCAGCCGGACTGCCCGGTGCCCACCACCAGCACGGGACCGTCCGGCAGCTGCGCCGGATTGCGGTACTGCGACGAGTGCAGCTGCGTCAGTCGTCCGGGCAGCCGCTCGGCGAGCCGCGGCACGGCCGGCTGGTGATAGGGCCCGGTCGCGATCACCACCTGGTCGGCCGTGCAGTTCCCGTCCGAGGTGGACAGATCAAAGTCGCCTTGACGGGTACGCCGTAAGCGGGTGACCGCCACCCCCTCGGCGAGCGGCGGATCGAAGGACGCCGCGTACTTCTCGAGGTGGTCGACGACGTCGGCGCCGGGCATGAAGCCGTCCGGGTCGTCGCCGGCGTAGGGGTAGCCGGGCAGGTCGCACTGCCAGTTCGGGGTCACCAGGCAGAACGAGTCCCAGCGCCGGTCCCGCCACTCGTGGCCGACCCGGTCGCGCTCGAAGACGATGTGGTCGATGCCCCGCCGGCGCAGGTGCCAGCTCATCGACAGGCCCGCCTGTCCACCGCCGACGACGGCGACGGTGTGATGGCTTCTCCGGTCCGGTTCCGGCATGGCAATTACCTCATTCGCCCTGGTGGCGCCCGGTTGTTGCGACGCCAGTCAAAGCAGTTGGGATTTCGCCGGAGTTTCATCCGGAACAAGCGGGCGTGAGAAAGAACTCACCACCGCCGTCGATGTCAGAGCGGTTTCGAGCGTGCTGCGACCGCCGCCACCAGTTCCTCGTCGCCGGCCAGGTCGGGCGCCAGCAGGGCGAGCACGTCGCGCGGCGAACCGGCCCGCGCCTGATAGGGGCCGGCGCCCGCGTCCCGCACCGGCGCGCCCTCGCCGCGCAGGTGCCCGATCCACGCCGCCAGCACGCGCGCCGCGCCGACCGGCATCCGCCCGGCCCGCCGCTCGCCGCGCAGCACCGGGAGCACCCGGATCGGGATCTTCTGCGAGCCGTCCGCGGCGATCTGGGCCAGGGTGTGCCGGATCCGCGGATTGGCGAACCGGTCGAGCAAGGCCACCCGGTATTCGGCGAGCTCCGCCGCGGGCAGCGGCACGTGCCGGACCGCCTCGTCCCACCACTCGTCCAGCCAGCCGCGGCACCGCGGGTCGGCCACCGCGTCCGCGATCGTCTCCAGGCCGAGCGCGCTGCCCGCATAGGCCAGCAGTGAGTGGCCGCCGTTCAGCAGCAGCAGTTTGCGCAGCTCGTGCGGGGTCACGTCGGCGACGAAGCGGGCGCCGCCGGCCTCCCAGGCGGGCCGCCCGCGGGGGAAGTCGCCCTCCAGCACCCACTCGGTGAACGGCTCGGTGACCACCGGCGCGGCGTCGGCGGCGCCGCGCTCGGCGACCAGCGCCAGGTCCGGCGGGGTGGTGCGCGGGGTGATCCGGTCGACCATGGTGGTCACGAACGACACGTTGTCCCGGATCCAGGCGAGCAGGGCCGGCTCGACGGCGGCCGCGAAGTCGAACACCACCCGCTTGGTGACGGCGCCGTTGCCGGGCAGGTTGTCGCAGCTGACCACGGCGATCGGGCCGCCGAACCGGGCGCGGCGCGCGTTGAGCCCGGCGACCAGGCGGCCGGGCACGGTGGCCGGCGGCGCGCCGGTGCGCCAGGCGGCGAGGTCGGTGCGGATGTCCGGGTCGGTGTCGTCCAGCCCGCCGCCGGGGCCGCGACGGTAGGCCGCCTCGGTCACGGTCAGCGTCACCAGGGCCACGTCGGTGCGGCTCAGGTAGGCCTTCCAGGCGTCGATATCGCTGCCGGGATGCGCGGCGGCCACCGAGCCCAGCACCTCGAGGTCGTCGCGCTCGGGGCCGCGTACCACCAGGGTGTAGAGCCCGGCCTGCTCCTCGAGTGACGTCGCCAGCGGCGCGGAACGACCGGTGAAGGCCGCGATCCCCCAGCGGGCGGCGTCCGGCGCGGCGGACGTGTACCACGCCTGGTGGGCGCGGAAGAAGTTGCCGAGGCCGAGGTGGGCGATCCGGACCGGCGGGCGGCTGGTGCGGGTGAGGCGTTCGGCGGGCATGATCCCATCCTGCCCGCTCCCGGTGTTTTCGGCGATGGGCTCAGCTCTTCGCCTCGGTGGCGATGATCTCGTGGAAGGCTTCCAGGGCCGCGCCGTCGCCGTGCGGGCTGAGAACGTATTCGTGGGCCCAGGCGGAGGCGCCCGGGAACCCGCTCCGGCCGATCCGCTCGGCGGCCGCCCGCAGGTCATAGGACGTGCGCCGGAGCTGGATGCCGGGCCCGATCAGTGCCCAGCTCGCGCCGGTCACGCCGTAGCCCATGCCGACGCTGCCCGGGTTGACCACCCGGCGGCGGTTCACCAGCCGGTCGAACGGCATGTGCGTGTGTCCGCAGACGACGGTGTGCTCGGTGACCCCGTGCAGCGCCTCCTCCCAGCGCTGCAACGGCGAGTCGACCAGCACGAACTCGTCGTCGCGGCGCGGGGTGGCGTGACAGAACAGCACCGGACCGAGTCCGTCGGCGTCCAGCGTGACGGTGATCGGCAGGTCGGCCATCAGGTCGCGGTGCCGCCGTTCGAGCAGCGGCACGCAGGCGGCCACGGTGTCGCCCGCCGCGGGCTGCCCATCGAAGCCGGCGACGAGTTCCCGCTCGCCGTTGCCGTGCACCCAGACCGCCCGGTCACCGAGCGCGGCCAGCAGGTCGAGTGTCCCGGCCGGCATCGGACCGCCGGCGATGTCGCCGAGCAGCACGATCCGGTCCGCTCCGGCCTCGTCCACCTCCGCCAGCACGGCCTCGAGAGCAGGCAGATTGCCGTGAATGTCAGCAAGCACCGCAATGCGCATCAGCACAACCTAGCCCTTGTCGCCGCCGCGGACCCGGGCTGCGGCGGACGGCGCGCTGGTGGTGAGATGGCGGGCGTGGCGATCAGGGAAGTGGACGGCTGGCCGCTCGGCGAGTCGGCCGAGGACCTCACCGAATACACGATGACGCAGGGCGCCGAGGGCTACGACATCGACGAGGTGCGGCTGTGCCGGTGCGCGGCCTGCGGCGGCGACGTCTTCGGCCTGCGCGGCGACCTGGAGATGCAGGCGGCGCAGCGAATCTGCCGGGGTTGCGGCGACCGGCACTTCATCGCCGGCAGCGGCGGCCACTGGGCGGACGCGAAGCCCGGCGTCATGGTCTGCGAGTGCGACGGTGACGGCGACGAGGAGGACTTCAAGCTGGCCGTGGGCTTCTCGCTCTATGCGGAGCGGGCCGGCGTCCGCGCGCTCTCCATCACCAGCCACTGCATCGCCTGCGGCCGCCTCGGCTACTGGGACGACTGGATGCTCCGCACCGGCGACCTGACGCCGCTGGAGCAGGCGTAGAGCCGCACCCTCCGGGTCCGGCGGTGGCCGGGGTGGCGCGTATGGTCGTGCGGTGAATCCCGCCGACCTGCAGGGCCTTCGATCGGGAGATCTCGAGACGCGCGAGGCGCATGTCTACCAGCTCCTCGACCGGGCCAGGTCGCACGGCGACGCCTCGGCCGTCGCGGCGCTGCACGCGCTCGTCCGCGACTACCGGGACTTCCACCGGTCCCTCTATTCGCGGGCGATGAACCAGGCGGACGTCTTCGCGGACCCCGGACTCCAGGAGCCGTTGCTGGCCGCGCTCGGCGACGCTCGGTACAACTGCCAGGCGTGGGCCGCGATGGGATGCGCGGCGATGGACGTGCGGGCCGCCGTGCCACAGCTCGTCACGCTGCTCGACCACCCCCAGTGGATCGTCCGGAGCGAGGCGGTGACCGCGCTCGGCCGCCTCGGCGACGCCTCGGTCGTGCCGTCGCTGCGACCGCTGCTCGGCGACGAGGCCGACTGGTTGCGCCAGAAGGCCGCCGACGCCCTGGCCCGCATCGGTGGCGACGCGGCGCTGGAGGCACTCTGGCACGAGTTCGAGCAGCGGCGATTCCCCCGGATCGGTCACGTCGCCAGCGCGCTGGCCCTGTTCACCCCGCAGGTGCTGCCCCGGCTGCTGGCCGCGGCCGGCAGCCCGGATCCGAATCAGCGGTACTGGGCCGCCGTCGCGCTCGGCTCGACCGGCGACGATCGGGCGATCCCGACGCTGGAGCGGCTGATGGCCGCCGACCGCGGCACGACCGTGTTCGACGGCGAGGTCCGCGCGGCGGCGAAGAAGGCTCTGCGCACGCTGCGCCGCATCCAGGCCGCCATCGCCGACCGGGAGAACGGGGAGCGCGCCGCGCCCGCCCACCGGTCGGCACCGATGGGCGGGAGCGGCGGCCCCGGGGGGTGAATCAGTTGCTGAACTGCTGCACCGGGGAGCGCTCGAAGGACGTCCAGTCCGACTCGCTCAGGTCGTCCGGCACGACCTGGAAGCTCACTGTGTGATACATCTCCTCCGCGCCGCTCACGTCGTCGTTGCGCAGGGTGAGGTCCCACCACATGGTGTCGGTGTCCGTGGTCGGGAACTCCCAGCTGCGGACGTTGGAGGTCTGGTGGGTGTAGTTGTTCTCGCTGTCCTCCTCGTGGATGTGCTGATTGATCGTGATCGTGCGTCCCGCCGAACAGGTGACGGTCATGTTGTATCGGATGACCTTGTTCCCGTTGTCCGGGTTGATGTGGTGGAAGACCGGACGCTCCGGAGTCACCGTGCACCCCCAGGTCGAGGTCGAGGCCTCGGCCGAGGCGACGCCCGCGAGCGACGCGACGGCGACGGCGGCGGCGACCAGGGCCACCTTGCGCAGGCTCGATACTGAAAACTTCACCATGTCTCCTCTGGCTGGTGGGCCGCGATTGCGGCGCCGACATCAGAGTGCGGTGGAGCATCAGCGTGGTGTCACAGCTCGATCAGGGCCTAGTAGCGGAACTTGTGCCGGGCGCTGCGCCGGTTCACCCGGCCCGGCAGCTCGTCCAGGTTGTCGCCATGAGGCAGCTGCTCGTTCGCCTCATGGCCCTGGGCGAAATCCCGCATCGTCACCACGAAGCCCTGGACCAGGCGGTCCTCGCGCAGGTCACGGTAGGTGGCTTCGACCAGCACCTGGCTGTGGTCCGCCCGCAACAGCGAGCAGAACACCACACCGTCGCCGGAGCCGCGGAAGGCCTGACGCAGCTGGTGGCGATCGTCCGGATGCACCAGATCGTCGAGGGTGGCCAGCGGCGGAAGATCGTCGGCGCCGAGCAGCTCGCGCAGCGACGGACTGGCGTACCGGATGCGCTGGTCCTCGTCGATCACCACGATGATGTCCGCGCTGTTCCGGATCACCGCGCGCAGATAGAGGTCGCTGTCGCGGCGGCCGACCGCCTCCACCAGCGAGATGCGATCCAGCGCGAGCGCCGCCTGGCCGGCCAGCACCTCGAGGGTGTCGCGAGTGGCGGTGAGGGTGTCCCGGCGGCCCACCAGGATCAGGGCGCCACCGCTGGGCCGGGCGACGCCGAGCGGCTCCAGCCAGAGCGGACAGACCAGCGTGACGTGGTCGTGATCCTGGTCCTCGATCCACCAGCTGCGCGGTGGTGGGCCGCCCTCGAGGCCGGGCACCCCCGCGAGCGCGAGCCGGCGGTCGTCGACGGCGAAGTCGGTGCTGCGGATGGCGTCCGGCGGCATCAGCGCGGCGATCGCGGCTCGGACGGCCTCGTCCACGGCCGCCGTGTCGGCGGCGCCGACCAGCGCGGCGCTCGCCTGCCGCAAGCCGCGCTCACGCGTCAAGGCCTGGCGATTCAGGGTCACCGAATCGGTCAGCCGCGTGATGGTCAGGAGAAGAGTGATCGCACCAGCCACGGCGATCACCACGCCGTCGCCGACCGAGCCGTAGACCGCCTCGATCAGCAGGACGACCGGCGGGGTGGCGACGGAGATGCCCAGCAACGCCGCCCAGTGCCCGCGCCACGGGCTCGGGCGCGGCACCGCGGGCTCGGTGAGCCGCACCATCGACGGGTGCAGCGCGGCGGCGCCCCAGGCCAGGTAGAGCACCACGAATCCGGACTCGCTCAGCCGGCCCGGCCACAGCGGCTGCAGGATGTCACTGACCAGCACCCCCACCGCGCCGACGACCAGCAGCGCGGCGGAGAGGTTCCGGCCCACCGCGACCAGCAGGCGGGCGACCACGGCGAGGAGCAGCAGGGCCCCGATGACGTACGCCCCGGAGATGTCTCCGATCCGGCCCGCGTCGCCGATGACGAACACCCAGACCACCAGCAGCGTCGAGCAGGCGAGTGCGAGCAGGTCGATGAGCCGGGCCCGGTCGACGAGAATCGCGCCGATCCGGGTCAGCTGCAGCAGACCGCAGGCGACCAGCACGAACATGGCGTAGAAGCAGACATCGGCCAGGGCGGGCCGGTGCAACGCGGTCAGCACGTCGCCGGCGGCGCTCGCCAGGATGGCGGCGGCGAGCAGCACCCACGGTCCGATCCGCGCAGGCCGGTGACGACGGACCCCGTACGCGATGGCGGCCGCGCTACCGATTCCCAGCACAGCCCATTCGATGGCCCTCAGCACGCATAACTACTACCAGCGGCGTTGCGGTGTGTCCATGTGGATGTATACGTAGCGCTATGCCGTCGTACCCAGCCGACAAGAGAGAGCATCGGCCGATCGGATGGCGCGAGGCGATGATCGGCTATTTCCATGGGCGACGGACCGTCCGCGACGCCTAGGAAGGAGCCATGACCAACGAGGTGACCGTTCCCCTGCTGCCCTGCCCGTCGATCGACGACATCGAAGCCTTCTACGGGGTTCTCGGCTTCCGCACCACCTACCGGCAGCGCAAGCCCTACCCCTGCGTGGGACTGCAACGTGAAGACCTGAACCTGCAGTTCTTCGAGATCGCCGGGTTCGACCCCGAGCAGTCCTACGGCTCCTGTCTCGTGCTCACCCCGGACATCGCGGAACTGCACCGGGCTTTCGCCGCCGGCATGCGGGCCGCATACGGCAAGGTCCTGGTCTCCGGGATGCCGCGGATGACCCGGCCCCGGCCTCGGAAGAACGCCGACGGGGTGGGCGGGTTCAGCGTCGTCGACCCGGGCGGCAACTGGATCCGCGTCTTTCAGAACACCGCGGCAACGCCGACGCCGGCCCCGCCCATCGCCGACGGACGACTCCCCAGAGCGCTGGCGAACGCCACCGTCCTGGCCGACTCCAAGGGTGACCCGGGCCAGGCCGCCCGCATCCTCGACAGCGCGCTGGCCCGCCCGCGAGCCGACGACGACCCCGTCGCCCACGTGGAGGTTCTGGTGTACCGCGCCGAGCTGGCGATGGTGCTCAACGACCCGGAGACCGCAACGGACATGCTGGCCCGTGCGGAGCAGATCGCGCTCGACGCGGACCAGACCAGCAGGGCGGCGCCGACCTTCGAGGCCGCGGCCGACCTGGCAGCGGCGCTGCGATGAGGTCCAGGTGTTGTGCGGCAAGGGCTGGTGCGGGCAGTCCAGTAGATCGCGCCGGCCCACGACACGTTCGCCCGGCCGCGCAGGACCTCCGGGTCGGCGGCCGGCTTGAGCAGGCCGTCACGGACGGATCATGCCGGATCGCCGCCGGGCAGCCGAGCGGCGCCGTCGAGATAGCTGCTGGTGCCGGTCGTCAGCAGCTCGGTGGCCGCGGCGACCAGGCCGCCGTACGCCGCCCAGGTCAGGCTGCCGCCCGTGGAGACGCGCCGCACCCCGGCCGCGGCCAGCTCCGCGACGGCCGGGCCGTGCCGCAGCGCCAGCACGTTGACCGGCGCCCCGGTCTCGTCCACCACTCGGCGGATCGCGTCCAGATCGGCCAGCCCGGGCGCATAGACGCAGGTCGCGCCCGCTTCGCGATAGGCGCGCAGCCGCTCGATGGTGTCCTGGAGATCGCCGGCGTCATAGAGGTGGTTCTCGGCCCGGCCGGTCAGCACCATGCCGTGCCGGGCGCACACCTCGGCGGCCGCGGCGATCCGGGCGGCGGCCGCCTCGAGCGGCTCGATCGCACCGGCCGACGGGTCGTAGTCCTCGATCGAGACGCCGCTCGCGCCGGCTTCGGCGAGCAGTTCGACAGTGGCGGCCACCCCGGCCGGGTCGTCCGCGTAGCCGCGCTCGGCGTCCACCGACACCGGGACGGTCACCGCCGCGGTCAGCCGCGCCACGTGCGCGACCAACTCGTCCCGGGTCACCTGCTGGTCGTCGCGGCCCAGCGTGGCGGCCAGGCCGGAGCTTGTGGTGGCCAGCGCCTTCACCCCCAGGCTCTGCAGGATCCGAGCCGACCCCACGTCGAACGGGTTCGGGATCAGGAACGTGCCGGCGGAGTGCAGGTCGCGGAAGGCGCGGCGGGCGTCGGTCGTCACCCCATGATCGTAGGGCTGACAGAATCCTCGCCATGTTGCAGCAGTACGACGAGCGGAACGCCGATCTGAGGTATTGGGTCAACGGGGTCGTGCGGCACCGGGACGAGCCGGGGATCTCGCCGTTCGACTCGGTGGTGCAGGGCGGCGATGCCGTCTGGGAGGGACTGCGGCTCTACCAGGGCCGGATCTTCGCGCTCTACGAGCACCTGGCACGCCTGCGCCGCTCCGCCCGGGCGCTGGGCTTTCACGGCGTACCCGAAGATCCTTGGTTCGTGGACGCGATCAGCGAGACACTGCGGGCCAACGAGATGACCGACGGGGTGCACGTCCGGCTGACCCTGACCCGCGGCGTCAAGGTCACCAGCGGCATGGATCCGCGCCTCAACCAGGCCGGCTGCACGGTGATCGTGCTGGCCGAGCACAAGGCGCCGGTGTACGACACGTCGGGCCTGAGCCTGGTCACGGCGAGCGTGCGGCGGCCGGGACCGGACGTGCTCGACCCGAAGATCCACCACAACAACCTGATCAACTCGATCCTGGCGAAGATCGAGGCGAACGTGGCCGGCGCGGACGACGCGCTGATGCTCGACGGGCGCGGCTTCGTCGCCGAGACGAACGCGACGCACCTGTTCGCGGTGGTCGACGGCGCGCTGCACACGCCCACGTCGGCCGCCTGCCCGGAGGGCATCACGCGGCGGACCGTGCTGGAGCTGGCCGCCGCGCAGGGCATCACCTGCCAGGTCAGGGACATCTCCCTGGCCGAGATGTACGCGGCGGACGAGGTCTTCTGCACCGGGACGATGGGCGAGATCGCCGCCGTGGTGGACATCGACGGCCGGGTGATCGGCGCGGGCGAGGTCGGTCCGGTGACCGGGCTGATCGCCGGCCTCTACCGCTCGAAGGCGTCGATCTCCGGCACGCTGGTGGTCTAGCCGAGCTGGTGGCGGGCCATCGCCTCGTAGAACGGGCGGGCCTGAGCCACCAGCCATCGCAGTCGCTCGGGCACCTCGGCCGGCTTCGGGTCGTACGGCGCGAAACCGGTCGACGCCTCCACGCCGGCATACCAGTGCGGCGCCCACACCCCGTCGGTGTCGCGGCGACCGGGCGGCCAGGACAGCATCGCCTCGTCGAACGGGATGCCGAGCGCGGCGCACAGCGCGGACAGCACCCGGCGGGGGTCGCGCAGCAGCGCCGCGCTGTCCACCACCGGGCCGCCGAAGGCGCCGAAGATCTCGGCCTGCTGCTCATAGCCGAGATCGGCCAGCGTGGGCGCGCCGCGCACCTTGGCATAGGAGGCCACCACGTGCGCCGGGTCGCGGATCAGGAACGCGTTGGTCAGCTCGCCGATCCAGTCGCGGCCGATGTCCGGCAGCAGGTGGTGGGTCATGTGCTTCTGGTAGTGCACGGTCACGCCGGGCGGCAGCGGCCCGGTCAGCGCGGCGGCCGCATCCTGCCAGCGGTTGGGCTGGGCGGCCAGGATCTCCGCCCGGCCGGGGTGGTCGATGCCGGTCTCGGCCAGGTAGTGCGCGTACAGCGGCTCGTCCACGACCAGCGTGTCCGGGCGGGCGCCGAAGCTGCGCATCAACGCGGTGGAGACGTTGCGCGGGCCCGACCACATGGCGATCCGCGTGGTCACGTCGCGGCTCGCAGGTGGTCCAGGACGAGCGGGCAGATCGCGCCCTCCACGATGCGCTCCTCCAGGTTCTCGATGCCGGCCCAGGAGGCCAGGCCCTCGTCCAGGTCGGCGCCGGCCGGGTGACCGGCCTTGGCCAGCCGCTCGCGCACCTCCGCGGCGAGGTCGCCCTCCAGCGGCAGCAGCGTCGCCGGGTCCGGGCGCTCGAAATAGAGCGTGTGCATCTCCATCAGCCGGGTCAGCTCGGCCACCGGGTCCGGATGATCGTCGACCCGCAGATCCACCACGACGTCGCTGGTGCCGCCGTAGCCCATGCCCTTCGCCACCACGAGCAGCGCGGCGCTCTGCCGGCCGCGCCGGTCGCCGCCGGCCAGGTCACCGGCGCGCAGGGCGGCGAGAAGACGGTACGCCAGCCGCGGATTGGCCTCGTCCGCCAGCCACGCCGCCTCCATGTCCCCGACCACCGCCGGCCCGGCCAGCATGTTGCCCTGGATCGCATAGCCGTCGCCGGCCGTGCCACCGGCCCAGTCGTGACAGCGCCCGCCGGTGAACGTGGCGCCCGGCCCGTCCACCCCGACCACGCCGACCTGCCGGTGATCGACCGGCCCGGCGTCCCCGGCGAGCAGGGCGGCCACCGTCTCGGTCGCGGCCACCCCGGTGCCGAGCAGCGCCAGCGCCTGCGGGCGGTAGGCCAGGTTCGCGTAGGACTGGGTGGCCACCGCGCCGACGTCGGCCAGCGCCGCCGGGACGGCCGCGCCGGCGCCGAGGAACTTGCTGGCCACCGCCACACCCAGCGAGACGCCGCCGGCCGACCGGGCCACGATCGAGAAGGTCATGATCGAACCGTAGTCGCGCGGATCAGCGCGAGCACCTCGCCGGGCGCACGCAGCGGCGGCAGGTGATCGACGCCGGGCAGTTCCACGTAGTGGCAGCCGGGGATGCGCCGGCCGGCCTCCCGGTTGCTGGCCAGCAGCCAGTCGTGGTCGAGGTCGCCGACCAGCAGCGCGGTGGGCTGGGTGATCTGCTCGAGCCGGTCCCAGACCGGCGGGTCGCCGCGGTCCAGCCCGTCGGTGGCGATCCAGGCGCGGGCCGCCGAGCGCAGCTGGTCGACCACCTCCGGGGTGCGTCCGGCCGCCGCCCACAGCCGCAGCCCGATCTCGGCCAGCGCGTCCGGGCCGGCCGCCGCGGCCGCCTCGAACTCGGCGTCCAGCTCGGGGTCCGCCGGGATCGGGTAGCCGGGCAGTCCCGGGCAGAGCAGGATCAGCGCGGACACCCGCCGCGGGTCGGCCAGCGCGAGACCGACCGCCGCCCCGCCGCCCTGGCTGCAGCCGACGATCGGGGCGGCCGGCACCCCGAAGTGATCGAGCACCGAGGCCAGATCCTCGACCATCGAGAACGGCTTCTCCGGCGCCGGGGAACGGCCGTAGCCGCGGGTGTCGTACCGGATGACCCGATGTTCCTCGCGCAGCTCGGGCAGCACCCGGTCCCAGATGCGGGAGTCGCCGACGCCCGGGTGCACCAGGACCAGGGGTGGCCGGTCGCCGCCGGTGTCGTCGGCCCAGACCACGCCGTCGTGGACCGGAATCAGATTTTCCGTCATCGGGGCACTGTATTCGTAACGAAAGGCGAGCAGACTGTCGAAATGGAGTGGCTGCCCGTCGCGCCGGAGGCCGACGTCGGCACGACGCCGGTCGCGGTGCAGGCGGACGGCGTGGCCCTGGTGCTCTTCCGGCCGTTCGCGGATGCCGCGCCGGTCGCCTTCGCCGACCGGTGCCCGCACCGGCTGGTCCCCCTCTCCGCGGCGGATGCGCTGGGCGACGGGCGGTTGCGCTGCATCTACCACGGCTGGGAGTTCGACGGCACGGGCGCCTGCGTCGCCCTGCCCTCCCAGGAGGGCGCCACTCCCCCGCGAGCGAACCTGCCCGCCGGCCCACGGGTGCGCGTCGCCGACGGCGTGGTCTCGGTGGCGTCCTCGGACCTGACCGAGGCCGACCTCGACCTGTTGACCAATGTGGACCCGGCGTTGCGGCACGGCTGGCATCCCGTCGCCCTGGCCGCGGAGAACCCCGCGTCGGTGCAGCTGCTGGGCGACACCTACCAGCTCTCTGATCTGGCCGTCCGGGAGCGCTGGGGAATGCTCTGGGCCGCTCTCGACACCCCCGTGATCGACCTCTTCCCGGACCCCGACGAGGACGACGCCGCCTATGTGGGCGCCTGGCTGCCGCCGGTCCGCACGTCGGCGCCCGCCGGTGCGGTGGCCGACAACTTCCTCGACGTCGCGCATTTCCCGTTCGTGCACGCCGGCACGTTCGGCGCCGCCGAGGAGAAGGTGGTGCCGCGATACGAGGTCACCACCGCGCGCTTCGAGTGCCGCAGCGTGCAGGAACAGTGGTTCGACAACCCCGGCGACCCGGGCGTGGCGGACGGTCTGCGGCCGATGCGGCAGCGGCGGCGCGCGACCTATGTCTATCGCGCGCCGTTCCAGCTGCTGCTGCGGCTCGAGGAGCTGGACGCCGGGGCGGTCAAGACGATCCTGTTCTTCGCCCAGCCGGAGACGCTGACCAGCACCCGCATCTACACGAAGATGCTGCTCCACGGCATCGGCGGCGTCGCCGATCCCGGCCCGTCCGTGGTGGCGGACGAGGTCGCGTTCGAGGAGGCGGTGCTGGCCGAGGACCTGGCCCTGCAGGAAAAGATGCGACTGCCCGGGTTGCCGCTGCGGCCGCGGGACGAGCTGCACGTGCGCGCCGACCTGCTGGGCGTTCATCTGCGCTGCATTCTGCAAGATTTCCGAGACGAAGTATCCGGTCGCGCCAGCCGCCGCCCCGGTGAGGCCGACACCCCGGACCGCACATGAGGTCCCGGTGTCGCGGGTGGAGGGACCGGGGTTGCCGCCCCACCCTTCGCCCGCGGCGAAAGTGACGCTCGACCTCACGGATCCGTCCTTTCTGCGGGATCCGTATCCGGCCCTCGCCGCGTTACGCGCGAAAGAGCCGGTGAGCTGGCACGAGCCGACCGGCACCTGGCTGGCGGCGAGCCATGCCACGGCGTCCGCGGTGCTGCGCGATCGCCGGCTGGGCCGGTTCTGGCGCGACCGCACCCCGCTGGACGTGTACGAGCCGTTCAACCTGCTGCACCGCAACCAGATGATGGAGAACGAGCCGCCCGCGCACACCCGGCTGCGGTCCCAGGTGTCGGCGGCCTTCGCCCGGGGGCACGTGGCACGGCTGCGGCCGGCCGTGGCCGGGTCGGCCCGCTCGCTGCTGGCCGCCGCCGGGCCGTCCTTCGACCTGCTCGCGGACGTCGCGGAACCGCTCGCGGTCACGGTCATCGCCGAACTGCTCGGCGTCCCGCACGCGGATCGGCATCGGCTTCGGCCCTGGTCCGCCGCGATCGTGGGGATGTACGAGGTGTCCCGTACCCCCGAGGTCGAAGCCGCCGCCCTGACCGCCTGCCGCGAGTTCGCCGACTATCTGCGGTGGCTGGCCGCGCTGCGGCGCGACCGGCCCCGCGACGACCTGATCAGCCATCTGGTGGCCGCCGACCTCACCGCGGACGAGGTGGTCGCGTCGGCGATCCTGTTGCTCAACGCGGGGCACGAGGCCTCGGTGAACGCGTTCGGCGGCGGGGTGGTCGCCCTTCTGCGGCACCCCGATCAGGTGGCCCGCCTGCGGTCCGACCGCCGGCTGATCGCCCCCGCCGCCGAGGAGATGATCCGGTACGACCCACCGCTGCACATGTTCGTCCGGACCGCCGCGGCGCCGGTGTCCGTCGGCGGGGTCACGATCCCCGAGGGTGGCGCGGTGGCGGCGCTGCTCGGGGCCGCCAACCGCGACCCGCTGGTGTTCGACTCCCCCGATGTGTTCGACGTCGGGCGGGACCCGAACCCGCACCTGGGCTTCGGGGCCGGGCTGCACTTCTGCCTGGGCGCGCCGCTGGCCCGGATCGAGCTGCAGGCCGGCCTGACCGCCCTGCTCGACCACGCGCCGCGGCTCGCCCTGGCCGCCGAACCGGTGCAGCGACCGACCTTCGTCCTGCGCGCCTACACCGCCGTGCACCTCGCCGCCGGCCGAGTCGTGCGATGACGGAAGGCGTCTCGGCCTCCCGCAGGCCGCGCGGGCGGATCCCCGTCAGGTGCTCAGGGCCGGGCCCCGGCGCAGCACCGGGACCGCCGTGGCGACCAGGGCGATCGCCGCGCAGACGGCGGTCACCCAGAGGGCCGCCGGCCAGGGGATGACGATCGGCACCGGCATGTCCAGCTCGGACTCGACGGCGCGGCTGACGCCGGTCAGCGAGACCGCCGCCACGGCCGCGCCCAGCACCGTGCCCACCAGGACCGCGAGCAGGCCCTCGGCGGCGGCGATCCGGAGCGTGTGCCCCTGCCCGGCGCCGGCCAGGCGCAGCGCCCGGAACTCCGGCCGACGGGCCGCGGTGGCCATCAGCAACGTGTTCGCCACGGCCAGGCCGGTGTAGCCGACCGACAGGCCGATCAGCACGAGCAGGAAGACGTCGATCAGCCGTCCCTCCCGATCGATCCCGATCTGCACCCAGGCGCGCACGCTCATCTCCCGCACCCCGGCCGCCGGGACGGCCCCGCCGTCCAGCAGCACCACGTCGGTCAGCGCGCCGGGATCGTGCGCCCGCACCAGGGCCCGTGGCAGCACGACCGCGGCCGGCGCGTCCGCCGACACCGAGGCGACCCGAAGGTCCGATGTGGTGCCGTCGGCCCAGCCCACCGCCACCTCGTCGCCGGCCGCCACCCCCAGCTTCGTGGCCGTCCCGGCGTGCACGACCAACTCGTCGTCCGCGCCGGCCGCCGGGAAGCTGATCGACCTGCCGTCGTGCGCGAGGTGAACCATGGTGGGCAGGCGGGACCGGCCCGGTTGCGCGGCCACCGCGGCCTCGGAGAGGCCCGGCACCCCGTCCGGCACGGCGACCGACACCGCCGGATAGTCGTCGGCGAGGTCGATGCCGGCCACCTCCTGGATGGTCGCCACCGTGCCGGTCAGCAACACCGTGAAACCCACCGTGAGCAGCACCGGCGCCGCCGTCGACGCGACCCGCCGCACCCCGGTCAGCGTGCCCTCCCGGATCAGCATGCCGATCGCCGAGCGGCGCCACGGCCAGGTCACCACCCGCACCAGCGGGACGATCAGCACCGGCGCCAGCAGCGCGGCGCCGGTCAGCAGCAGCATCGCCGCACCCAGCCCGGCCGTCGACTGGGTCTCCACCGGCAACACCGGCACCGCGAACAGCAGGACCAGCCCGGCGACCACGGCCAGCAGCCCGGCGACCCAGCGCGGCGGCGTCATCGCCCGCTTCTCCACGGCCGCCTCGCGCAGCGCGTCCAGCGCCGGGATCCGGCCGGCCCGGCGGGCCACCGCCCACACGCCGGCCAGGGCCACCACGATGCCCATCAGATAGGCCCCGGCCAGCGCCGCCGGCTGCGTGGAGACGGTGAAGCCGGCCGGTTCCAGACCGGCCCGGACGAACGGCCCGGCCAGCAGCGGCGCGGCCAGCGCTCCGGCCGCCACACCGACCACTCCGGCCAGCGCCGCGAGCACCAGCGTCTCGCCGTAGAGCAGCCGCCGCACCTGGCCCGGCGTGGCGCCGACCGCGCGCAGCAGGCCGATCTCCCGCCGCCGCTGCGCGGTGCTCAGCGCGCAGGTGGAAGCGACCACGAAGATCGCCACGAAGGCACCGAGCCCGACCATCGCGATCAGCAGCTGGGCGCCGAGCCACCGGATCCGGGTGACGGCGACCGGCTCGAGTCGGGCCCGATCGTCGCCCACCAGCACCGAGTCGGAGGGGCCGGGGAGCAGCTCGCGGGCGGCGGACGCCACGGTCGCCGGGTCGGCGTCCGTGGTCAGGCCGATCACCCGGATGCCGGACGACCTGCGCGCCGCCTCATCGTCGGCGACGTAGAAGCCGGGACCGCCGACCGTGCCGGTGACCGTCCAGGTGGCCGGGCCCGCGGCGGTCAGCACGTCGATGCGTTCGCCCGGCGGCACCACGGCCACCGCGACCTCGCCGGCTCGGGACGGCGGCCGGCCCGCGGTCAGGGCGTAGCCGCCGAGCGCGGCCGACGACCAGGCGTGGCCGTCGATCAGCGACTCCTCGGGGTCGCCGGTGGGCCGGCCGCCGATGACGCGCTGGATGTAGAAGGCGGGATCCGGGATCGCGGCGGTCACGCCCGGCAGCGCGGACAGCCGGGACGCCAGTGCTTCGGCCTCGCCGGTCGTCCACGCGCGACGGGCCGGCCGGTCGTCGTCGTCCACTCCGGACTCCGGGGACTGCGCCAGGACGGGGCTGTGGGCGTACCGGGAAGGGGTTTGTGGCTGGGAGGACAGCCAGAGGGTGGTCGCGCCGCCGACGAGGGCGACCCCGGCGGCGATCGCGAGGAACGTGCCGGCGAAGGCGGCGAATCGGCGCCGCACCATCTGCCAGGCGATCACCAGGCGCTCCGTTCCGCGGCGACCAGCGCGCCCGCGATCTGCGGCGCGCTCAGCGGTCCGTCCGACTGCTCGACCACGCGGCCGTCGGCCAGGAAGACCACCCGGTCGGCGTGCGCGGCGGCGACCGGATCGTGGGTCACCATCACCACCGTCTGCCCGTGCCGGTCCACCGCCGCCCGCAGCAGGCGCAGCACCTCGCGGCCGGACGCGGCGTCCAGAGCGCCGGTCGGCTCGTCGGCGAAAAGCACGGCCGGCCGGGTGACCAGGGCGCGCGCGATCGCCACCCGCTGCTGCTGGCCGCCGGACAGCTCGGACGGGCGGTGGCCGGCGCGGTCCGCGAGGCCCACCTCGGTCAGCATCGCGGTCACCTCTCCGGCGGCCGGACGGCGACCGGCCAGGCGCAGCGGCAGGGCGACGTTCTGCGCCGCGGTCAGCGCCGGGATCAGGTTGAAGGCCTGGAAGACGAAGCCGACGCGGCCGCGGCGCAGCTTGGTGAGCCGGCGTTCGGAGAGGTCGGTCAGCGGCACGCCGTCGATCTCCACGACGCCGGCGGTGACCCGGTCGAGCCCGGCCGCGCAATGCAGCAGGGTGGACTTGCCGGAGCCGGACGGGCCCATCACGGCGGTGCAGGAGCCGGGCGGCACCACCAGGTCGACGTGGTCGAGGGCGGTCACCGCACGCTCGCCGTCGCCGAAGACGCGGGACACGCCGCGCAGTTCGAGTGCTGAGGTCATGGCGACGAGCCTTCCGGCCCGGCCATCGACGCACATTCACGCGGAGTCGACAGTCGGGGGTATACCCAGCACTACCGTGGACCGGGCGTCGCTTGGGTAGCGTCCAGGCATGGTCCGCAACGCCCTCGACGCGCTCACCCTGCGCCCGACGGTGTTCCTGCGCTCGTCCTGGCCGTGGCGCTCGTTCGCCTACCTGGTGGGCGGCGCGCTGCTCGGCATGACCACGATCCTGGCGGTGGTCGGGCTGCTCGCCGCCGGGCTGGCCCTGGCGGTGGTGCTGATCGGCGCCGGCGGTCTGATCGCCACGCTGCTGTCCGGCATCGCGGTGGCCCGGCTCGAGCGCTGGCGGCTGCGGCTGGTCGACCACGACGTGCTGCCCGATCCGCACCGCCCGCCGCCCCGCCAGGGTCTGCGGGCCTGGCTCGCGCTGCGGCTGCGGGAGCAGGCGACGTGGCGCGAGCTCGGTTACGCGGCGATCTCCGCCGGGCTGCTCTGCTGGATGGATGCGGCGGTGGTGGGCTGCGCCCTCTACATTCCGTTCGCTTTGCTGCTCGGGCCGCTGTGGGTGGAGAGCGTGTCGCTGGGCCTCACCGCGTTGCTGGCCGGCATCCCGCTGACCATGGTGATGGCCTGGCCGGTGACCGCCTGGGCCGGCGCGCGGGCGGCGATGGCCCGCGCGATCCTGGCGCCCCGCTCGGGCGACACCGACGAGCGGCTGGTCGAGGTGACCCGGTCGCGGGCCCGGCTGGTGGACGCGTTCGAGGTGGAGCGCCGGCGGATCGAGCGGGACCTGCACGACGGCGCGCAGCAGCGGCTGGTCGCGCTGAGCATGCAGCTCGGGCTGGCCCGGCTCGAACTGCCCGCGGGGTCGGCGGCGGCCGGGTCGGTGACGGCCGCGCACGAGCTGGCCAAGGAAGCGCTGACCGAGATCCGCGAGCTGATCCGCGGCGTGCACCCCAAGGTGCTGACCGACCGGGGGCTGGCCGCCGCCGTACGCGACGTGGCGAGCACCGCGCCGGTGCCGATCCACCTCGATCTGCTGACCGAGCGGCTGCCCGCGGCGGTCGAGGTGACCGCCTATTTCGTGGTGGTGGAGGCGCTGGCGAACGTGGCCAAGCACAGCGGCGCCCGGCACGCCCGGATCACCGCGCGTCTGCGGCACGACCGGCTGCTGGTGGAGATCGGCGACGACGGCCGCGGCGGCGCGGACCCGGCGAACGGCAGCGGGCTGGTCGGGCTCGCCGACCGGGTGGCCGCGGTGGACGGCACGGTGGCGGTGTCCAGCCCGCTGGGCGGCCCCACCCTGGTGCGCGTGGAGATCCCGTGCGCGTGGTGATCGCCGAGGACGGCCTGATCGTCCGCGAGGGCATCGCCGGCATGCTGCGCCGCTTCGGCCACGACGTCGTCGCCGCGGTCGGTGACGCCACCGCCCTGATCAAGGCCGTCGAGGCGCTGGCGCCGGACGTGGTGGTGACCGACGTCCGGATGCCGCCGGCCTTCGCCGACGAGGGCCTTCAGGCCGCGATCGCCCTGCGGGCCACGAACATGCCGGTCCTGGTGCTGAGCCAATATGTGGAGCAGACCTACGCGGCCGAGCTGCTGGAGTCGGACCATCCGGCCGGCGTCGGCTACCTGCTCAAGGACCGGATCGGCGAGGTCACCGAGTTCGTCGAGGCGCTGGAACGGGTGGCCGCCGGCCGCACGGTGGTCGACCCCGAGGTGGTGCGCCAGCTGCTCGGCCGGCGCAAGGCCCCGCTGCAGCGGCTGACCCCGCGCGAGCGTGAGGTGCTGGCGCTGATGGCCGAGGGCCGGTCCAACACCGCGATCGCCCGCGCCATGGTGGTCTCCGAGGCGGCGGTCGCCAAGCACATCGGCAGCCTGCTGCTGAAGCTCGACCTGCCGCCGGACTCCGACGACCATCGCCGGGTCCGCGCCGTCCTGGCCTACCTGCAAGGCTGATTTCCCAGCTTCGGATGGCATGCTGCACTGAGACGGCCGTCACAGATCCGGAGGAGCACCATGCTGAACCTGTCGATCTTGCTCGAGGACTCCGCCCGCACCTTTCCCGAGCGGACCGCCGTCGTGCTCGGCGACACCCGGCTCAGCTACGCCCAGGTGGACGGCGCCGCCAACCAGGTGGCGAACATGCTGGTCAGCCGCGGCATCCGGCCCGGCGACAAGGTGGCGTTGTCCTGCCCCAACCTGCCCTACTTCCCGGTCGTCTACTACGGCATCCTCAAGGCCGGCGCCGTCGTCGTCCCGCTGAACGTGCTGCTCAAGGGCCGCGAGGTGGCCTACCACCTGGCCGACTCCGAGGCGACGGCGTACTTCTGCTTCCAGGGCACCGCCGAGCTGCCGATGGGCGAGGCGGGCAAGGCCGGCTTCGACCAGACCGACGGCTGCGAGCACTTCTTCCTGATCACCGCCGACCCGGCCGCCGAGTCGCCGATCGAGGGCGCCGAGACGATGGGCCGCGCGCTCGCCGGGCAGTCGCCGAAGTTCGAGGCGGTGCTGCTGCCGGAGACCGACCCGGCGGTCATCCTCTACACCAGCGGCACCACCGGGCAGGCCAAGGGTGCCGAGCTCTCCCACGCGAACCTGCTGTTCAACGCGCTCACCTGCAATCGGCTCTTCCAGTCGCCGTCGGGCCGGGACACCCACCTGGCCGTGCTGCCGCTGTTCCACTCGTTCGGCTCGACGGTGAACATGAACGCCGGCTTCGCCACCGCGAGCACGCTGGTGCTGCTCCCCCGCTTCGACGCCGCCGCGGCGGTCAAGCTGCTCGAGGCGGAGAGCGTGACGTTCTTCGCGGGCGTACCCACGATGTACTGGGGTTTGCTGAACGCCCTGTCCGAGGGCGTGGACGTGCAGCGGATCGCGGACAACATGCGGGTGGCGGTCAGCGGCGGCTCGAGTCTGCCGGTCGAGATCATCCACCAGGTCAAGGACCGTTTCGGGGTGCAGATCCTGGAGGGGTACGGCCTGAGCGAGACGTCTCCGGTGGCGACGTTCTCGGATCCCAACTCGGACCCGCGTCCCGGATCCATCGGCATCCCGATCTGGGGCGTCCAGGTGAAGCTGATCGACCCGGAGTGGAACACCGTCGAGGGCTCGGACGAGATCGGCGAGGTGGCGATCCGCGGGCACAACATCATGCGCGGCTACTACAACCGGCCCGAGGCGACCGCCGAGGTGATGAAGGACGGCTGGTTCCGCAGCGGCGACCTGGCCCGCCGCGACAAGGACGGCTTCTACTACATCGTCGACCGCGCCAAGGACATGATCATCCGCGGTGGCTTCAACGTCTATCCGCGGGAGATCGAGGAGGTGCTGATGACGCACGAGGCGGTCTCCCTGGCCGCGGTCATCGGCGTGCCGCACGAGAGCCACGGCGAGGAGATCAAGGCGTACGTGATCCGCAACGCCGGCGTGACCACCACCGAGGACGAACTGGTCGCCTGGAGCCGCGAGCAGATGGCGAGCTACAAATACCCGAGGATCGTCCAGTTCGTCGATTCCCTGCCGATGACCGCCACCGGCAAACTGCTCAAGCGCGAGCTCACTTAGACAAATCGCCGTTGCGTGGATGTAGAACAGTAGGGCCATGACGGAGGACGACGCGTGACCACGGTTCAGCTGGAACGGCCCGGGCTCACGCGCGTCGCCCAGCTGCGCCACACGTCGCCCGGCAAGCTGCAGCTCATCCTCGGCGCGCTGCTGGCGCTGGGCCTGCTCACCGGCCTGCTCGCCGCGGTGGTGGCCACCGAGACCGGCACCGGCACCGACGACCTGGGCGAGCGCGCGCAGCCGCTGCTGGTGGAGGCGGAGACGATCTACTCCGCGCTGGCCGACGCGGACACCACGGCGGCGCAGGCGTTCCTGGCCGGCGGGCTGGAGCCGGCCGAGCTGACCCGGCGTTACGAGGACGACCTGACCCGGGTCACGACGGCGCTGACCTCGGCGGCCCGGCGCACCCCGGAGGGCGGCGAGCCGGCTGAGACGGTCCAGGCGCTGTCCACCGGCGTGACGCGTTACGCGGCCCTGGTGGCCGCCGCGCGGGCGAACAACCGCCAGGGCCTGCCGGTCGGCGCGGCCTATCTGTCGAACGCCTCGGAGCTCAACCGCGAGACGCTGCAGCCGCAGGCCCAGGCGCTGTTCCGGATCGCCCAGCACGAGGTGGACCGCGGCTACTCGGCCGCCAAGGGCACCGGCTGGGTGATCCTCTACTTCGTGGTGGGCGTCCTGCTGCTGCTCGGCCTCGCGCAGGCGCAGGTGCACCTGAGCCGCACCACCAAGCGCACCTTCAACATCCCGCTGGTGGTCGCCACCGCGCTGACCCTGCTGCTCGGCCTGATCTCCGGCGCCGCCCTGCTCACCCAGCGCAGCCATCTGGACGACGCCGACCACGAAGGCTCGACGCCGGTGACCCTGCTGGCCCAGGCCCGGATCTTCGCGTTGCGCGAGCGTGGCGACGAGGCGCTGACGCTGGCCGCCCGGGGCAACGGCGCGCAGTACGAGCAGGACTTCGACACGGTGGCGGACCGGATGCGCGGTTCGCACGGCCTGCTCGCGGTGGCCGAGGGGTCGGTGAACGACGAAGCGCTGGCCGCCGTGCGGTCCGCGATGACCGCGCACGACGAATACCTGGCGGCGCACAACCAGATCCGCGCGCTGGACGAGAAGGGCGACCATGACGGCGCCGTGAAGCTCGCCGTCGGCGCCGAGACGACCGCCGTGTTCCAGCGGCTCACCGACCAGATCGGCCTCGCGCTGGAGGACCGGAAGGCGGCCTTCAACGACGAGATCGGCGCGGCCGGGCGGGCGATCACCCTGCTCACCGTGACCGGTCCGGTGCTCGCCCTGATCATCGCCGCGCTGGCCTTCGTCGGCCTGCGCCCGCGGCTGGAGGAATATCGATGAGGCGGTTCCTGCTGGCGGCCGCGCTGGTGCTGCCGCTGCTGGCGGCCGGGTGCACGAGCAGCGGCGACCCCGACCTGATCGAGCGCATCGAGCGTCCGGCGCCGATCGCGCCGCCGGTGGTCGACGCGCCGGCGGACTGCAAGCCGCGCGAGAGCCTGCGCCCGACCGGCAAGCTGCCCGCGCCCGGCGCGTTCCCCGCCGACTCCTACATGGCGGAGATCCGCAAGCGCGGCCGGCTCATCATCGGCACCAGCCAGGACACCCTGCTGTTCAGCTCGCGCAACCCGTTCACCGGCAAGATCGAGGGCTTCGACGTGGACATGGGCCGGCAGATCGCCGAGGCCATCTTCGGCGACCCCGACAAGATCCAGATCAAGGTCGTCGGGTACGACCAGCGCGTGCAGTACGCGGCCGACGGCACCGTGGACCTGATCGCCGACACCATGACGATCAATTGTTCGCGGCTGCAGGAGGTCGACTTCTCCACCGTCTACTACGACGCCGGCCAGCGCGTGCTGGTGTCCACCAACTCGACCGCCAAGGGCATCGGTGACCTGGGCGGCAAGAAGGTCTGCGCGGTGTCCGGCTCGACCTCGCTGGAGAACATCGAGATCAGCGAGTCCAAGCCGATTCCGGTGGCCCGCGCCGGGTTCGCCGACTGCCTCGTCGCGTTCCAGCAGAACGAGGTGGACGCGATCTCCACCGACGACACGATCCTGGCGGGTCTGGCCGCCCAGGACCCGTATGCGAAGGTGGTCGGCGACAAGTTCACGGTCGAGCCGTACGGGATGGCGATGTCGAAGGACCACCCGGAGTTCACCCGGTTCGTGAACGCGGTGCTCGAGCGCAACCGCGCGAACGGCACCTGGAAGAGGACGTACGAGCGCTGGCTCGGTGACTTCGGCCCGGCGCCGGCGCCACCCCGGGCCGAGTACACGCTATGACCGATCCGCGCGCCGAGCTGGCGCGACTCGAGGCGGCCGCGGCCGTGGTCGCGCAGAACCTGATCGACCTGGACAACAGCGTCGCCCGCCGCGACCTCGACCAGCGCCGGCTGACCGGGCGCACCGCGTCGTCCTGGGCCAAGGCCAAGGCCGAGCTGACCCGCCTGTGGGACGGCTACGCGCAGCTGACCAACGCGATCACCGAGGCCCGGGCGCTGAAGGACGGCCCGATCCCGGCGTTCGCGCACCAGGTGCTCGGCCGCTCGATCACGCTGTCCACCTCGGTGGTGCCCCTGGCCCAGCGCGGCCTGCTGGGCGCCGGTCAGGTCACCCGCAGCTGCACCCCGGGCGAGTTGCTCTCCGGCATGGAGGCGGCGTTCGCGACCGTGGCCGATGTGGTGACCCGGGCCGGCGACGTGTGGCACCGGCTGCTGGCCGGCACCGCCGAGACGGCCGCCTCGCTGGCCAACGTGCAGGCCCTGGTCCGCCGCGAGGGCCGCACGCTGCCGGTGCTGACGGACGCGGACCGGCGGCTGAAGTACTTCACCCAGATGATGGCCTCCGACCCGCTCGGCGTGGACGAGTCCGAGCTGGCCCGGATCCGCACGATGATCGAGCGCGCGGACGCCGAGCGCACCTCGGCCGGCGAGCTGCGCGACACGCTGACCGCCCGGCTGGCCGAGGCGCGCCGCCTGCTCGACGAGGTCGAGCAGGCGGAGAAGGCGGCGGTGCAGACCGCGTCGCACGCGGCCAGCCGGATCAGCGGCGGCGCGGTGACCCTGCTGCAGGGCCCCGACCTGCGGCCCGACCTGCTGGGCATCGAGGCGCTCGCGGCGGCCGGGCACTGGGCGCACGTCAGCCCGCGGCTGGCCGAGTGGACCCGCCGGGCGCGCGCCCGGCGGGCCGAGCTGGACGAGGTGGCGGTGCGCAACGACGGCCTGCTGGCGGCGCGCAACGAGTTGCGCGGGCGGTTCGAGGCATACGAGGCGAAGGCGAAGCGCCGCGGCCTGGACGGGCACGCGGCGCTGGCCGGCGCGGCCGATCGGGTGCGGGCGGTGCTCTACACGGCGCCGTGCGACCTGACCGACGCGCGGGTCGCGGTGAACGCCTATCAGGAGGCGCTGCGGGAGGCCGGATCGTGAAGTGTCTCCGCAACTGCCCGGGCTCCATTCTCGACGGATACTGCGACACGTGCGGCATGGCGCCGATGAAGCAGCCCACTTCCGCGCCGGTGGTGGAGGTGCCGACCAAACAGTCGGCCGCCGCGCCGACAAAGGTGACATCGCCGACCGCCGCGACCCGGCCCTCCCGCGTGGTCAGCACCCGCACCGGCAGCCGGCGGCGACGTTTCGGCGGCGGGCTGGTCGACATCGCGCCGATCACCCAGGCGGACCCGACCGCGGCGGTGATGGCCGCCGCCGAGGTGCCCGAGGAGAAGCGCTACTGCGCCAAGTGCAACGAGCCGGTCGGCCGCGGGCGGGACGGGCGGCCCGGGCGCACGTCCGGCTTCTGCCCGTCCTGCGGCGAGCCCTTCGACGTGACGCCCAAGCTGCGCAAGGGCGACCTGGTCGGCGGGCAATACGAAGTGGTCGGACCGCTCGCGCACGGCGGGCTCGGCTGGATCTATCTGGCCGTGGACAAGAACGTGTCGGACCGCTGGGTGGTGCTCAAGGGCCTGCTCAACTCCGGCGACGAGGACGCGCTGGCCGCGGCGGTGGCCGAGCGGCGGTTCCTGGCCGAGGTCGAGCACCCGAACATCGTCAAGATCTACAACTTCGTGGAGCACGACGGCGCCGGCTACATCGTGATGGAGTATGTCGGCGGCGAGTCGCTCAAGGGCATCCTCAAGGACCGGCGCGCGGCCAACGGCGGCCAGAGCGACCCGCTGCCGGTCGAGCAGGCGCTGGCCTACGTGCTGGAGATCATGCCGGCGTTCGGTTACCTGCACGACCGCGGCCTGATCTTCTGCGACTTCAAGCCGGACAACGTGATCCAGACCGGCGACCAGGTGAAGCTCATCGACCTGGGCGGCGTGGTGCACGAGGAGGACCAGGACGCCGCGATCTACGGCACCGTCGGCTTCCAGGCGCCGGAGATCGCCACCGAGGGCCCGTCCGCGGCCGCCGACCTCTACACCATCGGCCGCACCCTGGCCGTGCTCACCACCGACTTCCGCGGCTACCAGAGCACGTACGCGACCAGCCTGCCGCCGCGCGACGCGGTCGAGGTCTACCGCGACCACGAGTCGTTCTACCGCCTGCTGGTGCGCGCCACCCGCCCCGAGCCGGCGGCCCGCTTCCCGGACTCCGCCGAGATGACCGAGCAGATGATCGGCGTGCTCCGCGAGGTGCTGGCGGCCGGCGGCGAGCCGCGCCCGGCCACGTCCCGCCTCTTCACCGCCGAGCTGCGCACCGACCCGCGGCACGACGAGCCGGACTGGCGGCACCTGCCGGCCCCGATGATGGACCTGACCGACCCGGCGGCGCCGTTCCTCGCCTCGGTCACCGTGACCGACCCGCAGCAGGTGCTGAGCCTGCTCGTGCGGGCCCCCGCGCACACCATCGAGGTGCAGCTGCGGGCCCTGCGGGCGATGATCGACCTGGGCGCGGCGACCTATGCCGACCACCCCGGCCTGGACGTCTTCGCGCACGCCAAGCGCACCCGCGACGTGCTGGCCACCTCGGCCCCCGGCGACTGGCGGGTGGCCTGGTACGACGGCATGCTCGGGCTGGCCTCCGGCGACCTGGTCCGGGCCCGCGGGCGCTTCGACGAGGTGTACTCGATGCTGCCCGGCGAACTCGCCCCGAAGCTGGGGCTGGCGCTCGCGCTGGAGCTGTCCGGCGAGCACGCCGCGGCGGCCGGTTACTACGACGCGGTGAGCCGGACCGACCCGTCGTACACCACGGCGTCGGCCGGCCTGGCACGATGCCGGTTGACCGCCGGCGACCGCAGCGGGGCGGTGGAGGCGTACAACAGGGTGCCGGGCACGTCGGCGGCCTATCACAGCTCGCAGGTCGGCGCGGTGCGCGCGCTGGTGCGGCCGCACCCGGCGGCCGGCGCGGACGTCACGGCGCTGGCCACGGCGGCCGAGCTGATCGACCGGTTGGAAGTGGAGGCGGCGCAGGTGGCGGCGTTGCGCGCGGAACTGCTGGAACAGGCGCTGACCGCGGTCGGGGGCGGGCAGCAGGTGCCGGCCGCGGTGGTCGGATGGAAGAACGGTGGTCTGGTGGAGGAGCGGGATCTGCGGTTCGCGCTGGAGACGGCGTACCGGGAGATGGCCCGGGCCGCGCACGGCCCGGAGAAGGTCCGCCTGGTCGATCTGGCCAACGCGGCCCGGCCGAGGACCCGCACGTGACGGCCGTGGAGTGCCTGTCCTGCGACGACGAGCGCAAGGCCGGGGCCACCTTCTGCGAGGCCTGCGGCCGGCGGCTGGTGACCTGCGCGCACTGCGGCGGCGGGGTGGGCGACGACGGCTACTGCGAGAGCTGCGGGCTGCTCGCCGAGAAGCCCGGCGACCACGCCGAGACCGACCTCGGGGCGATCGCCGCCGCGGTCACCGATCGCGGGTTGCGGCACCACCGCAACGAGGACGCGGTGTTCCTGGCCGCCCGCGGCGCGGACGTGGACATCGTGGTCTGCGACGGGGTGTCGTCCTCCTTCGACCCGGACGTGGCCGCGGCGACCGCGGCGCAGACGGCCGGCGCGGTGCTGGTCGCGGGCGAGCCGCTGGACGCGATCGGGAAGGCCGCCGCGGCGGTCGCCGAGCTGGCGGCGAGCGGGGACGCGCGGCGGGCGGCGTCCAACCCGGCGTGCACGATCGTCGCGGCCACCGTGCGCGGCGACACGGTCTCCTTCGCCTGGGTCGGCGACAGCCGGGCATACTTTGTGCCGGCCGAGGACGGCCCGGCCGAGCAGCTCACCGAGGACGACTCCTGGGCGCGGCACGCGGTGGCGCTGGGCGCCGACCCGGCCACCGCGATGCAGGACCCCAAGGCGCACGCGATCACCGCCTGGCTGGGCGCGGACGCCGGCACGGTGCGGCCGCACACCGGCACGATGACGGTCACCGCGCCGGGGCACCTGGTGGTGTGCAGCGACGGCCTGTGGAACTACCTGACCGACCCGGGCGACTTCGCGGACGCGGTCCGCAGTCTGCTGGGCACCGGTCCGATCGACGCGGCGAAGGCCTTGACCGCGATGGCGAAGAGAAGCGGCGGCGCGGACAACATCACCGTCGTCCTGACACCTGTGGGAGGTCCCCGTGGCGTACTCCGCTGAGACGTTCCAGAACGAATATCTGCCGCTCGGCGCGTCCGAGGTCAACGCGATCGTGACGGTCACCTCGACCGGCACGCCCGGTCGCCGCCGCACCGCCGGCGCCACCGAGGTGATCATCGTGGACGCCTCCGGCTCGATGCAGGCCGAGGGCCGGATGGACGCCGCCAAACAGGCCGCCAAGGCCGCGGTGAACTGCCTGGACGACGGCGTGCACTTCGCCATCATCGCCGGGGTGAGCACCGCGCAGCAGCTCTTCCCCGCGCCCGGTCAGCTGGCCGTGGCGAGCCGGGAGAGCCGCCTCGACGCGGTCCTGGCGATCGACCGGCTGCGGCCCAGCGGCGGCACCGCGATGGGCGCCTGGCTGCGGCTCGCCGCGCAGCTGTTCGCCCAGCGGCCCGGCGACATCGCGCACGCGATCCTGCTCACCGACGGCGACAACGGCGAGCACAACGGCTACCTCGAACGGATCCTGGAAGAGGTCGGCGGCCGCTTCCAGTGCGACTGCCGCGGCGTCGGCACCAACTGGAAGGTCTCCGAGCTCCGCAAGATCTCCGCGGCGCTGCTCGGCTCGGTCGACATCGTCGCCCGCCCCGCCGACCTGACCGCCGCCTTCGAGCAGATGATGACCACCGCGATGGGCAAGGTCTCGGCCGACGTCCAGCTCAAGGTCTGGACCCCGGTCAACACCACCATCCGGTACGTGAAGCAGGTCGAGCCGTCGGTCACCGACCTGACCGGCAAGCGCGTCGAGGACGGGCCCCGGGCCGGCCGCTACCCGCTGGGCGCGTGGGGCGACGAGAGCCGCGACTACCACGTCTGCGTGGACGTCACGCCGGGCGCGTCCGGCGACGAGATGCTGGCCGCCCGGGTATCCGTGCTGGAGGGCGACGACGTGCAGGCCCAGTGCCTGGTGCGCGCGGTGTGGACCGACGACTCCGCGCTGTCCACCCGGATCAACCGGCAGGTGGCGCACTACACCGGGCAGGCCGAGCTGGCCGACGCGATCCAGGCCGGGCTGGAGGCGCGCAAGGCCGGCGACGACCGCACCGCGACGGTGAAGCTGGGCCGGGCCGCGCAGCTCGCCCACGAGAGCGGCAACACCGCCACCTCCGAACTGCTGGCCACGGTGGTGGACATCGAGGACCCGGTGACCGGCACGGTCCGGCTGCGGCGGCGGGTCGAGGCCGCCGACGAGATGGCGCTGGACACCCGGTCGACCAAGACGGTCCGGGTCGGGCGGTCCGGCTCGTGACCTGTCCCCGGGGGCACGAGTCGAGCACCGACGACTTCTGCGACGTGTGCGGCGCGCGGATGGGCGCGACCGTGGCGATCCCGCAGCCGGCGTCGGCCGTGCCGCCCTGCCCGCACTGCGGCACGCCGCCGCTCGGACCGGGCCGATTCTGTGAGAACTGCGGCTACGACTCGAACACCGGACGCGTGCCGGTGCTGTCCGCGCCGGTCGCGCCGGCCGGCGAGTGGACCGCGACGATCACCGCGGACAAGGAGTGGTTCGACGCGAACGCGGTGGAGGGGGTCGTCTTCCCGCCGTCCGCGCTCAGCCGCGACGTGACGCTGGCGCCGCCGCAGGTGCGGATCGGCCGCAAGAGCAGCTCCAAGGGCACCGATCCCGAGCTCGACCTGGACGATCCCGGGGTGTCGCACAGCCACGCGATGCTGACCCAGGACCTGGACGGGGTGTGGCTGGTGGCCGACGTCGGCTCGACCAACGGCACCTATCTGAACGACGACGCGCAGCCGCTGGTCGCCGGGCGCGGCCGCCCGCTGGCCGACGGCGACCGGCTGCACGTCGGCGCCTGGACCTGCATCACCCTGCACGCGCCGGGTTCGTGATTCCGGCCCTGCGGGCGGTGCGGCAGCGATATCTTCGCCGCGATGAGGGACGAACGGGTCGCGACCGCGGAGCGCACCGAGGTGATCGGGCTGCTCAACCGTGCGCTGGAGCAGGGTGAGCTGGCCGAGCTCGACTACGACCATCGGATCGCGGCGGTCGGCGGGGCCACGTACGCGTCGGAGCTCGTGGCCCAGCTCCACGACCTGCCCCCGGAGTACGCGTGGCTGCCGGCCGCCGCGGTGGCGCCGCCGCCGCGGGCCCCGGGCGGCCGGGCCGCGCTGATCCTCGGCGTGCTGAGCCTGCCCACGTCGTTCTGCCTGTTCGGCGGCCTGCTCGGCCTGATCGCGGTGGTGCTCAGCCTGCGCGGTGAGCGTTCGCCCGGGATGTCGGCGGCGCTGCTGGGCCGGGTCTTCGGCATCATCGGCGTGGTGCTGTCGATCGGCGCCGGCGTCGCCCTGGTCCTGGCGATGAACTCCAGCACCTCGCCGTAACCGGCCCCGGGTCGCTCTCGTCCTCGCGATGAGCGCTCGCGATGAGCGCTCGCGATGAGCGAGAGCACGTCGCCCTGACCGGCTCCCGACTTGCCGGTGCCGCCGCATTGGCATAGGACATTGACATGACTCGACGTGTCGCGGTCCCGGTCCTGCTGTCGGCGATCACCGCCCTGGCCCTGATCGCGCCGCCCCCGGCGGTGGCCGCGCACCGCCCGGCCCTGCCTCTGGGCCCGGCCGGGCTCGAGGAGACCAGGACGACGCGCACCCTGCAGCCCGGCGTCACGCTGACCCGGATAGTGCGCGGTCAGGCCGGTCCGGAGTCGGTCTGGACGGTCGAAGTGGCGGTCCCGCCGGCCTCGCCCGACCCGGACACCCCGCCGGTCGCGATCAGCGACGAGGCCGACGCCCGGGCGGCGGCCGACCTGCTCCGGGCGGCCGGCCTCGATCCCCGCGTCGAAAAGGTGACCACCCCCCGGCTGGCGGACTTCGGCGGCGACCTGGGCTGGCGGGTCCGGGTCGGCGCGGTCCCCACGAGGGCGGAGGCCGACGCCATCCGCGCCCGGGTCGTCGCGGCCGGGCTGAGCGGCGCCAGTGTCTACACCGGCTGGGACGGCGAACCGGACGACGTGGCCGGTTCCACCGGTCCGTGGCACGTCGACGTGCTGACCATCGACCCACGGACCTTCAGCGGCCGGCTGGCCGGGGTTTACGGGCCGGACCTGGAACGCCGCGAGACGACCAGTGAGCTGGCCGCGTCGCACACCGCGGTCAACGCGGGCTTCTTCGTGCTCGACCCGGCGGCCGGCGCGCCCGGCGACCCGGCCGGGGTGGCGGCCTACGGCGGGCGGCTGGTCAGCGAGCCGATCGCGGGCCGCCCGGCGCTGGTGCTGCGCGACGACGCCCGGCGCACCTCGATCGTGCGGCTGCGCTGGCACGGCCGGGCCGGCGGGCTCGCGCTGGACGGCCTCAACCGGGTGCCGGGCCTGATCCGCAACTGCGGCGGCGCCGGCGACACCCCCACCGACCGGCCCCTGCACGACTTCACCTGCACCGATCCCGACGAGCTGATCGCCTTCGACCAGTCCTACGGGGTGCGGACGCCGGACGGGCCGGGCGTCGAGGCGGTGCTCGACCGCGGTGGGCGGGTCACCGAGATCCGCACGGTCCGGGGCGGCGCCGTCCCGGCGGGCGGCCGCACCGTGCAGGCGACCGGGTCGAAGGCCGACGCGCTGCTCGCGGTCGCGCGGACCGGTCGCAAGCTGGCGGTCACCGCGACCCTGGTCGATCAGCGCGGCCGGCCGGTGACCGCCCCGCGGTCGGGGTCGATCATCAATGGCGGCCCCGAGCTGGTGCGCGACGGCCGGCTGCACGCCACTCCGGCCGCCGACGGCATGGTGCGGCCCGGCGACCCGAGCTTCTACTACGGCTGGGTGCACAAGCGGAACCCGCGCACCTTCGCCGGGGTGGACGCCCACGGCCGGACCGTGCTGGTGACGGCGGACGGCCGCAGCACGTCCAGCCTCGGGCTGGGCATCGCGGAGACCGCGGCGGTGGCCAAGGCGCTCGGCCTGCGCGACGCGATCAACCTGGACGGCGGCGGCTCGACCACGATGGTGGTGGACGGCGCGGTGATCAACGTGCCGTCGGACGCCACCGGCGAGCGCCCGGTCGGCGACGCCCTGGTGGTGTTTCCCTAACCGTCGCGCAGCAGCTTGCGGGCCTGGTCGCGCAGATCCGGGGTGCGGGCATAGACCGAGACCCCGGTGCCCGGCCGCGGGCTGCCGTCCAGCGTGCTGTACACCCCGCCGGCCTCCGTCACGATCAGCGACGTCGCCGCGAAGTCCCAGATCTTGCCGCTGGTCTGCACCGCCAGGTCGAGCTCGGCGCAGGCCACCAGCAACGGCGGGTTGACCCGCCACGGCCGGCTGGGCAGCACTTCGAGCAGCGGCCCGACCTCCTCGGTGACCGGGGTCGGCACCACGCCCAGGCGCACCTCGTCGCCGGGCCCGGCATCGCAGAACAGCCGCCGCGCATCGGACAGGTCGTCGAGCGGCGCCTCCCACGAGCCGCCGCCCCGGGAGGCCCACCAGATGCGCCCCTGGGCCGGCACCGCGGCCACCCCGGCGACGATCTCGCCGTGTTCCTCGAGCGCCACCAGCACCAGCCAGCGGTCGTCGCCGGTGACGAACAGCGCGGTGCCGTCGATCGGGTCGATGATCCAGCGCCGGGAGCCGGCGCCGGTCTGGCCGCCCTCCTCGCCGAGCACCGCGTCGGCGGGCCGGTCGGCGGAGAGCACCGCGCGCACGGCTCTCTCGACCGCCCGGTCCGCCTCGGTGACCACGGTGCCGTCAGCCTTCATCTCGCGACGCAGCCGGGCCAGGTCCGTGAACCACCTCATGCCCTCGGCCGCTCCCGCCCGGGCCGCCGACAGTGCGGTCTGAAGATCGTCCCCCATGGGTCTCATCAGACCACGCCCGCCGCCGGGCCAGCAGCATGACCAGTGACACCCCGGCCGCCGCGAACACGACACGGCTCACCGGCGTGATCACCGGCCCGCCGCCCATCAGTGGTTGCAGGAAGAAGCTGTGCCAGGCATAGGTCAGCACGCCACCGGCGGCGGCCGCGAGCACGTGCGCCGGGGTGCGGGCCCAGGCGATCAGCGCGGCGAGCACCGCCGCGAAGGCGATCAGCATCGCGGTCACGCCCAGCGCCGCGTCGATCCGCGGGCCGGTCATGAACAGGGCTCCGGCGGGCAGCGTCACCGCGAGGATCACCCAGGGCCGCCGGGCCGGCGGCGTGGGCGCGGGGACCCGGCGCGGCACCACGAACGCGATCACCACGAGCACCGCTGCCACCACGAGCACCGCAATCAACTGCGGCCACGGCGCCCAGAACCGCCCGTCGGCCCAGGAGCTCAGGGTGGTGGCCGCCAGCCCGAGGACGAACAGCACCGTGGTGACGATCAGGCCCGGCGTACGCAGCCAGGGCTCCGCCCCGCGCCGGCGGCCCGACTCGACCAGCGCGATCGGCACGCTGATGCTCCACACGGTGTGCAGCGCGAGCACGTAGAGGGTCCACGGCACCGCGATGCCCAGCGCCGGGATGAACCCCCTTTCCAGCAGGTGGTGACCGGCGTAATTCGGGTTGAACAACGACTGCGTGGTGATGCCCTCCTCGAGCACGCCGTAGGCGAGGGCCAGCAGCGCCATCGTCGGCCAGCCGCGACCGGTGCGCCGGGTCACCTCCCGGATCAGCAGCGCGCCACCGCCGTAGAGCGGGGCGAGGAAGAAGATCACCGGCAGCGAGGCCAGGGTGAAGTCCCCGAGCAGGAACTCGGCCACCAGCGGCGAGAGGAAGAACAGGGCGAATGCGGGTGCTACCCGGCGCAACATGACATCTCCTCATCAGTAGTTGTGGATATCGTCACGCCGCGTGTCCGCCCGCACCCCCGCCGTTTGTCACGGCTGCCCCCTGACGAATGTCGGGGGGTTAGGCTCAGCGCTTATGGACCACCGGCTCGGCTTCGCCGTTGCCGACGCTTTCGCCCTGGGTACGCCCATCGCACCGCCGGCGCCGGTCGGGGGCGGCGGCTCACACCTGCTCTGGCGCCTGCACACCGATCGCGGCGACTGGGCGGTGAAACGCCTCAACCGGTCCACCGAGCAGTGGTGGATCGCGGACTACCGCAACGCCGCCGCGATCGAGCTGACCGCCGCGGCGGCCGGCATCGCGATGCCCCGCCCGGTCGAGCCGCTCTCCCCCGCCCTGCCGCTGCTGGCCGAACTGCCCCTGGGCAGTTTCCGGGTGCACGAGTGGTGTCCGGGCTCCCCTGTGGACATCGGCGATCCCGCCGTGCGGCGGTGGATCGGCGGCACCCTGGCGGCCATCCACCGGCTGGACGTCCCGGCCCGGCTCGCCGAGGCCGCGGTCCGGCCGCCGCGCCCGGTGGCCGACTGGCACGAGTGGCTGGACAACGCTCCCCCGGCCGAGTCGGATCTGGTGGCCCGGGTCCGCGAGCAGCTGCCCGCGATCGCGCTCGGCACGTCCTTCGTGGACACCGCCCGCGCCGAGATCACGCTGACCCCGGTCTTCGCCCATCGCGACGTGCGCCCGCCCAACATGCTGCAGACCGCGGACGGCCCGGTGCTGCTCGACTGGGACAGCGGCGGCGCCGACCACGCGGAGTGGGAGGCGGTGAGCTCCGCCCTGGTGTGCGCCCGCGGCACCGCCCATCGGGCGCCGGATCGGGCGGCCTTCGAGCAGATCCTGGGCGCCTATGCGGCCGCTGGGGGCGCTCCGATCGCGGCGGCGCCGGCGTCCTTCGGCGGGCTGATCGAGTCGCAGCTCACCGCGGCGGCCTGGCTGCTCTGGCGGTCGCTGGGGCATCGGCCGGTGACGCCGAACGAGCGGGCTCTGTCGCGAGCCACCCTGATCGAGATGCTGGCCGACCTGCGCGCCGCCCTGGACCGGCTGGACGAGTGGACCGAGTGGCTCCCTAAGTCCTACTAGACCACTGGCCGCGTACCAGAACAAGACTTGTTCTTCGTCCCAGGAGGGACCACCGTCGGTCCCATGGAATGGGACCCCGTCCGCACCCTGCGGACCGCGCTCTGGATCACCGGCGGCCAGTGGGCCGGCAAGTCGACGGTCTCCGGCATCCTCGCCGAGCGCTACGGCCTGACCCACTACGCCTACGACTTCCACGCCGTTCGCGGCCACCAGGATCGCCGCCTGGCCGCCCAGATCCGCCGCGGCGAGACGCCCACCGAGTTCGACCCCGAGGCGACCTGGATCCGCTCCACCCCGGCGGAGGCCGCGCAGCAGGCGCTGGAGAGTTTTCCGGAGAGCTTCGAGTGGGCGCTCGACGACCTGCGCGGGCTGACCACGCCGCGGCCGTTGATCGCGGACGGCTGGGGACTGCGGCCGGAACTGATCGCGCCGCTGACCGGCGACCTCGGGCGCATTCTGGTGATGGTGCCGACCGACGAGTGGCGCCTGGCCCAGGCCGCCGCCGTGCCGCGCGCGTCCGCCGTGGGCCATCGGGTGAGCGATCCGGTGCTGGCGCAACGCAATCGCCTGGCCCGGGACCGCCTGATCGCGGCCGACGCGGTCCAGCGGGCCGAGGCCCTCGGCATCCGGGTGCTCGAAGTGGACGGCAGCCGCGACGCGCAGGGCGTCGCCGACCAGGTGGCCGAACACTTCGAGCCCTTCTTGCCATGACGAAGGGCCGCCGGCGCGATGCCGGCGGCCCTTCTGCTGACTCTGCTCTACCCGGCCGGAGGGGGTGGCTGGGTGGGTGAGCTCGTCGTCAGGCGCTGATCCACTCGGTCGCCACGCGGCGGCCCGAGACCGAACACTCGATGCGGATCGGACCGCTGCGCGCGGCCGGGAACGAGAAGCACCCGACCTCGTCGGCGGTCGTCTCCGCGACCGGGCCGGTGGCGTCCAGCAGCCACACCCGGCCCGGCTCCGGTGGGATCAGCTGACCCTCGATCCCGTTGTCACTGACCTCGATCTCGACGCGGAGCTCCCCCAACGCGAACGTCAGGTTGCGCGGCGCCCCGGACATAGGCCCCCGGACGGCGGCAAGACCGTCCAGATGGGAGTCGTAGACCAGGGCGGCCAGCTCCTTGTCGAGATCGGCCATGTGAAAGGCGAACACCATCCGCCCCGCGGTGATGATCTGCTGCTCGGCCGGATCCGGCCGGACGGCGTCACCGATGTCTCGCAGCAGCTCGTCGTCATCGCTCCAGTTGCGCCACGGCATCACGGACACCTTCCCATCTGTGCGGACCTGTCCGCCTCGAGATATGCCCGAACCGCGTCCGTGTCACGCAGTTTGTCGAGCACTCTGCTGCGGGTGGGCCCGATGCTGCCGATCGGAATGCCGAGGATCCGGCTGATCTCCGCATAGGCGAAAGGCGGATCCGCGGACAGCATCAGCAGCAGTTCGCGCTGCTGGGGCTGGAGTTGATCCAGCCCGTCCAGCAGCACCTGGCGCCGCTCGGCGGCGAGCAGCACCTCGTCGATCGCCGCCTCCGCGGCCTTGTCGTTGTCGCGCATCATGGTCGGGTCCATGGACACGCTCCGCCCGTTGATCCGGAGGTAGCGCTCGCACTCGTGCCGCGTCGTCGTGGCCAGCCAGCCCGGGAGCGCGGCCGGCTCCCGGATCTGCCCGAGGTGCTCGACCAGGCGCAGCCAGACCAGCTGGCTGACGTCCTGGGTGTCGGCCGGGGACAGACGGTAGTGCCGGATGACGAACGCGACGAGCCCGGCGAACCGGCGGACCAGCTCGTTCCAGGCCTCCTCGTCGCGGTCGATGCTCGCCTTGACCAGGGCCGGTAGGTCCCAATCGGCCATCTCTGCTGCCATCTCGTCCCCGCTCTGCCGCCCTGTGGTCCGGGCGGCCCCGACGCCGCCCGGTCGCGCACTCGGTCCGGAGCCTCGCACGGGATCAACCGAGCCCCTGCAGGATCCGCATCGCCTTGCCGTAGCCGGCGATCGCCTTGCCGTATTCGTCCAGTTTGTCCACCGCCGCCCGGGGCTCCAGGCCCTCGACCTGGCAGATCCGCGCGACCGCTCCGGCGATCTGGGGCGCCGCGAACGACGTCCCGCTCCAGAATGCCCACGCGTCGCCGGTGAAGGAGTCGGGCGAAGGGTCGAAAACCGGCGACTCCACGCCGCTCACATAGGTGGACCGGATGCCCTCGCCGACGGTGGAGAAGCGCACGCCGTCGCCATAGGACGACCAGGCCGACGGCGTCAGATATGCCGTCAGGCCGGCCACCGACTCGACGCCGGGCAGGTCGGCCGGCCACACCGGAGCGTCGTCGCCGTGGTTGCCGGCCGCCGCGACCAGCACGACCTTGCCGCCGGACTCGCGCACCACGGTGGCGACCGCCTCGGCGGTGGCCGGCGGCGGCTGGTCGTCGATCGTGCGCACGCCCAGCGACATGTTGATCACGTCGGCGCCGTCCGCGTGGGCCCGCAGGATCGCCTCGGCGATGTCGTGGTCGGTGGCGAAGCCGTCGGTGTCCGCGGCGCGGTACATGACGATCTCCGCCTCCGGCGCGACCCGCTGCACCACACCGGCCACGAAGGTGCCGTGCCCGGCCTGGTAGTCGAGCAGGCCGTCGGGACCGGCCGGGAGGATGTCGAGCACGTCGATGTTGTCGTCGGTGCGGGCCACCTTGTCGAGCCAGCCGTCGCCGCGCTTGGCGCGCGGGATGCCGGTGTCGATCACCGCGACCTTGACCGTCTTGCGCTTCTTGCCGGCGGCCGGAGCCGCGGCAGCCGCGGCGCCATCCGCAGCCCGGGCGGGCCCGTCGGCGGCCAGCGCGGCGAAGGGGGTCGGGGTGGGCGGCGGCGGGGGTGGCGGCGGGGTCGGCTCGGGACCACCGACGCCCTTGCCCACCGCGGCCATCGTGGCCAGGTAGTTCGGCCAGGCGTCCACCTTGGCCGCGTGGCAGTCGTCGACGATCTTGTCGAGGGCGGCGCGGGCAGCGCTCGGCTTGCGCAGCCGGACGTGCCGGCCACGGCCGGCGGCCGGGTCGGTCGGGCCGGTGAAGTCGGCGAACAGCGCCTTCACGGTGTCGCCGGCGAACGCGGCGGCGGGCACCATGACCTCGCCCCGGGCCAGCAGGCTCAGTGATCCGTCGCGCCGGGTGCGCGACTCGACCTGCGCGCGACCCAGGTCGCCGCTGCGGCGCCCGATCAGGATGCCGAGCAACCGGGCGTCCGCGTCGGCCGATCCGACGCCCAGCTGGCCGATCTGCTGGGGCAGGATCGCCCGCAACCGGGCCGCGTCCTCCGGCCCGTAGGATTCCGGATAGTCCCCCTCGAACGCATATCCCAGGCGGTCTCTTTCGAATCTCATGCCATCTCGACTCTCATCGCGGTCCCCGGCCCTCGCACATGTCCGGAAGTAGGTCTCTTGGCACTAATAGAGACGCCAGCCGACCTCGTGATACACGCTAGACGTGTCCATGAGGGAGCAGTAGCCGATCCGAGGCGGTTCGGACCCGTAGCCGCCGACCTGGTGCGCCAGGCGCGGCGTGCCGGACCACCGGAGGCACTCGCGCTGGCGCTGCGGGCGCAGGCCTGGGCACGGCGGGCCCAGTTCGCGGCCGCGGAGGCGAAACGCCTGCTCGACGAGGCTGCCGGGGTGGCGCGGCGGCACCGTCTGCCGCAGGTGCTGGCCGAGGTGCTGATGACCCGGGCGGTGGTGAACCAGGAGCTGGGCAACCTCACCGGGGCCCAACGTGATCTTGATCTCGCCGGGCCGATCGTGTCGCCCGCGGAGGCGGTCGAGCTCGCCTTCCAGCGCGCCGTGCTGCATCAGAACCTGGGCCGGCTGAGCGCGGCCGCGGCGGCCTACCGGGAACTGCTGGCCGGATCGGAGATCTCCCCCCGGCTGCGGGTGGTGGCCGGCAACAACCTCGCGATGATCGACGCGCAGCACGGCCGGCACGGTGACGCGCTGCGCCTGCTGGCCGAGGCCGGCGAGGCGGCGCCCGGGGTCGGGCCGGCGCACGTGGCGATGGTGATCGAGACCCGGGCCTGGGTGACCGTGCACGCCGGCCGGCTGAGCGAGGGCATGCGGCTGTTCGACGAGGCGGCACGGGCACATGAGGCCGCCGGGCTGCCCCTGGGTGAGCACTACGTCGAATACGCGGACGCGCTCATCGACCTGCGACTGATCCCCGAGGCGACCAGTGCCGCGCAGTCGGCGGCGGAGGAGTTCCGGTCGCGCGGGGTGCCGCTGATGGGCGCCGAGGCCGAGCTGCGGGTGGCCCAGCTGGCGTTGCTGGCCGGGGACCCCGAGCAGGCCGTGGCGGCGTCCACCGTGGCCACGCAGAGCTTCCACCGGCAGGGCCGGCGGGCGTGGAAGGCGCGGGCGGCGCTGGTGCGGGTGGAGGCGAGGCTGCAGGCGGGCACCGCGGACGCGGGCGATCTGCGCGACGCCCGCCGGGTCTGCCGCACCCTGGAGAAGCAGGGCACCTGGTCCTATGCGGTGAACGCCTACGTGATCACCGGCCGCGTGGCACAGCGGCTGGGCCGGCGACGCGACGCGGTGAACGCCTGGCGCCGCGCGTCCGAGCTGGCCCGCCGGAGCCCGGTGCTGATCCGGATGCGCGGGAGTGTGGCCGGGGCGATGGCCGCCGCCGCGCTGGCCGACGATGCGGGCGTGCTCGCGTACTGCAGGAGGGGTTTGAGCGATCTGGCCCGGCACCGCACCGCTCTGCCCTCGGTGGAGCTGCGCGTGCTGGCCTCCGGGCACGGCGCCGAGCTGGGGCAGCTCGGCCTCGAGGTGATGGTGCGCGGCGGGTCGGCGCCCCGGGTGCTGGATTGGATGGAACGCACCCGGGCGGCGGCCCTGCTCGCGGTGGAGCCGTCCGGCGGCATCGACGTGGACGACCTGGAGGCGCTGCGCGGCATCCACGCCGAGCTGGAGGGGGTGGCGGCCGGCGACCGGGTGGTCGCGGTGCCGGAGCCGCTGGTCGCCCGGCAGAAGACGATCGAGGACCGGATCCGGCGGGCCAGCTGGCGGCGGCGGGCCGACAACCAGGCGGTGACGGCCACGATCAAGCCGGCCCGGCTGCGGTCCTACCTGGACGGCCGAGTGCTGGTGGAGTTCGCCCGGCTGCACGGCGACCTGGTGGCGGTGGTGGTCGAGCCGCGGCGCAGCCGGCTGGTCCGGCTCGGCCCGGCGACCGCGGCCCTCGACCTGGTACGCACCCTGTTCTTCGCCCTGCGCCGGATGACCCAGGCGCTGCCCGAGTCGTCGCTGGCCGCGGCCCGGCTGAGCGCGGACAACCGGGTGGCCCGCCTGCGCGCGATGCTGCTCGCCCCGCTCGGCCTGCCGCCCGGCGCCGAACTGGTCGTGGTGCCGGTCGGCGACCTGCACGGCATCCCGTGGTCGGCGCTGTGGGACGAGCCGGTGTCGCTGGCCCCCTCGGCCGGCATGTGGGCCCGCACCAGCGAGGCCGCCGCCCAGCGCCGCGGCGACGGCGTCCCGCTGCTGGTGGAGGGCCCGAGCCTGCCCGGCGCGACCACCGAGGTGCTGCGTCTGCGCGAGCTCTATCCGGGGGCGACCGCGCTGAGCCCGCCGGAGAGCACGACCGGCGAGGTGCTGCGCCGGCTGGACGGCGCCGGCCTGGTGCACCTGGCCTGCCACGGCTGGCTGCGCGCGGACAACCCGCTGTTCTCGTCGCTGGTGCTGAGCGACGGGCCGCTGACCGTGCAGGAGCTGCAGACCAGCGGGGTGGCGCCGCACCGGCTGATCCTGGCGTCCTGTCAGTCCGGCGCGGACGTGGCCTATGCGGGCGACGAGACGGTGGGCTTCATCAGCTCGCTGCTGTCCCGGGGCACCGCCGGCGTGATCGCCAGCGTCGCCGCGGTGCCCGATGTGGCCGCCGTGGATCTCATGTACACCCTCCACGAACACCTCGCCGGCGGGCAGACGCTCGCCCGCGCTCTGCACGCCGCCCGGGCAGGTCTTGATCGGACCGACCCAGCGAGCTACGTCAATTGGTGCACGTTCAGTGCATACGGAGCCGCGTAAACCCCGATGTATCAGGGTCGACAGTCAGGTCTCTGACTCATCGTGGAAGTCGCCCGGAAACACGACATGCAACGTGACATGCACAGTGACCGTGGTCATCGCCGGCAGGCAGCCGTGCTCTTCGCCGACCTGACCGGCTTCACCCAACTCGTCGAGACCGTCGAACCGGAGATCGTCTATCAGGTCGTCAAGCCGCTGCTCGACGATCTCGTGTCCATCGCCCGCCGGCACGGCGGCGAGATCCAGCAGGTGCTCGGGGACGGCTTCATGTGCGTCTTCGGGTTGCACGACACGATCGGCGACGAGGCCGATCGTGCGGTCCGCGCCGGGCTGGCGATGGTCGCCGCCGGTGGCACCCGCTCGGTGCGCCCGTCGGTGCACGCCGGCGTCGAGTGGGGCGAGCTCTTCGTCACCCCGTCCTGGCCGCCGGCCGGTTACGGCGTGTGGGGGCGCGCCGTCAACCTGGCCCAGCGGCTCTGCAGCCTGGCCGGGCCGGGCGAGCTGCAGATCGGCCCGGGCGCACACGCCCGCGCCGACCGGGCCGCCGTGGTCGGCATCCCGACCGAGCCGGCCCGGCTCAAGGGCATCACGCACCCGGTGGTCAGCCATCGCGTCCCGGCCGCCGCGGGGGCGACCGCACCGCGTTACAAGCTGGTCTGACCGCTCGTCATCGTCCTCAGAGGCCGGCCTGGTAGGCCAGTACGCCGCGGTTGATCGCGGTGATCGCCTTCCGGGCCGCCTCGCGCACCCCCGGCGAGGCCGCGGACGCCTCCTTGAGCTGGGCCAGCAGATCGAGCACCTGCCTGGCCCAGCGCACGAAGTCGCCGGCCGGCATGTCCGAGTCGTAACTCGTGCCGCCGCTGGACAGCACCCGGCCCAGCGGCTCGCCGCGCGCCCAGCGGTAGATCGGCCAGACGAAGCCGACATCGGGCTCGCGGGTGAGCTGCAGCCCGTGCGCCGCCTCCTCGGCCTCGATCTCGCCCCAGAGCTTGACGCAGTCGTCGACCGCGGCCTGCAGCGCTCCCTTGGGGACGGAGACCCGCTCGTCGCCCTCGCGCCGCGACTCGAACAGCACCATCGACACCGCCGCGGCCAGTTCCTCGGGCGCCAGCCCGTCCCACACCTCGCGGCGCAGGCACTCGGCGACCAGCAGATCGGCCTCCGTCCAGATCCGCCCGAGCATCCGCCCGGCCTCGGTGACCTCGCCCTCGCCCGTCAGGTAACCGCGCGCGGTGAGCACCGCGCAGACCTGGTCGAAGGTGCGGGCCAGCGAGCCGGTGCGCCCGGCCACCTTGTCGCGCAACGCCTGGGTGTCCCGGCCCAGCCGGTGCTTGCGCTCGGCCCAGCGGGCGTGCTCCTCGCGCTCCGGGCAGGAGTGACAGGGGTGCTGCCGCAGCTGCACCTTGAGCAGCGCGACCTCGGCGTCCTCCCCGCCGCCGTCGCCGCCGCGGTTGCGCCGGCGCCGGCCGTCGCCGTGCCGGTCGAGGCCGGTGGCGGAGATCTGCGCGGCCAGGTCGCGGCGGGCGCCCGGCGACCGCGAGTTGAAGTTCTTGGGTACGCGGATGCGCTCCAGCACGTCCACCGGCCCGGCGAAGTCGGCCGGACTGACCCGCCCGGCCCAGCGGTCCTGGGTGAGCACCAGCGGCCGCGGCTCGCCGAAGCCTCCGGTGACCGGCTCGAGCACCACGGCCAGCCCGGCCCGGCGGCCCTGCGGCACCCGGATCACGTCGCCGATGCGCAGCCGCTCCAGCCCGGACACCGCAGCCGCCCGGCGCTGCGCCACACCCTGCCGGGACAGCGCCCGCTCGCGGTCGGCGATCGCCACCCGGATCGCGAAATAGGCGTCGAAGTCACCGTGGTGGCACTCCTCCTCGGCGCCGTAGGACGCGATCGTCTCCTGGTTGCGCTGCACCTGGCGGGCCAGCCCGACCACCGAGCGGTCGGCCTGGAACTGCGCGAACGACGACTCGAGCAGGTCGCGGGACCTCTCCGCGCCGACCGACCCGACCAGGTTGACCGCCATGTTGTAGGACGGCCGGAAGGACGAGCGCAGCGGGTAGGTGCGCGTCGACGCCAGCCCGGCCACGTGCCGCGGGTCGACGTCGGGGCTCCACAGCACCACGGCGTGGCCCTCGACGTCGATGCCGCGCCGCCCGGCCCGGCCGGTGAGCTGCGTGTATTCCCCCGGGGTCAGGTCGACGTGCGCCTCCCCGTTGAACTTGACCAGCCGCTCGAGCACCACGCACCGGGCCGGCATGTTGATGCCCAGGGCCAGCGTCTCGGTGGCGAACACCGCCTTGACCAGGCCGCGGACGAAGCACTCCTCGACCGCCTCCTTGAAGGCCGGCAGCATGCCCGCGTGGTGCGCGGCGACGCCCCGCTCGAGCCCGTCGAGCCACTCCCAGTAACCCAGCACGCTCAGGTCCTCGCCCGGGATGGTGGCGACCCGGGCCTGGGCGATGCGGCGGATCTCGGCCCGCTCGTCGGGGTCGGTGAGCCGCAGCCCGGCGGCCAGGCACTGCTGCACCGCGGCGTCGCAGCCGGCCCGGCTGAAGATGAACAGGATGGCGGGCAGCAGGCTGGACCGCTCGAGCCGCTCGACCACCTCGGCGCGCGGCGGCGGCTGCCAGCGGCGGGACCGGCCACGGTGGCCGGCCGCCGCGCGATCGGTCATCTCGAGCCGGCGCAGCATCTCGCGCGAATAACGCAGCAGCTCGGGATGGACGTCGTGCTTGCGGGCCGCGTCGGCGTCGTGGAACAGGTCGAACATGCGCTTGCCGACCAGCACGTGCTGCCACAACGGCACCGGCCGGTGCTCACTGACGATGACCCGGGTCTCGCCGCGCACGGTGACCAGCCAGTCGGCGAACTCCTCGTAGTTGCTGACCGTGGCGGACAGCGACACCAGGGTCACCGAGGCCGGGAGGTGGATGATCACCTCTTCCCAGACCGCGCCGCGGAACCGGTCGGCCAGGTAGTGCACCTCGTCCATCACCACATAGGCCAGGCCGGTGAGCCCGGGCGAGCCGCTGTAGAGCATGTTGCGCAGCACCTCGGTGGTCATCACCACCACCGGCGCGTCGCCGTTGATCGCGTTGTCCCCGGTCAGCAGCCCGACCTTGTCCGGCCCGTAGCGCTGCACCAGGTCGTGGTATTTCTGGTTGGACAGCGCCTTGATCGGGGTGGTGTAGAAGCACTTGCGCCCGCCGCCCGCGCGCAGCGCCAGGTGCACCGCGAACTCGCCGACGACAGTCTTGCCCGCGCCGGTCGGCGCGCACACCAGGACACCGCTGCCCTCCTCGAGTGCCTCGCACGCCTCGCGCTGGAAGTCGTCGAGGTCGAACCCGACATCCAGCATGAAGTCGTCGAGTGCCGGGAACTCGGCCAGCCGGGCCGCCCGCCGTCTCGACTCCGCGTAACGCTCGGCGGGACTCGTCATGACCACCAGAGTAGGTCGTGGGTGTGACAGCTTGCGATCCCGGCGGTTGCCGACAGGGGCGCGCCGGCCGCTGGGTATCGTGCGGGGCGTGCCGGATTCTGCCCAATCGACCGACCACCCCCCGGATACCAGCGCGGGACGCCCGGTGGACGCCGTGCTCTTCGACTTCCACGGGACGCTGGCCCAGGTCGAGGATCCGGTGGCCTGGGTGATCGCGGCGGCGGCCGCCTGCGGCGCCGACCTCGACCGGGTGCGCGCCACGGTGCTGGCCGACCGCCTGGTCACCGCCGGGCGCGCGGGCGGCCCGGTGCCGCACCGGGTGCCACCGCACCTGGCCGAGCACTGGGCCGACCGCGACCTCTACGAGCACAGTCACCGCGCCGCCTACACCGGACTGGCGGCGACCGTGGTGACCGACGTCGAGGGGCTGGCCGACGCCCTCTACGAGCGCCTGCTGGGCCCGGACGGCTGGTTGCCCTATGCGGACACCGAGGCGACGCTGCGGGCCCTGCGCGAGGCCGGCATCCGGGTCGCCGTGGTCAGCAACATCGGCTTCGACATCCGGCCGATCTTCGCCGCCTGGGGGCTGGACGCTCTGGTCGACGCGTTCGCGCTGTCCTTCGAGGTGGGCCGGTGCAAGCCCGATCCGGCGATCTTCCTGCGCGCCTGCGGCATGATCGGCGCCGATCCGGAGCGGACGCTGATGGTCGGCGACACGGCCGCCGACGCGGGCGCGGTGCGGGCCGGGTGCTCCGCGCTGGTGCTGCCGGCCGCCGAGCCGGGCCGCCCCAACGGCCTGAGCGCGACGCTGGCCCTCACCGGCTGCTCAGCGCAGTAGGCGGAGGGCGCCGGGGACCGCGGTCACCGCCAGCGGCAGCGGCCCGATGCGCTCACCGTCCGCATAGCCGACGATGTCGTCGGCGTGGATCCGCACCTCGCGGGCGCGATAGGTGCTGACCCGCGGATCGGTGACGTGGGTGCCGCGGCGCAGCCGGGGCTTGAGGCGGGCCAGCGTCAGCCGGCTCATGTTGGCGGCGACCAGCACGTCCAGCAGCCCGTCGGCCGGGTCCGCGCCGGGCACGATGCGCATCCCGCCGCCATAGCTCTCGGTGTTCCCGATCGCCACCAGGACGCCCTCGAAGCCGCGGTCGACGCCATCCAGCTCCAGCGCGTAGACCCGCGGCCGCAACCGCGCCATCTCCAGCGCGATCGCCAGGTCGTAGCGCCGCGGGCCCTTCGGCCAGGGCATCCGGTTGGCCCGCTCGTTGACGATCGCGTCGAAGCCCGCCGCCAGGACCGCGCCGAACCAGCGCACCTCGCCGTCGGTCCCGCTGATCCGGCCCAGATCCATCCGGTGGTCCCGGCCGTCGCGGACGGCGGCGGCGATGGCCTCGGCCGCGGCCAGTGGTCTTCCGGGTACGCCCACACAGTTCGCGAAGTCGTTCCCGGTGCCGGCCGGCACCACGCCGAACCCGACCTCCCGCCCGGCGACCGCCTGCAGCCCCTGGTGCACCGTGCCGTCGCCGCCCACCACGACCAGCGCGGAAACGTCGTCGGCAACGGCCCGGTGGCAAGCCTTCTCGGCGTCCTCCGAAGTGTGCGCGTCGAGCAGCCGCACGGTGCGGCCGGTCGCACCGAGCCGTTCGAGCACCCCGGGAAGCAGACCGCGGTGCCGGCCTCTCCCTGCCGAGGGATTGGCCAGCACCGCGATCGTGTCGTTCGTCACACGCGGAGGTTACCGCCCCGCTATGTCATGTCGTCGTAGCGGCGCTCGATCGGCAGCGGCCCGGCCACCGGCTCGGGCGACTCGACCGCGGTCGGGCCGTCGATCCGGTCACCCGCCGCGACCGGCTCGCGCGGGTCGTCGATCGGTGAGATCGCGTCGTCGTCCAGCCCCGCGTAGAGCTCCTTGCCGCGGCCCCTGCGCCGGTCGTTGAGGAACGCGACACCGGTCGCCGCCAGATAAAGCAAAACCATGCACAGCGCCAGCAGGGTCATGCCGAACGGCCCCGGGTCGGGCGTGGCGATCGCCGCGAAGCCGAAGGACAGGAACACCACGATCCGCCACCAGCTCAGCAGCCGGCGCGCGCTGACCACACCGGTGAAGTTGAGCATCAGCAGGACCAGCGGGAACTCGAACGCCGCCCCGAAGATCATGATCATGCTGGTCACGAAGCCTATGTATGCCGTGACCTCGAGCTGGGTGGTGTCGCCGATGACACCGGCCTCCATGATGAACGGCAGGCTGTGCCCGATCACGAAGTAGGCCAGCACGGCGCCGCCGATGAACAGCGGCGCGGCGATCGCGACGAAGACGTAGGCCCACTTGCGCTCGTGCCGGTGCAGGCCCGGCGCGATGAACGCCCACAGCTGGAAGAGCCAGACCGGCGCGCCGACGATCAGGCCGACCCACAGCGCGATCTTGAGTCGCAGGAGCAGGCCGTCGGTGGCGCCCAGCACGGTGAACCGGCACTTGCCGTCGATCCACGAGCTGTCCAGCGAGCAGTATGGCCCCTCGAGGACGTGGAACACCCATTGGGAGATGATGAAGCCGACGATCAGGCCACCCACGATGCCGAGCGACGCCCAGAAGAGCCGGTTACGCAGCTCTCGGACATGCTCGATCAACGTCATCGAGCCGTCGGCGGCCTGCTCGAACTTGCTGGGCCCCTGACGGCGCAGGGAGAGAGCCATGACGGGTCAGCGGTCGGTGGTGCGCTGCTGCACCGGGTCGACATAGGGCTGCTGCTGAGGCTGCTGCTGCCGCTGCGGGTCGTGGATCTCGGTGGGGTGCACGGGCTGGCGGGAGTGCTGCGGCTCCGCCTTCTCCGCGACGTTGTTGTCCTCGTCGATCAGGCCCTTGGTCTCGGCCTTGATGATCCGCAACGAGCGGCCCAGCGAGCGCGCCGCGTCCGGCAGCCGCTTCGCGCCGAAGAGCAGCACGAGCACGACGACGAAGACGATGATGTGCCATGGCTTGAGGGCGCCCATGGGATTACTCCAGTCGGTCGGATCAAGGACGGGGTGGTCGGGGTCCATCGTACGTGTGGTTTCCGCGGTGTAACCGCCTGCGGTGCCTGTGGATTTGCCGTGCGGCGGTGAAGTTCGGGACAACCCGGAGACAACGCCGCAGGTCGGCAGGTTTCACCGGCGTGACGGCCAGGCGTGCTTTCCGCTCGAGTCGTGCCCGGCCTTGATCAGCGCGAGCCGCTCCTGCATCGTCTCGGCCCGGCCCTGCAACCCGAGCAGAGTTTCCTGCAGCCGCTCGGCGCCGGCCTGCAACTGCTCCGCCTCGGCCTGGCGGCGCTGCACCCGGCCGACCGCGCGCTGCAGCTCGGACAGCTTGCCCAGCAGCGGCAGGGCCGCCGCGAGCAGAATGATCAGTCCGAGCACGCCGGCCCCGATCAGGATCCACGTCATCACGTGATCAGCTTATCTGTGCGTACTGGTCGAGCGCCTTGGCGGCCTGCGCGCGGATCCGGTCGACCAGCTCCGGCGGGCTGACCACGGTCACGTCCGGCCCCACCCCGATCAGCAGGCGCTGGGCCCAGCCCAGGTCGGTGACCCGCATGGTGACCAGCCACTCGTCGCCGTCCGGGTGGACGCTCTCCACCGGGTAGTACTCGGTCAGCCAGCGGCTGCTGCGGCCCACCCGCAGGGTGACCAGGGGCAGTTCGGGGCCGGGGTGGAAGACGCCGCCGGTGACGTCGGACGGCACCACGCCGACCGGCGGGCGGGACGGCTCGTCCAGCTCGGTCCAGGCGTCGATCCGGTCGATCCGGAACATCCGGGTCGCCTCGGCGCGGCGGCACCACGCCTCCAGATAGGCCTTGCCGCCGACCATCAGCATCCGCATCGGGTCGACGGTGCGCTCGGAGGTCTCGTCCCGGGTCGCCGTGTAATAGGTCAGGTGCAGGGCGTGGCCGCGCTCGACCGCCGCCCGGATCGCGTCCAGCCGCTCGTTGGCGGGCGGCAGCCGCACCGCCACCGGCGCGTCGGCGAGGTCGCCGGCCGCGTTCTCGATCTTGGCAAGGGCGCGCTCGATCACGTCGCGGGTGCCCGTGCCCGGTGTCTCCGCCAGCATGCGCAGGGCCACTACCAGCGCGAGCGCCTCGTCCTGGGTGAGGCGCAGCGGGCGGTCGATGCCGGCGTCGTAGGTGATCGTCACCCGGTCGCCGTCGAGCGCCATGTCGATCAGGTCGCCCGGGCCGTAACCGGGCAGCCCACAGACCCAGAGCAACTCCAGGTCGGCGCGCAGCTGGGTCTCGGTGATGCCCAGGCCGGCGGCCGCGTCGGCGGTCGCGATGCCGGGCCGGGCCAGCAGGTAGGGCACCAGGTTGAGCAGCCGGCCCAGGCGGTCCGCGGAGGCCTTGGACCCGGCCGTCACGCCACGCTGCTGCGCTGTCACGTCGCCACCGCCACGCCCTCGTGCCGCGCGACGATCTCCTTGAGCTGCTGGATGACCGCCTCGCGCAGCTCCGGCGGGGAGTCCGCGCGCACGTCCGCGCCATAACCGACCAGGGTCGCGGCCAGCCGCTCGGCGTCCGAATAGGGAATCGTCAGCACGTCGCCGTCCGCGCCCTTGGCCGAGTCGATCGCCCAGCGGCGCAGGCCCGCGGCGCGACCCGGCCGGACCGTGACGGTGGCGCGGCCGTTGTGCGCGACCGGGCCGCCCCAGCGGGAGACGTGCTGGATCAGGTCCTCGTTCTCCGGCGGGGTGAAGGCGCCGGCGCGGCCGGTGAGGCGCACGTTGCCGACGATGCGGGAGAGGCGGAAGCAGCGGGCGGCGCGGCGGTCGCGGTCGTGTCCCACCACGTACCACCGGCCCTGCCAGCACACCACGCCCCAGGGCTCCAGCCGCCGGGTCGCCGGGGCGTCGCTCTCCGGCGCCCGGTAGGAGAACGACACCGCCCGCCGATCGCGCGCCGCCGTGGTCAGCGGCCCGAACGCCGGATCCACCGTCACCACCGGCTCCACGCCCAGCGTGGCCTGCGGGTCCACCTCGACCCCGGCGGCCCGCAGCTTGGCCAGGCCGGAGGACGCGGCGGCGGCCAGGCCGGCGTGCTGCCACAGCCGGGCGGCGATGCCCACGGCGGCCGCCTCGTCCGGCTCCAGCAGGATGTCGGGCAGCGCGTACTCCCGGTGGGCGATGCGGTAACCGGGCTCGTTGTCGAACGCGGACGGTGTGCCCATCTCCAGCGGAACGCCGAGCTCGCGCAGCTCGGCCTTGTCCCGCTCGAACTTGCGCTGGAAGGCCTCGTGGTCCTTCGGGTCCTCGGGGTCGTGCTCGTAACCCGGCACGGTCGCGGCGATCTGCGCGGCGGTCAGGAACCGTCGCGTGGACAGCAGGCAGATCACCAGGTTCACCAGGCGCTCGGTGCGGGTCCGCGACACGAGACAGAACGCTAGCAGCCTCCCGGCCGGGCGGTTATCCGGCGACGCCGCGGGGAAGGGAGAACGGGTGTCATCATCTGAATCCTCCGCACCGGTCGGCCTGGCCGGCGCCGAGCCGCTCCCGGTGCCCGCCGAGCCGGGCGAGGGCGGCAACGAGAGCGTCGGCACGGTCATCCTCGCCGGACTCGCCAACCTGGTCATCGCCGCCGCCAAACTGGTCGCCGGCATGGTGTCCGGATCGGCCGCGATGCTCTCCGAGTCGGCCCACTCGCTGGCCGACACGGTCACCGAGGTCTTCCTGTTCGTCGCGCTGCGCCGCGGCGGCAAGCCCGCCGACGAACAACACCCTTTCGGGTACGGCAAGGAGAGCTTCGTCTGGGCCTTCATCGCGGCGCTGTTCACGTTCATCGGCGGCGCCGGGTTCTCCGTCTACCACGGCGTCACCACGATCATCAGTGGCGAACACAGCGGCGACTACCTGCTCTCGTACATCGTGCTCGGGGTCTCGTTTCTCGCCGAGGGCACCTCGTTCCTGAAGGCGCGGCGGCAGGTCCGCGGCGAGTCGAAGCGGTGGGGCATCACGCCGTCGCGGTTCCTGCGGCTCACCCCGGACACCACGGTCAAGGCGGTCTACTTCGAGGACTCCGCGGCGCTGATCGGCCTGGTGCTGGCCGCGATGGGCATCGGGCTCGCCCAGCTCACCGGCTCCGAGGTCTGGGACGGCATCGCGTCGATCCTGATCGGCCTGCTGCTGCTCGTGGTCGCCTTCACGCTGGCCAGCAGCAACGTCTCGCTGCTGGTCGGCCGGGCGGTGCCGCGGGCCATGCACAACCAGATCGCCGACGACCTGGCGGCCATCGACGTCGTCACCGCGGTGCCGACGCTGCTCACCATGCAGCTCGGCCCCGGCGACATTCTGGTCGCCGCCAAGGTCGACTTCGACGACGAGGTGAACGGCGGGGAGATCGAGGCCGCGTCCGACGACGCCGAGCGTCGCCTGCGCGAGCGTTACCCCGGCATCCGGTACGTGTTCCTGGACCCGACGCGCGGCACGGCCGGGCGCAACCACCGGGACGGCGGAGTGGACCTATAGGGTCCCGGTTCATGGTGCGCTGGCGGTCCGGAACGGTTCTTTCGGTGGGCCGGTCGTGGCGCGGCGCGGTGGAGCTGCAGGTGTCCGTCGACACGGCGCCGGTCCGCGCGCTGGCCTACCCGGAGCTGGTGGGCACGCCGATCGAGGGCGACCGGGTGCTGCTCAACGTGGGCGCGCAGGTGATGGGCCTCGGCACCGGCGGGTACGCCCTGGTGGTCGCCCTCCCCGACCGGCTGCCGCCCGATCCGGTCTCGTCCGGCACCACCCGCGACAGCGGTCACCTGGTGAAGGCCCGCTACACCCCGCTGCAGCCGATCCTGCTCGGCGTGGACGAGGAGGCCTCCCCGCACCGGCCGGTGATGGCCGCCGCCACGTCGCTGTCCTCGATGCCGGTGGTCACCGCCGACCTGCACTCGGCGCTGCCCGCGATCCTGGCCGGCGTGCTGCACTCGCGCCCGGCCGCCCGGGTGGCCTATGTGATGACCGACGGCGGCGCGTTGCCCGCCTGGTTCTCCCGCACGCTCTCCGGCCTGGCGGACTCGCTGGCCGGCACGATCACCGCGGGGCAGTCCTTCGGCGGCGACCTGGAGGCCGGCACGGTGCACACCGCGCTGCTGGCCGCCCGCCACGTGCTGGAAGCCGACGTGACCATCCTGACCCAGGGGCCCGGCAACCTCGGCACCGGCACGACGTGGGGCTTCTCCGGGGTCGGCATCGGCGAGGCGATCAACGCGATCGGCACGCTCGGCGGCCGGGCCGTCGGCTCGCTGCGCATCTCGGACGGCGACGGTCGTCCCCGCCACCGCGGCGTCTCGCACCACTCGCTGACGGCCTACGGCCGGGTCGCCCTGCTGCCCGCCGACCTGGTGATCCCGCTGGGGCTGCCGCCGGCCCTGGCCGACGAGGTGGCGACCGCGGTGGCCCCGCTGTCCGCCCGCCACCACCTGGTCCGGGTGCCGACCGACGGCCTGATGGACGCGCTGCGCGCGAGCCCGGTCCCGTTGTCCACCATGGGCCGCGACCTCGACCAGGACAGCGCCTACTTCCTGGCCGCGGCGGCCGCCGGCCGGCACGCCGCCGCCCTGCTCTCCTAGTTGGCATGTCGTCCCGGCGACGATGGGCTTGCCGGCGCCGGGCCGGGTCATAGGTTGGCGCGGTGCATCTTGATCTCGTCGTGCTGATCGTGGACGACTACGACCCGGCGATCGAGTTCTTCACCGGCGTGCTCGGGTTCGACCTGGTGGAGGATTCGCCGTCGCTGACCAACGACGGCCGCCCCAAGCGCTGGGTCGAGGTGCGCCCGACCGGCGCCCGCACCGGCCTGCTGCTGGCCCGGGCCGACGAGCACCAGCGCGCGGCGATCGGCAACCAGGCCGCCGACCGGGTGGGCTTCTTCCTGCGCGTGGACGACTTCGACGCGCACCACCGCCGGCTGGCCGAGGCCGGCGTCACCTTCGTCACCGAACCGCGCGACGAGCCCTACGGCCGGGTGGCGGTCTTCCTGGACATCGCGGGCAACCGCTGGGACCTGCTGGGCCCCAGCCAACCCTCACCCTCCACCTGACCTCGACCCTCAACCTCAGGTCGAGCCTCAGGCGCCCAGACAGCTGGAACCTGAAGAACTTGATCCTCAGCTGGTGATGATCAGATAGAGCCAGCCGGCCAGGAACAGCACGAGGATGACCGCCAGAAGCCACGTCGGGATCTTGTGATTGCCCTCGCGGTCGCGCTGGATCTGGGCACGGATGCGCTCGCGGCGACGGTCGACCCGGCCGCGGATCACGTCCTCGAACGTGCGCTCGGCGGGCTGGTCGGGCTCCGGCTTGGAAGAAGTCATCGCCCGGCCAGCCTAGCCATATGTCACATGCTGGCGATCAGGCGCTCCACGCGCTCGTCGTAGGCGCGGAACGGGTCCTTGCAGAGCACCGTGCGCTGCGCCTGGTCGTTGAGCTTGAGGTGCACCCAGTCGACGGTGAAGTCGCGACGCTTCTCCTGGGCGTGCCGGATGAACTCGCCGCGCAGCCGGGCCCGCGTGGTCTGCGGCGGCGTCTCCTTGGCCTCGAAGATCTCCAGGTCGTTGGAGATGCGGTCGACCTGCTTGCGCTTCTCCATCAGCGCGTAGAGGCCGCGGCCCCGGCGCACGTCGTGGTAGGCCAGGTCGAGCTGGGCGATCCGCGGGTGGCTCATCGGGATCTGGTGCTTCGCCTGGTAGCGCTCGATCAGCTTGAGCTTGCTGACCCAGTCGATCTCGCGGGAGACCGGGTCGAGGTCGCCGCTCTCGATCGCGTTGAGCACCCGGCCCCACAGCTCGACGACGCGCTTGGCGGTCTGGTCGCCGCCGCGGCGCTCGACGAACTCGGTGGCCTTGGCGAGGTATTCCTGCTGGATCTCGAGCGCGCTGACCTCTTTGTTGTTGGCCAGGCGGATCTTGCGGCGGCCGGTGACGTCGTGGCTGACCTCGCGGATGGCCCGGATCGGGTTCTCCAGAGTCAGGTCACGCATCACCACGCCGGCCTCGATCATGCGGAGCACGATGTCGGCGCTGCCCACCTTGAGCAGCGTGGTGACCTCGTTCATGTTCGAGTCGCCGACGATCACGTGCAGACGGCGGTAGCGCTCGGCGTCGGCGTGCGGCTCGTCGCGGGTGTTGATGATCGGGCGGCTGCGGGTGGTGGCGCTGGAGACGCCCTCCCAGATGTGCTCGGCGCGCTGCGAGAGGCAGAAGACGGCGCCGCGCGGGGTCTGCAGCACCTTGCCGGCGCCGCAGATCAGCTGCCGGGTGACCAGGAACGGGATCAGCACATCGGCCAGGCGGCCGAACTCACCGTGCCGGCTGACCAGGTAGTTCTCGTGGCAGCCGTACGAGTTGCCGGCCGAGTCGGTGTTGTTCTTGAAGAGGTAGATCTCCCCCGCGATCCCCTCGTCGTGCAGGCGCTTCTCGGCGTCGACCAGCAGACCCTCGAGGATGCGCTCGCCGGCCCGGTCGTGGGCCACCAGATCGGTGACCGAATCGCACTCCGGGGTCGCGTATTCCGGGTGGGAACCGACATCGAGGTAGAGGCGAGCGCCGTTGCGGAGGAACACGTTGCTGCTGCGTCCCCAGGACACCACACGGCGGAACAGGTAGCGGGCCACCTCGTCGGGAGACAGCCGCCGCTGTCCCCGGTAGGTGCATGTGACGCCGTACTCGGTTTCGAGGCCGAAAATTCGCCGTTCCATGACGAAACACTAGCCGTCCGGCACCCGTGAACGGCAGTCACAACCCGCCGTTTCACCGCCGCGAAGCGCGCAGCGCCGGATTTACCTGCGGATACGCTGCCGTCGGCATGAAATTACTGGTCACCGGCGGCGCCGGATTCATCGGCTCCCATTTCGTCCGCACCGTGCTGGCGGACGCGATGCCCGGTCTCGAGGGCGCACGGATCACGGTGCTGGACAAGCTCACCCACGCCGGCGGTTTCGGCAATCTGGGTCCGGTCGCGGAGAGCAGGCGACTGGACTTCGTGCCCGGCGACGTCTGCGACGCGGCGCTGGTGGACACCGCCGCGCGGGACATGGACGCGCTCGTCAACCTGGCCGTGGAGCCGCACGCGCCGGCGACCAACGCGCTCGGCACCCAGGTGCTGCTGGACGCCGCGCTGCGGCACGGGATGCCGCGTTTCCTGCAGGTCTCCACGGATGAGATCTACGGCACGATCCCGCGCGCGTCGCTGCCCGTCGTCGAGGGCGTGCTCGACGTGGGTGAATGGACCGAGCCTCGTCCCGCGCCTCGTGACGAGCCTGCTGGACGGGCGGACGGCCACGCTCGACGACGGCGGGGCGCAGGACCGCGACCGGCTGCACGTCGACGACCACTGCCGGGGGCTCGCGCTCGCACTGACCGAAGGCAAGGCCGGCGAGATCTACCACATCGGCAGCGACCACCTGGCGACCGACCGGGAACTCACCGAGCTCCTGCGGGAGCTGTGCGGGGCTCCTCCGGGCGGCGCCGAGGACGAGCCGCAGGCCGAGGTCCGTCCGGCCCTGGACGACACGAAGATCCGGCGCGACCTCGGTCACCGCCCGCTCATCGGGCTCGACGAGGGCTGGCCGCCACCGTCCAGTGGTATCGCGACCACGAGGACTGGTGGCGACCGCTGGTCGGCTAGCTCTCCTCGTCCTTGTCCGTGCCCTCCAGGTCGGCGGGCGCGGCGGAGACGGTCGGCTTGGTCTCGGCCGGAGCCGGCGGCGCCGCGTCACCCGCGTCACCGACCTCCTTCTCCGGCACGTCCTTGCCGCCCTCGAGCAGCGTGGTCAGCGCCGCCCCGGTGATGCGCCGGAACGCGCGGCCGTTGCGGGTGCGGTCGAGCACCGCCACCTCGAGCTGTGCGGCGCTCAGCTCGCGGGTGGCGCCGTTCTCCCCGCCCACGCTGCCCAGTGCCGCCACGGCCACCTTGAGCGCCGCGCCGGCGTCCGCGGTGGCGTCGTGCCGCTCCTTGAGCACCGCGGCGATCGCCTCGGCCTGGCCGCCCATCGCCATGAAGCCCGGCTCGTCCATCACCGAGCCGTCATAGGTGATCCGGTAGAGCTCGTCCGACTCCGGCGACGAACCCACCTGGGCCACGCAGATCTCGACCTCATAGGGCTTCTGCGTCTCGGAGAAGATCGCGCCCAGCGTCTGCGTGTACGCGTTCGCCAGCGCCCGCCCGGTGACGTCCCGCCGGTCGTACGCCAGCCCGTTCAGGTCCGCCATCCGGATCCCGGCCCGCCGCAGACTCTCGAACTCGTTGTACCGCCCGACCGCGGCAAACCCGATCTTGTCGTACAGCTCGCTGATCTTCCGCAGCGACGTCAGGTTTTCCGCCACCAGGAGGATGCCACCGACATAGCTGAGCACGACGGCCGACCGGCCGCGTGCGATGCCCTTGCGGGCGTATTCCGAGCGGTCCCGCTGGACCTGCTCGGGCGATGCGTAGAACTGCATGGCCACGGGGGCTGCTCCTTCTCTCGTCTCGGCAGGTGTCGTCGCGCGCGCAGTGCGGGCGCGCGGATCAGCCGCCCGGGTTCTCCGCGCGGCGTGCGACGACCTGCTCGGCCACCGTGGTGATCTCGGCCTCGGTGAGGCGGTGCGTGCTGTCCGCCGTCGCGGTCATCACCACCGGGTAGATCTTGCGGATCACGTCGGGTCCGCCGGTGGCGGTGTCGTCGTCGGCCGCGTCGTAGAGCGCCTCGACCGCCAGCACGATGGCGTCCTGCGTGCTAACGCCGGGCCGGAAGCGCTTCTTGAGCGCCGACTTGGCGAACAGCGAGCCGGAGCCGATCGCGTCGTAGCCGGTCTCCTCATAGAGACCGCCGGCCACGTCGAAGCTGAAGATGCGCCCGGCCCGGGAGGGGTCGGACGGCGCCAGGTCGAAACCGGCGAACAACGGGACGACGGCCAGCCCCTGCATGGCCGCGCCCAGATTGCCCCGCACCATCGCGGCCAGCCGATTTGCCTTGCCGTCGAGGGACAGCATCGCGCCCTCGATCTTCTCGTAGTGCTCGAGCTCGACCTGGAAGATCCGCATCAGCTCGATGCCGATGCCGGCCGTCCCGGCGATGCCGATCAGCGAATAGGCGTCCGCCGGATGCACCTTTTCGATGTCGCGGCTGGCGATGAGGTTGCCCATCGTCGCCCGCCGGTCGCCGGCCATCACGACACCCTCGGCGGTGGCGATGGCGACGATCGTGGTGCCGTGCGGCGCGAGGTCGCCGGCCAGCCCCGGCGGCAACGGCCGGCGACCCGGCAGCAGCTCGGGGGCGGCCTGACTCAGGAACTGCGTGAAGGAGGACGTCCCTGCGTTGGTGAACACATCTGGTAGACGCCCGGATGGATCAAAACCCGCTGCCACGTGGTTCCCTTCAGTTACATGATCGCTCCGGAGAGGAGCACCATATCCAACGTGCCCCCGCCGGCGCGATGATCGTCATTCAGATGTGGGCTGTCCGATATGCCTACTGACCGCCCTTTTGCACATAACCACGGACGAATTCTTCGGCGTTTTCCTCCAGGACGGAGTCGATTTCGTCGAGCAGGTCGTCGACGTCCTCGTCGATCTCCGCCTTGCGCTCCGCCACCTCGGGGTTCGCCTCGGTGGTGACGTCCTCGACCTCTTCGTCGCGCTTGCCCTTGCCGGACTGCGACTGGCCGCCGGTGTCTCGGGTTGCCATCTGGGGTCCCCCTTCTCTCCCGATCACTCTCGGGATGCTGAAAACCTACCTCGCCCGTACGACAATGCTGCCGCCGACACCTGGTCCTTCGGACGGCGTGGAGAACCCGGACCCTCCGGGCTCGACCGTGTCACCGGCTGGTGATCACCTCAAGGAGATCCTTCGCCGTGTCGCACTTGTCGAACAGGGCCCCGACGTGCTTCTTGGTGCCGCGTTCCGGTTCCATCATCGGCACCCGGACGAGCGACTCCCGGCCCACGTCGAATATCACCGAGTCCCAGCTGGCCGCGACCACTTCGGACGCGTACTGGGCGAGGCAGCGCCCGCGGAAATAGGCGCGGGTGTCCTCGGGGGGCTCGACCATCGCGCGCCGCACGGCGTCGTCGTCGAGCAGGGTCCGCATCGAGCCCCGGGCCACCAGGCGGTGGTAGAGGCCCTTCTCCGGGCGGACGTCCGCGTATTGCAGATCGACCAGCTGGAGCTTGGGCGAGGCCCAGGTCAGGTCCTCGCGCTCGCGGTATCCCTCCAGCAGCCGCAGCTTGGCCACCCAGTCGAGGGAGTCGGAGCAGAGCATCGGGTCGCGGCCCAGCTTGTCGAGGACGTCCTCCCAGCGGTTGAGGATGTCCACGGTCTGGTCGTCGGCGTCCGCGCCGTAACGCTCGTCGACGAAGGCCTTGGCCCGCTCGAAATAGGCCCACTGGAGGTCGAGCGCGGTGAGCCGGCGGCCGTCGCGCAGCCGCATCAGGTGCTTGAGCGACGGGTCGTGGCTGACCGCCTTGAGCTCGCTCACCGGGTCGGCGATGCCGAGCTCGCCGGTGAACACCTTGTCCTCGATCATGGCGAGCACCAGCGCGGTGGTGCCGACCTTGAGGTAGGTCGCGATCTCGGACAGGTTGGCGTCACCGATGATCACGTGCAGCCGGCGGTATTTGTCGGCGTCCGAGTGCGGCTCGTCGCGGGTGTTGATGATCGGCCGCTTCAGCGTGGTCTCCAGGCCCACCTCGACCTCGAAGAAGTCGGCGCGGGAGGAGATCTGGAAGCCGGAGCCCGAGCCGTCCTGCCCGAGACCGACCCGGCCGACGCCGGTGAAGATCTGCCGGGTCACGAAGAACGGCGTCAGGTGCGCCACGATGTCCGCGAACGGGGTCTGCCGGCGCATCAGGTAGTTCTCGTGCGAGCCGTACGAGGCGCCTTTGTTGTCGGTGTTGTTCTTGTAGAGCTGAATGCGGTGCGCGCCCGGGATGGTGGCGGCCCGGCGCGACGCCTCGGCCATCACCCGCTCCCCCGCCTTGTCCCACTTGACGACGTCGAGCGGGTTGGTGCACTCGGGGGTGCTGTATTCCGGGTGGGCGTGGTCGACGTAGAGGCGGGCACCGTTGGTCAGTATCACGTTGGCCAGCCCGAGATCCTCGTCGGCCAGGGCGTCGGCGGGGTCGTAGGCGGCGCCGGAGTAGGTGAAGCCGCGGGCGTCGCGCAGCGGCGACTCCTCTTCGTAGTCCCACCGGGCCCGGCCGCCGCGGGTCAGCTCGGGCCGTGCGCCATAGGCGTTGACCACCTGCGACGACGTGACCATCGGGTTGGCGCCGGGCTGTCCGGGGACCGAAATGCCGTACTCGACCTCGGTGCCCATGATCCGTCGAACGCTCATGCTGCTGCTCCACCCGCCGCTGGAATGCCGTGCCCTTGCATCGAGCCTAGACGCTTCGCGTTCCATTGACGCGTCTGGCCGTGCGCGTCACGGCACGCTGCGTCGCCAGCCGCCGGCCGAGTGCCTGGCAGGGCTCTTCGATCCACCGGTACGCGAGGACGGCCGCACCGATCGCGAAGGCCAGGCACACCACTGCCAGCGGCACCCTGACCTGCACCGGGCGCTCGGCGAGGTGCGGGACCATCCGGGCGAACGCCAGCATCACCACCACGTGCAACACGTACAGGGAGTAACTGATCGTGCCAAGCCGGACCAGGAAACCGGGCGCCGGGCGTTCGCGCAGGGCGGAGAATGCCGCAAATGTCGCCGCGACCGCCGCCGTGGTGACCGCCCCGACCGTGGTGGCCAGCCCGGCGCCGACGACGGCCAGCGCGATCCCGCCGGGCAGCCGGCCGATCTCGCCGCGGTGCAGCCGGTGCACGACGGTCCCGGCGAACATCGTGGCCAGCAGCAGCAGGCCCTGGCCGGACGAGGCGACCGTGCTTCCCGCGGCCGGGTGCCCGTTGACCGCGACGACGCCGAGCAGCGCGATCCCGGCGATCCCGGCTGCCCGCACCCGGCGGCGGGTGAGGCACGCCACGACGATCGCGACGACCACCATGGCGAGCCCGATCGCGGTGGCCCGGCGGCTCCCGAAGCCGCTGGCGAGCAGGCCGTCCGGCAGCGGCAGCGCGAGCGCGGCGACGGCCAGCACGGTGGCGATCGGCGCGCTGTGCCGGTGCAGCCGCCAGGCGAAGAGCCCGGAGACGACGAGGTAGAAGACCATCTCGTAGGTCAGCGTCCAGAACGGCCGGACCGCGCCGCGCAGGCCCAGCAGGTCGGTCAGCATGGTGGCGTGGCCGAGCACGCCGCTGACGGTCTGGTCCCGCAGCACCGCCGGGATCGCCGCGGTGGTCACCACCAGCACCGCGATGGCCGCCAGATAGGCCGGATAGATGCGGAAGAGGCGCCCGATCCAGAACCGGCGCAGTGAGCCGTGCCGTTCCAGCGACATCGGGATGACGTATCCGCTGACCAGGAAGAACAGCAGGACGGCGTACCTGCCGAGGTCGAGCAGGCGGTAGACGCTCAGGTGCGTCTCGGGGCCGAGCAGCCACGGCCCGAGGTGGAAGAGCACGACGACCCCGGCGGCCCAGCCCCGGAGAGCGTCGAGCCAACCCAGCCGGTTCATGCCTGGTGAAACGACGAAGCGGGGGGGGGGGGGGGCCCCCCCCCCCCCCCCCCCCACCCCCCTCCCCCCCCCCGCCCGGTTTTTTGGTCGTCTCTCTCTAACGGCCCTCCTCCTCGCCCCTTCCCCCGGCAACAAGCGTGTGGATGTC